>CAWHLM010000013.1:0-109278 GCA_963830215.1 uncultured Alphaproteobacteria bacterium
GCGGAGCCCCGACGACGGCGCGATGCGTGAGTAGAGACCATCAGTCGGCAAAATGCTAGAATCATTCCAAACGGCCGTGGAGATCGCCATGCCGACCACACCTGATGGACCCAGCCATATTGGGCCTGAAAATCCCATACCTGCGCCAGGGAAACTCGAGATGCGCGGCGAACGGCGCGTGATCACGGCCTTGTTTTGCGACGTGGTCAATTCGACCGGTCTGGCCGAAAACCTCGACCCGGAGGACTGGACGGATCTGATGAACAGGGCCTTCCAGCGTCTGACTGCGCCGATCGTGCGCTATGAGGGAACGGTGGCCAAGCTGATGGGCGACGCCGTGCTCGCCTTCTTCGGCGCACCGACCGCGCATGAGGACGATCCGCAGCGCGCCGTTCTCGCCGCCCTCGACATGCTCGCCGCCGTCCGTCTCTTTGCCGAAGAGATCCGCAAGGAGATGGGCATCGATTTCGGCATTCGCATCGGCATAAACACCGGCCCGGTGGTGGTGGGCGATGTCGGTTCGGCCCAGGCGATGGAATACACCGCCATGGGCGACGCGGTAAACGTCGCCGCTCGCATGGAACAGACCGCGGCTCCCGGCACCGTTCAGGTTTCGCAGGATACCTTCCGGGTGATCGAACCGTATTTCGAGGTTGAGGCGCTAGGTGGCGTCGAACTCAAGGGCAAGAGCGAGCCCGTCCCGGCCTACCGGGTGATCCGCGCGAAAGGCGCTCCGGGCGACAGCCACCGCGGTGCAGGTGCTCCCCTGATCGGGCGTGACGAGCAGCTCTCCCGCATGAATGCGGCGCTCGCCGACCTCAAACAGGGCAAGGGCCGCATCATCACGCTGATCGGCGAGGCCGGGCTCGGAAAGAGCCGCTCATCGCCGAGTTATTCAAGGAATGGGAGAAGGATGGGCTCGCCGAGGGCTGGGACGTCGCCCATGGCATTCCCTACGACGCCAACCGGCCCTTCGGCCTTTTCCAGAATTTCGCCCGGCAAATGTTCGGCGTCGAGCTCGACGATCCGCCGGACGTCATTCACCACAAGGTCGACAACGGCCTCAGATCCGCAGGAGCCAGCGACGAAGTCGTGTCGCTCTGCCCGTGGCGGTCGAGCGGGTGATCGCCGCCAAGGTGCTGCACGAGGCGGCGAAAGAATATTCGGCCGAGGGAATCCGAGAGGATCTCTTCAACAATGTCTATCCCGCTTGGTTGGCGACAGCCGCGGCGGGGCCACGTGTCCTGGTGCTCGACGACCTGCAATGGGCCGATCCCGCCTCAATCGACCTCGTCATCCACCTCTTCAAGATGGTCGAGGAGGTGCCGATCCTGTTCCTCTGCGCCTTCCGGCCCGAGCGGCAAGCGCCGTCCTGGCGCATCAAGCAGGTGGCCGAGTCGGACTATCCGCATCGTTACGATGAATTGATGCTACAGCCGCTCGATGCAGAAGATACCGACGCTCTCATAACCGCGCTCCTCAACATCACCGATCTGCCAGCGCCAACTACATGAGCTGATCCTACGCAAGACCGACGGCAACCCCTATTTTGTCGAAGAAGTGGTGCGCACGCTGATCGACCACGGTGCCGTGCTGCAGACGAATATGGTCTACAGTGGAAGGCGGGGACCAATGTCGCCGATATTCCCATTCCCGACAGCCTGCAGGCGCTGCTTAGGCGCGCATCGACCGCTCGACGAGCAAACCAAATCGACGCTGCAGGCGGCTTCGGTCATCGGGCGCGCTTTCTACTACCGGATTCTCAAGAGCATCTCGGACAAGGCGCTGGTATTGGGCAAGCAGATGCTGTCGCTGGAGCGTGCCGAGCTTTTGCGAGAGGCCGGTCGCGTGCCTGAACTGGAGTACATGTTCGAGCACGATTTGGCCCGCGACGCCGCCTACGGCTCGATGCTCAACCGAAAGCGCCGCGAGTTTCACCGGCGCGTCGGCGAGGCGATGGAAGAGAGTTTCGCCGGCCATCTGGAGGAGCATGCCCACAGGCTCGGGCAACACTTTGCGCTCGCCGGCGATCAAGCGCGCGCCTTGCGCTACTTCACCATGGCTGGCGAAATAGCCGAAGCGTTGCACGCGACTACCGAGAGCGCGGCGCATTTTGCGCACGCGCTGGATGCCGCTCGACGGCTCGACGACCAGGCAGCCGTCGCTCGGCTTGAGGCAAGAGGGACTTCAGGAGCAGGTCTTGCGGCAGGCGCGTAGTTCGCGGCAATCCTCTGCCGTTTTGGCGCGGTCCGGGCATTGCTGCATGCCTCTATTCGATAGTCCGCTGACAACCGGGCAAGTCTGCTAACGGCGGATCAGCGACAGGCTTCGAGATAGCGATTACGTCGGAGAGCGAGAGTAACGAGGGAGATTTAATGAGGGAACTTACAGAGAAGAATAAAACCATCGTGCGGGAATGGAACGATCTCGCCTTCGGACAACATCAACCCGAAGCTGCGGTGGCAAAGTGTCTTGGGGCTATTACCGGCAGCACAACCCTCAGGCAGGAGATGGCCGTGAGGCATTTGTGCCGGAAAAGGCGGCAAACAACAACACCATGTTCTAGGCGTGGACATTGGGAGGAATCGAACGTGGGCAATGCCACAATTATTGTCTTGCGCATCTTCCATATTGCCGCCGGCGCGTTTTGGCTCGGCGGCTCGGTAACAACAGCCTTCTTCTTGCTGCCGACAGTCAAGGCGACTGGACCAATCGGTGGTCAGTTCGCAGGGGCCCTGATCAGCGCACGCGTTTGCCCGAATGGCTGACGGCCGCCGGTGCGGTCGCCGTCGCTACCGGCCTTCTGCTCTACTGGAACTTCTACGCTGGCCTCGCGTGGACGGGATTCGAACCGCAGGTGGTGATCGGCATCGGCGAACTCCTTGCGATTTTGTCGTTGGCGATTGGGTTATTCTTTTCTCGCCCGACTGCCGATCGGATGGGTGTCCTGGGCACGACAATTCAGAGCCAGGGGACGCCTCCAACGCCGGTACAGATCGTCGAAAGCCAAGGGCTTCTGGGACGGTTGACTACTCTGGCGGCAGTGAACGCGATCCTGGTTGTCATCACGGCCATCTGCATGGCAATCGGCCGCTACGCCGTGTAGAGCGGAGTCCGGCCTCCTCTACGCAAGAAGGGGCTGCGCCGGGGAAGAAGTGAGCGATGCACTCGGCCTCAAGGTCGACTACCGATCGGTTGACGGCAGCAGCACAGTTCCGCGAGCGCATATTGCTGATGCCGGAAACGGACCTATCGCGCGCGCTCCTCGTCGCTGCCCTAGGCCACCTTGGTCAGGTTGATGACGCCCGCCGCATCTGGCACGAGCTCAAGGACATCAATCCCGACTATTCCTTCGACGTGCATATCAACCGCTTGCCGTTCCGCAATGCAACCGACGCCAAGCGCATCGCATCGGGCCTCGCTAAGGCCGGGCTACCCGACTGAGAACCTGCTTATTTCGATTTCGCACCGACGTCTCTTGTTGGCGGATTTCGTTGAAGAAGTGGCCCTGCGGAGCCGGCAGCATGATGAAGTGTGACGGACAGGATGAAGACGAGCCCGCCTCAGGCGGGCATCGGGTGCTGCATCGGGATGAGCTTGGCCAGCTTTCTGAGGTTCTGGGCGATGGCTGCGAGGTGGAACTCATCGCGGGCGCCGTTTGGTCCTCGTAATCGGAGCCGGTCGAGGCGCAGGATGCGCTTGAGGTGGGCGAAGAGCATCTCAATCTTTTTGCGCAGGTTCCGCGATGCTCGACCTGCTTCACTCTTGGCGATGTCGCGGGCCATATCGCGCGCACCTTCATGGATCGACCGAGGCACCCTGCGGGATGGCGTCTTTGGGCAGCAGCGGGCCTTCATGGCACACGTGTCGCAGTCGTGCTTGCTCGCCAGATAGAGAAGTGTCGCTCCGTCATTGACCAGTGTGCCGGTGCAGGTAAGCATCTTGCCTGCCGCGCAGACGTAGACATCGCTGCCGTGATCGTAGGTGAAGTCCTCGCGCGCGAACGTCCCGTCGGTTCGCGCCGACTTGTCGAAGACCGGGATGTGCGGCTCGATCCCACGCTCATGGACCAGCCAGCCGAGCATCTCGGCCGACCCATAGGCGCTGTCGGCGGCGAGCCGCTCGGGATAGAGCCCGAACCGATCGTGCGTGCGTTCGATCATGGTGCGAGCTGCCCGACCTCCGCTTGCCTGATCGCCCGGCTCGCCTCGACATCGACAATGATCGCGTTGTCGAGATCGATCAGGTAGTTCGTGGCGTAGGCGAAGAAGGCATGCCCCTTCAGGGCCCCCGTCCATTGCGCAGCCGGGTCCGAGCGGGAGATGAACTTCGGCCTGGTCTGGCTGGCAGCACCCCACGCCGCTTCATCGAGCGTATCGAGATATTCCCGGACCGATCGGCGCGTGCGCGCCATCGCTTCCCAGTCGACGTCTTCCGACCCTTCCGCAGAACGCTGCTTGTTGGCATCGGCCTTGATCAGGCTGGCGTCGACTGCGAACCCATCCCCGCCGACCAGCCCTTCCGCCATGCAGCGCCGGACGACCGTCTCAAAAACCTTGCGCAGCAAGTCGCTGTCACGGAAGCGGCCGTGCCGGTTCTTGGAGAAGGTCGAATGGTCCGGCACTTCGCCATCAAGGCCAAGCCGGCAGAACCAGCGGTAGGCCAGGTTCAGGTGCACCTCCTCGCAAATCCGCCGCTCAGAACGGATGCCGAAGCAATAGCCGACAATCAGCATCCAAATCATCAACTCGGGGTGTACCGAGGGGCGCCCGTCGAGCTGTAGAATGGCGCCAGCTCCCGCCGTACCTCGGACAAATCGACGAAGCGCTCGATCGATCTCAGGAGATGATCTCCAGGCACATGCGCATCGAGCGAAAACTCATAGAACAGCGCACATTGCTCAACTTGCCGCGGTCCCATCATCGACTCAGCTCCTGCTCTCCAGCAGCACTGAATCAGCGAGACTCAGCCACTTCAACCACCGCCTTTTTCAACAAAATCGGCGCTCAACCGAAGTCCGCACCAACGTAAATCATGCCGGCATTCGAGAGGTAAGCGGTCATCTTCATTGCGTCGCTCGATCGTCGCTTCTGACCCGACCCGGTCATGACGTGTTTTGCCTTAAACCCCTTCGCCAAGTCTGCCCAGCCCGGTCACGGGCTCCGTCAAAAAGCGCTCGGCCGAAACTGGCGGTATCGGCTGGGATTGTGCGGCCTTGCGTTCTCGCAGACCCTCGGCTTCCACCAACTGGACCAGCTTCTTGTTCAACTCCGCAAAATACTCCTCGATGCCTGTTCGGATCATGTCGAACACGTCCTTCAGCTCAGGCGGCGGCTTTTCCATGTAGGCGGTAAGCCGGGTGCCTTCGCCGGGAAGCTCGACTAGCTCGTGCGTCGACAAGAAGGCGGGCGTGTTAGGCACCGGCAAGCGGTTGCGTCGGGTCAGATATTCCGGTGGCCGCCAGTCGACGATCTCCTCCAGAACGACATCCTTTCCGTGCATGCAGTGGATGACCGTTCCCGGTCCGCGCCGGCCGTCGTCGGAGGTTTCGTAAGCCGAAGTGGTGCCAAGCGACCAACTCGCTCTGAGGCGCGGTGAGGTCAAATAGTCCCACAGGATCTGCCGCGGCGTCGCAAAGTCGTGAGAAAGAGAGAAATGTGCGCTGTCGGCGGTGATCCGCACGCGCCTGCGCTGCTCCTCCTCCCGCCAGGCATTCGACAGATCGCAGAGCCAGGTGCCGACCTCGCCGATGATGTCGATCGTCTCGGTGTGCGGAACGAGCTTCTGAGCCGCCGGGTCGATGCCCCCGGCCTTGACGAAGGCGTCGGTGTAAAGGGCGTAGGCGTGATTGCCGAGCTTTGTTCTCACCTCGTTCTTGAGCAGGCGGTGGATCAGGATGACGTCGCGGCCGACTAGCTCCTCCTGGCCCGACATCTGCTGGCGCGCCACCTGTCCGCAGT
Organism: uncultured Alphaproteobacteria bacterium; assembly: GCA_963830215.1. GTDB lineage: Bacteria > Pseudomonadota > Alphaproteobacteria > Rhizobiales > Kaistiaceae > CAVSRC01. The sequence goes on from CAWHLM010000013.1 coordinate 5,961, forward strand.
GAACGACGAATTTTAGATCGAGATTGGGAATCTGGTGGCACGCGTCACATTGGCAAATCGATGCCTGAGCAATGTCGCGCTGATGGCGCCGGAAGGCAAAATAAGCGCTTTCGACCACATTCTGCAGATGCAGGCCATCGATCTCGGATGCCGCGAGATAGACGAAGGCAGCATCGCCCTCCAACTTCGAGAGATGGAAAGGAGGACGCAGAGCGCCCACCATTGTATCGATCAAATCGGCGATGATGTCTTGCGCATGATCGAGCTCGACGCCGGCAAGGTAGCCCGTATAGCCGGAGATGTCGGCGATCAGCAGGCACGCTGGCTCCGGTTGCGCAAGGGCCACGTCGCTTCCTCCGCGTTCGGCGGCATTCTCGACCAGCAGGTTACATGATGCTTCGGCTTGCCGACAGTCCGCTCGTTCGCGACGTGGTGCAAGCCCGAAACATAAGAGCAGCACGGCAATCCATTCGCCAGGTGGAGATTAGCCAGCCGGATATTTCGGGTGTGTCGTCGCGAATATGTTTGAGCCCTACCCCCGTTGCACGGTGGGGGCTCGGCGTTTCCATTCCAAGGTGGCGGCAGCAACCAGCGCGGACAAACCGACCAAGGCAGCCGTGATCCAGGCAATGGCCGCATAAGCAGAGTCACTTGCCGCAATTCGGATCACGTCGATGTCGGCTGGCAGGGATGTTGACGGTGCCAATCCGAAGGAGACTCCCGCTTCCGCGGCCGGGGAGCCGGCAACGCTCATCCTGAACACTATTGCGGCGATGGCACCCATCGCAGCCACCGAAAGCAGCCACGCAGACCGTGAGATCGCGTTGTTCACGCCGGAGCCAACGATCGCGTCGCGGTCGTCTTCAGACGTCATCACCGCCGTCGACAAGGGCGAGACCAGAAGCCCCTGACCAAAGGCCATCAGCGCCATCAATGGCAGGGTCCTGGACCAAAGCTCGTGATCGTGCGCTGTCATGGCCAGACCGGCGCAGGCGGCTGCCACTACCAGACTGCCAAGTCCAACCAGCGGGGCAGGGCCAAGGCGATCGGCCAACTGGCCGCAAGGCTCGGACATCAACGTGAGCATGATCGGCAGCGGCAGAAACAGAACTGATACGGAAGCTGCGGTCACACCCCAACCCGCGATTGTCGCCATGGGCAGGAAGAAGAGATTTGCAGAGACGGCAAAGTCATTCAGAAAGGTAACGACATTGGCGCCCGAAAAGCCCCTGTTTGAAAACAGGGAAAGTGGCACCAACGGCTCAGGGGCGCGAAACTCGCGGAAGAGGAAGGCCAGCAGCATCAGTGCGCCGCTTCCTGTAAAAATGAGGAGCCGGCCATCCACTTGAGCGCCGGCCCCGCTGTTGGCACCTGTCAGACCGAAAGCGATCAGAAACAGGGCTGCGGTTGCCAGAAGGCCACCCGTCAAATCGATATACCGGGTCTCGCCTGCGGAATCGGGCGGTACTCGCAGCCAGAGGATCAGAAGCGCGGCACCGCCAAGTGGCAGGTTGAGCCCAAACAGCAACCGCCATCCCGACGCACCGATTGCCGTGATGACTGAGCCGCCCACTAAGGGACCCATGACCAACAAGACAGACGAGGCCGCTGCCCAAATGCCGATGGCTTTGCCCCGTCCCGTCTTTGGATAGGCTTTTGCCACTATGGCCAGGCTAGTGGGGACCATGAGGGCGGCGCCAATGCCCTGAACTGCTCGCGCGGCAATTAGCGAAGGGGTGTTGAATGCCAGCGCGCAAACCAGGGCTCCAACCGTGAACAGCAGGACTCCGGCCGCCAACACTCGCCTCAACCCGAACCGTTCGCCTGCTGCAGCGCACATCAGGATGAGCGACGACATCAACAAGAGGTAACTGTTCGCGATCCATTGAGCGTCGGCCAAGGTGCTCCCCAGATCCTGGCGCAGCATCGGCATGGCCAGCGATATGTTGATCCTGTCCATAAATCCCATGGACGAGGCCAGGATCGCGGCCACCAACACCCAAGCGCGTGCGCGTCGGGGACAGAAGGTCTTTTCTCGTGGGCGATCAAGGTAGGCACCGCGATGGTACCACAGGTGTACCCCTACCGCCCCACCCCTGCGGACCTGGTGGAACATACGGCCAGCCTAGCCGCATTGCCCGCACCGTAGAACCCCAGCTGCGTGGAGTAGCTGCCGGCTGTGCCCGTGTGGAACGATGTGAAGCGTATGTCTGGCGCAGCCGTGCTAGATCACTGGCCCCTTGGCGTCCCGAGCGATGTCGCCTATTGGCGCTCAGCGTCGGTTTGCAGCAACGCGAAAACTTGGTCGCTTTCGAGGCAAAGCCGAAATGGGCTGACAGGTTGAGCCAGTAATCTTGGTCGCGGAGTGATCCCATTAGCGGGCGCAACACGGATATCGACGCGGCTGCACGGATAGGCTCTCTGCCGAGTTGTTGCGGACGGCGCGTAATCTGCGTGTGGCTGCCTCAACCGCTGTCACGGCCAAGAATTGAAAGAGCTACGCGGACACGAGACGGGGTCGCGGACGCCCGTTTCAAATCGCTCGTCGGCGAAGTGGCGGATCCTCGCGGGATGTGGACGCTACATTAGCCGGCTTGAAAGAGCTGAAAGTCGTCACACGCTAAAACTAGAGCGGGCTGACGCCATACCCTCACCCTGCCGGCCGGCCAAGAAGAACCTAACGGCGTGGGGGTCGGCCAGTCGCCGCGAGTCACGCCGCAGTCACGACGGGACAGGGGTGACCTTTTATTCTTGAGTTGCATCATTGATTTATTTCATCAGAATTTATTCTATTGAATAATTTGAACGAAGACTATGCCAGGGGGTGGGGGTACTCCCCCTATTCCCTGGGGTCAGAGACCAGAGCCCCTCACCCACCCCACCACGGCCAGATCGAGTCTGGCGCGTTTGGCCCACGACCAGAGGCGGGAGGCAGTCATCCGGAATTCGGCCACGAGGCCAGGCGACCAGGGAAGGCGCTGGGCGGGCTCGGCGGCCAGGCGGGTGGCGACCCGGTAGGGCGGGGTCGCGGGCCGGGGATTGACGAGGTGCACCCGGCGGACGGCAAGAACACCCTCTTGGCAGAGACTATCATCATCATCATGATCAATGGCTGTATTCAGCCATTCTTCTTGTAGTTCAAGTGATCTATCCGGGAATGGCTCGTTTCGGCCATTGATCATGATGATGATGATACGGTTCGCCCCAGGACCCCTCGGAGGAACGGCTCGATCCGGCCATTCTTTGTCGATGGCCCTTGGTCCTTCGTCCTTCGTCCGAGTCAAAACGGCATGCTGCTCTGTTCGGCCGGGCCGGGCATCCGGCACCAGAACTCGGCGCCCTTTTTCTCCGACCGGACGCCGATCGCACGCCTGACGGACCCGAAGGTCGCCTCGCCAATTCCTTCCGCCTTGGCCATCTCCAGCAGATGTGCGGTCCTGACCTCCTGGCCGTCCGCCAACTCGCGGCGCAGAAGCTTCTCCGCCTTGTCGCGCTTGGTCTCGCCCTTCTTCTTCTTCTTCATTCGCTCAAGCACTTCGTCGGGGTCGCGGTCGTCGCGCCCCACCCACTCAATCTGGGTGGTGGAGAATTGACCATCCTTGCCGAAGTCGGCCGACACGCCGACGATCTTGTAGGCGAAGCCGTAGGGCACGCCCTCGGCCAGGTTGTTCTTGGCTCGCAGGAACAGGCGCGGCCCGGAGCGGTTCTGGTCGGGGTCGCTAATCGCCATCACCACCACCCGGTGGGCTGCCACCCACGCAACCGAGCCGGCGTTCTGGTACATGGCGATCTCGTCGCCCGTTCCCTTCTTCGGGTGACCGATGTTGATGCAGGCGACCTTGTGACGCCTGAGCATGGCGAAGAAGGGATCGAGTACGGCGCGCACGGCGGTCATGCTGTTGCCGTCCGCCTTGGTGCCGAGGTAGGCGGTCACCGGGCTGATGACGACGAGGCCGACCGGGCAGGAGTCGGTCTCGTCACGTTCGAGGAGACCCTCCTTCTCCATCAACTTCTCGACCATCTCGAGGTCGGCCGCCAGGTCGATGGACGTGTGCTCCTCCTCGCCGATCGTGGCAGACGGCACGATGAAGATGTTCTCCAGCCAGGCGCCGGCCGCCTTGAGCTGCGGGACGATCACTTCTTCCGGCGAGTCCTCGGCCGTCAGGATCACCACCGAGCGCGGATCGTGCTCGGTGTCTTCCGGTTCGCCGGGCATGGCGCCGCCTCGCGAGACCCGCGCGGCGATGTCGTTGACGATGGTGCTCTTGCCGATGCCGGGCATGCCGAAGAAGAGCGTGCCCGAACCGAGATAGACAAGCTCAGGCCACAGCGCCTCGATGGCGCGCGGCCTGGTCCTGTGACCGCGGAGCACGACCGCCTTCTTCTTCGGCTTAGCCGCCTTCTCCGTCTCCGACCACTTCATGCGGCCAGGGTGAACATAGCCGGGCGCGTCGCGGTCGATGCCAAAGACGTGACAGATCGCGACCTCGGCGGCCCGGCCCTTGGCACTCTCCCACTTCTGCTTGCCGTTGAGCGCGTAGAACGCCTGGTTGGCATTCTTGCCCTCGGCCTCCAGCGCGCGCGCCTCGTCCACGATGCTGGCGAACCAGCTCACGTCGATACCGACGATGTTGTTGGCGGCCAGGAGGCGCTCGGCCTCGGCGATCTTTTCATCACTCATGTTCTTTGTCCTTCGCTACGCGCCAACGTCATCGAGCATCAGATCGACCAACTCGGGCGATGGCTCGCCGGGGTCGGGGATTTCGTCATGAAACAAAAGGTCGTCTGCGGCCTCGTCGGCCGCGTCGGTCTCGACGGCACGGAGCTCTTTGACAAGCGTTGCGACCGTGACGGGATTCGCGACCTGGCGACCGTCGAGGCTGCGCCACTGGGCATAGTTCTCGCCACGACACGAGTTTCCGTAGAGTGGGTCGCGCGCGGACCAGTCGAGGAACGCCTCGTGACCCTGACCGCCGGTGGCGTGATGGCAGGCCATGGCCATGCGAAGCCACTCCGGACGGCTCCGATAGAGCCTCGGGTCGAGATGCGACAGCGCGCGGCGGAGGTAGTCGGCAGGTGCCGGCGTCCACTCCGCCTCAGACCCGGGGCGGCGCTGCATGTGTGTCGGGAAATTCGACGAGACCGAGCTGGTCGAGGACGGCCCTTCCCGAGTAGCGTCGGAACGGTCGCGCCGGGAGCCGATCGACGAAGGAACGGAACGGCTCGACCTTCTGGTGATAGAACCCGGGGAGACGAAGCACGCCCTGGGCCGCGTTCTTGGCGACGCCCATGTCGCCCTTCGTGAGCTCGGCGAGTCGGAGCTGGGCCGCCTTGAAGGCGCCGAGGGGAAAGTCCTCGACGAGCCAGTAGAGATGAAAGTGTCCGAGAGACGATTGGACGACGAGCGTGGGCGGGAGATTGGGCGGGAGATTGAGCTCGGCCTCGTGGAGCGGGACGCCGTCGAGGTCCACCCAGAGAGCGCGGATTGACTCGACGGACTCGACCATGCGACGGGTCGCGCCAGCCCGGAAGCGGTTCGGCGCGACGAAGACGCCGGCCCCGCGTTGATTGAGCCCGACCAGGCGATCGAGCGTGAGGCGCTCGGGGTGTCTCCGGCTGGGAAGGACGAGGCGCCGATCGCGGCGAGCCTTGTCGTCGTCGAAGGTGAGGAAGTGAAATTCCGCGTTCGGGTCGGGGTCGAGCCACTTCAAGAAGCGGGCGGCCTCGCCGGTGTCCGGCGACAGTTGTTGGCCCACGGTACCGTGTCTCCTCGCGTTGGGGTCGTATTCGCCCATGGTGGCCTCCTCCTAGTCGTCACCGTGCGTGGCGTGCCTGCCGCCGCCGTACTCGAACCAAAACCGGAGGTGCTCGTCGTCCTCGAAGAACTCGACGGTGCCGGGGCTGCCCACGTCATCGAGGCGCTTCGTCGCGAGGTCCGACACGTGGACCACGGCCATCGTGCTCGGCTCGCCCATGATCCACGAATAGACCTGGACGAGGTAGTACCCGTCGAGAAGCTCGGCGACGACACGCCCCTGGCGCTGTACCTTGCGACCGTCTACCCAGGTCACGAAGCACCGGCCGACCAGGCCCGGCGGCGCCTTCCTGGCCGGCGCCCTCTTGGCTCTGGCTATCGGCTTCTTCCTGGTGGTGTCTCGGGGCTCACGGCCGTGACTCCTTCTCGTTCTTGGAGCGCCGAACATGCGAGCGCCCGCTCACGGGGTCGGCGGAGACCGGAGCGGGCGCCCTGTTCGTCGCGAAGGGGCGAGACGCGACGAGGAGACCGAACTTGATTTCGCCGACATTGACCCGGCGAGGCCGGGTGGTTCACGGCGCCCGCCCTGGCGCCACGTCTTCATGTATGTCGTCTCAATTCATCGCGTCGCCGTGGTTGAGTGAGACAGACGTGTAAGCCGGCGGCGTCGGTCGAGAGGCGAGCCAGGAGTTGATGTCGGACTGGCGCCACATGACGCGGCGCTCGCTGAGCTTGATGGGTGACGGGAAGGCGCCGTCCTTCGTCCATCGGTAGACGGAGACGCGCGAGACGCCGAGCATCTCTGTGACCTGTGCCATTGAGATGAGCCGGGCTGCGGTCGGGGGCTCGCCTGAGCCGCGCATGCCATCCTCCAAACTCGTCACGGAGCCGGACATGCCAGCTCGAAGTGTCAGCAGGGAGGATACGCTCGCGACTACCTTATTGAATTGCGAGGGCGCGCTCGCGCGAAGGCGAGATGCCCCTAACAGATTGAGATCGCGTCGCTTTTGGCGAGATTACATCTTCGCAACGTTGCCCGCCAGGCGGCCGACGTGCGCGGCCCACCTGTCGAGCGCCTCCGCTTCTCCCTCGCGTAGGCCGCCCTGTTGTAGACGCCGGCCACGCCAGCTCGGAACCCGGAGAGGTGGTTCAGCACGGCCTCGACCACGTGGGGTTCGACGCCCAACTCGGCCATCCCGGTCGCGGCCGATCTTGGCAGAAGTCATGCAGCCGCCACGGCGCGACCTCGACCACCTTGCCTCCCAGCCTCCTTCGCCTCCTTCGTGGCGAGCCTCTTCGGCCATGAGCCTCGTCGAGGCGCGCCTTCGTCTCGACTGATGCCCCACGCCGCCGTCTTGCCGGTCGTGGTGAAGACGAGCGGTGAGTTCTCGTACTCGTCCAGGGCGAGGCGAGGGGTAGTGCATGAGCAGCTCCACCGCCTCGTCGCTCAGGGGAATCGAAGTGCGGGCGGCCGTTCTTGGTCCTGGTGCCGGGGAGGTTGATCGTTGGCTCGTCGCCGTCGAGCTCCACCTCGGACCAAGCGAGCGACATGACCTCGTCTCGGCGCGCCGCGGTCAGGAGCAGGAGCCAAACGCCGGCCCGAACGGGTAGCCGAGGCTCGCCGCACGAGCGCCAGAACAGGCCGAGCTCGTCGTCGGTCAGCACGTGGTTGCGCGGGCTCTCGCTCCCCGCCTTCGGCAGGTCGGCGATGGGGATTTGCTTCGAGGTAGTCGGAGCCGACCGACCAGCGGAAGAAGCGATTTAGGTGCGCGTGGAGACGGCGGGCGGCCGTCGGTGAACCCCTGTCGGCCACACACTCGATCATCGAGTGCACGTCTCGCCGAGTGACCTCGGCGACCGGCGTGGTCCCGATGCGCGGCAAGACCTCGCGGTCGAACTCGCGGCGGACCTGCTCGACGCTGCGGTTGTCCGCCGGGTCGCGACGGAACTACTCCGCCACCACCTCGCTCACCAGCTTGCCGCTCGCGCGCGGGTCCTCGCCTCGCTTCGCCGCCTGTATCATCTCTTCGGCCGCTCGCCGAGCCTTGTCCACGCCGAAGGCGGGGAAGGGGCCGATGGTGACCTTGACCGTCCTGCCGCCGCGGAGCCTCGTCCGGACGGCCCAGCTCTTCCGGCCGCTCGGCTGGACGATGAGGAACAAGCCTGGGCACGCGGAGTTGGGCACCTCCACCCGCGTCGCTGCCGGCCTCATCCGCTCCACCGCCGCCTTCGTCAACCGCTTCGCCATCGCCGCCTCCAGCCATCGGGGTAACGCCGGGGTAACAGAATTTCTGTTTATCCCAGGAGACGGCGTGAAACAATCGGCAACGAGGGAGGTGGCTAAAATCAAGGAAAGGTGGGCGATCCAGTGAGCATCACGTGACGCGGTGAGGCTTCCTGAAACCTATTTGGTGGTGACTCTTAATCAGCGGGTCCACGGTTCGAGTCCGTGTACACCCACCAAATCGTTCAATCGGATAGCTGGCGCTTCAGTGCGTCCGGGACGGGCCCCGGGGCGGTGGACGCGCGGGAAGAAGCGCACGGCCGCTACGTTCGCGACCGTGCGTTGCATTGCTATTCCGAGATCCTGAGATCGGACAGCTCGGTACCGATCTGCTGGAAGGTGGTCACGATCTGGTCGGACTTGGTGAGCAGGAAGAACTTGTCAGACGAGCTGGCGCAGTTCTGCAGCAGCGTCGAGGTCGGATCGCCGCCGGTGTTGACCTGAACCGTATAGATCTTGACCCCGGTGGCCTTGATGTTGTTGCAGAGGATCTGCTGGCGCGCGTCCACGTCCGTCGAGGTGTGCGAGCCGTCGCCGTACCAGCGGTCCTGCGTGTTGAGACCGTCGGTCAGCAGAATGATCACCTGCTTGTAGACCTTGCTGGGATCCATTGCCGGGATCGTGAAGGGTGAGGCGGTCAGCGACTGCCAGGCCCAGGCCAGGCCGATCGCCTGGTTGGTGGAGCCGTTCGGGTTCATGGCGTCCACCTTGTTGTTCAAGGCGGTCCAGTCGTAGCTGAGGCCCATCATTTGTGTCGGGCAGGCGCCGTACTGCTCGGCCGGGAACAGCGTCTGCGGGTCGGTGATGTTCGGTGCCGTGTTGAGCGTGTCGAAGTTCTTGTTGACGTCCTTGTCACGGTCCATGACGCAACCGTTCCAGGTGTTGTGGTTGTTGGCAGTCCACGTGTAGCCGTGGCTCTGGCAGTCGGCCTGGTTGGTATAGCTGCTGGCGCTGCTATCGCCCCAGCCACCCCAGCCGCCCCAGCCGCCCCAGCCGCCCCAGCCGCCTCCGCCGCTGCCGGTGCAGGTGCCGTTCCACTTGTTCCACAGGTCGCCGTCGGTCGACGCAGAGCCGTCCCACTTCACCCAGGTCTCGTTGTACTTGGTGCTGCCGACATTGACGTCCTTGACGAAGGGGATGATCGACACATAGACGTCGCCATTGACCGTTGCGGCACCCTTGAGCTGGGTCAGCAGATTGTGCGTGGCTGTCTTAAGGGCGGTCATCTTGCCGGAAGACGACATCGATCCGGTGTTGTCGAGCGCCAGCGCGACCCTCAGTTTCGCTTCGCCCCAGACTGTCGTCGAGGAGGTCCCAAGCGGCACGTTTTCCTTACCGAGGATGCCCATGAAATCGGTCGGCAGGTTGCCGGTGACGCTCATGGTCACCGAGGGGCCGGTCGGCGTGTAGCTCGCCTTTAGCGTCAGGTCCCGCAGTTCGCTGTTGTGGAAGTTGGCGTTGAAGTAGTCCTCGCCAAACTTCTGGATCTGGGCCTCGGTCATGGTCGACAGGTCCGCCCGGCGGGACAGCGCCAATGAGGCCGCGTCGAGGGCGTCCTGCATGGCGGAATTGGTCTGGGCGGCGCGTGTGTAGTCGACCGCGACCCCCATGGCGGCGATCACGGGAATGCAGGCAATGGCGAAAATCACAGCGACATTGCCGTTCCGCGAAGCCGCAAACCGGGCAATGACTCTGCGAATCGCCGCGCGTGAATTCAAAGGCACGGCATCCTCCATCGAGGTCTGTCGGATGCCATGATTAAACCGATCGACTAAACAAAACCTGAAGGGGATGGATCACAATGTTCCGATCTTCTTCGGTCTTCCTTCACTCAACGGCAGAACCGGGGATCGAGGCCCGACGCCTATTTCGAGATCCTGAGATCGGACAGCTCGGTACCGATCTGCTGGAAGGTGGTCACGATCTGGTCGGACTTGGTGAGCAGGAAGAACTTGTCAGACGAGCTGGCGCAGTTCTGCAGCAGCGTCGAGGTCGGATCGCCGCCGGTGTTGACCTGAACCGTATAGATCTTGACCCCGGTGGCCTTGATGTTGTTGCAGAGGATCTGCTGGCGCGCGTCCACGTCCGTCGAGGTGTGCGAGCCGTCGCCGTACCAGCGGTCCTGCGTGTTGAGACCGTCGGTCAGCAGAATGATCACCTGCTTGTAGACCTTGCTGGGATCCATTGCCGGGATCGTGAAGGGTGAGGCGGTCAGCGACTGCCAGGCCCAGGCCAGGCCGATCGCCTGGTTGGTGGAGCCGTTCGGGTTCATGGCGTCCACCTTGTTGTTCAAGGCGGTCCAGTCGTAGCTGAGGCCCATCATTTGTGTCGGGCAGGCGCCGTACTGCTCGGCCGGGAACAGCGTCTGCGGGTCGGTGATGTTCGGTGCCGTGTTGAGCGTGTCGAAGTTCTTGTTGACGTCCTTGTCACGGTCCATGACGCAACCGTTCCAGGTGTTGTGGCTGTTGGCAGTCCACGTATAGCCGTGGCTCTCGCAGTCGGCCTGGTTGGTGAAGTCGCTGGGGTTACTGCTGCCACGACCACCGCTATGTCCGCGGCCGTAACCGCCGGCGTTGTTGCAGGTGCCGTTCCACTTGTCCCACAAGTCATTGTCGATCGAGCCGTTGGAGCCGTCCCACTTCACCCAGGTTTCGTTGTACTTGGTGCTGCCGACATTGACGTCCTTGACGAAGGGGATGATCGACACATAGACGTCACCATCGACCGTGGCGGCGCCCTTGAGCTGGGTCAGCAGATTGTGCGTGGCTGTCTTAAGGGCGGTCATCTTGCCGGAAGACGACATCGATCCGGTGTTGTCGAGCGCCAGCGCCACCCTCAATTTGCGCCTCGCCCCAGACCGTCGTCGAGGAGGTTCCGAGCGGCACGAACTTGGTCCCGACGATGCCCATGAAATCGGTCGGCAGGTTGCCGCTGGCGGTCATGGTCACCGACGGGCCGGTCGGCGTGTAGCTCGCCTTCAGCGTCAGGTCCTGCAGTTCGCTGTTGTGGAAGTTGGCGTTGAAGTAGTCCTCGCCAAACTTCTGGATCTGGGCCTCGGTCATGGTCGACAGGTCCGCCCGGCGGGACAGCGCCAATGAGGCCGCGTCGAGGGCGTCCTGCATGGCGGAATTGGTCTGAGCGGCGCGCGTATAGTCCACGGCCAGGCCCATGGCGGCGATCACCGGGATGCTGGCGATGGCGAAAATCACAGCGACGTTGCCCTTGTTGGAAACCGCAAACCGGGCAAAGAGCTTGCGCATCGCTGCGCGTGAATTCAAAGACACGGCATCCTCCATCGAGGTTTATGCGTTGCTTTTTATTCAACCCGGATGAAAAGAGCCTGAAAGGGACTGCTAAAATTGTCTAGAATTTAGATGGCTTATCTTCACCAAGCCGCGCGGCCGGGCGCGGCGTTCGGCGCCTATTCCGAAATCCTGAGATCAGACAGCTCGGTGCCGATCTGCTGGAAGGTCGTCACGATCTGATCTGCCGAGGTGAGCAGGAAGAACTTGTCGGACGAGCTGGCGCAGTTTTGCAGCAGCGTCGAGGTCGGATCGCCGCCGGTGTTGACCTGGACCGTGTAGATGGTGAAGCCGGCGACCTTGATGTTGTTGCAGAGGATCTGCTGCCGCGCATCGACCTGTGTTGAAGTGTGCACGCCGTCGCCGTACCAGCGGTCTTGGGTGTTCAGACCATCAGTCAGCAGGATGATCGCCTGTTTGTATTTCTTGTTTGGGTCCATGAGCGGGATATTGAACGGCGCCGCCGTCAGCGACTGCCAGGCCCAGGCGAGGCCAATTGCCTGGTTGGTCGAGCCGCTGGCAACCATGGAGTCCACCTTGTTGTTGAGGGCGGTCCAGTCGTAGCTAAGGCCCATCGCCGGGACAGGGCAGGCGCTGTACTGCTCGGCCGGGAACAGCGTCGCCGTGTCGGCGGTTGCCGGTGCCGCGTTGACCGTGTCGTAGCTCTGGTCGCGGTCCATAATGCAGCCGTTCCAGGTGGTGTGGCTGGCGGGCGTCCAGGTATAGCCGTGGCTCTCGCAGTTCGTCTGGTTCGTATAGTAGTTGTTGGTGCAGGAGCCGTTCTGCTTGTCCCACAGGTCGCGGTCCTTGGTGGCGCTGCCGTTCCACTTCACCCAGCTCTCGCCAACGTTCGCGCTGCCGACATTGACGTCCTTCACGAAGGGGATGATCGAGACGTAGACATCGCCGTCGACGGACGCTGCATTCTCGAGTTGGGTGAGCAGGTTGTGTGTCGCCGCCTTGAGAGCCGTCAGCTTGTTGGAGCTGGCCATCGACCCGGTATTGTCGAGCGCCAGCGCGACCCTCAGCCGTGCCTGGCCCCAGACCGCCGTCGAGGAGGTTCCGACCGGCACATTCGGCGTACCCATGATCCCCATGAAATCGGTCGGCAGCTTGCCGCTGGCGCTCATGGTTATCGACGGGCCGGTTGCGTTGTAGCTCGCCGTCAGCGTCAGATCCTGCAGTTCGCTGTTGTGGAAGTTGGCGCTGAAATAGTCGCTCCCGACGAGCAGGATCTGATCCCCCGTCAAGCTGGGCAGGTCCGAACGCCGGGACAGAGCCAGCGTGGCTGCGTCCAATGCGTCCTGCATGGCGGAGCTGGTCTGGGCGGCGCGGGTGTAGTCCACCGCGACACCCATTGAAATGATGACGGGGATGCAGGCGATGGCGAAGATCGCTGCGATATTGCCCGACTGCGAAGCTGCAAACCGGGAAATGACGCCGCGAACCGCCGCACGTGAAACCGGGGGCAAGACACCCTCCATCGAGGTCTGTCGAGGGCCATCTATGGTCTTGCCGGCTGAACAAAGCCTGAAGGAAACGGTTCGATATTGTCTCGGTTTTCTGCGGTATTCATCGTCAATCAGCGGGTCGGGATGGGATTAGCGGCCGGATGCGCCGCTCAGATTTGCTGATCGCGGTCGGCGTGATCCGCCTCGGTGGCCTCTTCCTCCACGGCGCGCAGGCGGGTGAGCGCCGCGCTGATCAGGCCGGTCGGCACGGCGATCGCTCCCAGCGCGACGAAGAGCACCAGGACGGTGAACATCCGCCCGCCGGTGGTGACCGGATAGACATCGCCATAGCCGACGGTGGTCAGCGTCACCGCCGCCCACCACATGCCGTCGAAAACGGACGCGAACGCCTTGGGCTGGGCGGTGTGCTCGAAGTAGTAGATGCCGATGCCGCATAGGTAGAGGGTGAAGACGGCAACGGTGGCGAAGACGATGAGTTCCTCGCGCACCATGCGGATGGCGCGGCCGAGTCGCTGGATGGCATGGTGATAGCGGGCGATCTTGAACAGGCGGAAGAGGCGGAAGAGGCGGAAAGCGCGCAGCGCCCTCAGATCGATCCCCAGGCTCAGGTAGAAGGGCAGGATGGCGAGCAGGTCGACGATGCCGAAGAAACTGCGGACATAGGCCAGCCGGTTGGCGGCGATCGCGATCCTGAGTGCGTATTCCACCGTGAACACGGCGACAGTGATCACCTCGCCGGCAGAAAGAAGCGAGGCCGCCCACGACGGCAGTCCAGGCAGCGTCTCGATGCCGATGGAGATGGTCGAGAAGGCGATCAGTCCGTAAAGCAGGATGATGACGCTGCGCCCGAGAACGGGGTGCTCGCCATCCAGCGCGGTGCGCACATGTGCCCGCCAATCCATCGCGTGACCGCCTCGCACCGAAGGTAAGTCGCCGTCCATCAGCGATCCTGTCGCGCGCCAAGGTTGCGTCAAGCGCCATTTGGTCGGCTTTGCGGAGGCGAAACCGCTCCGGCAGCGCTTGACGCGCATTTTTGGCGTGACAATGTTCAATGTTCCACCGGGCTGGTCCGCCAGGCGAGAACCGGGCAAGAACAAAAAGAAGCGGACGCGGGAGGCGATCATTCAGGCCAACGGTTCCCCCCTCGAGTCGGTCCTGGCAGCCAGGGCGATCGAGATGTCGTTCGGGCCGGTCCAGGTCCTCTTCGGCATCACGCTCGACCTCATGCCGGGCGAGGTGCACGCGCTGGTCGGCGAAAATGGGGCCGGCAAGTCGACGTTGATGAAGATTCTCGCCGGCCACTTGCAGCCAACCGGCGGAGAGGTGGCCCTCGACGGCAAGCCGGTAGTGTTCTCCGGCCCGGTCGACGCCGAACACCACGGCATCGTCTTGGTCCATCAGGAGATCCTGCTGGCGCCGCACTTGAGCGTCGCGCAGAACATCTTCATCGGCCGCGAGATCACGCGTGGTTTCGTCGTCGACGACCGCGCCATGAATGCGCGGGCGCGCGAGGTGTTGCAGGGGCTTGGCGCCGACATCAATCCGACGGCCGTCGTCTCGACGCTGTCGATCGCCCAGCGCCAGCTGGTGCAGATCGCCCGCGCCCTCAACGTGCCGCATCGTGCCGTGATCTTCGACGAGCCGACGGCCTCGCTCACGCCGTTCGAGACGGAGGCGGTGCTCAACGTGATCCGCGACCTGCGCGCCAAGGGCACGCCGGTCCTCTATATTTCGCACCGCCTGGCGGAGGTGAAAGCCATCTCCGACCGCGTCACGGTACTTCGCGACGGCCACTTCATTGCGACGCGGCCGACCGTGGAGCTGAAGCCGGTGGATATTGCCGGTCTGATGGTCGGGCGCGATATGTCGCACCTCTATCCGGTGCGTGCGGCGGAGCCGGAAGGGGAGGCCGTGCTCGAAGTGCGCAATTTCGACGTGCCTGGATTTGCCGCCGATGCGTCGTTCAGCGTCAGGCGCGGGGAGATTTTGGGCTTCGCCGGCCTCATCGGCGCCGGCCGCACCGAGCTTCTCGAGGGTGTTGTCGGTTTGCGCCCGCATCGCGGCGAGATCCGGCTGAAGGGCGCCCCGGTCGCCTTCCACAACGTGCGCGAGAGCATGCATGAGCGCATCGTCTATCTCAGCGAGGATCGCAAAGGTAAGGGCCTGCTGCTGGCGAGCGACCTGGCGACCAATCTGACACTGGCGGCTCTGGCGCACTTCGCCCGCGGAATGGTGCTGGATCGCGCCAAGGAGAGTGTCGCCCTCGATGCGGCGATTGCCGAATTCGACGTCCGTGCGCCGCGCAAGGACATGCTCGCCGGACAGCTTTCCGGCGGCAACCAGCAGAAGCTGCTGGTCGCCAAGATGATGCAGCTCGAACCCGAAATCGTCATCATCGACGAGCCGACACGCGGCATCGACATCGGCACCAAACAGCAGATTTACGAGTTCATCACTCGGCTCGCCGCCGGCGGCAAGGCGGTCATCGTGATCTCCTCGGAGATGCAGGAACTGATCGGCATCTGCCATCGCATCCTGGTGATGCGCGGTGGGCGCATCGTCGGCGAGGTGTCCGGGGAGCGCATGACCGAACAGGAGATCGTGGTCTACGCCACCGGCGTGACCGGCGAGCAGGCGGCGATGGGAATGGAGACGGGGGCTGAATGACCGATACAGTAACCAAGGAGCGGCTGGATTTCTCGTTGGGTGGCCGCATCAATATGGCTGCGCTGGCGCCGTTTCTGGCGCTGGCCCTGCTGCTCGTCGCGGGCACCTTCACCAACGACAATTTCCTGAGCGTCGGCAACCTCGTCAACGTCATCACGCGCAGCGCCTTCATCGCCATCGTCGCGGTGGGTGGCACGTTCGTGATCTCGGCCGGCGGGCTCGACCTGTCGGTGGGCTCGATGATGGCGTTCGTCGCCAGCCTGATGATCATGTTCCTGAACAGCGGCGCGATCGGCAATTCGGCGACCATGCTGATTGCGGCGATGGCGCTGGCGCTCGTGCTCGGCGGGTTGTGCGGCCTCTTCAACGGGCTGATCGTCACCGTCGGCAAGATCGAGCCGTTCATCGCCACGCTGGGCACGATGGGTATCTTCCGCGGGCTGACGACCTGGCTGTCGCAGGGTGGCGCCATTACGTTGCGCTCGATGGACATCCAGTCGCTGTATCGTCCGGCCTATTTCGGCTCACTGTTCGGCGTGCCGATCCCGATCGTCGTCATCTTCGCCACCGCGGCGCTGGGCGCCTTCATCTTCTACCGCACACCCTATGGCCGCCACGTGGTGGCGGTCGGCTCGAACGAGGATGTGGCGCGCTATTCCGGCATTCCGGTCAACCGCGTGCGCACCATCACCTACGTTATCCAAGGGCTGTGTGTGGCGATCGCGGTGCTGCTTTACGTGCCGCGGCTGGGGTCGACCTCGGCGACCAGCGGCACGCTGTGGGAGCTGCAGGCGATCACCGCGGTGGTCGTCGGCGGAACGGCGCTGCGCGGCGGCGTCGGGCGCATCTGGGGAACCATCGCTGGAGCGTTCATCCTCGAGATTGTCGGCAACATCATGCTGCTGTCCAACTTCATCAGCGAGTACCTGATTGCCGCAATCCAGGGCGCAATCATCATCATCGCGATGCTGGTCCAGCGGTCGTTGATGCGTCGCTAACCGAATTGCCGGGTCAACTGGGTCGCCCGGCGCTCCTTGAGTAGGCCCTGAACACTGTGGGGAGACAAATATGCGTAAGATATTGATGGGTGTGGCGGTCGCGATGGCCGCCCTGATGAGCGTGGCTAACGCCGCCGACAAGAAGACCATCGGTGTGTCGATCCCGGCGGCCGACCACGGCTGGACGGCCGGCGTGGTGTTCCACGCCAATCGTGTCGCCAAGCTGCTGATGGCCGAGTATCCGAACCTCAACGTCATCGTGAAGACGTCGCCGGATGCCGCCACTCAGGCGAATGCGCTGGAGGATCTGAGCACGCAGGGCATCGACGCGCTGGTCATCCTGCCGTCGGATCCCGATCCGCTGGTCAACGCCATCAAGCAGGTCAAGGCGAAGGGAACCTTCGTGGCGCTGGTCGACCGTGCGCCCAGCAACAACGACACGTCGGTTCGCGATCTTTATGTCGCCGGCAACAACCCGGCGCTCGGTGCGGTGGCTGGCGACTACATCAAGGCGCACACGCCTGATGCACAGGTTGTGGTCATCCGCGGTCTGCCGATCCCGATTGATCAGCAGCGCCAGGACGGCTTCGACGCCGCCATCAAGGGGTCGGGAGTGAAGGTGCTGGAGAAGCAGTTCGGCAATTGGAACCGCGACGACGCCTTCAAGGTCATGCAGGACTACCTGACCAAATATCCGAAGATCGACGTCGTGTGGTGCCAGGACGACGACATGACGGTCGGCGTGCTGCAGGCGATCGCGCAGGCGAAGCGGACCGACATCCAGTACATCATCGGGGGCGCTGGCATGAAGGACATGGTCAAGAAGGTCATGGACGGCGACAAGATGGTCCCCGTGGACGTCGCCTATCCGCCGTCGATGGTCGGCACCGCGCTCGAGCTGACCGCGGCCAACCTCTATGACCAAGTCCCGGTGCATGGCAGCTACATCCTCGATGCCACGCTGATCACCAAGGACAATGCGAAGGAGTGGTACTTCCCGGATTCGCCGTTCTAGGCGATCAATCGTCTTCGCGAATGCCTTCAGCCGGGCGGCTCTGCCGCCCGGCTTTTCGCGGGGCCGGGCAGGGCCCAGACGCTACGAAGGCCCGCCTTCCCGTGGGAAAGCGAGCCTTCGTTACCAACTCGGCGGATATCCCTTCTTCAGGAACGTCCACAGCGGGGACTGATTCGCCCCGTCATCATTCTATCAAAGTCCCAATTGCGGCGGGAAAAAGACAAATCTTTCCCGAAGCTTGCCGCCGGGCGTTGCAGCTGACTGCGCCTCACGCCTCGAAGAACACCGTCTCCGCGTCGCCCTGCAGGTGCACGTCGAAGACGTAGCGCGGCGCGCCCTTGGCCGTACCGTCGCGCCTGGCGACCAGCGTCGCCCGGCGGTCGGCGGGCACCAGAGCCAGGATGGCGTCGCCGTCATTGGCCGCCTCGCCCTCGAAATAGATGCGCGTGAACATGCGGCGGAGCACGCCGCGGGCGAAGAGGCCGACATCGATGTGCGGCGCCTGCATCTTGCCATCCAGACCCGGCACCGGGCCGGGCCTGACGGTATGGAAGTGATAGTGCCCGTCCTTGTCGCAGGCGCTTCGGCCGAAGCCTTTGAAGGAGGTGTTGGACTTCTGGCCCGGCTGGCCGGGATAGCGGCCGGCGCCGTCGGCCTGCCACAGCTCGAGGAAGCAGTCGGGCACCGGGTCGCCGGCGCCGTCCACGACGCGGCCCTCGATGACGATCGGCTCGCCGACCGTGTCGGGGGTGACCAGGTCGTCGCCGACGAGCGCCGTCAGCGAATAGTCGGTCGGGGTGAGGGCATAGGCGAAGTAGGGGCCGACCGTCTGCGAGGGGGTGATGCCGTGCTCAGCCATGGTGCGGGTCCTCGAAGGGGGTGATGGCGTGGCCGCGCAGCACGATGTCGAAGCGATAGCCGAGCGCCCATTCGGGCACCGTCGTCTCTAGGTCGAAGACCGCGATCATGCGCTGCAGCGCCTTGGGGTCGGTGACCGCATTGGCGATCGGGTCGATGGCGATCAGCGGGTCGCCGGGAAAGTACATCTGGGTGACCAGGCGGGTGAGGAAGCTCGGGCCGAACAGCGAGAAGTGGATGTGGTTCGGCCGCCAGGCGTTGTGGTGGTTCTTCCATGGATATGCGCCGGGCTTGACCGTGGTGAACTTGTAATGGCCGCGGGTGTCGGTGACGCAGCGGCCGGCGCCGGAGAAATTCGGGTCGAGCGGCGCGTGGTGCTGGTCGACCTTGTGGACGTAGCGGCCGGCGGCGTTGGCCTGCCAGATCTCGATCAGCGTGTTGGGGATCGGCCTTCCGTCCTCGTCCATCACCGTGCCGGAGACGATGATGCGCTCGCCCTGCGGTTCGCCGCCGTGCTGCTTGGTGAGGTCGGAATCGTTCTCCAGCACCGCTTCGTGGCCGAAGATCGGCCCGGTCAGCTCGCTCATGGTGTGCGGCAGGATGACCAGCGGCCGCTTGGGCGAGCGCAGCACCGTCGATTTGTAGCCGGGCGACAGGTAATTCGGATGAGCAGCGAGGCTCTCCAGCGGATATGCGGTCGTCATCGTTCCTCCCCTCTGTCCGTTCGTCCTCAGGCAGCCTTCTCCAGCGCCAGCGCGACGCCCTGGCCGACGCCGACACACATGGTCGCCAGTCCCCAGCGCCCCCCGCGCCTGGTCAATTCGATGGCCACGTCGGCCGCGAGTCTGGCGCCCGACATGCCGAGTGGATGGCCGTAGGCAATCGCGCCGCCGTTCGGGTTGACGTGGTCGGCATCGTTGGCGAGGCCGAACTCGCGCAGGCAGGCGAGCGACTGGCTGGCGAAGGCCTCGTTGAGCTCGATCAGGTCGAAATCGGCGATGCCGAGGCCGAGGCGCTTGATCAGCTTGCGCGTCGCCGGCACCGGCCCGATACCCATGATGCGCGGCGGCACGCCGGCGGTCGCCATGCCGGCAATGCGCACCAGCGGCGTCAGCCGCAAGCGCTCGACCGCCTCGCCGGAGGCGACGAGCAGCGCCTGGGCGCCGTCGTTGATGCCGGACGCGTTACCGGCGGTCACCGTGCCGTCGGCGCGCACGATCGGCTTGAGCTTGGCCAAGGTCGCCGCAGTGGTGTCGGGGCGTGGGTGCTCGTCCGTGGTGACGGTCACCGGGCCGATCTCGCGGCTGCCCGGCGTCTCGACGCCGACGATGCGCCCGGAGAGCGCGCCGCCTTTCATTGCGGCCTTGGCGCGCTCCTGGGAGCGGAGCGCAAAGGCATCCTGGTCGGCGCGGCTGATCTGATAATCGTCGGCGACGTTCTCGGCGGTTTCCGGCATGGACTCAACGCCATACTGGGCTTTCATGAGAGGGTTGATGAAGCGCCAGCCGATGGTCGTGTCCTCGATGGTGGCGCTGCGCTGGAAGGCGCCTTCGGCCTTGCCCATGACCAGCGGCGCGCGCGTCATCGATTCGACTCCGCCGGCGATCACCACGTCGAGTTCGCCGGCACGGATTGCGCGCGCAGCGGTGCCCACAGCGTCCATGCCGGAGGCGCACAGCCGGTTCATGGTGGTGCCGGGCACGCTTGCCGGCAGGCCGGCGAGCAGAGCGGCCATGCGGGCGACGTTGCGGTTGTCTTCGCCGGCCTGGTTGGCGCAGCCGAGGATGACTTCCTCCACCGCTTCGGCCAGTCCTTCGTGGCGGACGAGCAGCTCTCTGATCGGGATCGCCGCAAGATCATCGGCGCGCACCTGGGCGAGCGCCCCGCCGAAGCGGCCGATGGGGGTGCGCACCGCGTCGCAGATATAGGCTTCGCGGCTCATGCATCGCCTCCATGGGCTTTGGCCGTGCGTGCCTGCAGGTCGCGCAGGACGCCGAGTTCTTGCGTCGTCGGCGTCGGCGTCTCCTCTGCATCGCGAGCGAATTTCAACTGCCAGCCGCATTGCGCCTGTATCGCTTCGCGGGTGACGCCGGGGTGGAGCGAGACGACTGTCAGCTCGCAGCTCTCCGGGTCTGGCTCCAGAACGCAGAGGTCGGTGATGACGCGGGTAGGGCCCTTTGTCTTCAGGCCCAGTGCGGCGCGGCTGCCGGGCCCGGCGCCGTGGCCGAGCGATGTGATGAAGTCGATCTTTTGTACATAGGCGCGCGGTGACATCGCCATGGTGATGAAGATCTGGCCGCAGTTTGCCGCGATCTCCGGCGCGCCGCCGCCGCCGGGGAGACGCACCTTGGGCTTGTCATAGGCGCCGACGACGGTGGTGTTGAGGTTGGCGAAGCGATCGATCTGGGCGCCGCCGAGAAAGCCCACCGTGATGCGCCCGCCCTGCAGCCAGTAGCGAAACATCTCCGGCACGCAGACCGTGGTCAGGGCCGTCTCGCACAGCTCGCCGTCGCCGATCGACAGCGGCAGGATGTCCGGCTTGGTGTCGATGGTGCCCAACTCGTAGATCAGGGTGATCTTCGGCGCATGGGTCAGGCGGGCAAGATTGCAGGCGGCCGAGGGCGCGCCGATGCCGACGAAGCAGACGTCGTCATCGCGGAGCGCCCGGGCCGCCGCCACGATCATTATCTCGTTCGGTGTGTAGGCGACGGTCATGGGGCAATCCCTGGCCGCAAGCACCCTTCTCCCCGCTTGCGCGAGAGAATAGCGGAGCCCGATTTCCGCAAGCCGGAAATTGCTGGCGTCGCTAAGAGGGGGGGCATGGACAGGCGGTGCCTCGCACCCCCCTCTAGCTGCGCTAACGCCTCGCTTTGCGAGCCGTAAGCTTCGCTGTCTCCCCCGCAAGGGGGGAGAGGGCACTGAGACTGAGGCGGCGCAATTACGATCATGCCGCCTCCATGCGGGCGAACGTGGCGAAATCCTCGGCCGTCTTGGCGAGCACGTTCGCGTCCATCCAGGCGAGGAAGCTGTCGCGGTCGCGGGCGATGGCGTCCCACGCCTTGTAGAAGGAATTGGCGCGCTTGTAGTAGCCGTGGGCGTAGGAGGGGTAGGCGCCGCCGGGCACGACCGCGATGGCCGTCACCGTCCAGTGCGGCAGGACGACCGAGTTGGTGCTCGGCGCGCCGAGATCGTCGACGATCTCCTCGACTGTGACGATCGAGCGCTTCGCCGCCAGCACCACCTGCTTCTGCACGCCGACGATGCCTTCGAGGAGGACGTTGCCGGCACGGTCGGCGCGCAGCGCATGGATGACGCCGACATCGGGCCGGATGGCCGGGACGGTCGCCAGCTCCTCGCCGGTATAGGGGCAGGTGACCGAGCGGATGTTCGCATTGACCGCCGTGAGGCCGACGCCTTTGTAGCCGCGGAAGACCGCAAAGGGCAGGTTGGCAGCGCCAGCATCATAGGCATTGGCGAGCGCGGCGTGCGAATGTTCCTCGATGGCGAGTGGCTTCGGCCAGCCGTTCTCCACCGCGTCGCGCATGCGGTGCAGGGAACCGACGCCGGGATTGCCGCCCCAGGAAAAGATGAGCTTGTCGGCGCAGCCCATGCCGATCATCTGGTCGTAGATCAGGTCCGGGGTCATGCGCACCAACGTGAGCCCGGCGCGGCCCTGTCGGATCACCTCGTGCCCGGCGGCAAAGGGGATCAGATGGGTGAAGCCCTCCATGGCGACGGTGTCGCCGTCCTTGAGATGGGCGGCGACCGCGTCATGAAGGGACAGGAACTCGGCCATCAGCAATCACTCCGACACATCTGCTGTTTCTTTGCTTCTCCTCCCCCCGAAAGGAGAGGGGGAAGTGCGGGCTCATGCGCGCGGCTCACTTCAGTTCGTCTCCCAGCACTTCGCGCAGCCAGCGCATGGCGGCGTTGCCGGCGGGAATGCCGGCATAGACGGCGGCATGGCGGATGAGCGATCTGAGCTCGTCGATAGTCACGCCGTTTGTGAGTGCAGGGCGCACGTGCAGCTTGAACTCCTCTTCGCGGTGGAGGGCGATCATCATGGTCAACGTCAGCAGCGAGCGGACTTTTCGCGGCAGCGTCGGGTCGCCCCAGGCGTCGTGCCAGGCAACGCGCGTGATGAAGTCCTGCCAGGGCATGCCGAAGGCGCCGGCATTGTCGAGCGAACGGTCGACATGGGGCGCGCCCAGCACCGCGCGGCGGATGGCGAGGCCGTCGGCGAAGTCGCGCGTGAGGGCGCCGGGCGCGTGGCGCTCAAGAAAGGCGGCGATATGAGTGGCGGATTCTGCCGGCCGCTCGACCGACATCAGGTGGGCGCAATCGGCCAGGACCACTAGTTCGGCGCCGGCGATGCGGCTGCGGATGTCTTCGCCCATCGCCAGCGGCGCAACCGGGTCTTCGGCACCGACAATCACCAGGGTCGGCGCGGTGATCGCGCTGATCTTCTGGCGCAGGTCCATGTCGGCGATCGCCTCGCAGCAGCGGGCGTAGCCCCTTGGGTCCGACCCGAGGAAGAGCTCGCGGGTGTGGCGCACCGCATCCTGGTTGCGCTCCTGGAAGCCGGGGGTGAACCAGCGCGGCACGATGGTGTCGACGACCGCCTCCGGTCCGGCGTCGATCACCGTGGCGGCCCGTTGGCGCCAGTAATCCGGCGGCGGCAGGTGCGCTGCCGTCGCCATCAACACAAGGCTCGCCGTCCGCCCGGGATAGGCGGCGGCGAAAGCCTGTGCCGTCATGCCGCCCAGCGAGAGCCCGACGACATGAGCCTGCTTGATGTCGAGAGCGTCGAGCAGCCCGGCGAGGTCATCGGCAAGGTCGTCGATGGTGGTAGGCTGATCGCGCGAACCCGAGCGGCCGTGGCCCTGGGTGTCGTATCGCAACACGCGGAAGCGCCCGGCGAGCGCCTCGGCAACTTCCTCCCACATCTCGATGGTGCTGCCCAGCGAATTGGAGAAGACGACGGTCGGCAGGCCCTTCGGCCCGGCGAGGTCGTAGAACAGGTCGACGCCGTTGACGGTGACGGTGGGCATGATCAGAGCTTCCTCAAGGTGCGTTTGACGGCCTGCGCCTGGCGGACCGCGCTCAGAACGGCGGTCGCGGCGGCAGCCGTTGCCGGCCTAAGGTCAAAGGCACCGTCGAGCAATGCGGTGGGTGCGCCCGCTTGGGCGAGCACCTTGCCGAGCGGCTCTCCCGTCTCGCGCACGCGGACGGCGGCCTTGGCCACCATCTCCTGTGCCGTGCCACGACCCATCTTGGCGGCGAGCGCGGTCGCCGCGACGTCGGCGAAGATCAGGCCGTTGGTCATCTTGAGATTGGCGCGCATGCGCTTTACGTCAACACACAGGCTCTCGGCCAGGCGCCGCGCTTCGCGGAGCGCGCCGGAGGCAAAGCCGAAGAGGGCGGGGAGGGCGTGCCACTCGGCCTGCCACAGTCCAGCGGGCCGCTGCTGGCCGGAAACCGCAGCGTTCAGAAGGGTTTGCAGGTGCCCGGGGGCGGCGGCGTGGGCGGAGAGGATCACCGCCGAGGACAGCGGATTCTGCTTGTGCGGCATAGCCGACGAACCGCCGCGACCTGCGGCCGACGCCTCGCTGACCTCGCCGATCTCGGTCGCCGACAAGAACACGACGTCGGTCGCCATGCGGGCGAGCGCTGCGGTGAGGGTCGCCAGCCAGCTGCCCACCGCCACCATGCGGCCGCGGCTGGTGTGCCAGGAGACCGGCGCGACTGCGAGCCCGAGTTCCCTGGCAAAGCGTCGGCCGACTGCTTCGGCAGCCTCTCCCAGACCCGCGAGCGTGCCCACGGGGCCGCCGAGGGAGGCGGTCAGCGTGCGCTCTCGCAAGCCCGGCAGTTCGGCTGCCACCTCGGCGATGCCAGAGGCCCAGGTCCCGGCGACATAGCCGAAGGTGATGGGCGCGGCGTGCTGCCCGTAGGTGCGGCCGACGCAAGGGCTGCGCGCGTGCTTCCTGGCCAGCGCCGACAACCCGTCGAGGATGGCGACGAGGTCGGCGGCGATGAGGGAGAAGGCTTGCGCCATCTGCAGCACCAGCGCCGTATCGATGATGTCCTGGCTAGTGGCGCCCTTGTGGAGATGGGCGCGCAGTCTGTCCGGCAGCAGCGCCTCGACCGCCTTGACGAAGGGAATGGCGACGACGCCGGCATCGCGTGTGCGCGCGCCCAGCGCCGCGATGTCGAGATCGTCGGCCTTGATGCGGGCGAGCGCCGGTGCCAAACCCTTGGGCACCAGCCCCGCGGCGCCTTCGGCCCTGGCCAGTGCCGTCTCGGTGGCCAGCATGGCCGTCAGCGCCGCGCGGTCCGAGAAGACCGCGCGCATGGCATCGCTGGCGAAGAGCGGGCCGGCGAGCCCGGAATCGAGGGCGGAAAACGTCATCGCGCCGGGTCGTCCCTCCGCCGCGGATAATTCACCCCTTGACCTCCCGAAAGTATCGTTCGATTATCGAACAGTAGTTCGAATATCGACCATTTTCCGCGAGGGGACGTCGAGTGTCAACGCCGCATCCACAGCAATCGTCCGGTGCCGGGGAAGGGAGTGTGGGGCAGCGCCCCGGCGGCGACAAGGAATTCATGGCGACGTTAGCCAAGGGCCTGGCGGTTCTCGGCACATTCGGCGAACAGCGGCCGACCATGACGCTGTCGGAAGCGGCGGAGGCCAGCGGCCTCACGCGCGCGGCGGCGCGCCGGGTGCTGAGGACGCTGACCGAGCTCGGCTATGTCGCCCAGGACGGACGATCCTTCTCGCTGGCGCCGCGCATCCTCGAACTCGGTTTCGCCTATCTGTCGACGCAGAGCTGGCTCGACCGTGCCGAGCCGCTGATGAAGGAGCTCAGCCACACGCTGCACGAATCCTGTTCGGCGGCAATCCTGCAAGACAGTGAGATCGTCTATGTGGCGCGCATGCCTGCGCCGCACCGGTTGATGTCGACAATCATCGCGGTGGGCACGCGGCTGTCGGCCTTCCACACCTCGCTGGGGCGCATCCAGCTCGGTTATCTCGCCGAGGCCGATCTCCGCGACCGCGTGGGTGCCGCCACGTTCAAGCGCCACACGCCGCACACCATTGTCGATCCAGAAGAGCTCATCGCGCGCATCCGCTCCGACTACGCCCAGGGCTATTCCATCGTCGACGAGGAACTGGAACTCGGACTGCGCTCGATCGCCATGCCGATCGTGACCAGGGCCGGGGTCAATGTCGGCGCGATCAACCTGTCGGCCCATGCCGGGCGGACGACCTCGGCCGATCTCCGCGACCGCTTCCTGCCGCGGCTGAAGGACGTCACCACGGCGATCTCGCGCACGTTGGTCTAGGGGCAGGGAGGAGAGAGGCTCCGACCCGGAAGAATGAAGCCGAGCCTAAGCGATCCGGGTGAGATTCCGGTTCAATGCGGCCTCCAGGTTCGCTTCCTCCGTTCAGACCGCTCGAACTTCGGCAAGCCGCTTGATTGCGTCGTCGTCGTCCCAACAGACGGCGGCTTCCCAAGCGGCCGACGCTTGCTCAGCGATTTCACGGGCGTCGCCGTCGAGACCAGCGGCGTTGTGGGGCAGCACCAGGTCAAGATCGGGGACGTCAACGTGCGCCTCGAATGCTGGCCCGCAGGGGGAGAGGGGATGGCCGCACCCGAATCACTGCCGTGCTATTCTCGCGCGCGGGGAAAGCCTTGACCTGGCAAGCCGGAGCGGGTGACGCGGTTGTTCGAGCAGGTCTACGATCTCGCCATCGTCGGCGGCGGCCTGATCGGCTCGGCGATTGCGCGCGATGCCGCCGGGCGCGGCCTGACCACCTTCCTGTGCGAGCAGGGCGACATCGGCGGGGCGTCGTCCTCAGCCACCGACCGCGTCGTGCATGGCGGGCTGCATCATCTCGGCCGGATGAACTGGGGGCCGCTGCGCATGCGGCTGAAGGAGCGCGACATCCTCATGCGCTCGGCGCCGCATCTGGTGCGGCCGCTCACCTTCATCCTGCCCCATCACGAGCAGCTGTGGCCGCGCTGGGCGGTTGGTCTCGGTCTCACCGCCTATGACTGGGTGGGCGGCCGGACGTTGCCGCGCGCCCGCCATCTCGACCTCGAAGGCCGCGACGCCGACGAAGCCCTGCACCTGCACTTCACCGAGGGCTTCGCCTTCTCCGACTGCATCGCCGACGACACGCGGTTGACCATCGCCAATGCCGTCGACGCGCAGTCGCGCGGGGCGAGCATCAATCCGCGCCTGCGCTGCGTGGTCGCCGAGCGCGAGCGCGACCGCTGGCGCCTGTCGCTGGAATCGGGGATCGACGGCGAATGGACCGTGGTGCTGGCGCGGGTGCTGATCAACGCCGCCGGCGCCCAGGCGGGCGAGGTGCTCGACCATATCATCCACACCAGCCGGCACACGCCGACGCGCCAAGTGCGCTTCAGCCAGATAGTCGTCAGGCGCGACCACGACAGTCCTGTCGGCTATGCCCTGCCGGTGGCCAGTGGCCGCGCCGTCCATGTGGTGCCGCACGCGCCCGGCTTCGTGCTGATCGGCCCGGCGGTCGCCCGTCACGAGGGCGATCCGGGCGCGGCCTTGGTCGAGCCCCGCGATGTCGCCTGGCTCCTCGATGTCGTCAACCAGTATTTCATCGAGCCGGTGGTGCGCGAGGATATCGTCCAGCAGCTTGCCTGTGTCATCGCCATGCCCGCCGACCGGTCGCTCTCGAGCGGCGATCATGCGGTGGTCGTCGACGCCATTCCCACCGCGCCGCCGCTGCTCTCGGTGTTCGGCGGCAGGCTGACGACCCACCGCCGGATCGCCGAGGAGGTCGTCGACCGGCTCGCCCGCTTCCGCGAGGTGCTGCCGCCGTGGACGGCGGAGGCATCGCTGCCCGGTGGCAACTTCCCGCCGGAGCAGGGCGCCGCCCATCTTTGCCTGGCGCTGCGCGCCGCCTATCCGTTCCTCAGCGAGGATACCGCCCATCGCTTGGTCACCACCTACGGCACGCGCGCCTCGACCATCCTCACCGGGGCGCGCGAATTCGCCGACCTCGGTCCCTGCTTCGGCGCCGATCTCACGGCGGCGGAGGTCGACTATCTCCGGCACGACGAATGGGCGATGACGGCGGAGGACGTTCTGTGGCGGCGCACGCGCCTCGGTCTGCATTTCACGCAAGGCGAGGCCGACGCCCTGGCCGAGTGGATGGGCGAGGGGGCACGGGCCGAGGCGTGAGCGGGCCGTCCAGCCGCCGATTGCCTTTTCGCCGCCGGAATCCCGTGCTACGTGACCACCCATCTTGGCCGAGACGCATTGGATCATGATTTCAGGGCAGGTTTTTCGGGTGGTGGGCCTGGTTGCCGCGGCTGCGCTGGTGGCAGTCGGGCCGGCAACCGCCCAGGTTCTGCAGGTCCCGCAACTGCAGCCGCCGACCGATCAGTTCGGGCCGCAGCTCCTCCCCGATGCAGCGCCGGCGGCACCGGATGCACAGGCACCGGGTGCCCAGGCGCCGGATGCGCAGGCGCCGGATGTCCCCGATGTGCCGGAAGAGCCGGCGCCGACGCACATCTCCAACCCGGTCGCCGTCTTCGCCGGCCTCGACAAGATCACCGGGCGGATCATCAATTTCGACGTCTATATCAACGAGACCGTCCAGTTCGGCGCCCTGCAGGTGACGCCGCGCGTCTGCTATACGCGCCCGCCGACCGAGGCGCCGCGCACCGACGCCTTCGTCGAGGTCGATGAGATCACGCTCAACCGCAAGATCCAGCGCGTCTTCACCGGCTGGATGTTCGCCGACAGCCCCGGCCTGCATGCGGTCGACAACGCCGTCTATGACGTGTGGCTGACCGATTGCCGGATGAAGTCGAGCGTGCCGCCGCCGTCCGCGCGCAAGGACGCGCCCGCGCCGAGCAAGACGAACTGATCAATCGAGACGGAAGAAGTCGCCGTCGCGGTCGATCGCCGCGTCGAGCAACTCCTGATAATGGGCGCGGTCGACGTCGATGGCGCCGAACTGCTTCAGGTGCGGCGTGGTGAACTGGGTGTCGAGCAGGGTATAGCCGCCGGCCTTCAGCCGTTCGACGAGATGCACCAGGGCCACCTTCGAGGCATCGCGCTCGCGCGAGAACATGCTCTCTCCGAAGAAGGCGGCGCCCAAACTCACCCCGTAGAGCCCACCGACCAGCACGCCCTCCCGCCAGGTCTCCACCGTATGGGCTGCGCCGATCTCGAACAGCTCGCTGTAGAGCTTGCGGATGCGCTGGTTGATCCAGGTCTTCGGCCGCTCAGGCGTGGCGCCGGCGCAGCCATCGATCACTGCGGCGAAGTCGTGGTCGATGCGGATCTCGAAATGGCCGGAGGCGACGGTGCGGGCCAGCCGCCGGGGAGTATGGAAGCGGTCGAGCGGCAGGATGCCGCGGCTCTCCGGCTCGATCCAATAGAGGCTGGGATCGTCCGCCGCCTCGGCCATCGGGAAGATGCCGAGCGCATAGGCCTTGAGCAGCACCTGGGGCGTGATTTCCAGCAGCAGTTCGTCTGGTGCGGCCATGAATGACAATCTAGGCAACAGCCTAGGTCGATGCCAGATGCTTCTCCAGCCAGTGGATGTCGTAGTTGCCCGACGCGACGTCCTTGTCGTGGACGAGGTCGCGGAACAGCGGGATCGTCGTCTTGATGCCGTCGACGACGAATTCGTCGAGCGCCCGGTTGAGGCGCATCATGCATTCTTGCCGGGTGCGGGCGTGGACGATCAGCTTGCCGATCAGGCTGTCGTAGAAGGGCGGGATGGAATAACCCTGATAGACGGCCGAATCGACACGCACACCGAGGCCCCCCGGCGGGTGGTAGTAGATGATCTTGCCGGGCGAGGCCATGAAGGTCCTGGGGTCCTCGGCGTTGATGCGGCACTCGATGGCATGGCCGTCGAAGCGCACGTCGGCTTGCGTGAAGGACAGGCCGAGACCGGCGGCCACGCGGATCTGCTCGTTGACCAGGTCGATGCCGGTCACCGCCTCGGTCACCGGGTGTTCGACCTGCAGGCGCGTGTTCATCTCGATGAAGTAGAACTCGCCGTTTTCGTAGAGAAACTCGACGGTGCCGGCGCCGGCATAGCCGAGCTTGGCGATGGCATTGGCGACAATGCCGCCGATATGGGCGCGCTGCTCCGGGTTGATGACCGGGGAGGGGGATTCCTCCATCACCTTCTGGTGGCGGCGCTGCAGCGAACAGTCGCGCTCGCCGAGATGGACGCCGCCGCCCTTGCCGTCGCCCATCACCTGGACCTCGATGTGGCGCGGGGCGCCGAGATACTTCTCGATGTAGACGGCGTCGTCGCCGAAGGCGGCACGCGCCTCGGCGCGGGCGGTCGACAGGGCCATGGCCAGGTCGTCGGCGCTTGTCGCCACCTTCATGCCGCGTCCGCCGCCGCCTGCCGCCGCCTTGACGATCACCGGATAGCCGATGTCGTCGGCGATCGCGCGCGCCGTGACGTCGTCGGAGACGGCGCCCTCCGAGCCCGGCACCACGGGAATGCCGAGGCGGGCGGCGGTGCGCTTGGCCTCGATCTTGTCGCCCATGATGCGGATGTGCTCGGCGCTGGGGCCGATGAAGACGATGCCGTGCGCCTCCAGGATCTCGGCGAAGCGGGCGTTTTCCGACAGAAAGCCGTAGCCCGGATGGACCGCCTCGGCGCCGGTGATCTCACAGGCGGCGAGAAGCTGGGGGATGTTGAGGTAGGATTCGCGCGCCGGCGGCGGGCCGATGCACACACTCTCGTCGGCCAGCCGCACATGCATGGCATTGGCATCGGCGGTCGAATGGACCGCCACGGTGGCAATGCCCAACTCCTTGCAGGCGCGCAGCACCCTGAGTGCGATCTCGCCGCGGTTGGCGATCAGGATCTTGTTGAATAGATGCGGCGCCGCGGTCATTCGATGATCATGAGCGGCTCGCCGAATTCGACGGGCTGGGCGTCATCGACCAGGATTTCCGTGACCGTGCCCGCGCGCGGCGCCGGGATCTGGTTCATGGTCTTCATGGCTTCGATGATCATCACCGTCTGGCCCGCGCTCACCCGGTCGCCGACGTCGACGAAGGGCTTGGCGCCGGGTTCGGCGGCGAGATAAGCGGTGCCGACCATCGGCGAAGTGACCATGCCGGCTCGGTTAACGGGCTCGACCGGGGCCTCATCAGCCGGGCGCGGCGACGCGGTTGCCGCAGCCGGTGCGGCCGCGGCGATGGTGAGGTTGCGTGCGATCCGCACACGGGTGTTGTCCTGCTCGACCTCGATCTCGGTCAGGCCCGTTTCGTTGAGCAGCTCGGCCAGTTGGCGAATCAGATCCTGGTCGACGATCGATTTGTTCTCAGCCATCAGCCTCCCTTCCGCTTGCCCGTCTTCTTGTTGTCGGCAGTGAGCGCCTGCATGGCCTCGAGGGCAAGCACGTAGCCTTGCGGTCCGAAGCCGCAAATCGTCCCGACCGCAACCGGCGAGACGTAGGAATGATGCCGGAACTCCTCACGGGCGAAGATGTTGGACAAGTGTACCTCGATTACCGGCAGGCCGACGGCGCGAATCGCATCGTGAATGGCCACCGATGTGTGGGTATAGGCGCCGGGGTTGATGACGATGCCCCGGGCCGCATGCATCGCCTCCTGAATCCAGTCGACCAGCGTGCCTTCCTGGTTCGACTGGCGGAAATCGACCGCAAGCCCGAGACGCTTGCCCGCCGCCAGGCAATCGCGCTCGATATCGGCGAGGCTGGTCGCGCCATAGACATCGGGCTCGCGGGTGCCGAGCAGGTTGAGGTTGGGGCCGTTGAGGACGAGGACCGGGACCGCCATGGGTGCAATCTTCCACCGTGGCGGCAAGCGCACGGCCTGCCGCCGGAAATGGCGCGGTTATAGGAGGTTGCCGGGCAGAGGGAAAGCCCTGCCCGACGCAAGCCCTAGCAGCTGTTCGAGGCGCAGGCGCTGGCGAGCGCGTCGACCTTGGCCTTGAGCGTGTCGTAGCCGACCGCGCCGACGATGACCTCCTTGTGGGTCACGTAGCTCGGCGTGCCGGTCAGGTTGAGCTTGCCGGCAAGATCGTAGGATTCGTTGATCGTCTGCTTCACCTCGTCCGAATCGATCTTCGCCTTCAACGCCTCGACGTCGATGCCGAGGCTGGCGGCCACCGCCAGGGCCTTGTCGCCGTTCGTTTGGCCGGGTTCGCTCAGCATGGCGTCGTGGAAATCGCCGTATTTCTCCGGCGCGGTCATGTGCAGCGCGACCGCCACCTTGGCCGCCTCGACCGAGCCGGGGCCGAGCACCGGGAACTGCTTGAGCACAAGCCGCAGATTGGGGTCGGTCTCGACCAGCTTCTTCATGTCGGCCTCGGCGCGCCGGCAATAGGTGCAGTTGTAGTCGAAGAACTCGACCAGGGTGACCTTGCCGTCAGGGTTGCCGAGAACGACCTCGTGCTTGGAGTTGAAGATCAAATCCGCCGAGTCCGCGATGGCCTTGCTCTGGGCAAGCTGCGCGGCGGCGTCGCGCCGGCGCTGCAACTCGGAGATGGCGTCGGTGATGACCTCCGGATTGGCGATCAGGTAGTTGCGGATGATGCCTTCCAGTTCCTTGCGCTGGTCGCTCGAGAACTCGGCCATCTTGGCAAGGCCGGCGGCGGCGGGGGTCGCGTTCGCCGCCGGGGCGGTGTCCGCGGGGGAGGGGGTGGAGCGGGTCTGGCTGGTGCCGACGAGGTAGCCGACCCCGCCGACGGCGAGGACGCCGACGACGGCGATAGCGGCGGTTATGCGGGAGTTCATGACTATCTCCAAAGTGGCGGGATCGCGGGTGATCCTCCGCCTATTTCGTCCGTTTATAGGACACGATGTCGTCGGCGCGAAGCCATGCCGGGCTGCCCCGCCTCAATTTCGCTTGAGCCTTGGCCGCCTGGATCTGGGCGTCGTTGACATTGCCCTCGATGAACAGGCCCTGAGCGGTGGCGAGCTGGGCCATGGGAATGTTGTCCTGCATGGCATAGGCGCGCGCCAGCGCCCGGTAGCCGCCGGGCAGGTCGGGATAGTTGATGACCGCCGCCGAGAGCAGCCTGACGGCCTCGTCGGCGTCGCTGCGGCTGCCGGCGGCGACCAGAGCCTGACCGAGCAGCACCTTGATCAGGTTCTCACGGGGGGCGAGCGAAACGGCCTTACGCAGGGGGCCGAGGGCATCCTTGGGCTTGCCGGTCTCCAGCAGGATCTGCCCTTTCAGCTCCCAGAAATACGGATCGTTGGGGCTCGCGCGCGTGAGGTCGTCGACCTGTTTCAAGGCCTCGACGGCGCGCCCGTTGCGGTAGGTCGCAATCGTGCGGGCGTAGCGGGCCGGCAAGCTGTTGTAAGTCAACGGATAGCGCCGCGCGATCTGCAACGGCGACCAGGTGAAGCCGATCAGCTTGGCGCGCACGAGGTCGTGGCGTTCCTGCAGCGCGGGCGAGTCCTTCTGGTTGAAATAGGGGCTGGCGCGGACGAGCTGCTGGAGGGTGACGATGCGCTGGCGCGGCAGCGGGTGGCTCTGCAGATAGGGGTTGACCTGGCGCGCATCCAGCAGGCTGTCGTTGGCCAGCCGCTCGAGGACGGCGAGCATGCCGGCGCCCGACTGGTGGGTCTTGTTGAGGTAGTCCACCGCGGCGCGGTCGGCGGCCGCCTCCTGCTCGCGCTGATAGTGCAGCAGGCTGCGCTGGGCGATGGAGGGGACGCCGGTCAGGATACCGGCGCCGGCGCCACTGGCAATGTCGCCCGCACCGGCCGCGGCCCCTGCGGCCCCGATGCCGACGCCGGCGATGGTGGCAAGCAGCAGCGCGGCGCTGGTGTCGGCGATCGCCTGCTTCATGGACGCCACGTCGTTATGGGCGATGTGGCCGGTCTCGTGCGCCAGAACGCCGATCAGCTCATTCGGCGTTTCGGTCTCGATGATGGTGCCGACATTGACGAACAACCTGTGCCCGGTGGTGACGAAGGCGTTGAAGGACTGGTCGTTGATCAGCATGATCGTCGGCATCTGCACGCCGGCGGCCTTGACGATCGGCCTGAGGTAATCGGCGATGAGCGCCTCGGTCTCGGCGTCGCGCACGGTCGCGGTGCGGGAGTCGGCAAACGCTGTCGGCGGCGGCAGGGCGAGCGTCAGCGCCAGCGCACCCGCCGCAATTCGGCTCGGGGCTTTCCAGGGGCTTCGGCACCTGATAGGGACCGCCGCTTGTTGCATCGTCTTTTCCGGCCTCGATGACTGGTTGTTTCTGCCGCAGCGCGAATACGTTAGGAAGCCCCCGCGGGCGGGTCAACGTGACGCTCTGTCGGGGGAGGGGCATGGCCGGTAAATTGGGCGGGAGCAAGACGTTGGCCGAGGACAGGGAGGCTGAGCGATGAGCTTCCGGCCGCATGCCTCGCGCCGCAGCGATATTCAGCCCTTCATCGTCATGGACGTCATGCGCGCGGCCGCCGACCGCGAGCAGACCGGCGAGCGCGTCATCCACATGGAAGTCGGCCAGCCGGGGGCGCGGGCACCGCAAAAGGTGCTGGAAGCTGCGCGCGTTGCGGTCGCCGACGGGCATTTCCGCTACACCGAGGCGCTGGGCTCAAGGCCGCTCCGCTCCCGCATCGCTCGCCATTATGGGGAGGCCTACGGCCTCGAGGTGCCGGCCGAGCGCATCGTCGTGACCACCGGCTCGTCGGCGGCCTTCAACCTTGCCTTTCTCGGTGCCTTCGACGCGGGCGAGCGGGTGGCGATCGCCGCCCCCGGTTATCCGGCCTACAAGAACCTGCTCGGCGCCCTCGGCCTCACCGTGGTCGAGATCGAGACCGACGCGTCCACCCGCCACGTGCTGACGCCCGAGATGCTGGCGCGCGCCCACGCTGAGGCGCCGTTGGCAGGCGTCTTGGTCGCCAGCCCGGCGAACCCCAGCGGCACCATGATGACGCCGGAGGCGCTCGGTGCGCTGATCGCGGCGGCGGACGCGCTCGGCATCCAGTTCATCTCCGACGAAATCTATCACCGGCTGGTCTATCAGGGCACGGCGGCCACCGCCCTTCAGTTTTCCCGGGACGCCATCGTCATCAACTCCTTCTCGAAATACTATTGCATGACTGGCTGGCGGGTCGGCTGGATGGTGCTGCCCGAGCCGCTCATCCGCCCGGTCGAGCGCATCGCGCAGAACCTCTACATTTCGGCGCCGGACATCTCGCAGCGGGCGGCGATCGCCGCCTTCGAGGCGAGCGAGGAGCTCGACCGCATCCGCGACGGTTATGCCGCCAACCGTCGCCTGCTCATGGAAAGGCTGCCGGGCATCGGTTTCGACGAGCATCTGCCGGTCGATGGCGCCTTCTACGTCTATGCCTCGGTCAGCCGCTTCTCCAACGATTCCACCGAATTCAGCCGGCGCATGCTGGCGGAAGCCGGCGTGGCCGCGACGCCGGGCGCCGATTTCGATAGAGTCCGGGGCCACGCCTTCATGCGCTTCTCCTTCGCCGGCACCGAGGCCGACATGGCGGAGGGCATGGACCGGCTGGCTTTGTGGCTTAAATAGGCCGTAGCACCAGCATGTTATGCCGGCTTTCTGTCGGCCAATTTCAAGAGGCACCACTCCGATGAACGCCGCCATGATCAGGGCCTTCGCTGCGCTGGAAGCGCATCGGGTCGCCATTGCCGCCGCGCCTTTGCGCCAACGCTTCGCCGAAGACCCCGGCCGCTTCGCCAAGTTCTCGACCGGCTTCGACGATTTCCTGCTCGACTATTCCAAGAACCTGATCGACGACGAGGTGATGGCCCGCCTGCTCGCTTTGGCCGAAGCGGCCGAGGTCGAGAAGCGCCGCGACGCCATGTTCGCCGGCGAGCCGATCAACGTGACTGAAAACCGCCCCGTGCTGCATGTGGCGCTGCGCGCCAGGCGGGACGAGGTCTACAGGGCCGAAGGCCAGAACGTCGTGCCGATGGTGCATGAGGTGCTCGATCGCATGGCGGCCTTCGCCGAGGGCGTGCGCTCCGGCGCCATTGCCGGGCAGGGGGGCAAGTTCACCGACGTGGTCAACATCGGCATCGGCGGCTCCGACCTCGGGCCAGCGATGGCCACCCTGGCGCTGGCGCCTTTCCATGACGGGCCGCGCCTGCACTTCGTCTCAAATGTCGACGGCGCCGACATGCGCGACACGCTCGCCAGGCTCCACCCGGCGACGACGCTGTTCCTGGTCGCCTCGAAGACCTTCACCACCATCGAGACCATGACCAACGCCGCCACGGCGCGAAGATGGATCGTGGCGGCGCTCGGCGAACAACATGTCGCGGCGCATTTCGCGGCGCTGTCGACGGCGCTGCCCAAGGTCGCCGCCTTCGGGATTGGCGCCGAGCGTACGTTCGGCTTCTGGGACTGGGTGGGCGGCCGCTATTCGGTGTGGTCGGCGATTGGCCTGTCGCTGATGATCGCCATCGGGCCAGAGAATTTCCGTGCCTTCCTCGCCGGCGGGCGGACGATGGATCAGCACTTCCGCACGGCGCCGCTCGCCCAAAACCTGCCGGTGATCTTGGGTCTGATCGGCATCTGGTACCGCAACGTCATGGGCTTCCCGGTCTATGCGGTGCTGCCCTACGACAATCGCCTCAAGCGCCTGCCGGCCTACCTGCAGCAGCTCGACATGGAATCGGACGGCAAGGGCGTCCATCTCGACGGCACCACCGTGCGCGGGCCGACCGGCCCGATCGTCTTCGGCGAGCCGGGCACCAACGGCCAGCACGCCTTCTACCAGCTCATCCACCAGGGCACCGACGTGATTCCGGTGGACTTCCTCGTTGGCGCGCACTCCGACGCGCCCGACGACATCCACCAGACGCTGCTGCTTGCCAACGTTCTGGCGCAGAGCGAGGCGTTGATGCGCGGCAAGACGCTTGCCGAGGCCAAGGCCGAACTGAAGGCTTCAGGAATGGCGGATGCAGCCATCGAGAAGCTCGCGCCGCACAAGGTCTTTCCCGGCAACCGGCCGTCCAACACCATCCTCTACCGCCGGCTCGACCCGCATACGCTGGGCATGATCATCGCGCTCTACGAGCACAAGATCTTCGTCCAGGGCACCGTGTGGGGCATCAACTCCTTCGACCAGTGGGGCGTGGAACTCGGCAAGGTTCTGGCGATGGAGCTCCTGCCCATGGTCGAGGGCAAGGCGAAGCCGGACAAGCGCGACGCTTCCACCGCCGGGCTGATTGCCGCGATCCACAAGCTGAAAGAGTAGGCCGCTTTTCTCGGGACGGCCGGCGCTTCACCGGGGGACCGTGCGGCCGAGATAGTCGAGATATTCCAGGCCGGGCCTTCCCTGCTTGGCGAGGAGGACGTTCACCAGGCTGGGAATGCTCTCCTCAATGGTGAGCCGGGCGTCGGGGCCAACCAGCTCCGTGTGCGCCCAGCCCGGCGCCATGAGAACCAGTGCGCGTTGCGTGCCGGCCTGGCGGGCGGCGAAGCTGCGCATGAACTGGTTCAGGGCCGCCTTGCTGCCGCGATAAACCTCGCGCATGCCGTTCGTGTTGTTGCTGACGCTGCCCTGTCCGGACGACATCACGCCGATCAGGCCCGTTGCCAAAACAATGTGGCATCCTCGCATGGACGCCGATCCGGCGCATCGCTGGCTGCGCCATACCGTGATATCGGTCTGCCGCGGCGGACGCCGCTAAGGGGCATGAAATGGAAAACGGCATCTGGCTCAACGAGCCCAAGGTCTGGTCGCTGACCGATGGGACGCTCGACGTCGTCACCGACGCCGAGACCGATTTCTGGCGCGAGACTCATTACGGTTTCACCCATGACAACGGCCACCTCCTGGGCGTGCCAACTGGCGACGCCTTCACGGCCGAGGTCCGCATCCGGGGTGCCTATGAAGCGCTCTACGATCAGGCCGGCATCATGGTCCGCCTCGATGAACGCCGCTGGGTGAAGGCCGGAATCGAATTATCTGACGGCCGCGCCATGCTCTCCAGCGTGCTCACCGACGGCCGATCGGATTGGGCGACCGGACCCTATGAGAACGATCCGAGCGATTTCCGGATGCGGGCGACGGTGGCCGACGGCGTCCTTCGCCTGCAGGTCTCGGCTGACGGCAAGCTCTGGCCGCTGGTCCGCTTGGCGCCGTTCCCGGCAGCCGCGGCCTATCGCGTGGGCCCCATGTGCTGCACGCCGACACGTGCGGGGCTCAAAGTGCGCTTCTCGGACTTCAAGCTGAGCGCTGCGACCACCCGGGATCTGCACGACCTCAGTTGAGGCTGACCGGGAAGCACGCCGCATCGACGCGCGCGACACGAAGGCTGCCGCGTGGTCAGCTCACGATCTGCCGGTTGTGGCGGCCAACTCAAACCACGATTCCGCCGTGGCAATTCTTGTACTTCTTCCCCGAGCCACAGGGGCATGGGTCGTTGCGTCCGATCTTGGCCGAACCGGCGCCTGCTGCGAGAGGGACGCCCAGCGCCGCGGCCGGTGCGCGCCGTCGCTCCTGGCCGAGTGCGGCAACGACCATCAGTCCGATCCTCTCGAAGGAATGGTTGGTTGCCATGTATTGCTTTGCGCGACGTCCAAGCTCCGCCGCGTCTGATGGATGGTCGACAACCCAGCGAATTGCTTCGACGGCCGCGTCGTGGTCCGGCTCCGCCCACCATTGTCCGCGGCCTTCTATGTACTCGTCCGGTCCGACCGGGCGAGCCGAGTAGGGGATCGGCAGGCTGTTCTCCTTTTTCATGAAATCGCGGTTGCCGGAGAAGTCGGTGGCGATGACCGGGCGCCCCGCTGCCATGCACTCGGCCATGTTGAAGCCGAATCCTTCCGATCGATGCAGAGAGATGAAGCAATCGCACGCTGCCTGGAGATTGCGCATGGCTTCGTCGCTGAGCGTCTCATCAATCACCTTGATCAGCGGATTGTCGTGCATCCGGCGCAGCGTTTCGGTGAATCGCGCGGGGCGATAACTCCCATGCAGTTTGACCACGAACAGCGGGGCCGAATCCGTATCGGCCTGGAACGCGTCCATCATCGCGCGAACGGCGGCTTCCGGGTTCTTGCGGTCGGGAAACGAACTCGTGTCAAAAGTCGTCAGAAAGATCAGCCGGTCGAGTGGCAGGTTCAGCGCCTCGCGCGCGCTTCGCTGATCGATATCGTTCAGCGGTACGGCGTGCGGGACAATGTGGACCGGCTTGTTGGCGAAGCGATTGACATCGGCACCGAACTGCGTCGGCGCCCAGATCTCGTCGACCAGATCCATTGCCTTGGCCCATGCCGGCGGAAACACCGGCAATTCCCAATGCCAGTATCCGATGACGTAATGGCGCCCGCGCTGTACGTAGTTCAGCCCCATTCCGGCGTAGAGCATCTCCGGCGGATTGATGTGAACGATCGCGTTGGGGTAGGAGCAAAACCGGTCGCGGCTGAGGTCATCGAAGGGGACCGTGCCCGCGTGAGGGATCGCAATATTGTGGGCCGAGGCGGGATAGCGCGTCGTGCGCACCGCCTTCAGCTGGCGTCGTGCAGATTCGCCAAGGCCGATCGCCGATCGAAAGAAGCCAACGATAGAGACGCCGTCATTGAACGCCAATGGAGTCACCGCTTGTCGAAGATCTAGTACACCAACTTGCCGTTTCGGACGCGTCGTTCATCGGCTTCAACCATCATTGAGATGGTCTCATCGAGCGAGGTCTTTGCCTTCCAGCCCAGTTTCTGCTCGGCCTTGCGCGCATCGCCGCGAACGTAGTCGACGTCGGCAGGACGGTAAAGCGAACGGTCGATTTGCACGATCGTGCGGCCGGTCCGGCGGTCGACACCGCGGCGCCCGTCGCTCTCTCCCTCCCACTCTATGGCGTAGCCCAAGCGCTCTCCGGCGAGATGAACGAATGTCTGAACACTTTCGGATCTGCCGGTCGCCAGAACATATTCTTCCGCGGACTCCTGCTGCAGCATCATCCACATGCCTTCTACGTAATCCCCTGCAAAACCCCAGTCACGTCTGGCATCGATATTGCCGAGCAGCAATTTGTCCCTCAACCCGTTCTTGATCTCTGCGAGTCCAATTGTAATCTTTCTCGTGACGAATTCTTTTCCGCGCAGGGGGGATTCATGATTGAACAGAATACCTGAAACGGCGAACATGCCGAAGCTCTCCCGATAATTCACAGTCAACCAATGTGCGAAGAGCTTCGATACGCCATAGGGGCTTCTGGGGTGGAAGTTGTGGCTCTCTGCCTGAGGCGTCGACAAGTCGTCGACTTTGCCGAACATTTCCGACGACGACGCCTGATAGAACCGTGCATCGGGGACAGCTTCCCGCACGCACTCCAGCAACCGTGCCGGGCCCAGAGCGTTCGTCTCCATCGTCGCGATGCGGTGATCGAATGACTGCGCGACAACGCTTTGGGCCGCGAGGTTGTAAATCTCGTCCGGGCGGATCTCCTCCAGAGCACTGAGGACGCTTGCGGTCTCGAGCAGGTCCAGCCGGACATACTGAACTTGTTTGTCGATTCCGAGCTCAATAAGCCGCGGTGGTGGGGTGGGGGTCGTCTGGCGCACGCCGCCCACCACGCGGTAGCCTTTCCCAAGCAGGAAGCGGGCAAGATAGGCCCCATCCTGGCCCGAAATACCTGTGATCAGCGCGGTCTGGCTCATCGTACGGTCCCGTTGGGAGAACACGCTTGTGTTGCATGTTGCTGTAGGCCCGGCAAGGTTCCTGGCGCCGTCGCTGCAGATGAACCGTCTGGCGGTTATCGGCCTTCGCCGGCCATGCCCGGCTCCAGTGTGTCGATGGTCTCACGGAC
This sequence comes from uncultured Alphaproteobacteria bacterium, assembly GCA_963830215.1. Taxonomy (GTDB): domain Bacteria; phylum Pseudomonadota; class Alphaproteobacteria; order Rhizobiales; family Kaistiaceae; genus CAVSRC01. Next base: position 46,098 of record CAWHLM010000013.1, read on the forward strand.
GAGCGCGGCCGGCGCCTCGCGCGAAAGCGCGCGCATGATCGCCGCAGTGTCATGGACGCTGCGCAGGCGCCGATAGAGTGCCTCGGCCAGAGCGCGGCGGTCGGCGCGCAGGCAATTCACGATCAGGCCGAAGCCGTTGAGCGACAGCAGCGCCTTTTCCGGCAGCTTGCCGTAAATGGCCAGCACCTCGGCATCGCTCTCGTGGCGGAAAAGGTTCGACTGGCCGTGAAAGCCAAAGGTGGCCTTGCCGGGATGGCGCTGCTCGTAGGAGAAGCGCGCCGCCGTTTCGGGCGGGGCGAAGCGGATGCCGAAGTCGCGCTCCAGTGTCGGCCTAAGAATCTCCGAGATCGTCCAGTCCTCATTGACGCCCGGCAGGGTCGGCAGCTTCGCCAGGGCCTGCATCAGTTTGCGGCTCCTCAGTGAGAAGCCACCGTTGCCGACCACGACGCGGCCGTCGCTGAAGATCGGCGCGCCGACATAGTCGTAGGCGCGGAAGCGCCTGTCCCAGGCGGAAGCGTCGGCCACGTAGCCGTCCCATTGCACGACCAGCGCGTGGCGCGTCTCGATATGCCGGCCCATCTCCTTCAGGCAGAAGCGCGAATAGTCGTCGAGCGAGGCGAGTTTCGGGATGGCGACGTGGCGGAAGTTGCCTCGCGCCGGCAGGTCGGTGAAGAGGATCGCCTCGGCGAAGACGCAGCGCGCCATGGAGAGGTCAAGTGCGCGCGCGGCAAGCTCCGGCGCAACCGAATCGGCCGCGCACACTGTCACGTCGGAGAGGATGGGCTGCCTGCCCTTGCTGCTGCCGGCCGCCATGCGCCTTTCATGCCTCCGGTCACGTCCGGTGTGGAGGGACCCTAGCATGCTCGACGGGCACGAAGCGCCGGTTGCCTTTTTGCCGGTGATCTGGTCCGATCGGCGATGTTCTCCGGTCGCCGGCTGGCGGCCCCAACGGGTCGTGCCGTGTATGAACAACGTTGCTCCCCCCAAATACGGCATGGGCGCGCCCGTCCGGCGCAAGGAGGACCGTGCGCTGGTCACCGGTCGCGGCCGCTTCGTCGACGACATCACGGCGGAGGGGACGCTGAGGGCCGTTGTGCTGCGCTCGGCCATGGCGCATGCCCGCATCAGGCTCGGCGACCTGTCGGAGGTCGCAGCCATGCCCGGCGTGCGGCTGATCCTCACCCACGCCGATCTCGACGGCATCCCCGGTCCGCCCTGCAAGATCGAACTGCGCCAGACCGACGGCAGCCATCAGAAGGTCCCGCCGCGTCCGCTGCTCTGCGGGGATACCGTGCGCCATGTCGGCGATCCGATCGCCTTCGTGGTCGCCGACGACGTCGAATCGGCCCGCATGGCGGCCGAGGCGATCGAGGTGGATTACGACCCGCTGCCGGTGGCGGTGGGCATCAAGGAAGCGCTCGAACCGGGCGCACCGCTGGTCTGGCCGGAATTCGGCAGCAACCTCGCCTTCCATGTGGCGCGCGGCGAGCGGCGCCACACCGAGGAGGCGTTTGCCAAGGCCGCACGCGTGTCGCGAATCGAGGTGGTCAACAACCGCGTCGTCGCCAACTACATGGAAACGCGCGGTGTCATCGCCGAATACGACGCCGAGCACGACCGCTTCACGCTGACCATGGGGACCCAGGGCGGTCACGGCATGCGTGACATCATCGCCAAGGACATCCTGAAGATCCCACCGGGCAAGATCCGGGTCATCACGCCCGATGTCGGCGGCGGCTTCGGCACCAAGACCTTCGTCTATCACGAGTACCCGCTGGCGGCGATCGCCGCCAGGCGGCTCGGCCGGCCGGTCAAATGGATCGGCGAGCGCTCGGAGCACTTCCTGGTCGATACCCACGGCCGCGATAACATCGCGATCGCTGAGATGGCGATGGACGAGACCGGCAAGTTCCTCGCCCTGCGCGTCGACCTCATGGCCAATATGGGCGCCTATCTCTCCCAGTACGGGCCGGACATCCCCTATGGCGGCATGACCATGCTGACCGGGGTCTACGACATCCCGCATCTGTGGGCGCTCGGCCGCGGCGTCTACACCAACACCGTGCCGGTCGACGCCTATCGCGGCGCTGGGCGGCCGGAGGCGGCCTATCTGATCGAGCGGCTGGTTGATGTCTGCGGGCGCGACACCGGCCTCGGTCCGATCGAGATCCGCCGGCGGAACTTCATAAGGCCGGCTCAGATGCCCTACCGCACCCATGGCGGGCGCATTTACAATTCCGGCGAGTTCGACGGCCACATGGAGCGGGCGCTCAAGCTCGCGGACTGGGAAGGCTTTCCGGCGCGCGCCGTGGCAGCGGAGGCGACGGGCAAGATCCGCGGGCTTGGTCTGGCCACCTACATCGAGGCCTGCGCCTTCCCGGGCAAGGAGGGCGCCACCGTGCGCCTCAACCCGGACGGCACCGCGACGCTGTTCATCGGCACCCAGTCGAACGGCCAGGGCCACGCCACCGCCTATGCCCAGTTCATTGCCGGTCCTCTCGGCCTCGAATACGACCAGATCGAGGTCATCCAGGGCGACACCGACCAGGTGGCGAGCGGCGAGGGGACGGGCGGCTCGCGCTCGATCCCGCTCGGCGTCGTCTCGGTCGACCGTGCCGCGGTGAAGCTCGCCGGCCAGATCAAGCGCATCGCTGCCGAGAAGCTGGAGGCGACAGCCGGTGAACTCGAGATCGCCGCCGGCGCCGTGCGCGTCGCCGGCACCAATCGCGGCATGACGCTGGCCGAGCTGGCGCGCTCGGCCGAGGATCACCGCAAGCTCTCCGCCTATGACGACAGCTTCGAGCAGCCGGAGCCGACCTATCCCAACGGCAGCCATCTCGCCGAGGTCGAGATCGACCCGGAGACCGGAGTCGTGGAGATCGTCGGCTATTGGATTGTCGACGATTTCGGCGTCACCGTGAACCCGCTGCTGCTCGAGGGGCAGGTGCATGGCGGCATCGCGCAGGGGATCGGCCAGGCGCTCTATGAGCGCACCGTCTACGATGCCGACGGCCAGCTGCTGACCGCGACCTTCATGGACTATGCCATGCCGCGCGCCGACGGCATGCCGTGGCTCCAGTTCGAGACGCGCAACGTTGCCTGCCTGACCAATGCGATGGGCATGAAGGGGGCGGGCGAGGCGGGCTCGATCGGCTCCTGCCCGGCGGTGATGAACGCCATCGCCGACGCGCTCCACCGGGCCTATGGGGTTGCCGACATCGACATGCCGGCTACGCCCGAGAAGGTGTGGCACGCCATCCAGGCGGCCAAGGCGGCGTGAGCTTCGTGGGAGTGCGTGTCCCGGGGTGACGAGGCGCAGCTCGCCCCGCCGCGCCTTTCACATCTCCCGCATGTGCTCCAATCCTCGCTTGCCTGACTCACCTGTCTGTGATCGGCTGGCGCACTCATGACCCCTTCGGAACGGGCGCAGCCGGGTGTCGGCATCGCGCTCAAGATCACATCCACGATCGTCTTCACGCTCATGGCCACGCTGGTGAAGCTGGCCAGCGCCGACTTTCCCATCGGCGAGATCGTCTTCTTCCGCAGCTTCTTCGCGCTCATCCCGGTGATCCTGTGGATGGCGGCACGCGGGCGCCTCCCGGAGGCGCTCTACACCCAGCGCTTGCACCGGCACTTCTTCCGCTCGCTCGCCGGAGCGGGCGGCATGTTCACCGGCTTCACGGCGTTGGCCCTGCTGCCCATCGCCGACGCTACCGCCATCGGCTATGCCGCGCCGCTGATGACCGTGGTGCTTGCCGTCATCTTCCTGGGTGAGAAGGTGCGCGTCTATCGCTGGTCGGCGGTGGCGGTCGGTTTCATCGGCGTGCTGGTCATCCTGTCCGACTATGTCGGCCCCGATGCCTCTGCGGTGCAGCAGGGCAGCGCGTTCGGCGCGGCCATCGCTGTGGCCAGCGCCTTTCTCGGCGCGACCGCCACCACGCAGGTGCGGGCGATGGTGCGCACCGAGGCGGCGTCGACCATCGTGCTCTATTTTTCGCTGTTCTGCGCAGCGGCCGGCCTCGGCAGCATCCCCTTCACGCCGTGGTCGATGCCGGGATGGGGCGATGCCGCCATGCTGGTCGGCGCCGGCATCTTCGGCGGTATCGGCCAGGTGACCATGACGCAGAGCTTCCGCCACGCCGACGCGTCGCTGATCGCGCCCTTCGACTACATCTCGATGATCTGGGCGCTGGTCGTCAGCCTGGTGGTGTTCAACACGTGGCCGAGCGCGATCATGCTTCTCGGCACGGGCATCGTGATCTCCGCGGGGCTGTTCGTGATCTATCGCGAGCACCGCCTCGGCATCGAGCGCAGCCGCGCGAAAGAGGCGCAGACGCCGACCGCGATCATCCCGAGCTGAGTTGGCGGAGGTTGCCTGATCCGCCTCGATCCTTCGAGGCCGGTCTTCGGCCGGCGCTTCAGGATGTGGCCTCAGGCGGGCGGGCCGCTCAAGCCTTGTACTTGACCACCTTCTGCGTCTGCTCGCCGAGCCCGGCGACGCCGAGACGGATGGTCTCGCCGCCCCTGAGGAAGATCGGGTTGGGCTTCTTTCCCGAGCCGACACCGGGCGGCGTGCCGGTGGTGATCACGTCGCCCGGATCGAGCCGCATGAACCGACTGAGATAACTGATGAGATGGGCGACGCCGAAGATCATCGTCCGGGTGTTGCCGGTCTGCATGCGCTTGCCGTTGACGTCGAGGAACATGTCGAGGTCCTGCGTGTCCTTGATCTCGTCCGGCGTCACCAGCCAGGGGCCGAGCGGTCCGAAGGTCGGGCAGCCCTTGCCCTTGGTCCACTGGCCGCTGCGTTCGAGCTGGTATTCGCGCTCCGACACGTCGTTGCACACGGCGTAGCCGGCGATGGCCTTGAGCGCATCCTTCTCAGGGATGTAGCTGCCCCCCTTGCCGACGATGATGGCGAGCTCCACCTCCCAGTCGGTCTTCTTCGAGCCCTTGGGGATCATCACGTCGTCGTTCGGCCCGACGATGCAGTTCGGGGCCTTGTTGAAGACCACCGGCTCCTTGGGGATCGCCATGTTGCTCTCGGCGGCATGGTCAGCATAGTTGAGGCCGATGGCGATGAAGTTGCCGACGCCGGCGACGCAGGGGCCGATGCGCACGCCCTTGCGTGCCTTGGGCAGGCCCTCCGGCTTGACCTTGCAAATCTTGGCGATGGCGCCAGCGGCAAGCGTCTCCGCCGAAATGTCGGGAACCACCGACGAGAGGTCGCGGATGGCGCCGTCACGATCGAGGATGCCCGGCTTCTCGCGGCCCTTTGGTCCGAATCGCAGCAGTTTCATGGGGTGGTCTTGCTCCTTGGTGTTGGTCGTCCTGGCGGCACGGCGCTTGGGCGGGGGGACGGTCGATCAGAACGCCCCGGGAAAGAGCCCTCCGTCGACGAGGATGTTCTGACCGGTGATATAGCCGGCTTGAGCCGAGCAGAGGAAGGCGCAAACCTGCCCGAACTCCTCCGCCGTGCCGAGGCGGTCGGCTGGGACTTCGCGCGCCTGGCTTTCCCTGACGGCGTCCACCGTCCGCCCGCTGGTCTTGGCTGTGCGCGCGAAAGATGAGCGCAGCCTGTCGGTGTCCATGCGTCCGGGCAGCTCTCTGCGGAGTAGCCCAGGCGGCCATTGGTCGCAATCGGGGCCGGGGCAATTCGCACTGGTCAAAACGAAATTAGGTCAGTATAACTGACCTAAATAAACGAGAAGACCGATGGAAACGTCCCTGCCGCTCGTCGCCTTCGTCATCGCTGCGTCGGTGACGCCAGGCCCCAACAACCTGATGCTGCTCGCCTCCGGTGCGAACTGGGGGCTCGCCCGCACGCTGCCGCATATCCTCGGTATCGTGATCGGCTTTCCGGTCATGATTCTGGCCGTGGGGCTCGGCCTCAGCGTCGTGTTCGAGGCGGCGCCCTGGCTCCATTCGGTGCTGAAATATGTCGCCTTCGCTTATCTGTGCTGGCTCGCCTGGCGCATCGCCACCGCGGCGCGGCCGGGCGAAAACGGCGGCATCCGGCGGCCGCTGAACCTGTGGCAGGCGGCGGCCTTCCAGTGGGTCAATCCGAAGGCGTGGACGATGATCCTCAGCGGCATGACGGTGTTCGTCGATCCCGCCGGCAACAGGCTCGTGCAGGTCGTCGGCATCGCCGCGCTGTTCGCCATCGTCGTCGTGCCCAATTGCCTCGCATGGGCGGTGTTCGGCCGCGGAATCGCCCGTTTCCTGTCGAGCGACCGCCGCCGGCGCTGGTTCAATATCGCCATGGCCCTGTTGCTCGTCGGCTCGGCATTGCCGGCGCTCTCTTGAACCGGCACGGCGGCCAGCCTATGCAGCAATCCGTCTAGCCAATACGATGGCCGGCCGAAATTCGACGCCCGAGGCGGGGAAGTGTGATTCGTCTTCTGATCGCGACCGACGCCTGGCGTCCCCAGGTCAATGGCGTCGTGCGGAGCATTGAACGGCTGGTCGAAGAGCTGCCGCGGCTGGGCGCCGAGGTGACCGTCCTGTCGCCGGGCTGGTTCCGCTCGGTTCCGCTGCCGACCTACAAGGAAATCCGGCTGGCCATCGCCCGCGCCTCGACCTTTGCCCGTCACGTCGAGGACATCAAGCCCGACGCCATCCACATCGCCACCGAGGGACCGGTCGGCTTCGGCGTGCGCCGCTGGTGCCTGCGCAATCACCGCCGCTTCACCACCAGCTATCATACGCGCTTTCCCGAATACATCGCCAAGCGCGTGCCGGTGCCGCTGGACTGGACCTATGCGGTGCTGCGCCGCTTCCACAATGCCGGCAACGGCTGCATGGTGGCCACGCCGACGCTGCACGCCGACCTCGCCCGGCGCGGCTTCAACAATCTCATGGACTGGACGCGCGGCGTCGACGGCAAGTTGTTCCGTCCGCGCGAGGGCGCCCGCCTGCCGTTTGCGGGGCCGATCTTCCTCTATGTCGGCCGCATCGCGGTGGAGAAGAACCTCGAGGCCTTTCTCAATCTCGACCTGCCGGGCAGCAAGGTCGTCGTCGGCGACGGTCCCGACCTTGCCCGGCTCAAGGCCGCCCGTCCGGACGTGCATTTCCTCGGCGTGATGACGGGCGAGGCGCTCGCCCGCGCCTATGCCGGCGCCGATGTCTTCGTCTTCCCCAGTCGCACGGACACCTTCGGCATGGTGCTTCTCGAGGCGCTGGCCGCCGGCCTGCCGGTCGCCGCCTATCCGGTGCCGGGACCGCTGGACGTGATCGGTTCGGCCCCCGTCGGCGTGCTCGACGAGGATCTCGGCAAGGCCGCGATCGCCGCCCTCGACATCCCGCGCGAGCGCTGCCGCGCTTTCGCCCTCGACCACAGCTGGGAGGCGAGCGCCCGCCAGTTCGTCGATAATGTCGTGGTCGGCCAGGGCGATGAGATGCCGCGGCTGGTGTTTGCATGAGGAACCGAGGTTGAACGCGCCCGATCCGAGCCTGCCGACCGTTGCCGATGTGCGCCGCGCCGCCCAGCGCATCGCCGGTCATGCCGTGCGCACGCCGCTCATTTCGAGCCCGTTCCTCGACGAACGGGTCGGCGGACGCGTGCTGCTCAAATGCGAGAACCTGCAGCGCACCGGCTCGTTCAAGTTTCGCGGCGCCTACAATGCCCTTGCCGCACTCTCCCGCGAGACGCGCGCCCGTGGCGTCGTGGCGGTGTCGTCCGGCAACCATGCCCAGGGCGTGGCCGAGGCCGCCCGTCTGTTCGGCGTGCGCGCCACCATCATCATGCCGGCGGACGCGCCGGAGACCAAGCGGCTGAGGACCGAGCGCAGCGGCGGGCGCATCGTCACCTATGACCGCGCCGGCGAGGACCGCGACGAAGTGGCGGCGCGCACCATCGCAGAGCATGGCGGCACGCTGATCCATCCGTTCAACGACGCGGACGTGATCGCGGGCCAGGGGACCATCGGCCTGGAGATCGCGGCCGATTGCGCTGGCGCCGGCGCGAGGCCCGACGCGGTGCTTATGCCGGCAAGCGGCGGCGGACTGTCCGCCGGCATCGGGCTCGCCGTGCACGACTGGTCGCCCGAGACCGAGATCGTTCTGGTCGAGCCGGAAGGCTTCGACGACTACCGCCGGTCGCTCGCCGCCGGTGAGATCGTCGCCAACGAGCGCACGGCGGGGTCGGTCTGCGATGCGCTGCTCGTCTCGCGGCCGGGCGTGCTCAGCTTCGCCATCAACCGTGCCAATGCTGCCTCTGGCGTGGCCATCAGCGACGACCAGGCGCTCGATGCCGTTGCCTTCGCTTTCCGCGAACTGAAGCTGGTGGTGGAACCCGGCGGCGCGGCGGCACTGGCCGCGGTGTTGTCCGGCCACGTGGTGGCGCGCGACCGCACGCTCGTGGTGGTTCTGTCCGGCGGCAACATCGACGGGCCGGTGCTCGCCGAGGCGCTGGCACGCGAAGGCTAGACGGAACGGGTTTGGGGCGACTTCCAGGTGTCGGAGACGTCGATGGTTGAGCGAAATGGACGGTCGATTGCAGTGCGGCTGCCGGGTGCTGCCGCAGTGTTGCTTGCCCTTGCTGCGCTGGCGCTGCCGGCGGCCGGCCGGGCCGAGGAGGTGACGGTCAGCGGCTGCGCGCAGCCCGGCGTTGAGGCCGGCTGCATCGTTCTCAAGGCCGAGGACGGCACGCTCTACAACATCACTGCCGCAGTGCCCAAACCCGAGCCCGGCGTGGCCGGAACGGTCACTGGCACGGTGAGCCAGGCCGCCTCGACCTGCATGCAGGGGACCGTGCTTTCGCCGGCCACCTGGCAGCCAAAACCCGGCGCCGCCTGTCCGGCGCCCAAGCCCAACTAGCCGTCATGTCGCGCCGGCGCGCTGCGGCGCGCGCTCTCGCTCTTGTCTCAGGGTTGGCATGGCTGTCCGTCGCGCCGGCCTTGGCCGAGCCCGTACCGGGCTGGTCGTTCGCCACCTGGTCGGCGGCGCCGGCCGCGGTCGCGGCGGGGGCAGCGGCGGCCAAGCTGGGCATGCTCACCGTCAGCGCCGACGACGCCGCAATGTTCGGCCTGCCGCGGAGCACCGTGCCCTTCGCATTTCGAGTCAAGCTCTACGGCCAAGCCGCTGTTGCCTATCCAATCTTCCGCGACGGTGGGCTGGCTGCCATGCGCTTCGCGGTGGCCGATCCGAAAACCGCCTGCCACGCGGTGCTGGACGGCCTCACGGCGGATTTCGGCGCCGGTGCCGCCGACCAGCGCGGCTTCGCCAACATCAACTGGCCGACGATGGCGCGCTTCGGCCTGACCGTGGTGGTCACCGACTATCAGTGTTGGCCGCTGTTCTCGAAACCGGGGGTGTAGCGCCCGCAAAGAGAAAGGGCGCGAGCCGTAGCCCGCGCCCCTTCTTGTCCGGTTGTGCGTAAAGCCGGATCTAGTCGAAGCGGCCGCTGGCGTGAGCCAGCATGGTGTAGACCTTGCCGGTATCCGACATCAGGTAGCGGCTGCCGACCTGGCTGTCCTTGTTATTGCCGGTCGCCTCGGCGAGCAACTTCTCGAAATCGGCCACATAGTGGTCGACCACGGAACGGAACTCGGCATCGCGCTGATACTTCTTGCGGATCTCGTCGAAGGTCTGCTGGCCCTGCATGGTGTAGAGCCGGCGGGTGAAGATGTTGCGCTCGCCGCGCCGGTGACGGTCCCACAACTCGACCGCGGCATCGTGGTCGATGGCGCGGGCGATGTCGGCCGATAGCGCGTTGAGCGGGGTGGCGGCAGGGGCCGCCGGAGCCGGTGCGTCGCCGCCGTTGGCCGCATGGGCGACCTCCGGTACCGCGTCCTTGCGCACCGCGGGACTGACGTTGACGTCATCGTCGGACGAAGCCCGCCGCAGAAGGTCGGACACCCAGCCGTCGCCGTTGTCGGCAGTGGCAGCCGGCTGCTGTGCGGCGGCAACGGGTGCAGGCGCCGGGGCAGGGGCCGGGCGCGACTGCGCCGCCCGCGGGGCGGCACGTGGACCTGCACCGTTGCTGCCATTGCGTCCGCCGGCAAAGCGCGATGTCGGCGCGACCGCCGCTTCGGCCACGGCTTCGGCGACCTCCGCGCTGGCGCGGGCCAGACGCGGTTCGCCGAGCGCCGGGCTCGACAGGTCGAGCTGCTTGCCGTGGCGGGTGATGATCTCCGACAGGTCGGACAGCGCCTTGATCTGGTCGCCGACCACGCGGCGCATCGTCTCGGCGCCCTCGCGGGCCTCCTCGGGCAGTTCGAGCACGCCGCGCTTCAGTTCCTCGCGCGTCGTGTTGAGCTCACGCTGCAGCTCCTGCATGGCGTGGCGCATCTCGCGCGTCGCCTCGCCGAAGCGGCGCGTGGCTTCGCCGACCGACTGGCCCATCTCGTTGACCAGCGCCTTGTTGGCCTCGCGCACGGCCTCCGCCGCCTTGCGGCTTTCGCTGGTGGCGGCGCGGTTCATGCCCTCGAGGTTGTCCATCACGCCCTTGGTCGCCGTCGCCGTGCTCTCGGTGAGCATGCGGCTGACCGCGGTGGCGCGCTCCTCGGCGCTCTTCAGCGTCTCGGTGATGATGCGCGTGAAGGACGACATCAGCCCGTCGAGTTCCTCGCTGCGCGACTTCAAGCCCGCAGTCAGCGACTCGAGCGCCGGCCGGCGCTCCTCGACCGTCGTCTCGATCAGCCGGTTGACGTCCGACAGATTGCGCGAGGCGGCGGTGAGCGACTGGGTCTGTTCCTCGAAGCGCTGCACGACGCCGCTGACGCTCTCCAGGATCTCGCGCGACACGTCGCGCAGGCGCGTGACCTGGTCGCCGAGTTCGCCGGCGGAGAGTTGGGTGGTCTCGACCGCGTGGTCGATGGCGGTGGAGAACTCGCCCGACCGGTCGGCAAGGCCCTTCTCGATCTTGGCAAGGTTCTCGGAGGTGGCGGACAACAGACCGCTGAGGGTGTCGGTGGCGCCTGCCAGCCGCTCGGCGATGTCGGAGACCTCGCGCTTGAGCTTGTCGTTGGTGGTAGCGAAGCTGCTGGCGACGCGGTCGCCGGCCTCGAGAAGCGTGCGCGAGGCTTCCTCGCTGCGGCCGATCACGGTCTCGGTAATTTCGCCAACCTCGTGCTTGAGCCTGTCGTTGGTCGCGGCGAAGCTGGTGGCGATGCGGTCGCCGGCCTCGGTGAGGGTGCGCGAGGCTTCCTCGCTGCGGCTGATGACCATCTCGACGATGTCGGTGCCGCGCTGGTCGAGCGTCTTGAGGAGCGCGTTGGAGCGTCCGTCGAGCAGGGCGGCGAGTTCGCCGGAGCGGGCGCCGAGCACGTCGTTGAAGTCGCGCGTGCGCTGCTCGAGCGCATCGGTGACGGCGTTGGCGCGCGCCCCGAACATGCCCTCGATCTCGTTGATGGTGCGGCCGAGCACCGTGGCGGCCTCGGAGGCCGAGGCGCGCAGGGCGCGTGTCGCCTCGCCCGACTCGTTGACCAGGCGCTGGGTGACCTCGCCGACGGCCTCGCGCACGGTGGCGGCGACATCCTCGCTCTTGCTGGCGAGCGAATCGGTGGCGGCGTGGGCGCGTTGCGTCATCAGCTCGGCCAGGTCCTCGACCTGCCGCGTCAGCCGGTTGCCGACATCGATCAGGCGGTCGTCGATCATTGAGGCGAAGTCACTCTGGCCGTGCGTGAAGGTCTCCGAAATCTCGCGCGTACGCTCGATGAGCGTCTGGTTGATCTGGCGCGAGCGGTGGTCGAGCGCCTCGGCGATGCGGTGCGCGCTGGTCTCCAGCGCGTCCGACACGTCGGCGATCTTGCCGCGGATGCCCTCGCCGAACGCATCGAGCTTGCCGGTGAGGTCGTTCTCCATGTCGAGCGCCTGCTCGGAGAGCGACGCGACCAGGGCCGGGCCACGCTCGCCGACCAGTTCGGCGATGGTGGTGAAGCGGGTCTCGAGCACCTCGGCCAGTTCCTGCGTGCGGTCGGCGATCAGGCTGCCGAATTGCGTGCCGCTGGCGACGATCTTGTCGTGGATGGCAGTGCCGCGATTCTCGATGTTGTCGGCGACCTCGGTGCCCGAGGCGATGATCTTCTCGTGGATGGTGACGCCGCGGCTTTCGATGGCGTTGGCGACATCGCGGCCGGAGGCGAGGATTTTCTGGTGGATCGAGGTGCCGCGCGATTCGATGGCGTCGCCAACGTGCTGGCTCGCCTCGACGATCGAATCGTAGATGGCGGTGCCGCGGCTCTCGATGCCGTCGGCGATCTCGCGCGACGAGGACAGGATGCGCTCGTAGATCGAATTGCCGCGGCCTTCGATGGTGTCGGCGATCTCGCGCGAGGAGGCGACGATGCGCTCGTGCATGGCGCCGCCACGGCTTTCGATCTCGTTGGCCACCTGGCTGCCCGATTCGACGATGCGCTCGTGGATCGCATTGCCCTGTTCGATGATGCGGTCGGCGATGCGCGTGCCCGAGTCGACGATGCGCTCGTGGATGGCGCCGGCGCGCGAGGCCACCGTCTCGGCGATCTCGTTGCCGGAGGCGATGATCGTCTCGTTGATCTTCATGCCGCGCACGGCGATCGCCTTGGCGACTTCGCCGCCCACCGATGCCAGGCGCTGGGTCAGTTCGGCACTGCGCTCGTCGAACGATTCGTTGACTTGGCCGGTCGCCGTGTCGATGGCGCTGCGCAGCGCCGTGGTGCGCTCCGCGATGAGCCTGGCCATGGTCTCGCCGGTGCCGGCAAGGCGCTCGTTGAGCTCGGTGCCGTTGACCGAGATCGCTTCGAAGATGCGGTCGCCGGTCTGCGACAGACGGTCGGCAAGCTCGCCGCCGCGGGTGGTGATGGTCTCGGCGATGCGCGAGCCGGTCTCGTCGAGCTTGTCGGCGATCTCCTGGCCACGCAGCGCGAGGTCGACCAGCAGCGAGTCGGAATTGGTCTTGAGCGCCTCGTTGACCTCGCGCACGTGCGTCGAGATGGTCTCGGCGGCCATGGTGCCGGCTTCGCTGATCGAGCGGGTGATCTCGTCGGTGCGGCCCTCGAAGCCGGCGATCAGATCGGCGCCGACGGTGGACAGCGTGTCGTTAACCTCCTGGCCGCGCTCCGAGATGGTGTCGGCCATGGCGCGACCGGTCGAGGACAGCGTGTCGTTGATCTCGGCCGAACGGGCAAGCAGCGCGTCGGTCACTTCCGAGCCGGTCTGGGCAAGGGAGACGGCGACTTCGCTGACGGTGTCGGCCAGGCGGCTGACGAGGTCCTCGCCGTGGGCGGTGAGCTGGTGGACCATGGTCTCGCCGGCGGTGCCCAGCGCCACGGTGATCTGCTCGCCACGCTCGGTGAGCGTTGAGGTGATGCGGTTGCCGGCCTGGGTGACGTTCTCGGCGATCGATTCGGAGGCGATGCGCAGATCCTTGGACAGCGACTCCTGGGCGCTGACGATGGAGGTGCGTACGCGCTCGGAATTGATGACGATGGCCTCGCGCTGACCGGCGAGATCGTCGATGAGCGCCCGCATGCGGGTTTCGTTCTCGGAATAGGAGCGTTCGAGGACGGCCACCTCGTTGTGGACCAAGAGCTCCAACTCGCCGGCACGGGCGAGCGCGCGCTCGACACCGTCGCCGACCGAGGCAACCTCGCGGCGGATCGCCTGGCTGACATTGGTCACCGAATCGATGGCGATGTTCTCGGGCTCGGACAGGTGCGCCACCACGTCGCTGATCGAGCGGGCGACGATGCGCATCTCCTGGGTACGCCAGATCATCGAGGCGATGCCCCAGATGAAGGCGATAGGCACGCCGATCGACAGCAGGACGTTGAGGAAACGGGGCGAGGTGAGGGCGTCGCCGCCGCCGAACAGGCCGCCGGTGGACAGCGCGTAGCCGATCACCGCAATGGCCCACACCACCGACAGGGCGGTGGCGGTCGGATAGATCAGGTGGGACGGGCGCCGCTGGAGACCGGGCGTGACGCTGCGGCGGTCGTCATTGGCGGCGAATCGGCTGCGGCCGCGCTCGGTGCGCGGGCGAGCCGCCGACGGCTCCTCGTCATAACTGCGCTCGCGCACAGGGTCCGGCTGGCGCGGCTCCTCAGCACGGCGCGCCTCGGGGCGCGGCTCGGGCCGGGCTTCGCCGGCACGCGGCAGTGGTTCTTCGGGGCGTTCGGCACGGCGCGCCGGCGGCTCCTCGAATCGCTCCGGCCGGCGGGCGGCCTGGTCGCTGCGACGGGGAGGGCCTGGACGCTGGGGTGCCTCGGGGCGGCGCAGGAGATCGCTGCGGCGCTGCTGATCGGCGGCAGCGGCAGGGCGCGGCGGCTCGGGACGGCGCTCGCGCCTTGGCGGGGCGGCCCGATCCGGTTCGGCCTCGTCCTCCGGGCTGAAATCCAGGCGCAATGCCTCTTCCACTGCCGAAAGCGCCGCGTCGTTCGGGTTCTTCGTCCTCGGAATACTTGCCATTGGTCCGCCTCGCGTCCGTACTCATAACTATGTCGGCCGCTTACCGGGCGATACAGGCCCGGCATGCACACGGAAACGTTCCCGGGAAAGTTGGCTGTGCGGATCGCGCCGCCCTGCCGCTCCCCTCCCGCGGCCCGCCGCCGCTTCAGCGAATCGGCACCTGCCGATTCTGGGTGGCCTCCACACCCTTGCCGCTAGAGTATCCTAATGGCACATTGAAGGCAGAGGAACAAGAAAACGCAGCGGTCGGCGTCGTTTCCAGAGCTTGGTGAACCCCCTATGGTGGAGCGTTCGAAGCCTTTGAACGAGGCCGTTAACATGCCGGTAAAACGGGGTGGCGTTACCCGCCCGGCGCTGCGCCCGACTGCGGCCCAGAAGAAATACCTGTCGCTGGGTCTCGACCAGCCCGGCGGCAAGCTTCCCCTCTTCGATCGCAATGGGGCCGGAATCGACCGGAAAACCGTCGAATCCTGCATCGCCAAGGGGTGGGCCGAGCCGTGGTTCGCCAATCCGGTCAAACCCGACTGGCTGGTCTGCAAGCTGACGTCCGCCGGCTACACCGTCCTCGGCAGGTCCGGCGCGGACCGGTCCGGCTGAGCGTAGGGTTGCCGCCAAAATCGTCGTTAACGATAAATTAAGATTCTTGGTTCGCCTGCCGGCCAAGCCGCCTAATGATCGGGTGCGGGAGGGCCTTGGCGACAGTAACCCCTGGTATTTTTGACAATGGGCGTAAACGAGTCCTCGCGTGTCACTCATGCCGCCGACGGAGACGGGGCGGTGGACCTCTCCATCCTGCGGGCCCAGACCGGCGGCGATCCGAACCTCGAACGCGAGGTGCTCGGCCTGTTCCTGACGCGCACAAGCGGCGAGCTTGCCCGCCTCAAGGCGGCGGGCACGGCGGAGGAGCGCCGGCCGATCGCCCACGCCCTGGTCGGCGCGGCGGCGGCCGTCGGCGCCGTCAAGGTTCAGCGGCTGGCTGCCTCGGTGGAGCGTGGCAACGCGGTTGCCATTCCAGCCCTGGAGGCGGCGATCGCCGAAGCCGGCCGCCAGATCACGCGCCATCTCACCGAGTAGTGCAGCAAGCGTGTCCCTGCCGCATTGGCAGGGCCATGAGAAATCGCCTATAGAGCCGGCGGTTTTCGCCGGGCCGTTCCCCGGCATCGTCCGTTCCGCATCTCGCCCGAGGTCCAATGGCCAAGATCACCTACATCGCCGCTGACGGTGAGCGCTATGAAGTGGAGGCGGAGAACGGCACCACGGTCATGGAGAACGCCATCCGCAACGGGGTTCCCGGCATCGAGGCGGAATGCGGCGGGGCGTGCGCCTGCGCCACCTGCCACGTCTATGTCGACGAAGCCTTTCGCGCGATCGTCGGCGAGCCGGAGCCGATGGAGGAGGACATGCTGGACTTCGCCTACGATGTCCGGCCGACCTCGCGGCTGTCCTGCCAGATCCGCGTCAGCGACGCACTCGACGGCCTCGTCGTCACCGTGCCGGAGCGGCAGGGCTAGGCGTGGCTGCGGGCGGCCCGGCAGAGACCACGGCTCGGGCGCTGCAGGCTGCGATCGTCGTAGCCGATCGGCTGGGCCTCGGGCGGCTCGATGCGGTGATCCTGCACAACTCCCACCATGTCAGTATCCGCCTGCTGGCGCTGGACGTGGTGGCGCGGGTTGCGCCGGCCGACCTTCCGGAGGCGGCCGTGGCGCTGCGGCGTGAGATCGCCGTCGCCCAACATCTCTCGCCGCGAGCCGCCCCGATTGTTCCCCCGACGGACGCGCTTCCCGCCGGTCCTCACTTCTGGAACGGGTTTGGCCTGACCTTCTGGCAGTACCTCGATCACGTCGCCGCGGACGAGGACAACGGAGCACATATCGCCGCTGCCGCTCTGGCTCTGCGCCGCGTTCACGATGCGCTCGCAGGTTTTCACGGCGCGTTGCCGTCGTTCCAGACCAAGATCGCGGGTTGCCGCGCCCTGCTTGATGACCGATCGGCACTGACGGCGCTGCCCTCCGCTGACCGGGCCTTCTTGATCGAGGTCGATCACCGCCTGGCCGCGGCCTTGGACGGCCGCGCCTTGGAAGCGGTCCCCATCCACGGCGATGCCCATCTCGGCAACGTGTTCATCGCGCCCGATGGCGCTGCCTATTGGAACGACTTCGAGGATGTGTGCCTGGGGCCGCGGGAGTGGGATATGGGCTGGCTCGGCGAGGCCGATCTCGGCCCGTTCGATCCCGTCGACCGCGATCTCCTCGCCCTTCTTTCCGATTTGCGCAGCTGGTGCGTGGCGATTTGGTGTTGGGCCCAATTCGCACTGCCCGAGAAGCGCGCGCCGGCGGAATATCACCTGGACCGGCTGAGACGGCGCCATGGGTAGCTGGCCAATGAACACACGGCGCCGGGTGTTGATACGAAATTTGCTCCGCTTCCAGCCGGGCTCGCAACAAAGTTGCTTTGATCCGCGGCCCTTGGCGGATATGTGTCCGCCGCAGCTTGAGCAATGAGCGGTGGCGGAATGGACGAGACGGGCATGAACGGGACTGGCGGGGCTGAAGTGGTCGAGACCGACGTGATCATCGTGGGCGCCGGGCCGGTCGGCCTGTTCGCCGTCTTCGAGCTCGGCCTGCTCGACATCCGCTCGGCGGTGATCGACATTCTCGACCGGCCGGGCGGCCAGTGCGCCGAGCTCTATCCCGAGAAGCCGATCTACGACATCCCCGGCTATCCGATCATCACCGGCCAGGAACTAGTCGAGAAGCTGATGGTGCAGATCCATCCCTTCCATCCGACCTTCCATCTCGCCCAGATGGTCGAGACGCTCGCCCGCGAGCCCGATGGGCGCTTCAAGCTCACTACCGACACCGGCACGACCTTTCTCGGCAAGGTGGTGGTGATCGCCGCCGGCGGCGGCTCGTTCCAGCCTAAGCGGCCGCCGGTGCCCGGCATCGAGGCGTACGAAGGCACCTCGGTCTTCTATTCGGTGCGTCGCATGGAGGACTATCGCGGCCACGATTTGCTTGTCGTCGGCGGCGGCGACTCGGCGCTCGACTGGACGCTGAACCTGCAGCCGCTGGCGAAAAGCCTGACGCTCGTCCATCGCCGCGACGAGTTCCGCGCCGCCCCCGACAGCGTCAACAAGCTGAGGGCGCTGATCGAGGCGGGCAGGGTGACGCTTGCCATCGGCCAGGTGAGCGGGCTGAAAGGTGAGGGCGGTCAGGTCAGCAGCGCCACAATCAAGGACAAGGCCGGGGCGGAGAGCGCGATCGCCTGCACGCGCATCCTGCCCTTCTTCGGCCTCACCATGAAGCTCGGGCCGGTCGCCAACTGGGGCCTCAATCTCAACGAGGACCTGATCCCGGTCGATACCGAGAAGTTCGCGACCTCGGAGCCCGGCATCTTCGCCATCGGCGACATCAACACCTATCCGGGCAAGCTCAAGCTGATCCTCTGCGGCTTCCACGAGGCGGCGCTGATGGCGCAAGCCGCTGTGCACATCGTCTTCCCCGAGAAGAAGGTCGTCTTCCAGTACACGACCTCGTCCTCCAACCTGCAGAAGAAACTCGGCGTGATCTGAGCGGCGTCGCGGTCGGTTAACCGCGGCGCGGCTCGGGCAGTGAGCAGGCGGCTAGTTCTTCTTGGTGGCGACCACCTCCAGATAGGTACCCGGGATCACCACCGTTCCATCGGACGCCTTGTTGAAGCGCGCGATCAGCTCGTGAAGGTCAGCGTCAAGTGCCTGGGCGGACTTCCCGTCCAGTGCCGCGAACGCCTTGAGGACTGGCCCGTAGAAGCCCCGGAAGACCTGGACCCAGTGATTCGGCGAGCGGTAGCGGAAAGTGAACTGCCGCTCGGTGGATGCGACCCGGGCGCCGTTGCCGAGCAGGTCCACCAGATGGGTGTGCGTCCCCCACAGTGCCGGCGATGGCGTGCCCGGTGCTGGCGGCACGTGTCTGCCGACCGTCTTGAACAGCTGGCCGACAAAACCCTCGGGCGTCCAGTTGGCCAGGCCGATCCTGCCGTCCGGTTTGCACACCCGCAGCATCTCGCTTGCCGCCTTCTTGTGGTCCGGGGCGAACATGACGCCGAAGGTCGATAGAACGACATCGAAGCTGCCCTCCGGAAAGGGCAGGCCTTCGACGTCAGCTTCCTGGAAGGTGACCGCCAGCCCGTCGGCGGCGGCGCGCTCCTGGCCGCGTTCGAGCAACGCGCGCACGTAGTCGGTGGAGACCACCTTGGCGAAGCGGCGGGCGGCGGCGAGCGTCGCGTTGCCGTTGCCGGCCGCAACATCGAGCACGCGCTCGCCACCACGGAGGTCGACAGCCTCGCAGAGCGTCTCGCCGACGATCTGCAGGGTCGTGCCGATCACGGCGTAGTCGCCTGAGCTCCATGTGGCCTGTTGGCGGGCCTTCAGAGCATCGAGGTCGATCGGCGTGGGAACAGAAGTCTGGATGTTCATCGCGCGGATTCCTTTTGAGGTGACTGGGTGTTTGGAGGAACTGATGCGTGGCCGGCGCCGCGCGTCGAGGGGCGGGGTGGCGGCCCGCCCCCGTCGTTCGCGTCGCTGCTATTTACCGGCAGCGCCGGCGGCATCGCAGGAGACGTCCGGGTTCATGTCGGCGAAGGTGCCGGTCCGATTCGCCTTCCACGCCCACACGTGCAGTTCGTAGAACGGGCCGAGGCCGTAGCGGTTGGGCGCACCGGTGAAGTTGAACAAGTGGCCGTTCAGCTCGGCCGGGCCCTTGGAGGTGATGTACTCGACCGCGATGAGTGTCATCTTGCCGTTGGCGCCGGGCTCGTACATCACGGCTTCCGGCTTTGCGATGTCCACGGCGTCGTCCTTGAGATAGGCCGGGTTGACGTAGTGGATGCCCATCGCGCCGCCGGCTACGCCACTCGCGCAAGGGATCGGCGAATAGCCCTCGGACACAGCGACCGACACGTCCTTGAACCGATTATTGGCTGCCCGAACGCTGTCGGCCAGGGGATTTGAGCTGCCGTCAGCGGCCGAGGCGACGCCGGCGAGGAACAGCAATGGCAACAGCAAGAGGCTGCCCGCCCATCGAAAGGTGTTCATGCATTTCTCCATATTTGGTTTGAGGTTGGGTTGTTCATGCCGCGGCGGAAGCGCCGCCGTTGCGGTCGGCTTCGTTCAGCCTTTCGGCAGGTAGGGGATCGTCCCGGCGACGTCGGAGTCGTCGATCATGGTGAAGCGACTGTGGCTGCCGGCCTTGCGGGCGGCGACGAAAGGTGCGTAGTCGGGGTCCTTGACGAAGGCCAAGGCGTCGGCGGCGCTTGGAAACGCCATCAGCGCGATCAGGCTGGCGTCGACCGGCTCGCCCTCGAGCGATCTCACGTTGCCGCTGCGCGAAAGGTACTTGCCGCCGTGCTTGTGCACGAGCTCGTGCACGGAGGTGGCGTAGGCGGGAACCCACTTGTCGTTGGTTACCTTGATGTCTGCGATAATGTAGGCGGTCATGGCGGTTTTCCTTGTTTGACCCCTGTCTCGGGGAGGGGGTGTACCTATGCCCCCCGCCGTCGGCCGCGAATGATCGACAGTCCGCCAGGCATGACGCAGCGTCCGGCTGTGATCCTGGTCACAGCCCATCCTTTGTCGGGTGTTCTCTTGCTGTAGGAGAGCAGCATGAGTGTTGACGTTCTTTCAGACGTTCTCAGAACCGTGCGCCTGACCGGCGCGATGTTCTTCGACGTCGCCACCCAGGCGCCGTGGGTCGCCGAGCAGCCGTCGCGCGAGATGGTGCTGCCCAAGATTCTGCCGGGCGCGGAACACCTGATCGCCTATCACGTGGTGACCGAGGGGCATTGCTTCGCGAGCATCATCGGCGGGGAGGCGACCGAGCTCCACGCCGGCGAGGTCGTCGTGTTCACCCAGGGCGATCCGCACGTGATGTCGAGCAGCCCGGGCATGCGGGCCGATCCGTTCACTTACGAGACAATGGACGTGGTCACCGCGGGCCAGTTGCCGTTCTTCGCCAACTACGGCACAGAAGGGCCGCCGGCCAAGCTCGTCTGCGGCTTCCTTGCCTGCGACGCGCGGCCGTTCAATCCGCTCCTCGACAATCTGCCCCGGGTGATCAAGGCGGGCGATCGCGATGGCAGCAACACCGGCTGGCTTGGACAATTCATCCGGCTGGCGACCGAGGAGACGACGCACAAGCGCGCCGGCGGCGAGAGCGTGTTGGCCAAGCTCAGCGAACTGATGTTCATCGAAGTTGTGCGCCGCTACTTGGATGGTCTGCCGGCGGAACAAGCGGGCTGGCTTGCCGGCCTGCGTGATCCATTTGTCGGCAAGGCCCTGTCATTGATGCATGGCACACCGGTGCACGACTGGACCATCGAGCAGCTGGCCCGCGAGGCCGGGGTGTCGCGTTCCGTGCTGGCGGAGCGGTTCACCGAACGCGTCGGCATGCCGCCGATGCAATACCTGGCCAGGTGGCGGATGCAGATCGCCTGGGGGATGCTCAGCAACGGCGTGAACCTCGCGACTGTCGCCGCCGAGGTCGGCTACGGATCGGAGGCGGCCTTCAGCCGTGCCTTCAAGAAGATCGTCGGCCAGTCGCCGTCCGCCTGGCGGCAGCGCGCCGCCGGCCATGAGTCCGTGTCGAGCCTGCAGACGAAGCTGGGCGTCACCTGAGCAAGAGGCGAGGAGCGCCGCAGGCGCGACCGGGCAGCAAGAAAAAAGGAGGCGGGGAGCGCCGCAGGCGCGACCGGGAAGCAAGAAAAAGAGCGAGGAGGTCCCGGTGACCACATCCCAATTCACACCACGCCTTGGGTCGTTGCGGCGTGTTGACCCATTCGGTGCAGCTTGAGCACGGCATAGACGGCAGTGTTTGCTGGCGTCGGCACGCCAACCGACCGCCCGAACTCAACCACCTTTCCGGCAAGCCAGTCGAGTTCAAGCCGATTGTCGCGTTCGAGATCGTGCAGCATGGAGGCCTTGAAGGTGGGCGGCGAAGCCTCGGCGAATTTCATTCTATCCTGGGCAAAGTCTTCCGGTATCGGAACGCCTTTTGCGCGACCGACCGCCACCACCTCGCACATCAAGCTGTAAAAGAATTCTCGCGTGTCGGGGTCGTTGAGGATGGGCCCGAGCGGTTGACGGGTCGTGGCGGTTGCCCCGGACAGTCCGACCAGGAACACGAATTTCTGCCAGCGTTCTCTGTCGATCGCGTTGGACAGCGTGATGTCGAGTCCAGCCTGCTTGGCGGCGTCAACAAAGGCCTTGAGGTGGGGGTCGGGCTTACCGTCGTTCCGCCCGCAGACCACGCGCGCGAACGGGCTTGTGTGGGCAATGACGCCGGGCGCGGACATTGCCGCCGCAATATAGGCGCAGCCGGCGACCACAGTGTCGGTGCCGAGAACAGGGGCGATCCGCTCAACGCTGTCGACGCCGTTTTGCAGCGTGATCAGTCTTGTGTGCGGTCCGACCAAGGGGCGAGCTTGCACCGCTGCCGTCTTGGTGTCCCAGAGCTTGACCGCGAACAGAACAATATCAACTGGGCCGACCCCGGCAGGATCGTCAGTCACATTGGGCTTGGGCAAATGGAGGTCGCCGTGGACGCTCTCGACTTGGAGACCGTTCTTCCTGATTGCCTCGAGGTTGGAACCGCGCGCGATAAAGAACACATCGTGCCATGCCGCGGCCAAACGCGCTCCGAAATAGCCTACGAGGGCACCGGCCGCCATCACAGCGATACGCATCATCGCCCTCCTCTAGGTCGCACTCGCTGTTCAGCCAACGGGAGTTCCTCTGGTCAGGCCGGCAGCACACCCTTCTGGTAGATCGGCATACCAGCAGGCGCGCCCGTGGCGCCGCCATCGACCACGATTTCGGCGGCCTGAATGCCGGACGCGGCGTCGGAGGCGAGAAACAACACCGCCTCTGCAACCTCCTCGGGCTTGACCATCCGGTGGAGCGGGACGCGGGCGGCCAATCGCGCATGGAGCCGGGCGAGTGCCTCGGGGTCCGGCGCGATCACTTCCCAAATCGACGTTGCCACTGTCCCCGGCACCACGACGTTGACGCGGACGCCACGTGGCGACAGTTCTGACGCAAGGCTCTTGGCCATCGCATGGACCGCGCCCTTGCTCGCTGCATAGGCGGTGCGTCCGGTTGGCCCGATGTTGGCCGAGACCGAGCCGTTGATGATGATCGAACCGCCATTGGGCATGTGCGGCAGCGCCGCCTGAACGGTCATGAACACGCTCGTGACGTTGATTGAGAGCGTCTCCGCAAAGGCCGCACGTGTTGCCTTGCCGATCTCGGTGAGGACGCCCAGGCCGGCATTGGCGAAGACGGCATCAACTGGCCCGAAAGCCTGGTGTGTCCCGGCGAGGGCCTTTTCCATCGCCTCGTCGTCGGCAACATCGGCTTCGAAGGCGAGTCCGCCACCTATTTTGGCGATGGCACTGTCCAATCGCTCGCGGTTCCGACCGGTGATCGCCACCTTCGCGCCCTCGCGGGCGCAGAGCATTGCCGTGGCGAGCCCGATGCCGCTACTGCCGCCCGTGATGAAGATCGATTTCCCCGCAAGACGCATGGGCTTGGCCTCCCCCCGAAAGCAATGGCGACCCTAGCGCAGGCTACAGGTTGTGCAAAGCTGCTGGCGCCGACCGCGCTCTCGCGGGCGATCATCTGCGGCGGCTCATCGCAACCATACCCATCAACAAGGTTTCCCGCGCGGCGCACCTGCGGCCGCTGCCACCGGCAGCTATTGGCTATGCGTCTGGACCCGTCGTTGCGCCAGGAGTCTGACCGATGCTGATCGCACGATCCGCCGGTCGCCTGAGATCTACTGCGGCATGACGGACGCAACGTGCGAGACCAGCAACCACCGTCCATCCTGCTTCTTCAGGACGTCGGCTTCCAGGATATCGCTAGCAAAGTGATCGCCCTTTTTCGTGGAGCCGACCGATTTGGCGATACCCGTCGACCAGGCAACGGCGCCTTGAACGTTGATGTGCGGCCCATCTGTTTGCGTAATTGCGAGTCCGGCGATCGCAGCGATAAGACCCTCGTAGTTCTTCTTCGTTCCCTCCCAGCCGACCGTGATGGTCTTGGCGTTGGGCTCCTTGTCGATAATCGCGCCGTCGTGAGCCCAGACCGCCTCGATCTTGGCAAGGTCAAGGGAAGCAATTGCAGCATGATAACCATCCACGGCGGCTTTGACGTCGTCTGCGTCCGCTGCATAACCCTTTGCGCTGAAGAAGACGGCCAGGCTCAGGAACGCCGCGGCAAATTTCAATATCGTTCGCATGGTTTGTCCTATCTGAGTTTCGACGCTGGAAATTCATGGGCAAACGGCTATTTGCGGCCGCCGCCCCTTGATCGCGTTGGCGCGGGCGGTCTGCACGATGCGTCCGGCTGCGTCGGTCGGAAGGCGCGACCGCACCCTGAGCTTGAGCAACTCGATCTCGCTGTCGGGCATTGTCTTCAGGACGGCGGCAACGGTGTTCGCGGTCGAGGCGAACGCCCAGTAGGCGGCGAAGTCGGCGAAGGTCCGCTGCACCGTGAATTGCCGGGTCGCCGTTGCCACGAGTTCGCAGCCCGCCCACATTCGCTCCAGGGCCTCGATGCCGGCCGCCTGATAGTTCGGCGGCCTGAGCGGCGCGAGGCCGATCGCACTCAGCTCCATCATGACCGGCTCGACGGCAGACCCGCCGCCGGCAATGTCCCAGGCATAGGCCGCAACCGTGCCGCCGGGGCGAACTACGCGCGTCATCTCGGCGACGCATCTCATCGGATCGGGCACGAAGAAGATCACCAGCGCCATGACGGCGGCATCGAAGCGGGAAGCGCCGTAGGGGAGCGCCATGGCGTCGCCCTTGCGGAACAGCGCGATGCGTCCCGCCGGTCGTGTGCGCGCATAGGCAAGTTGCGGCTCCGCCGGATCGATACCGTGCACCTCGACCGGCGTGCAGCGCTCGATCAGAAGCTCGGTGAATGAGCCGGTGCCGCAGCCGACGTCGAGCCAGCGCGAGCCGGGCGCCGGCTCCAGCCAGTCGAGGAAATCGGCGCCGACCAGCCGGCTCCAGATGCCAACGGATTGCTCGTAGGTGGCGCCGTCGTCAAAACGGATCATCGCGTCACGCATGGACTGCCTCTCTTGTCGGATGGCGATGGGGCAGGCGAGGGCGCTCAAGGCGTCCTTCGCGGCAGGTCAACCCGACCAGGCGGCGTCTTCCAGTTGGCGCGCCGGACCGGGGGCACGATAGGCCGCGGCAACCTTGGCCGCCTTCGCGGCAACCGGCTTGAACTCGGCCGGCGTCCACGCCCTGATCGTGGTCTGGTCGGTGATCGTGCCGGGTGCCGCAGCCGCCAACGCCGCGGCGATCATCGGTTCGGTCTCCGGCGCTTCCGCGATGAGCAGGAAATCGTGGTCGCCGGTGGTGAAATAGAAGCTGATGAGCTTGCCGCCGGCAGCCTCGACTATCTTCCGGATCGCAGGCTCGCGATCCTCGGGAGCCTCGAGCAGCCCCTTGATGTGGGCGCCCGTGAACCTGCCCCGCGTAATCAGCCGGATCATGTCTGCCTCCTCCAACCTCAGGCCTTGCCGGGGAGGCGATAGGCCGCCGCTACCTTCGCTGCCTTTTCGGCAACCGGCTTGAATTCGGCCGCGGTCCACGCCCTGATCATGGTCACGTCGGTGATCATGCCTGCAGCGCCGGCCACCATCATCGCCGCCATCGCGGCCTCGGTGTCGGAGGCCTCGGTGATGAGCAGGAAATCGTGGTCGCCAGTGGTGATGTAGTAGGCGATCATCTTGGCGCCGGCGGATTCGACCAGCTTGCGCACGGCGGGCTCGCGGTCCTCCGGTGCATCCATCAGTCCCTTGACGAAGCTCTGTGTGAATCGACCCCGTGTGATCAACCTGATCATTCTTCCCCTCCTGAGCCCGAAAGCCCGCTCGCACGCGCCGCGCGAATCTAGGGCAGTTGCTCGTTTTAGAATTGGAACAGATTGCGTATATCGCGACTGAGGCGTAGCTTCTGCGGCTCTGAAGCGATGCGTTTTGGGGAAGGGCGCACCGTGGACGATCCGGATTTCGTTCGCCTGACCGCCGGTGTGCCGCGCCTGACGATCAACGAGATAGTCGGGCACACGCGCATGGCGGAGGCGCGGAGGCTCTATCTCGATCGCTTCCTGGCAATCTACGGCGACGACCCGTTCATGGCGCGGTTGTTGATCGAGACCGGCCGCTTCCTCGTCTTCCTGGTGGCGGTCGTGCTTGCCGCGGGCCACGAACCGGAACGCCGCGAGACCTGGTTCACCGTCGGCCGGCTCAAGCAGGCCATGGCGGCCTTCGGGCTGGCCAGCGACCGCCAGATCGACCATCTGATCGCGCGCCTGTGCGCGGTCGGATTCATGGCGATCGAGCCCGCCGAGGACGACCGCCGTGTGCGCATCCTGAAGCCAACCGAAGCGATGCTGGCGCACGACCGCGCCTGGCTCGCGGCCCACTATGCGCCGATGACGGTGATCGGCCGTTTCGACGACTATGCGCTGGCCATGCGCCAGGACCCCGCCTACCAGATCGCGCAGCGGCGCACCTCCATCGCCTTCCTGCCGTTCTCGGGCAGGCTGCTCGCCATGGCGCCGGAGCTGATGCTGTTCTTCAATCATGCGGCCGGCCATATCGTGTCGGCCTCCCTGATCCAGGCGGCAATGACGGCACACGACCTGCACGCGGCGGTGCCCTACGGCGACCTCGGCGAGCGCTTCGGGGTGTCGCGCACCCATGTCCGCAAGATCGTCGCGGAGGCCCAGGACGCGGGCCTGGTGCGCCTGCACGGGCGCGGCGGGCACCGGGTCGAGATTCTGCCGCGTTTCTGGGCAAGTTACGACCACGGCCTGGCGATCGGCATGTTCATCCACGATGTGGTGCACGCCGTCACCATCGGCCGGCAGGCGCGGACAGCGCCCCAAGCGGTGGCCATCGCCGCCGAATGACCCCCGTCGCGCCGACACCATTCCGCTTGTGGAAAAGGGTCGTTCGCTGAGGCACCCTGTTGCGCGGCTCATCTCGCTCACGACCGGGGCATTGGAAGCTCGAGGGGATGCGATGGATTGGGACAGTCTGCGCGTCGTGCTCGCGATACGCGACGGCGGCTCTCTACTCGCCGCGGCGCAGGCGCTGGGCTGGGACCGGACCACTGTCGTGCGCCGGCTCGACGGGCTTGAAACGCGCCTCGGCGCGCGCCTGTTCGACCGGCGGCACGACGGCTGTCTGCTGACGCCGGCGGGCGAAGAGATCATCGCCACGATCGAGGGGATTGCCGGGGCGGTGACGCGGCTGGAGCGCCGCGTAGCGGGGGCGGACCGGGCGCCGCGGGGCGTGGTCAAGGTCGCCATGCCGGATTTCTTGGCGGTGAAGCTGGTGGTCCCGGCTCTCGGCCAGTTGCACGAGCGCCACCCGGACATCGAATTGGAAATCCTGACCGGCTATTCGCTGCTGAACCTGGTGCAGGGCGAGGCCGAGATCGCGATGCGGAATCAGCGCCCGACCCAGCAGAGCCTGGTCGCGCGCCGGCTGGCCGATGGCGCCATCGCCTTCTTCGCCTCCCGTGCCTATCTGGCGCGCCGCGGCACGCCCGACGGCACGCTGGCCGGCCACGATGTCGTCCTGCCCTATCAGCAGGCCTTGGCGCTGCCGTTGTTTGGCCGGGCCGGTGAAATCGCCGCGGCCGCGCGCTGTGTGTTGCGCGCCGATGTCATGACGGCCTTGGCCGCCGTGCGCGACGGCGAAGCGCTCGCAATTCTGCCCTGCGCAGCCGCACTTGGAGAGCCGGATCTGGTTCCGGTCTGGCCGGGCGTGGTCGCTCGGCCGGAGTTGTACCTGGTGACGCATGCGGCGCTTAGACGTCAGCGCCGCATCCGCGTGGTCATGGACTTTCTCGTGGCGAACGTCGCGACGCGCGAGGCCGAAATGTCGGGTCGGAACGTGCCGGTGTTTGATGCCTGACGATAGGCATCAGTGGCTTGGCGCCAGCGCCGCCGTGATGTCGTCGAAGATCATGGCCGGCTCGCACGTGATCTCCGCGCCGAAGGCCGTATGAAGCGGCATTGCCAGCGCCGCGAACTGGCTGGCCTCGGTCATGTCCAGCACGACATGCACTGCGCGCAGTCCGCGTTCGGTGACGTAGTAGGTGGCCTCGGGCCGCGCGGCATCGAAGAAAGATTTCCAGACGGCGCCGAGCCGCATTTCCGCGATGGCGCGATTGTAGTGCTCGGTGGGCAGAATGATCTTCATCAGCATGCGCATGAACGCCTCCTCTGGGTGTGCAGCAGTGGCGTCATGGTGAGCGCTCCGCTGCAGGGCCGGTAGACGACGCAACGCACATCCGATGCGGCAATGTTCGGCAGGGAGCGCCGCTTCGGCTCAAAGGCCGAAGTGTGCGTGGCCGCTGCTTGTTGCCGTTTTCCGGTCATCCGGGCAGGCGGCGGCCGCTGCGGCCCGCGTCCCCTTGTCGAGCGGGCCTGCGCCATTTGACGTATGACAAAGACGGCGTTTTTTCATACGGTAAGCCTTCGGCCGAAAAGAGTTCCGAAGGGACCCGATCCCATGCACATCCCTGACGGCTATCTCAGTCCGTCGACCTGCGCCATCGCCTATGCCGCGGCGGCGCCGTTCTGGTACGTCGCGGTTAAGCGCGTAAAGCGGGTGCTGCACAGCCGCGTCGTGCCGCTGCTTGCCGTCACCTCGGCCTTCAGCTTCGTCGTCATGATGTTCAATCTTCCAATCCCGGGAGGGACGACGGCGCATGCCGTCGGAATGGCGGTGGCAGCGATCGTCCTCGGTCCTGCCGCCGCGATCCTCGCCATATCGATCGCGCTCGCCATCCAGGCGCTGTTCTTCGGCGACGGCGGCATCCTGGCCTTCGGTGCCAACGCGCTCAACATGGGCGTCGTCGGCTCGCTCTCCGCCTACTGGGTCTACCGGGTGATGTCCGGAGAGACGCCGGTCTCCTCGCCGCGCCGCGTCGTCGCAGCGGCGGTCGCCGGCTATCTCGCCATCAACGCCTCGGCGCTCGCTGCCGCTCTCGAGTTCGGCATCCAGCCCATGCTCTTCACCGACGCAACCGGGGCGCCGCTCTACGCGCCCTATCCGCTTTCGATCGCGGTGCCGGCGATGATGGTCGCGCATCTCACCATCGCCGGCGCGGCCGAGGTCATCATCTCGGCAGGCGTCGTCGCCTATCTGCAACGGTCCAATCCGCACCTGCTCGAGGCAACCGCCCGGGAGAGGGTGCTGGAGCCGTCGCCCGCGGCCGTCGGCGGCTGGTTCGGAACCCGCTGGCTGTGGACCGGCCTCGGCGCGCTCATGGTGCTGAGCCCGCTCGGGCTGCTGGCCACCGGCATCGCCTGGGGCGAGTGGGGCGCTGGGGACTTCGGCGATGCAGCCATCCGCGACCAGATCACCCAGGCCTCCGGCAACATCGCCCCGCCCGAGCACGTGCCGCAGGGGCTGGAGCGCCTGTCGAGCATCTGGACGGCGCCGATCCCCGATTATGCGCCGAGCTTCATGCACCATGAGAGCTTCGGCTACATCCTCTCGGCGGTCGTGGGGGCGGGGCTGATCGTTCTCCTCTTCACCGGGCTGTCGTGGCTGACGCGCCGCGCGCGGTCCGGCGAAGGCCACGCCTGAACCGGAGGACATTGGGCCGCCATGGCAGAGCAATCCTTCGTCCGCCACGGCCGGCACCGGGGTCGCCATGGGGGCAGGCTTCTCGACCGGCTCGCCGACGGCGTTGCCCATGCGCTCGCCCACGCGCTCGATGCCGACGACTTCGCCCGTCGCGAGGGCTTCCTGCAAGGACTCGATCCGCGGGTGAAGCTCGGCATCGTCGTCGGCTTCATCGTCGTCGCCGTGATGGTGAAGTCGCTGGCGGTCCTGGCCGGTCTGTTCCTGCTGGCGGTCGCCCTGGCGCTTTCCTCCGGCATCGCGCTTCAGCGGCTCCGGCAGGTGTGGATCGGCGTTCTCGCCTTCACCGGCCTGATCGCGCTGCCGGCGATCTTCCTGGTGCCGGGCGACGCGCTCGTCACGCTGCCGCTTCTCGGCTGGCCGGTGACGCTGCAGGGTGTGCGCAGCGCCGCCTTCCTCACCGGGCGCTCGGAGACGACGGCGACCTACGCCCTTCTTCTCATTCTTTCAACACCTTGGGCGCATCTGTTGAAGGCGTTCAGGGCCTATCGCCTGCCCGTGGTCGTGGTCGTCATCCTCGGCATGACCTACCGCTACGTCTTCGTGTTCCTGCACACGGCGGCGCAGATGTTCGAGGCGCGGCGGAGCCGCACGGTCGGCCACCTCAGTGTGCGCGACGGGCGGCGGCTGGCGACGGCAACGGCCGGTGCCCTGCTCGGCAAGGCGCTCGACATGAGCAGCGAAGTGCATCTGGCCATGATCTCGCGCGGCTATCGCGGCGAGCCGCGCCTGCTCGACGATTTTCGTGTGAGGGCACGCGATTGGGTGGCCGCCGGCGGCTTCCTCGTCATCTCCTCCCTGGCTCTATGGATTCAGGCTTGATGGACGGATCGCTCCCACTGCCGTCTTCCGTTGTTTTCGACGTGGCCGATGTGGCCTACGCCTATCATGACACGCCGGCGCTGGATGGGCTGAGCCTCACTATTGCAGCCGGTCAGCGTATTGCCCTTCTCGGCGCCAACGGTTCCGGGAAGTCGACGCTGCTCAGGCTGCTCGACGGCCTCTATTTCCCGAGCCGCGGGCGCATCGCGGCCTTCGGAGAACCGCTCACCGAAGGCAGCTTCGCCGACGACGACACGGCGCTCGCCTTCCGCCGCCGGGTCGGCTTCGTCTTCCAGAACCCGGACGTGCAGCTCTTCAATCCCACCGTCTTTGACGAGATCGCCTTCGGGCCGCTGCAGATGGGCTGGCCGAAGGACGACGTGCGCCGGCGCGTCGCGGAAACGCTGGAGGAATTCGCCATCGCGCACCTCAAGGACCGGCCGCCGCACCGGCTCTCCGGCGGCGAGAAGAAGCGCGTTGCGCTTGCCTCGGTTCTGGTACTCGAACCGGAGGTGCTGCTCTTCGACGAGCCCACGGCCTCGCTCGATCCGAAGAGCGCCAGCCACCTCATCGACCTTCTGGTCAAGAGCCGCGGCTCCGGCCGCACGGTCGTCACCGCCACCCACGATCTCGATATCGTCGAGGACATCGCCGACCACTGCTTCGTTCTCGACTGCGGCCGCGTCATCGCCGAAGGCAGCCCGCACGAGATCCTGCACGATGTCGCCCTGCTCGAGCGTGCCGGCCTCTCCCACGCCCATCTCCATCTTCACGGTGCCCACGCCGCCCACAGCCACCATCATCTGCATCGTGTTGACGCAGAGGAGGGGCGCTGACACGCCGCGCCGAACAGGATTTCGAGGAGACACGCGATGCAACGCATCACCATCACCATCGACGACGATTTACTCGACGTGGTCGACGCGCTGACACAGCAGCGCGGCTATGACAGCCGCTCGGAAGCCTTCCGCGATATCGTCCGCGAGGTCGCCGACCGCGAGCAGGCCAAGACCTCCAACGCCCCGTGCATCGCGGTGCTCGGCTACGTCTTCGATTATGCGACGCGCGATCTGGCGCAACGGCTGACCCGCCTGCAGCACGAGCACCACGACATGTTCGCGGCCAATATGCGCGTGCCCCTCGACCATACGAGCTGCCTGGAGGTCTCGGCGCTGCGCGGGCCGGCGCAGGCCGTTCAGCATGTCGCCGACGAGATCAGCACCCAGCGCGGCGTGCGCCACGCCAACTTGCATGTCATTCCGGTCAGGGTGTCGGACCAGCCGCACCGCCACGAGGCCGGCGGCACCCCCCACCAGCACATCCAGGCGTGACCGACCGCCCTCATGGTGAGGCGTGCGCGTGAGCTGCGCGTCGAACCATCAGGCCCCGTCCTTCGAGGGTCGCCTTCGGCGACCGCCTCAGGATGAGGCGGTCCGACTGCCTACTTGGTGAAGGTGATGTCGGTCGGCGTCCACGACTTGCCGCCGTCGCTGCGCTGGCTCACCAGGCGGTAGCCGCTGCCGGTGAGCGTCATGGTTGTCACCGATCTGGCCGTCGTGTGCGTGGTCGTGTCGACGAAGGACATGCTGAGCGTCAGGCGGCCACCGCCGCCGTGCCCGCTGAACTGCGCCGGTCCCACCGAGGCCAGGCTCTCGAGCGAGCCGCTGTAGCGGCCGCCGCCGGTCGCCTTGATCAGGCCGTTGATGGCACCGGAGCCGCTGGACACCGCGCAGCGGCCGCTCTGCTGCAGCGCGCTGCCGTTCTGCACGAGCGTGTTGGTGATCTTGCAGAAGATGCGCTCCTGAGCGGCCGAAGCGCTCTCCCTGTAGGTGCCGTGGCCGACCCAGCTGCCGGCGAGGCGCGACAGGATCGGGTCGTCGGCAAGCGCCGGCAGTGTCAACGCGACGAGAGCGAGGAATGCGGCGGGAAGGGTGCGCTTCATGCTTCTACCTCGTGTGGTTTGATGGTCGGGTGCCGGTCGAACCAGCGACGTGCCGGCCCGCCCATCAGCGCCGGCAGAACGATCAGGTCGCCGAAGATGCCGCAAACCAGCGTCAGCGCAGCGATCTTGCCGAACAGGTTGATGGTCGGCATGGCGCTGGTCAACGTCGTTGAGATGCCGGCGATGATGATCAATGTCGCACCGATGATGACCGGGCCGATATGTCGCGAGGTCTCGACCAGCCGAGTGGAGAGCGAACCGTCGTAGTCGGTGTGCAGGAAGCGATTGATGAAATGCACCGAATCGTTGACGGCTACGCCGAAGGCGACGGTGAGGGCGATGACGGCGGTGAACTGCATGCCGGTCCCGGCAAAGAACAGCATTGTCCCCACCGACAGGATGGGCAGCATGTTGGGCAGGAATGAGACGAATCCGAAGGACAGGCCGCCGAAGGCCAGTGCAATCACGGCAAGATTGGCCACCACGGAGAGCAGCAGGCTGGTGTTGAGGTTGCTGATCGTCCGCGTGCTTTCGCGCGCGTTGATCACTGTGACGCCGGTTACCTTGACGCCGTCGACGCCGGTGCCGGCGATGGCCGCCTCGACCTGGTCGACCAACGCGGCGGACTGAGAACTCGACATTTCAGTGGTGGTGGCGGTGATGAGTGCGTTGCCCTTGGCGCCGACGAAGCGGCTGCGGGTCGTCGGCGTCACCAGGTCGAGCATCTTCTTGAGCGCGTCGCCGGCGTTGACGGGGTCCGCGGTGTCGAGCCATTCGGCAAGGTTCCACAGCGACAGCGGCTGGCCGACGCCGGGGACCTTGGCGACCGCCTCCTGTACGGCGCGCACGCGGCCGAGCGCCGTGGGCGAGGTCGGCTCGGCGCCCTTCAGCGGCACGACGATCTCCAGCGGGAAGACGCCGCCGAACTCGCGGTCGAGCCGGCCCAGCGCGGCATTGGCCGGGTTGTTGGAGGGCAGGTCCTCGCGGAACGAGTGCTCGGGCTTTACCGAATAGTGCGCCGCGCCGAGCAGCACGAACAGGACCGCGGAGAGCAGCGACAGCGGCTTGGCGTAGCGCACGGCGAAACGTCCGATGCCGGCGCAGGGTGCTTCCAGCGCCGCCAGCAGGTTGTCGCTCTTGCGCTCCGGGCGCAGCTTCCAGAAGCGTCCAAGCACGCGCATCATCAGGCCGTGCATGATGAGCACGAGAAACACGCCGCCCATCGTGCCGGCGGCGCCCGACGCGCCGAAGCCCTGCACCATGGTCACCGATGAAATGACCAGCGACAGGAAGGCGATGGCGGTGGTGATGCCCGAGAGCACGCAGGCGCCGCCCAGCTCGCGCTGGGCCAGCCGCTCCGCCTCGACGACGTCGTGGCCGGCCTTGCGGTATTTGCGCCAGGCGAAGCCGAGATGCATGCCGTCGGCATAGCCGAAGATCATCACAAGGGCCGGCACGATGGTGGTCATCACCGTTATCTTGATGCCGAAGAGGCCCATGAAGCCGACGACCGCGACCGCTGCCAGGATGGATGGCGTCGCCGCGAGGATCGAGGCGACGAAGGAGCGGAAGACGATCAGGCTCATCACCGTGCCGATCAGCGCGCCGACGATGTTGAGGACCACCTCGTCGTGCCGCACGATGTCGGCGATCGAATAGCGGATCACCGGGAAGCCGGTGACGGTCACCTTCATGTCGCTGTCGCCAAGCGCGTCCTTGGCGGTCGCCTCGATCTCGTTGGTGAGCTTGCGGGCCACTTCCAGCGGCGCCTTGGGCTCGCTCGGCGTGATGGTGAAGACCATCGCCGTGCCGTCGGCGGAGACGAGGCGGTCGCCGAGCACCGGATTGGCGCGGATCTTCGCCGCCAGCTCCGGCGTCAGCCCGGCCGATGCGTCGTTGACCAGCGGCGCGGCATCGCCGTTGGCGTCGGGCGGCTCGCGCAGAGCGAACAGCGAATAGACGTTGTCAACGCCGTCGAGAAGCTGCAGCTCGAGCTGGAAGTCTTGCAGCTTCTTGAAATTCTCCGGTGAGCCGAGGTCCTTGCCTTCGACCAGGACGAGAAGCTCGTTCTCCGGGTCGACGAAGTCGTCGGTCGCCGCCACGTAGTCGCGGTAGGTCTGGGTGTTGCCGGAGAAGATGTTGCGCAGGTCGTCGTTGAAGCGCACGTGCATCAGGCCATAGCCGGAAAGCACGGCAACCACGAACAGGATGCCGAGCCCGAGGCGCGGGCGGTCGTAAGCCAGCCACGCGATGCGCTCCAGGCCGAAACCGATTCCCAGTCCCTTCATGGAACGCCCGCGTCCAAAGCCCACAAAAGTCGCCACTCCGAACCGGATTCCGGTGCGGACGCAACGGTTTTGACCGGTCCCCCGCGGCCTGTCAAACTAAGCTTGAGCCCCACACGCGGGAGCCTTGGCGGACCATGCAGATTAGTCTTCATCGTTTCGCCGATGATGGCGATATCCCCAACAACCGCCTGCCGCTGATCCTCTATGCCGGCGCCATCGATGTCGACGCCGGCGACCCGGCGCGCGCCTTCGAGGCGCTCTTCCACGGGCACGGCTGGGGCAATGGCTGGCGGAACGGCATCTTCCCCTTCCACCACTACCATTCGACCACCCACGAGGTCCTGGGCATCGCCGCCGGCGAGACAGAGGTGCGCTTCGGCGGGGAGGGTGGTGCCACGGTCCACGCGAAGGCCGGCGATGCGGTGCTGATCCCGGCCGGCGTCGGCCACAAGCGGCTCACCGGCTCGCCCGATCTGCTGGTCATCGGTGCCTACCCGCTTGGCCAGCGCGCCGACCTGATGCGCGAAGGCGCCGAGGACACGGCTGCCATCCGCCGCCGCATCGCCGCCGTGCCGCTGCCCGCGGCCGATCCGGTGGTGGGTGCCGAGGGCCCGGCGGTGAGCGAGTGGGCGAATAGCGAGTAGCGATCAGTGAGGGCTGTCCACCTTCTATTCGCTATTCGCTACTCCCTATTCGCTCACTTCTC
The DNA here is from genome assembly GCA_963830215.1 of uncultured Alphaproteobacteria bacterium. GTDB lineage: Bacteria > Pseudomonadota > Alphaproteobacteria > Rhizobiales > Kaistiaceae > CAVSRC01. The sequence continues at coordinate 80,961 of CAWHLM010000013.1, forward strand.
CGTCGCCATCGGCTTCAGCGCGGCCATCACGTCCATAAGACGCGGCGGCGAACCGTTGATGAAGGGCAGCGGCCGGCACACCTCGATTGCCGCGATGCCGACGCGGGCGGTGAGCAAGCCGTTGACCACGCCCTCGCCCAAGCGGGCGGAGAGCCGCGCCGCGATGCCGTGGCCAACGATCTGCTGGACGAGCGAGTCGCCCGCCGCCATGCCGCCGGTAACGGCGAGGTGGGTGAGAGTGGCGCGCGCCAGGCGGAAGAAGCCGATGGTTCCTGGCCGCCCGTCGTAGAGGGTCGCCAGCCGGCGAATGAGGCGGAGCACCTGCGCGCCGACGAAGAGGAGATCGACCAGCGCGCGCGGCGAGATGGCGGTGACCAGCGCCACGCGCTTGGCCGAATCCATCACCATGCGGTGGGCGGCGGCGTCGAGCGGCAGCAGCAGCTCGCTTTCGGCGAGCGCGATCAGGTCGCGGCCGTCGATGATCTCCTTGCGGTGGCCAGCGAGCGCCGCGCGGCCGCGGGCCGTCTCCGGCCGGCGATGGTAAAGCTGCTCGATCTCGTCGAGAACGGAAAGCGCCTTGTCGTGGTCGTCGCTGGCGGCCGCGGCGACGGCGCGGGCATGGATCTGGTTGACGCGCCTCAGGCGCAGGATCGCGGCGATCTCGCGGGCGGCCAGCACAACCAGCGCGACGGCGGCGAGCGTCACCAGCCCCAACGCAAGCCAGCCGAGCGCCTCGTAGCGGGCGAAGAGGTCGCGGATCAGCGCGTCGACGCCGAGCCCGATGGCAAGCAGCGCGAGGCCGCCGAGCGCGGAGAGCAGCAGGCCAAGCCAGTGGCCGCGCCGCCTGCGGACGGCTACGGCGGGCACAGCCTCGGCTTCCGCCGCCGCCTCCTCGACCAGATAGAGTTCCTCCGGTTCGTAGCGCACCTCGTCGAGGGTGAAGGCGGTCGGGCGTCTCATGCCAGGCGGTCTCCGAGCAGGAACTCCAGCGCCCGGTCGAGCCGGATATGGGGGAGCGACAGGGTCAGGCCCTCGGCCGTCTTCTCCAGCCTGGGCGGCCGGAAGCGCGCGAAGCGCACGTTGGTTGCGGCGCTGTCGCCTTCAAAAACCGATTCCGGATCGTCCGGCAAGTCACCGGGAAACCACGCGATTTCGGTGCGGCCGTCGAACACCTTGCCGTCCACGGTCTCGCCCGGCTGTGGCGTGCCGATGATCGTCGGCAGCGAGTCGCCGCCCTTGGTCACGGTCGCCTCGCGAGTGGCGCGCACGGAGGCCAGCGCCAGCACTTCGACGCGGGCACCGGCGAAGCGGGCGCGCTCGGTGGCCCGGCCCACCAGCCGGCCGAGGATCGCCTCCAGGCGGTCGTGGTCGCCATGGTGAAGCTGGTCGGCCTTGGTGGCGGCGAAGAGGATGCGGTCGATGCGCCGGCTCACCAATCCGCTCAGCCAGTTGGTGCGCCCGAGGCGGAAGGAGCCGAGGACGGCGGCGAGCGCCGCTTCGAGATCGGCGATGGCGACCGGCCCGGCGTTGAGCGCGGTCAGCACGTCGACCATCACGATCTGCCGGTCGAGGCGGGCGAAGTGATCACGGAAGAAGGGGCGCACCACGGCGTTGCGATAGGCCTGGTAGCGGCGCGACATCATGCGGGCGAGCGATCCTTGCGGGCCCTCGTCGTCGTTTTCGAGGCGGAGCGGCGCGAAGGTCAAGGCCGGCGAGTTGTCGAGGTCGCCAGGCATCAGGAAGCGGCCCGGCGGCTGGGTGGAGAGCAGGCGGCTGTCGGCGCGGCAGGCGGTAAGATAGGTCGTGAAGGCGTCGGCCAGCTCGCGCGCCAGAGCCTCGTCGGCCGGCGCCTGCGGGTCGACTCCGGCCAGCCTCTTCAACCAGGGCCCGGCATGGTCGCGGTGGCCGTCGCGGGTGGCAGCGGCGAGCGAGTCGAGCGACCATTCGGTGTAGCTCTTCGACAGAAGCGGCAAGTCGAGCAGCCATTCGCCGGGATAATCGACGATGTCGATGTGCATCCGGCCGCTGCCCAGCGTCCGGGTCAGAAGGGACGCCGACTCGTAGGCGACGGTGAGGCGGAGCTCACTGATCTGGCGGGTGGAATCCGGCCACAGGCGCTCCTCGACCAGAGCGCGCACGTGGCGCTCATAGTCGAAGCGCGGCACCGCGTCGTCGGGCTGCGGCTCGAGCCGGGCGCCGGCCACGCGTCCGCCGGCATAGGACTTGAAAAGAGGCAGCCGGCCGCCGTGGACGAGATTGTGGACGAGCGCGGCGATGAACACCGTCTTGCCGGCCCGTGCCAGGCCGGTCACGCCCAGCCGCACGGTGGGCGTCACGATGCCGGTGGTGCGGTCGGCAAGGTTGGCCCAAGCGAGACGGGTCTCGTCGGTGATCGTCGTCAGCTGCACGAACCGGCTCCGCTGTGGTCCGGCTCAGATGTAGGCGTCCGGAGCGCCCGGCGAAAGGCCACTTCTGTTTCGGGCCGTGTGCGCTCTTGTGTGTATCGGGCGGCGGCCGCGAGACCGCCGCCCGTCTCATGCGACCTAGTGCTGGATCAGCAGGTCCACGAAGACCCACGCGATCGCGCCTGCGATCGCGATCCAGAACGCCCAGCGGACGAACTTTTCGATGTGGCTGAAACGATCGCCTGCCGGTCGGGGCGAAGCCGGGGCATCCGGCTCCATTTCCTTGTTGGCCATGGTTTTCTCCTGAAATATCCGATGCGAGCGCGCCGGTATGTTCCGGCCGCTTTGCTCGCAGCAACTGATGGTTGGTGTCGCCGGTTCTTCGGCGGCCTTCACTCAGGAGAAGAGGGGCGGTGCCCGCGCCGCATAGGGTGGGCACAGGGTTGGCGACGGTCGCCGCGTTTCAGCCGAGGCACGGCCGCGGACGGGCGTCGATGGCGCGGTAAGTTCTTGGGCGACAGCGGTCGCGCCGGTCGGCGCGGAAATCGACGGCCGTCGTTGCGGCGGCGAAGGCTTAGCGACCTCAGCCGGCGCCACCGGCAGAATGGTGTAGGCAGGCGTGAGGTCCTGCGCCGCGACCGTCGTGTGGGCCGGGTCGGAGACCGGCGGCGGTAGTGCGAAAGCGGGCGGTCCCTGCGGGCCATCCTGCACGCCGAGAACCAACACGGCCAGCAGTGCAGCCGCGCGGGCGAGGCGAAATTGGACGAAGCCGGCAGCCGACGGCGTCATTCGCGGTCGACGTCGCGCGGGCTGATGAAGGCGGTGAGCCGGCCGCTGTCTTCGGTGATCCCGTGCCAGCTGTCGGCTTCGAATTCGATCACCGCCAGCGCCCCCGTCGGGTACTTCGCCTCCAGATGATCGAGGTCGCCGCGTCGGCCGCCGCCGATCAACTCCACCGCGGTGACGTGGATGCGCGGATTGTGGCCGATGACCATCAGCCGGTCGGCCTTGCCGCCCTCGGCCGCGATGATCCGGCGATAGTCGAGGTCGGGTCCCGAATAGAGGTCCTCAAGGAAGTCGATCGGGCAGTTGCAGCGGATGCGCTCCTGCAACAAAGCGAGCGTGTCGCGGGTGCGCCGAGCGGGCGAACACAGGATGCGGTCGGGGGTGAGGTCGCGGGCGACCATGGTCTCGGCCATGGCGATGGCGTCGCGCTGGCCGCGCGGCGCCAGCGTGCGGTCGCGGTCGTCAATGCCCGGCTCGGCCCAGGACGATTTGAAATGGCGCAGGAGCACAAGTCTCTTCATGCACGCCACTCTAGCGCATCACAGATGAAAACGCCCGCGACGTGAGTCGCGGGCGTTTCGCTCGGTCAGCCTGTCAGGTGCCCGAGCCTAGATGTTGCACCAGTGCCAGTAGCCGTCGAAGCCCTTGAACTGGCCGGCGTGCGGGCCGCTCCACTGGAACGTGCCGTATTTCTGGGAACAGGCATTCATCCACCACTGCTGCCCGTAGCCGGGAGGGGGCGGACCCGCATCGTAGGGCTGCGGGCTGTAGATCGGCTGAGCCGGGGCGCGCGGCCCGCTGCCCATGCAGTCCCGATAAGCCTGCCGGTAAATGCGGTCGCGTTCGCCCTGATTGGCTGCGCCGCCGATCACGGCACCGCCGACGCCGCCGACGATGGCGCCCGTGCCGGCATTGCCGTGGCTTATGCCGCCGATCAGCGCGCCGGCACCGGCCCCGAGCAGGCCGCCGACGAGGGCGCCCTTGCCGTTTGGCGCGTACTGGTCGGCTTGGCTCTGGGCATAGTTACGACACTGATAATCCGATGCGGCGAAGGCGTTACCCGCGAACAGCGCGATGCCGCCTACCGCGGTCGCCGCCAACAAAAGCTTCTTCATCTTGCAGCTCCTCATTTGTCCAGGCTGCCGGTCCGTGGCGCCCGCGCGAGAAAATTCACCACCGTCCAAGCCGGAAATTGCGGTCAAAGCGGGGCACCGTCCGGCCCGAAGGCTCACTGTATAAATAGGATTTTGCCGATGAACAGCATGTGAACGGCGTCACATCGAAATTCCATCGAATTTTCGGGGCGCGCCCGGGACATTCGCCCGTTCAGTCGTCGCGGTAGACCCGCTCGCGGCGCTCGTGGCGCTCCTGCGCCTCGATGGAGAGCGTGGCGATCGGTCTTGCGTCGAGCCGCTTCAGGCTGATCGGCTCGCCGGTCTCCTCGCAATAGCCGTAGGTGCCGTCCTCGATGCGGCCGAGCGCCGAATCGATCTTGGCGATCAGCTTGCGCTGGCGGTCGCGTGCCCTGAGCTCGATGGCGCGGTCGGTCTCGGACGACGCGCGGTCGGCGAGGTCGGAGTGATTCTGGCTTTCGTCCTGCAGGTGCTGAAGGGTCTCGCGCGCCTCGCGCAGGATCTCTTCCTTCCAGGCCAGAAGCTTCTGGCGGAAATACTCGCGCTGGCGTTCGTTCATGAACTCTTCGGTATCGTTGGGACGGTACTCGTCAACGCGCGCACGCGGCATGCAAAGATCCTCATATGTGCTTGCAATGCGCGCGGAATATAGCGATGCGAATCATTCCGGACAATAACCGTCCGTTGACAGTCCCGTGACGGCCGCACGGACCTCAAAATGGCTGATTTCAGCCGTTCCCAGGCGTCAGGAGGAACGCCGCGTCGTGATCTCGTCGAGCAGACGGGCCATCTCGCGCTCGAGATCGCCGACGCTGGCGGTGGACTCGGCGGGCACCGTCCCGTCCTCTCCGGTGGCGGTGGCGGCAGCCATCTCCTCCTCGCCGGACGCGGTCGCGGGCACGTCCACGTCGCCGAGGTCGAGGGCCGATTGCCGGGCCTCTTCAGCCGCCTCCCACTCGGCTTCGGCAAATGTCGCCGGTGCCGGAGCAGCCGGCGGCAAGGGCTCGGCCTCTGCCGTCATGACCTCGGGGAGAAGCGTTTCGGTCGGCGGTTCTGCCAGCGGGTGCCGCTCGGCCTCTTGTGGCAGCGGCGCGGCTGCCGGTTCCTGCGTGATGGCTGCTTCGGGCAGACGGGCCGGGCGTTGCCGCGCGGAACCAGGCTGGGAGCGGCCGTTGCCGGATGCCGCCTGCAGATGGGCGCTGCGGGAAAGCGGGAAGGGGATCGGTGCGTTGGCCAGACGCTCGCCCGCGCCCGCCGGCTCGGGCTGCGGGGCTTCCGGCTCGGCTTGTGTCTCGGTGGCTGGCGGCAGGGTGGCACGTGCGACGGCAGCCTGGGCGGCCTGCTGGACGCTGCGCTGGCGCACGCGCTGGATCGTCCCCTCGACCACCAGGTCGCTCGGGCCCCCGATCAGCAGCAGATGCTCGACATTGTCGCGCCGCACGAGGACCAGCCGGCGGCGGCGATCGATCGTCATGGCATCGACGATGGCCAGCCGTGGCACCCGTCCGCGGCCGATGCCACCGAAACGAACCCCGGAGTAGCGCCGCATGAACCACCAGACGGCGCCGATCAGACCGAGGACGATGACGATGGTGAGCAGGTACTGCGCCACCACGGCGCCCCAATCGCCGAAGATCGGTACCAGCAAATCCCGCATTTCACGCCTCCTGCCGTTTCAAAGCGGTCCCGCGGCGAACGTGGCGGATCGGTGATCGGCGGCCTGACGCCGAATCGCCGGGATCACTGACTTTTCCGGTGAACCGGCCCGCAATGCAAGAGATGCCGCCGTTTCACCCGTTATCACGGCCGGCCTTCGGCTCCCCAACACCGCGGGCGAAGGCCACGTTGAATTCTGCTGCTTTCCCCACCATCCTCGCACGCGAGGCGTTAACATTGATTCTCCCAGCGCATCCACGCAATCGGCGAAGGCAGGAGGCCACACGCGGCCGCCATGAGTGATCGCGCTTCCCATACGGCCCGTCCCGAGCCGCTGGTCGACCGTCCCGGTCGCATCACCGGCACCGGACGGCTGATTATACTCGCCTTCGGGCTGGTCGGCGTGTCGATCGGCCTCACCCTGATGTCGCCGGACGACGCGCAGCCCTTTGTCCTCGGCCTGCTTTCCGTGCTGGCCGTCATCGGCGTGGTCACGCTGCTCGCCAGCGCCATCGGGCTGGTGCGCTTCGGCGGCCGCGGCACCAGCGACGATCTCGGCAAGATGTTCATGGGCGCCATGGGCGAGGGCGTGCTCGTCACCAGCCGCGACGGCAGCATCGTCTATGCCAACCGCGCCTATGCCGATCTCATCGGCGCCAAGGAGGCGAGCGAGGCGCGCGCTCTGGAGCGCGTCATGGTCGGCAACCCGGAGGCGGCGGAGGCGCTCTACCGCATGACCCAGGAGCTGCGCGAGGGCCGCGCGGCCACCGAGGAGGTACGCATGCCGGGGCCGCTTGCCGGCGGCGAGGGGGCCGGCGGCGCCCACTGGTACCGCATCGCGGCGCGGCCGCTGCCGGCCGTCAACAAGCGCAAGGTGATGACCGCCTGGACGCTGACCGACATCAGCGCCGAGCGCGCCCGCCAGGAAGCCGTGTTCCAGGAGCTGCAGCACGCCATCGACTACCTCGACCACGCGCCGGCCGGCTTCTTCTCGGCCGAGCCCGATGGGCGCATCGTCTACATGAACGCGACGCTGGCCGAATGGCTGGGCATCGACCTGACGCGCTTCGACACCGGCGCGCTCAAGCTCGCCGACATCGTCCAGGGCGACGGCATCGCGCTGCTCGCCGCCCCGCCTGCCGACGACGAGATGCGCAACCGCACCGCGCTCATCGATCTCGACCTCATGCGCGCCAACGGCCAGAGCCTGCCGGTGCGCCTGCTCCACCGCGTGCCGGTGACGGTGGATGGCGCGCCCGGCGCCACCCGCACGGTGGTGCTCAACCGCTCGCCCGGCGAGGAGGTGTCGGAAGCGCTGCGCGCGGCCGAAGTGCGCTTCTCGCGCTTCTTCAACAACACGCCGATCGCGATTGCGGCCATCGACAGCAAGGGCCGCATCGGGCGCTCCAACGCGCCGTTCCTGCGCATGTTCCCCGGCGTCAGACCGGACGGCACCCGCACGCTCACCGATCTGGTCGCCGACCAGGACAAGGCCAACCTCGCCGCGGCGCTCGCCGCCGCCGCTGACGGCCCGGGCGTGATTCCGGCGATCGACGCGACGCTTGCCGGCGCCGGCCAGCGCTCGGGGCGCTTCTTCATCAACCCGGTCGCCGAAGGGGCGGGCGGCAGCGAGACGGTGATCGTCAACGTGCTCGACATCACCGACCAGCGGGCGCTGGAGCATCAGGTGCGCCAGCAGCAGAAGATGGAGTCGGTCGGCCAGCTCGCCGGCGGCATCGCCCACGACTTCAACAATGTGCTGACCGCCATCATCGGCTTCTCGGACTTGCTTCTTGCCAACCACAGGCCGAGCGACCCGTCCTTCCAGGACATCATGAACATCAAGCAGAACGCCAACCGCGCCGCCGGCCTGGTGCGTCAGCTGCTTGCCTTCTCGCGCCGCCAGACGCTGCGCCCGCAGGTGCTCACCCTCTCCGACACGCTCTCCGACCTGTCGATGCTGCTGCAGCGGTTGCTCGGCGAAAACGTCAAGCTCGATCTCGTCCACGGCCGCGACCTGTGGCCGGTCAAGTTCGACCTCAACCAGTTCGAGCAGGTCATCGTCAATCTCGCCGTCAACGGCCGCGACGCCATGCCCAAGGGCGGCACCATGACCATCCGCACGAAAAACCTGCCGGCGGCGGAGACGGCGAGCTTCGGTTATCACCCGCTGCCGGCAGTCGACTACGTCATGATCGAGGTAGTCGATACCGGCACCGGCATGTCGACCGCGGTGCAGGCCAAGATCTTCGAGCCTTTCTTCTCGACCAAGGACGTTGGCAAGGGCACCGGTCTCGGCCTGTCCACCGTCTACGGCATCGTCAAGCAGACCGGCGGCCACATCTATTTCACCAGCGCGGAGGGCGCCGGCACGACCTTCCGCATCTTCGTGCCGCGCTACATTCCGGCCGAGGGCGAGATGCCGGCGAGCGAGCCCCAGGTCGCCGCCGAGATCACGGACCTGACCGGCACCGCATCGATCCTCTTGGTCGAGGACGAGGAGGCGGTGCGCGCCTTCGCCGCCCGCGCGCTCACCTCGCGCGGCTACAAGGTGTCGGAGGCGGCGTCGGGCATCGAGGCGCTGGAGGTGATGAAGGAGCTCGACAACGACATCGATCTGGTCGTCTCCGACGTTGTCATGCCAGAGCTCGACGGCCCCTCATTGCTCAGGGAGCTGCGCAAGACGCGGCCGGACCTGAAGATCATCTTCGTCTCCGGCTATGCCGAGGAGGCCTTCCGCAAGAATCTTCCCGAGAACGAGAAGTTCCACTTCCTGCCCAAACCCTTCTCGCTCAAGCAGCTCGCCGTCGCAGTCAAGGAGACGCTGGGGAAGTAGGGGGCCACACGGGACGGCCGCCTGCCTTCGCCCTCACGGCTTCGGGGCGCGTCCGGGCGGGGGTGTCTTGCCTCGCCATTCGCCGCCGCGCCTGGCCGGGTCGGCGTTTTCCCCGATCGCGGGCCGGTAGCCGCCATAGTCCCGGTTGCGCCGTTCCGGATCGAGATAGGGGCTGTCAGGGGCTATCCAGGCGTGCCTGGCTCGATCCTCGGGCGTCTGCGGCGGTTCGGCCGGTTTCAGGGCCTCGAAATTGGGCGTTTCCGGCAATCCGGGCGCCTGGCTGCTGCCGATTGTCTTGCCGGCGTCGGCCTTGGCGACCTTGCGGGCATAGGCGGTGAAATGCTTGTCCCTGTACATGCCGGGCTCTCCTTTGCTCCGTCCGGGCGATGTTGCCGCGCACCCACAATGAGATTAGTGGCGCGAAGGTTCCGGACAAGGAGAGGGCAAATCGACGAGGACGCGTCAGGCCGGCCCTAGAGATCGAAATTGGTCGGCATCATGACCACGTCGCGGATGGTCATGCCGCGTGGCCGCGTCAGCATGAACATGACCACGTTGGCCACTTCGCCGGCCTCGAGCAGGCTGCCCAACTCTTTTGCCTCCTTCAACTTCTCTGCCGGCCAGTCGGCGAGCAGCGCGGTGATGACCGGGCCCGGTGAAATCGACCCCACGCGAATGCCGTGCTTGAAGACCTGGCGCCGCACGGTTTGCACGAAGCAATTGATTGCCCATTTGGACGAGGCATAGACCGGCTCCCACGGCGTCGGGAAATGGGCCGCCAGGGAGCTCGTGACGATGATGTCGCCGGTTCGCCGCTCGATCATGTGTGGGAGCACGTCGTGCACATTCTTCATCACGACGTTGACGTTGAGGTTCAGCATCCGGTCGATGGCGCCGGTGTCGGCATCGATCAGGTCGCCGCCGACGTATATGCCCGCGTTCGCGTGGAAGATGTCGAGCCGGCCCGCCTTCTCCAGCACGCGCGGCATGAGCGTCGCGCAGTCCTTCGGGTCGAGCAGATCGATGACCAGCGGGATCATCGCGTCGCCGTGCTTTTTGGCCAGCGCTTCGAGAGCCGCCTTGTCCCGGTCGATCATTACCACGCGCGCGCCGGCTGCCAGCATCGCTTCCGCGCTGGCCAAACCGATGCCCGACGCCGAGCCGGTGACGGCGGCGATCTTGCCTTCCAGTTCTCTTGTCATCAGTCCTTGCCCTGAGGGTCACCACAATACGAGCCGTAATGTAGCAATTTGCAGGGCTCAAGTCCGCGACAGATAGCCTGGCAGGTCCCGCTCGAACTCGGGGAAGTAGCGAGCGATCACGGTCACGTCGAAGCGGCCGAGGATCAACTCCTTGGGCTCGCGGTCGAGCAGGAAGCGGAAAGCTGCTTCCACAACAGCCTCCGGCGTCGCCTTGCCCGCCGCAAGGCGCTCATAGGTCGCCCGGGTCATCGACACATGGTGTTGCCTTTCACCGTTCGCCTCGGAGACGACGACGTCGAATTCGAGCGAGTCGTCGCCGCCCGTGCGTTTGACTTCGATCATGGTGCCTCCATGCGTGCCGGCATGCGGCGTTCCTCAAGGGAAGGGCACCTTGGAGGCGTGGTCAAGGAGAGGGCGGGTGGTGCGGCACCGAAAGCCCCGCGATGACTGGGTGCTAGGTCAGGGCCGGGCGCTGCGGTGCTATTGACTCCCCCGCCTCGTTGTTCTCTCTTTGTTCCGACGCGAAAACCGGTGCGCGGCATTCCACGCCTGGCAGCGCGGCCGTGCACTAGGCGGGCTCGGACGGTGACAATCGCGACGATCCTCCATGCGGATCTCGACGCCTTCTATGCGTCGGTCGAGCAGTTGCTCGACCCGGCGCTGCGCGGCAAGCCGATCGCCGTTGGTGGAGGCGTCGTGCTGGCGGCATCGTACGAGGCGAAGGCCTTCGGCGTGCGCGGCGGGATGCCGGGGAAGCAGGCGCTCGACCTCTGTCCGCAGCTCCTCTTCGTCGGCGGGCATTTTCGCGAGTATCAGCGGCTGGGCGATGCCGCCATCGACGTGCTGCGCGACTTCACGCCGCTGGTCGAGCGCATCTCCATCGATGAGGCCTTTGCCGATGTCGCTGGCACCGAGCATCTGTTCGGTCCGCCGGCCGATGTCGCGCGCACGGTCCGCCGCCGCGTGCGCGACGAGCTGGGCCTTGCGATCTCCGTGGGCGTCGCGCGCACCAAGCATCTCGCCAAGATCGCGTCGCAGGTGGCTAAGCCGGATGGGCTGGTCGTCGTCGACCCGGCGACCGAGCTCGCCTTTCTGCACGATCTTCCGGTGGAGCTGATGTGGGGCGTCGGCCCGGTCACGAAGGCCCGCCTTGCCGAGGAGGGCATCGTCACCATCGGGCAGCTTGCCGAGACGCCGACTTGGTCGCTGGAGCAGTGGCTGGGCCATGCCGTTGGCGAGAAGCTTGCCGCGCTGTCGTGGAATCGCGATCCGCGCGTGATCGCCACGCATCACCGGGCACACTCCGCCGGGGCGCAATCGGCGCTTGGCAGGAGACCCGCCGCCGCCTTCGTCATCCGGCCGACGCTCGCGTCATCTGGCGGATCGCGTCGGCAGTCGGCTCAGGGCCAAGTCCCGTTCCGGCCGGACGGTGACGGTGCGCGTGCGCTTTGCCGACCTGATCGTCGGTCACCCGCTCGGTGACGCTCGCCGCGCCAGTTTCGGCGACCGCCATCCTTGCCGAGATTGCGGAAGAGCTTGTGCGTGGTGTCCTTGTCGATCATCCGTCCGAGCGGACGATCTCGCTGCTGGCGATCTCGGTTTCGCACATCGAGCAGGATGGCCATCTCCAACTGGATCTGCCGCTCGGGCTCGGCGACGAGGGACGCTGCCCGGGCTCCAGGAGAGGGAAGGCGCGCTGGGATGCCGACCGGGCGCTCGATCGCATTCGCGAGCGCTTCGGCTGGGAGGCCGCCGGCTATGCCTCGGTCATGCTCGATCTCAGGCGCTCGGTCCCTGATGCGTTCCGCGAGCTTGCGGAGAAGAACCTCTAGCACCGGGACCGACTCGCGTCTTGCTCCCCCTCCACCCTTGCGGGGGAGGGCTTGCGGCCTTGGCTTCGCAGGCGGCTTCAGCCGCCGAGGAGCTTAGGCCGGAAGGGAGGAGGGTCTTGGCATGGCGCGCCAAATCCGCTCGGTGGCGGGCACCACGGGAGTTCGCATGCGTCAGGCGGGCTTCTTGCGCAGCCGCCAGAGCTGGAACCCGTGGTCGCGGATCTCGCGTTCGACGACGTCGCGCGGCAGCCCGCTGGGCAGCGCCTGGAAGGTCGCGACCACGCCGGTCACGCCCCAGGGCGCGAACTTCTCCGGCAGCGTGCGGCCGTCGGAATCGCCGGTGAAGGCACGCAACTCAGCCTTGGCGCCCGACTGAAAGATGAACATCTTCATTGCTGTGTCTCCCGGACTTCGCGTCAGGCGGTCAGGCCGCCTGCAGCCTTCCCGCGGCGTTCTTGCCGCGGTCGTTGACGATCTCGAAGCTCACCTTCTGCCCCTCGTGAAGGGTACCGAGCCCGGCACGCTCGACCTCGGAAATGTGGATGAACACATCCTTCGATCCGTCGTCCGGGGTGATGAAGCCGAAACCGCGTTCTGTACTGAAGAATTTCACCGTGCCTTTGAACATGCGCCTGTCTTCCTTCTGTAACGCATAGGAATTTGATGCGCCCGACGACAATTCATCGGTCGCATTTTCCGAGTTTTGCGTTGTCTTGAGGGAAAGCCCGATCGCAGGCGGCTGTAGCAAGGCAGAGCAAATCTGGTGTTCTACATATAAACTATTTCCGGCCAAACACAATGACAGCGGGCCGAAAAGGAAGGTTCTCGGCCGGTGCTTACCCGGTTTCCCGTCGCCTTCCAGGGTGTGACGCCGGTCTCTTGGCAGTCGCCCGGGAGTTGGTCAGGCTCCCTCGGCGCGACCGGTCGTGGGGCGGATAGCGGTCGCATGGAGGCGAAGATGACCAACCTGCGCATTCTGTCCCTTGCCCTTGCCGCAAGCGTCTGCTGGGCGGCCGCCAGTCAGGCCGCCCCGGTCTCGCTCAATCTCAAATACGGCCTGTGGGAGATAACCTCCGCCGGCACCACAAGCGGCGCGCCGCCGATCCCTGCGGCGGCACTCGCCAATCTGCCGCCGGCGCAGAAGGCCAAGATACAGGCCGCCATGGCGGCGGCGATGGCCTCGGCCAACACGCCGCACACCTATAAATCGTGCGTCACCGCCGAGAGCATCCAGCGCGGCTTCAAGGACCCCGAGCTTTCCAACGGCTGCACAGAGACCGTGGTGTCGAGCTCGCCCACCGACATGGAAGTCAAGATCGCCTGCACCGGCCGTCACCAGATGTCCGGCACGGTCCACTTCCAGGCGTCGAGCCCGGAGGCGATGAACGGCACCGTCGACATGACCCTCGCGGACGGCGGCAACAGCATGAAGGTCAACCGCCAGATCTCTGGCAAGTGGGTGAGTGCTGATTGCGGCAACGTGAAACCGTGAGGTCCGGGAGGCCGTAGGCCCTCGCTTTACGCTGCGCGGCGTTGGCGCAGCGCGATCACCAGGTCGCGCAGCGCCGCCGGCAGCATTGCCGCGTCGCTACTGCGCCAGCGCCACCGCGATCTCGGCGGCGAGCCGCGCATTGTTCTTGACCAGGGCGATGTTGGTGACGAGGCTTCGCCCGCCGGTGAGATGGAAGATGGCGTCGAGCAGGAAGGGCGTTACCGCCTTGCCGGTCACGCCCCTAGCCGTCGCGTCTTTGACCGCGGCTTCGATCACCGGCGCCATATCGGCGGCGGGGATTTCGTCCACTTCCGGCACCGGGTTGGCGACAAGCATGCCGCCGGCCTGGCCGAGTTCGGCACGAGCGCGCATGAAGTCGGCAATCGCCGCGGGATCGTCGAGACGGAGCGGCGAGGGGAGGCCGCTATCGCGCGACCAGAAGGCGGGGAAGATGGGACTGCGGTAGCTCACCACCGGCACGCCCAGGGTCTCCAACACCTCCAGAGTCTTGGGCAGATCGAGCAACGCCTTGGCGCCGGCGCATACCACGGTGACCGGAGTGCGCGACAGTTCGGTCAGGTCGGCGGAGATGTCGAAGCTCTCCTCGGCCCCACGGTGAACCCCGCCGATGCCGCCGGTGGCGAAGACGCGGATGCCGGCGAGATGGGCCGCAATCATGGTGGCGGCCACCGTGGTGGCGCCGGCGCGGCCGGAGGTGAGGCCAAAGGCGATGTCGGCGGAGGAGAGTTTGAGCACGTCCTTCGCCTTGGCCAGGTGCTCCAGCGCCTTGCGGTCGAGGCCGACCCGGATCTTGCCTCCGATCACGGCGATGGCCGCCGGTACGGCACCGGCGTCGCGCACCACAGTCTCGACGCTGAGGGCCGTCTCCAGGTTGTCGGGCCACGGCATGCCATGGCTGACGATGGTGGTCTCCAGTGCCACCACCGGTCGGCCTGAATCCAGTGCCGCCGCAACTTCGCCGGAAAGGGCGACCTGCCGGTTCATGAGGCAGCCTGCTTGGGGCCGGTGGCGATGCGCGCGGCAAGCGCCCCGGGCACGAACGGCGCGGCGGCGACGCTGCCATGCTCGACCGTCAGCGCCGCGGCGGCCAGGCCGAAGCGCACAGCATCGTTGAGCGAGCCGCCTCCCGCCATCGCGGCGATGGTGCCGGCGGCGAAGGAATCGCCGGCACCATTGACAGCGTGCACGTCGGTCTTCAGCGGCAGGAATGCGCGCGTCTCGCCGGCGTGGGCGGCGATTACCGGCTCGCCCCCGGCGGTCACCACCACCCGAGTCGTGCGCGTTCGCGTGAGTTCGGCGGCGAGTGCCGTCGCACTGCTCGCAAGATTGGGGTCTTGGCCGATGAGGACCGCGGCCTCGCGCCTATTGGCGAAGAGGAATGTCAGGCGGTCGAGCAGCCGGGCGAGGCGCACGGCCTTGGCCGGCGAGACGGAAAGGGCGGCGACCGGAATGTGAGCCGTGGCCGCCTGTTCGACCAGGAACACCAGTGTCTCTTCCGGCAGGTTGGCGTCCACCACCCAGAAATCGCCGCTGGCAACGGACGCGAATGGATCGACCACGGCTGGGGTCAGTTCGCTGCAGATGTCCATGTCGGCGATGCCGATGATCAGCTCGCCGCGGTTGTCGAAGGCGGCATGATAGCCGCCGGTCGATCTGTCCGGCGAAATGCTGATGCCTGCGGTGTCGACACCGGCGGCCTCGCACGCAGCAATGATGACGTCGCCGTCAGGGTCGGCGCCGATGCGGGTAACCAGCCGTGCGGCAATGCCGAGACGGGCGAGGATGTTGGCGATGTTGAAACCGACACCGCCAGCGAGCCGCCGCGCTTGGCCGGGATTGGAAGCGCCCATTACCGGCGGTGCGGCGCTTTGTGCGATGCGGTCGATGGTGGCGCCGCCGAAGACGGTCACCTGGTTGATGGGGCGGAAATGTTGGTCCATGGACGTCGCTCCTCGGCGCCCCCCAGCCCGGATGCGCTGATGCCGGATCATATCAATGTCGGCCGACATTGGCGCAAGGGCGCTGATATCTCCCCGCATCGTCAGTGGCGGCATAGGATGGTCGGCGGCGACTCAAAGCCAATCCGGCGGGCGCGGCCCGCCGGCGAGACAAGCGGACATATCGGTTGCCATGACGAATTCCACAAAACGGTCGGTCGGCCCTCCGACGCGCGTGCCGGCGCCGCCCGACCCGCGCTTGCGCCAGGAGCCGCTGCCGGACTTTCAGCCCAAGCCGGCCGAGGAAGATCCCGGCGCGCCGGAGCGGATCGCTACGATTCTCGCCAGTCCGACTTATCGTTCGGCCGACGACGATCCGGACTTCCTCGCCCGCGGCGAGGTGCGCGGCGTCCGCCTGCAACTCGACTACCTGAAGGCGGAGAAGCTGCTCGAAGAGAAGGGCATCCACCATACGGTCGTCATCTTCGGCTCGACGCGCATCGCCGAACCCGGCGCGGCGGCCAAACGCGTCGACGAACTCGAGGCCGCCTTGGCCGCGGCGCCGAGCGATGGCGGACTCGACCGCCGGCTTGCCATCGCCAGGCGCATCCTTGCCAAGAGCCGCTACTACGACGTTGCCCGCGCCTTCGGCCGCCTGGTTTCGGAGACCGCGTTCCGCTATCGCGGCCATCCACTGGTGGTGACCACCGGCGGCGGCCCAGGCATCATGGAGGCGGCCAACCGCGGCGCCTTCGATGCCGGCGCGCCGACCGTTGGCCTCAACATCACGCTGCCGCGCGAGCAATTCCCCAATCCCTACGTCACGCCCGAGCTCTGCTTCCGTTTCCATTATTTTGCCCTGCGCAAGCTGCACTTCCTGCTGAGAGCCAAGGCGCTCGTCGCCTTTCCCGGCGGCTTCGGCACCTTCGACGAGCTGTTCGAGCTGCTGACCCTGATGCAGACGCGCACCATCAAGCCGATGCCGGTGGTGCTGGTCGGCGAGGAATACTGGCGCGGCGCGGTCGACTTCGATTATCTGGCCGACGAGGGCGTCATCGACGGCGAGGACCGCGACCTGTTCTGGTTTGCCGAGACGGCCCAAGAGATCTGGGAGGGGATCCTCTCCTGGCACGCCGCCAACGGCGAACCGCTGCAGCTGGCGAAATGATCGGCGATCCCGCCGCTTACTGGAGAAACCGCGCGTGAAAATCTCGTTCCACGGCGCCGACCGCACCGTCACCGGTTCCTGTCACCTGATCGAATGCGCGGGCAAACGCATCCTGGTCGATTGCGGCATGTTCCAGGGCGGCCGCGAGCTTTCCGAGGACAATGGCGAACCCTTCGGCTTCGATCCGAAGGCCATCGACGTGGTGTTGCTCACCCACGCCCATCTCGACCATTGCGGGCGGCTGCCGCTGCTCACCAAGCGCGGCTTCACCGGCGAGATCATCGCCACCGGCGCCACTCGCGAGCTGGCCCGGCTGGTAATGCTCGATTCGGCCCGCCTGCAAGAGGAAGACGCCGAACGCAACCGGCGCCGGCATGCGCGCCGGCACGGCGACGATGCTCGTGACGCGCCGCTCTACGGCGTGCTCGATGCCATGAACGTGCTCGACTATTTCGGCCGCACCGCTCGCTACGACCAACCGATCGACGTGGCGCCCGGCATCCGCGCCACCTTCTTCGACGCCGGCCACATCCTGGGCTCGGCCAGCATCCTCCTGGAACTGGAGGAGAAGGGCACGCGCCGGCGGCTGGTCATGTCGGGCGACATCGGCAATGCCGGGCGGCCGCTCTTGAACCCGCCCAAGCAGCCGCCGCAGTGCGACGCGGTGGTCATGGAGACCACCTATGGCGACCGCAACCACAAGCCATTCGGCCCGTCGGTCGAGGAATTCTACGCGGCCATCGAGGAGACCTTCGCCCGCGGCGGCAATGTGGTGATCCCGACCTTCGCGCTGGAGCGCGCCCAGGAGCTGCTCTACGCGCTCCACGACGCCATGAGCGACAGCAGGCTGGCAAAGTCGATCCAGGTGTTTCTCAATTCGCCGATGGCGATCACCGCCACCGATATCTTCCGCCACCATCCGCAGGACCTGTCGGACGAAGTTGCCGACCTCTTCCGCGACGGGCGCGACCCGCTGTCGGTCCCGGGGCTGCATCTCACCCGCGAGACATCCGATTCCATGGCGATCAACAAGATCAGCGGCGGCGCCGTCATCATGGCCGGCTCCGGCATGGCGACCGGCGGGCGCGTGCGCCATCACCTCAAGCACAATCTCTGGCGCCCCGACGCCGGCATCATCTTCGTCGGCTTCGCCGCGCAAGGCACGCTCGCCCGCATCATCATCGACGGGGCGAAACAGGTGCGCATCTTCGGCGAGGAAATCCCCGTCAGGGCCAAGGTCCATACCATCGGCGGCTTCTCGGCCCATGCTGACCAGCGGGAGCTTCTCGGCTGGCACGCGTCCGCGCATGCGGCGCGCACCTATCTGGTCCATGGCGACGAGACGGTGATGAAGACCTTCGCGCCGATGCTCACCGACACCGAGGCGGTGATGCCGGCGATGAACGACGAGTTCGAATTGTAGGGGCAAAGGACAAGCGTTCGCCAAGCGTTTGGCACACAGGCCATCGATGCGGCCGCGCGCCACATGTAGACGGAGCGAGAACAAATATAGAACGGTCATGCGGCGCGGCGACCTGGAAGAGGATTTCGGAGCCATTTCACCTGGGGAGGATCGTTTATGTTTTTTCAGGTCAAGGTCAGGGTGAATCTCGCAAGGATGATGGAATTCGGTCAGAAGCTGCAGAACAACGAATTGAACCGTAGCGCGATCCGCACGGACACCTACTGCCTCAAGTCCGATCCTGCCGTCGGCTTCAGCATTTGGGAGGCTGCCGATCGCGATGCCCTCGACAGGGTCTTTGCCGCTTGGCGAGTCTACTATTCGGAAGTTGAGGTCACCGAGATGATTGCCGCTCGCGAAGCCATGGGCGAGCTGATGAAACAATTGCACTGAGTGCCCGATTGCGGATCCATCACGGCGGCCGCGCTTCGGTGCGGCCGCTTTTTGCGTCTGGCAAAACGCGGAATTGTAGGAGTGGCAGGCATGGACGATGATGACGATCTTGGTGACCTGACCCACGCGGCACCTTCCTACAAGCGGGCGCTGTGGATCGTCACCATCCTCAATGTCGGCTACGGCCTGATCGAGGCCGGCGGCGGCTTCCTCGCCGGCTCGCAGGGGCTCAAGGCCGACGCGCTCGACTTTCTCGGCGACGGGACGATCACGCTGCTCGGGCTCATCGCCATCGGCTGGGGTGCGGCCTGGCGGGCGCGCTCGGCGCTCGTGCAGGGCATCTTCCTCGCCCTCATGGGGTTCGGCGTTCTGGCTGCCACGGCCTATCGGGTGTTCGTCGCCCATGTTCCTCAGGCCGAGCTTATGGGCGCCTTCGGCATCGTCGCGCTGGTGGTCAACGTTATCTGCGCGGTCATTCTCCTCAAGCACCGCGAGGGCGACGCCAATGTCCAGGCGGTGTGGTTGTTCAGTCGCAACGATGCGCTCGGCAACGCCGCGGTCGTGGTTGCGGCCGTACTGGTGGCGGCAACCGGAACCTCATGGCCCGACCTCATCGTGGCGGCGGCGATGGCCGCGCTTTTCCTGCAGTCGTCCTGGCGCATCATCGCATCGGCGCGCCGCGAACTGGGGGAGGGCGGGTGAGCCTGGCCGGGCGCGCCCTCGTGCAGCGCCTCAAATCCTGGGCGAGGGCCATCAAAGTCGACGCGATGGCGCTGTGGCTGGCGGCGCGAGACCGGCGGACGCCGTGGTATGCCAAGGCCGTCGCCGCTGCCGTTGCTGCCTATGCCCTGTCGCCCATCGACCTCATCCCGGATTTCATTCCGGTGCTCGGCTATCTCGACGATATCGTCGTCGTGCCGCTCGGTATCCTGGTGGCCGTTCGCCTGATCCCACCCGAACTGATGGAGGAATTCCGGCGGGAGGCCCGCAACCGCGCACGGCCGGCAAGCATCGGCGGCGCCGTCGCCATCGTCGCCGTCTGGGTTGTCGTGGCGATAATGTTGATCTGGTTGCTGTTGTGACCCGGCGTTGAGCGGGAGGGCGGGTGGCTGGAAGATCGGCAACCACATTCACGCGCTGCCGCTCTCCTTCGTGTGGTACAACTTCCGCAGGACGCACAAGGCGCCCAAGCTGACGCCCGCGATCGCCGCCGCGCGCACCCAAGCCGGGTGGGCGTGGGCCTCACGGGAAGATGGCCGCGGCTTGATCGGAGTCACATATGGACGAAGATCATCGGATTTCTATTCGCCATCGTGCTCTGAAGGAAGCGAAGGTCGTTCTTCACGACTCGTCGACCTTCAATTGCACTCTGCGGAACGTGAGCGAAAGCGGAGCGCGCCTCGACTTCAGCGATCCGGTGGATCTGCCCGAGCAGTTTGAACTGCTGCTTATTGCGAAGAATACCCTGAGGCCGGTCGAGCGAATGTGGAAGCGGGGAGCATCTGCGGGTGTCAGGTTCACCGGTCCCGAACGACCGGTTCCGCCGCACAAATTCTGATCGAAACTCAAACTGAGGCATTTCCCCGGAGACGCCCCCTTGCGCGACGAGAACAAAACGTGTACAAATGCTCTCACGCGACCGGGGCGGCAAATCTTTTCCTCCAGCCATTCCATCACCCCCGGTGCCTGTTGAACAAGGAGCATCTACAATGGCCGCAACGCCGCTTCGTGTGATCGAGGGGAATGGAATGGACAAGTCGAAAGCGCTCGATGCGGCGCTCTCCCAGATCGAGCGGGCCTTCGGCAAGGGCTCGATCATGCGGCTGGGCCAGAACGAGGCGACGGTCGACATTGCCACCGTGCCAACCGGCTCGCTGGGCCTCGACATTGCGCTCGGCATCGGCGGTGTGCCACGCGGCCGGGTGGTCGAGATCTACGGGCCCGAATCCTCGGGCAAGACGACGCTCGCGTTGCACATCATTGCCGAGGCGCAGAAGGCCGGCGGCATCTGCGGCTTCGTCGACGCGGAACACGCGCTCGACGCCGGCTATGCCCGCAAGCTCGGCGTCAAGCTCGATGACCTCCTCATTTCCCAGCCCGACACCGGCGAACAGGCGCTGGAGATCACCGACACGCTGGTGCGCTCCGGCGCGGTCGACGTTCTGGTGATCGATTCGGTCGCCGCGCTGACGCCGCGCGCCGAAATCGAGGGCGAAATGGGTGACCAGCTCCCCGGCCTCCAGGCGCGGCTGATGAGCCAGGCGCTGAGGAAGCTCACCGGCTCCATTTCGCGGTCCAACACCACCGTCATCTTCATCAACCAGATCCGCATGAAGATTGGCGTGATGTTCGGCAATCCGGAGACGACCACCGGCGGCAATGCGCTGAAATTCTACGCCTCGGTGCGCCTCGACATCCGTCGCATCGGCTCGATCAAGGAGCGCGACGAGGTGGTCGGCAACCAGACCCGCGTCAAGGTGGTCAAGAACAAGCTGGCGCCGCCGTTCAAGCAGGTCGAGTTCGATATCATGTATGGCGAGGGCATCTCCAAGACCGGCGAGCTGGTCGATCTCGGTGTCAAGGCCGGCATCGTCGAGAAGTCGGGAGCGTGGTTCTCCTACGACAGCCAGCGCCTCGGCCAGGGGCGCGAGAATGCCAAGCAGTTCCTGCGCGACAATCCCGAGATCGCCGGCCAGATCGAGAAGGCGATCCGCGCCAATGCCGGGCTGATCGCGGAAAAGTTCCTCGAGAAGGGCGGTCCGGACGAGGAAGCCAGCGAGGATACGGGCGAGGTCTGAGGGGCGGTGGTCTTGGAGCAGCGGGTCAGCGTCATCACTCTGGGTGTTGCGGATCTCGACCGGTCGCAGCGCTTCTACGAGACGCTGGGCTGGAAGCGCGGGAACCGAGACGAAGGCGTTGTCTTCTTCCAGTTGCCGGGCTCAATCCTTGCGCTCTTTTCGCGCACAGCGCTTGCCGAGGACGCGCAGGTGCCGCCCGCCGGCACGGGATTTGGGGGGATAACGATCGCCTATTGTGCCCGCAGCCGTGAAGAGGTCGACGCCGTTCTGGCCGAGGCAGAGGCGGCGGGCGCGACCATTCTGAAGACGGCTCGGGACGTGTTCTGGGGCGGCTATTCCGGCTATTTCGCCGATCCCGACGGCCACCCTTGGGAGGTCGCCTGGAATCCGGGCTGGTCGCTCGACGAACAGGGGCGGGTGAGCCTCACCCCTTAAGATGAGCCTTACCCCTTAAGAATCGTCTGGAATTATGGACATGGCCGCCGCCGGGGCTGTAGAACCCGGCGGTCGCGGCGGTGCCCGCTTTTCCAAAAGAACCCCTGACGGTCATGAGTAGCGTCAACGACATCCGGTCCCATTTCCTTGGCTTCTTCGAGAAGAACGGCCATACGCCGGTCGCCTCGAGCCCGCTGGTGCCGCGCAACGATCCCACCTTGATGTTCACCAATGCCGGCATGGTGCAGTTCAAGGACTATTTCACCGGCCGCTCGAAGGCGCCGTTCCCGCGCGCGGCGACCTCGCAGAAGTGCGTGCGTGCCGGCGGAAAGCACAACGACCTCGACAATGTCGGCTATACCGCCCGGCATCACACCTTCTTCGAGATGCTCGGCAATTTCTCCTTCGGCGACTATTTCAAGGAGCGGGCGATCGATCTCGCCTGGCAACTCATCACCAAGGAGTTCGGACTGCCGGCGGAGAGGCTGATTGCGACCGTCTATATCGACGACGATCAGGCCTTCGACCTGTGGCGCAAGATTTCCGGCCTGCCGGAGAGCCGCATCATCCGCATTGCCGGCTCGGACAATTTCTGGGCGATGGGCGACACCGGACCGTGCGGGCCGTGCTCGGAGATCTTCTACGATCACGGCGAGAGCATCCCCGGCGGTCCGCCGGGCTCGCCTGACGAGGACGGCGACCGCTTCGTCGAGGTGTGGAACCTCGTCTTCATGCAGTACGAGCAGCTGCCAGGCGGCGAGCGCATCGACCTGCCGAGCCCGTCGATCGACACCGGCATGGGGCTCGAGCGCATCGCGGCGGTGCTGCAGGGCGTCCACGACAATTACGACATCGACCTGTTCAGGACGCTGATCGAGGCCTCAGTCGATCTCATCGGCGTGCCGGCCGAGGGCAGGGCCCGCGCCAGCCATCGGGTCATCGCCGACCATCTGCGCGCCACGAGCTTCCTGATCGCCGATGGTGTGCTGCCGTCCAACGAGGGCCGCGGCTATGTACTGCGCCGCATCATGCGCCGCGCCATGCGCCATGCCCACCTGCTCGGCGCCAGCGAGCCGGTCATGTACCGGCTGGTGCCGGTGCTGGTTGCCGAGATGGGCCGCGCCTATCCGGAGCTGCTGCGCGCCGAATCATTGATCGCCGAGACGCTGAGGCTGGAGGAGACGCGCTTCCGCCGCACGCTGGCGCGCGGCCTCACCTTGCTCGACGAGGCGACCGAGGGATTGGACAGCGGTGCGACACTGGCCGGCGATGTCGCCTTCCGTCTTTACGACACCTACGGCTTCCCGCTCGACCTCACCCAGGATGCGCTGAAGGCGCGCGGCATCGCCGTCGATCTTCCCGGCTTCGAAACGGCGATGGAGAAGCAGAAAGCCGAGGCGCGTGCGTCATGGGCCGGCTCGGGCGAGGCGCAGACCGAGCCGATCTGGTTCCGCCTGCGCGAGTCGTTCGGGGCCACCGAGTTCCTCGGCTACGGCACCGAGCAGGCCGAGGGCGAGATCCTTGCCCTGGTGCAGGCCGGCGATGCGGTGCCGGAGGCGAAGGCGGGGGAGGAGATCGCCATCGTCCTCAACCAGACCCCGTTCTACGCCGAGTCCGGCGGCCAGGTCGCCGACACCGGCACGATCGAGAATACGACAAGTGGACGCGTGCGCGTCGAGACCGTGCAGAAGCGCGCCGATGGCCTCTTCGTGCACTATGGCAGGGTTGAGGCGGGGAAGGTCGCCGTCGGCGATGCCGTGCGCCTCACCGTCGACAAGCCGCGGCGGTCGATGGTCCGCGCCAACCACTCCGCCACCCACCTTCTGCATGCGGCGCTGCGCAACGTGCTCGGCACCCATGTGGCGCAGAAGGGCTCGCTGGTCGCGCCCGATCGCCTGCGCTTCGACTTCTCCCATCAGAAGCCCATGGCGGCTGAGGAGATCGAAGCGGTCGAGGACCTCGCCAATGCGGTCGTGCTCGAGGACGCCCCGGTCACCACCCGGCTGATGGACCGTGACGAGGCGATGCACTCCGGCGCCATGGCGCTGTTCGGCGAGAAATACGGCGACGAGGTGCGCGTGGTGTCGATGGGCACCATGCCGGACGACCCGACGGGCAAGACCTATTCGGTGGAGCTGTGCGGCGGCACCCATGTCGGGCGCACCGGCGAGATCGGCCTGATCGCGCTGGTCGGCGAGGGCGCGGTCGCCGCCGGCGTGCGGCGCATCGAGGCGCTGACCGGCCAGGCGGCGCGCAAACACTTGGCCGAGCAGGAGAAGCGGCTCAAGGCCGTCGCCATGGCGCTGAAGTCGCGGCCGGAAGATGCGGCCGAGCGCGCTCAGGTGCTGGTCGACGAGCGGCGCAAGCTCGAACGCGAGCTTGCCGACGCGCGCAAGAAGCTGGCAATGGGCGGCGGGGCCGCCGGCGGCGCAGACGGTACCCAGATCGTCGATGTCGGCGGCATCAGGTTCTTCCGCCTGGCGGTGTCGGACGTCGGCATGAACGACCTCAAGGCGCTCGCCGACGAAGGCAAGGCCAAGGTCGGCTCGGGCGTGGTCGCCATCGCCAACACCACGTCCGAAGGCAAGGGCAGCTTGGTTGTCGGCGTTACCGGTGATTTGACGAATCGCTTCAATGCGATTGATCTGGTGCGGGCCGGCGCTGCGGCGCTTGGCGGCAAGGGTGGCGGTGGCCGGCCGGACCTGGCTCAGGCCGGCGGACCGGACGGCAGTCAGGCCGACAAGGCGCTGGATGCGATCTCGGAGGTGCTTGCGGGCGGGTAGGCGATGGAGCGGGGGCGGTACAGCGGAGCGGCGCAGCGGCGCGCCGCAGGACGGCCGTGAGGCGCCTGCGCTCCCGTATTCCCAAATCCGGCCCGCTCGCGGTCGCAGTGGCGCGCCTTCGCCGCCGGACCTTCGAAGTGCTCGAGGAAGCGCGGCGCGACGATCCGCTTAGCCAATTCATCGATCTCATGCTGATCGTGCTGATCACCGTCAATCTGGTGGCGGTCGTGCTCGAGTCGGTGCCGTCCCTGTCGGTTCGCTATCACGTCGCCTTCGTGGTCATCGAGTTCGCCTCGTTGATCGTCTTCACGGTGGAATATGCCGCGCGTATTTGGGCCGCGACCGACCAGCCGATGCGCCCGCGGCGATACCTGCCGCCGTGGCTTGGCTACATGGTCAGCGGCCCGGGGTTGATCGACCTGCTGGCCGTCGTGCCTTTCTGGATCACGCTCTTCGCCACCGCCGATCTACGCGTCCTGCTGGTCTTCCGCATCGTCCGCTTCCTCAAGCTGGCGCGCTATTCGCCGGCCATGCGCTCGCTGCTCGATGCGCTCTATGCCGAGCGCCGGGCGCTGTTCGGCTGCGTCATCATCCTGCTCGGGGCCACCGTACTCGCCGCCTCGATCATGCATGTGGTCGAGGGGTCGGCGCAGCCGGACAAGTTCGGCACCGTGCCCGACGCCATGTGGTGGGCGATCGTCACGCTGACGACCACCGGCTATGGCGACGTGGTGCCGATAACCCCGCTCGGCCGCGTCTTCGGCGGGCTGACGGTGCTCATGGGCATCCTCATGCTGGCGCTGCCGGTCGGCATCGTGGCAACCTCCTTCGCCAACGTGATCCATCGGCGCGATTTCGTCGTCACCTGGGGCATGGTGGCGCGCGTGCCGATCTTTGCCGGGCTGACTGCCGGCGAGATCGCCGACATCGCCAGCCTGCTCTCTGCCCAGTCGGTCGAGCCGGGCGGTATCATCGTGCGCAAGGGAAGTCCGGCCCAGGCGATGTATTTCATCGCCGCGGGCGAGATCGAAATCGACCTGCCGACCGAGAAGGTGCGGCTCGGCGTCGGCCACTTTTTCGGTGAGATCGCGGTGCTCCGCCGGGCCCGCCGCTCGGCCACGGTCACCGCGGTGACACGGGCCAATCTGCTGGTTCTGGACAGCGCCGACCTGCATGCGTTGATGGAGCGCGATACGCGCTTTGCCGAGCGCGTGCGCGAGGTGGCCCGCAGCCGCGTCGGTCAGGATGTCGTCACGCCGCGCGGCGATATCGTCAGCCAGGAGCTTGGCGAAGAAGAGGCCTGATCCGCGTAGCGCATCGGCCGGTTGCCGGTTGCGTTCTGCGCAATTTGTCGATTGTATAGCTTCTAATCTGTGGTGATGGCCTCGAGCTGCGCCCCGTTTGCGATAGGCAAGCGGTGCGGGCACCTCTGCCGTCTGCAAATTCGAGCGACACAAACAGGCGGCCGATACGGCCGGGAAGGAAGATACGCAGGCAAATTGAAGCGACCGCCATTCCGGCGGAATAAGGGGGTGCCAGTGATGTTCAGGCTCAGCGCGGCTGTGGCCGCGGCCTTCATATGTATGACCGCCCATGCCTTCGCGTTCGGCTCGGTCAATATCCTGGGTCAGCAGGCCGAGCACGAGCGCATCACCCGCGCGGCCTTGTCAGGCTACCATCTCGGCTCCAAGACCATGGACGAGATCGCCGGAAAGCGCGGCTCCTTCGGCGCCGTCGGCGCCCCGGATCGGCCCGACCGCGGGCTGCTGAGCGTCAATTCCGCCCATTGCGACAGCGGCGACCACCTGGACATGCCTGGCTACCCGCAAAGTGCCAAGGCCGCGCAGGGACACCTTATCGCCTGCCGGGACGGCATCTTCGCGCATCTCAATGCTGCGGTGAAGGCCGCGGGCGCGATCGCCGACAAGAGCGGCCGGATCGATTCAGCCGCGATCCCGACCTACATCTCGTGCACTTATGACGGCAAGCCGGGCCGGGCGAAGTGCAACGTGCTGGAGGACCTCGGCCTTGCTTTCCACGCCGCGCAGGATTTCTACGCCCACACCAATTGGGTCGACATTCCGGCCAACGGTCCGATCGGCCTCGATAACCCGCCTGGCCTCGGCAATAGCGGTCCCGCCCCCTGGCTCGCCCCGGGCGGTGGCGGTGCGCTGCCCGCAGGCCTGATCAGCGGCTGCTTCGAAGGTATTCCCGAGCGGCTGTTTTGCCACGGGCGTGTGCACCACGCCGACCTCAACAAGGACACCGGGCCGATCGACCCGGGGACCGGCAAGGCGGGCACCGGCACCACCAAGCGCGGTGCGGTCAATGGCAACTTCGCCCGTGCCGTGGCGGCCGCCGTCGCCGACACGCGCAACAAGTGGGCCTATTTCGAGGCGCGCGTCATGGCGGCCTATGGCTCCGTCCGCGGCAGGGCGATCATCTGCGCCGTCCGCAATGATGACGAAGGCGTCTGCGGCTGACGGCGCGTGTCGTCATCGCACGCGCCGTTTGCAACTGCCGGCCTTTGTTGGCGTCTGACCGGTGCCCGGTCGTTCCGCACTCGAACTGTTAGGAAGAACGTCATGCGCTTTGGCTTACTGCTTGCCGCTCTCGTGGCTTCTGCCGTCAACGCACCGCTGCCCGCCGCCGCCGGCGATATCCCCTGCTCGGCAGCGCAGTCGCTGCGCTCGCAGAACTCCGCCCAACCCACCCAGATGACCTTCGTCAACCGCACGGGCGAAGGCCGCGCCATCCTGTGGATCGGCTTTGACGGCCGCACCAAGCAGTACGCATACCTCAATCCAGGCCAGAGTTTCTTGGTCAACACCTTCGTCACCCATCCGTGGATGGTGACCAACGGGCCTGGCGACTGCATCGACATCTACATGCCGCGGAGCACGCCGCGCACCGTCCGGCTGACCGCGCATACGAGCATGGGCGGCCCTGCCGGGGGTGGACCGACCTTGATGCCCCAACCGCCGGCCATCCCGACCCAGCAACCGGCCACCAATGCCGGGCCGAGCTTCGATTGCCGGCGCGCCAGCCTGCCGGCGGAGCAGGCGATCTGCGCCGATCCCGAACTTGCCCAGTGGGATGAGAGGATGGCGCAGGCTTACGCCGGCATGATGCGGCAGCTTCCACCCGGCCGGCAGAACCAGCTCGCCCAAGACCAGAACGCCTGGCTCCAGCAGCGCAACCAGTGCGGCGCATCCGTCAATTGCCTGATGAGCGCTTATCTCGATCGGGTCGCCTATATCAATGAATATATGGCCGGCGACGCCGGACCGGGCGCAGGGCCGGGCGCGGACGGGGCGTTTCCGATCCAGGCGCGCTCATGGGGCGGCAAGGTCCGCTCCGGTCCGGGCGCCAACTTCGCTGCGATCGCCAGTCTCCAGGAAAGGGAGCCGATCACGCTCCTCGAGCAGTCCGACGCGCCGCTGTTCCAGAACTTCCCCTGGTTCAAGATCCAGTTTCGCGGCCGCATCGGCTACCAGTGGGGCGGCATCATCTGTGGAATAGACGCACCCATCCCAGGAGCTTTCCAGACATGCAATTGAGCCGCGCGACGATCCCGGCCGCCGCCGTCCTTTTCGCGATGGCGGCGCTGCCAGCCTTCGCCCAGGGGGGACGCGCCATATGGAGCTTCGAGCACTACGACACCGGGGACAACGGCCAGACCAGCTACGTGCTCTCCTATGGGGTGCCGGAGACGGATGCCGTTGCCTTCACCGCGACCTGTCACAGCGGCATGCAAGGCCCCGCGATACCGGTGCTGCTGTCGGTGGATTACGGCGACGCGCCGGATGGTGCGCCGCTGACCGCCCGGATGCGCAGCGGCAGCTTCGACGCCACTTATGCGGCGGTCGTTTCAAGTCAGAGTTCCGAATCCGCCGGCGTCCTCGTTCAGGTGGGCACGCACGATCCCCTCTGGCATGTGCTCAGCCACGGTGGCAGCATCGCCTTCTCGGCTGACGAC
>CAWHLM010000014.1:0-15690 GCA_963830215.1 uncultured Alphaproteobacteria bacterium
CACCCCGCTGTCGGCGCGGCTCCCCCGTTGGGCTCCCCTGGGCGAGCGTGCTCGGCTACCTGCGGGTCGTCACCAGCGCCCGGCTGTTCACTCCGCAGATTTCGATGTCGGTTGCATGGAGCCGCGTGGCCGCCTGGCTCTCCGCCGATCCCGCCTGGATACCGCAGCCGACCGAGCGCCACGCCGAGGTGCTCGGACGGCTGCTGGCCTTGCCCGGGGGTCGCCGGCAAGCTTGTCCCGGACGCCCATCTGGCGGCGCTCGCCATCGAGCACGGGCTGACGCTGTGCTCGACCGATGGCGATTTCGCCCGTTTTCCCGGCTTGCGCTGGGAAGACCCGATCGCCGGCTAGCCGGGGGCCGGCGCGACCAGGCCGTGCGCGGCACCAAGATAGGCCGCCGAGCGCATCTCGATGAGCCGCGAGACGGTGCGCCGGAAGGCGACGGACTCCGCGCCGCTTGTTGCCGTGTAGAGCGCCGCCGGCTCCGCCGCGGCCGAGACGATCAGCTTGACCCGGTGGTCGTAGAGCGTGTCGACGAGCAGGATCAGCCGCCTCGCGACATCGCGGCGCTCTGCGGCGATGACCGGAATGCCGTCGATGATGAGCGTGTGGAAGCTCTGGACGACCTTCTGGTAGTCGCCGGCGCCGAGCGGCTGCTCGCAGAGGTCGGCGAAGGAGAACCGCGCCGTGCCGCGCGCGGCCTCGGGCACGACGATCTGCCGTCCCTTGGTGGAGAGCGCCGCCGGCTCGCCCCGTTCCGTGCCCGTCAGTGCGCGCCACAGCCGATCGAGCGCTGCGCTGGCGGCCGGTCCCGGCGGCGTCACGTAGACCGGCGTGCCGGCGAGCTTGCCCAGCCGGTAGTCGGTCGCCGCTTCCAGATGCACAATGTCGACGTGACGCTTGAGAACCGCGATGAACGGCAGGAACAGGTCGCGATTGAGGCCGTTCAGATAGAGTTCGTCGGGTGGCACGTTGGAGGTTGCGACCAGCACCAGCCCCGCGGCGAACAGGCGCTCGAACAGGCGCGACAGGATCATTGCATCGGCGATGTCCTCGACCTGGAACTCGTCGAGGCAGATGAGCCGCACCTCGTGGGCGATCACCGCGGCGACCGGCGCGATCGGATCGCCGCCGATCGTCCGGCGAAAGACGTGGACCCGCTCGTGGGTCTCCGTCATGAATTCGTTGAAATGGACGCGGCGCTTGGGGATGGCGGCGGTGAGCGCGAAGAACTCGTCCATCAGCATGGTCTTGCCGCGGCCGACCGCGCCGTGGATGTAGAGCCCGCGCGGCTGGGGATCGCGTGCGCCGAAGAGCCGGCCGAGAAGACCGCCGCGGGCGGGTGGCTTCTGTTCGGCAAGCGCTCGGTTGAGGGCGTCGAGCCGCTCGACGACGCCAGCCTGCGCGGGATCGCTGCTGATCGTCCCCGTCGCGACCATCTGCCGGTAGCGCTCGCTGAACGAGGCCTCGCCCGCGCCCGTCTGGCTCGACACGTCTGCCCCGCAGAAGACCGCGTTGTCAGCGATAGAAGGTGACCGCCGTGCCCTGGCCGTCGACCTGTCCGTCGAAGCGGTTGGTGCCCGACGAGGCGAGATGGGCGACCGGCTTGCCGCCCTGGCCGGCGAGGATGACCTGCTTGCCTTGCAGGTTCCACGCCGAGATCGACTTGAGGACATCGGTGCTGCAGCCGCGCGTCGAAGCGCGATAGCCGCCGGTCCAGCTGGTCAGGGTCATGAACAACTGGCAGGAATCGCCGCCCGAGGTGATCGTCCAGCCGCCGAGAAGATCGGTGCGGCCGATCTGGCCGGCGCCGATGGCCGGCGCATTGCTGGCCACCTGCGGCTGGGCGAGCGGCGCGGTATCGGCGTTGTCGGTGCTTCCGGGGGCCACGCCCGCCTGCTGTTGGCCGTCGCTGACCGGCGGCAGGCCCGAGGATTCGACCGGCGGCGGGGCAGCGGGGCTCAGCGGTGCCGGCGCCTGTGCACGTTGCCAGGGCAGGCCGATGGCTCCGAACGACCCGCACCCGGCCAGCGCCGAAGCCAATGCCATCGGTACCAGAAAGCGGACCGACGCCCCGTAATTCAGTCCCATCGGCGAATCCTCATTGACTTCTGCCGCAGCCGCGATTCGTTTTTATATCCCGATTGTAGCGGCTTTCAGGCAAATTCGAGCGCCGCCATAATGCAAACGCCCCGAAAGGCCAAGCCTTCCGGGGCGAAACCTGTCCCGATTCGGGTCAACCGGCCGGGACGTTACTTGGCCTCGACGTGCTGGGGCAGACCCAGTTCGCCAGCTTTGGCGCGAACTTCATGCTCCTCGCGGCGCAGCGTCTGGCTGATCACCTCGGCCGATACGCCCGTGTTCCAGAGCTCCTTGAGCTTGTCGACCGCCGTGATCGACCACGGCGCCCCGGTATATTCGGAAACCTTGTCCATGATCTCTCCTCCGTCTGCGATGGACGTACAGAGTCATATAGGCGATCAAAACGGCCAAATAAGCGTTAGGCAGGCCCAAATGATAGGCAAAACGAGCACCGTGGAACCCCAAAAAGGCAAGAGTGGGCGACCCGGCCGGATCCTGGAATGGAACAATCATGCGCATAGCGGTGACCGGCACACATGGTTGCGGCAAGACCACGCTGATCGATGATTTCGTCTCGGCGCGTGACGATCACGAAAACATGCCCGAGCCCTATTGGCTGCTGACGCAGGACGGCATGCCGTTCGCAAACGGGCCGACAACCGCCGACCTCGAAGAACAACTCGCACGTAGCTGCAAGCTGATCCTGGAAATGGCCAGTGGGGCCAATATGGTCTTCGACCGGTGTCCGCTGGACTTTCTTGCCTATCTCGATGTGGTGAGCTCCGACGAAGGCTTCGAGTGGCTGCCGCAGGGACGGCTGCTCCACCGGATCGGGCGAGCGCTGGCATCGCTCGATCTGGTGGTCTTCGTGCCTCTCGTGCAGCCCGACGATATCACGGTGCCGATCGAATACGCTGAGCTACGCACACGCGTGGACGGGCGGCTGAAGACCATGCTGAGACGGGACGATCTCGGTCTTTTGCAGGACGGTCCGCGCGTCGTCGAGATTTCAGGCCCACGCCATGAGCGCGTGGCGCGGATGGTCGCCATGCTCGGCGAAGCGCGAGACCGCGCCGGGGACGGCCCGCTTCCGCGGTCGACACCGTGAGTTTCGTGCCTAAACCCGCCGCTCGACCATCATCTGCTTGATCTCGGCGATTGCCTTCGCCGGATTGAGACTCTTGGGGCAGGTCTGGGCGCAGTTCATGATGGTGTGGCAGCGATAGAGGCGGAACGGATCCTCGAGATGATCGAGCCGCTCGCCGGTCGCCTCGTCGCGGCTGTCGATCAGCCAGCGATAGGCCTGCAGCAGCACCGCCGGGCCGAGATAGCGCTCGCCGTTCCACCAATAGGACGGGCACGAGGTCGAGCAGCAGGCGCACAGGATGCACTCGTAGAGCCCGTCGAGCTTCTCGCGGTCCTCGTGGCTCTGCCGCCATTCCTTCTGCGGCTCCGGCGTCACCGTATGCAGCCACGGCTCGATCGAGCGGTGCTGGGCGTAGAAGGTCGAGAGGTCGGCGACCAGATCCTTGACCACCGGCAGATGCGG
This sequence comes from uncultured Alphaproteobacteria bacterium, assembly GCA_963830215.1. Taxonomy (GTDB): domain Bacteria; phylum Pseudomonadota; class Alphaproteobacteria; order Rhizobiales; family Kaistiaceae; genus CAVSRC01. The sequence goes on from CAWHLM010000014.1 coordinate 3,632, forward strand.
CAGTGGATAGACGGAGATGGTGTTGCCGATCTCGTCCATCGCCTTGGTGCAGGCCAGCGTGTTCGACCCGTCGATGTTCATGGCGCAGGAGCCGCACACGCCCTCGCGGCATGAGCGGCGGAAGGTCAGCGTCGGGTCGACCTTGTCCTTGATCCACAGGAGCCCGTCGAGGACCATCGGCCCGCAAGCCTTGCGGTCGACGTAATAGGTATCGACGCGCGGATTGGCGCCGCCATCCGGGTCCCAGCGATAGACGCGGTATTCGGCGAGCTGGCTCGCGCCCTCGGGCTTAGGCCACACCTTGCCCTTGCCGATTTTCGAATTCTTGGGAAGCGTCAGCTGGACCATGGACCGTCTCCTGTCTGGCCTCTATAGCCGACCGGCCGTTGCCAGGCCAAGCGCCATTGACGGGCGCGCTGCCCCGCCGGAGCGCCCAGCCTGCGCCCGCTGTTCAGAAACGAGAGCGAGACGTTCCCGTTCGCCTGTGCGATCGATGTCTTCCGCAAGGGCGATCAGCGCTTCTCGACGCGAATCACCAGCTTGAGGCCAGACCAGACCTGGTCGATGGCCGCCACCTTCACGTCGACGAGGTCGTGCTTCAGTGCCTCGGCGCGGATGACGTCCTCGGTCACGTCGGTCGGCACCTTGGAGGCCTGCTTCGGCCACGACACCCAGATCATGCCGTCGGGCTGGATGGCGCGGCGCAGGCGCGGCAGGCCGGAGACCAGTTCGGTGCGGCTCATGGTGAAGGCATGGATGATGTCGAACGGCACCGGCCCCATCGGCCGCGACCAGTCCTGGCGACGGGCGACCTTGCCGAAATCGACGCTTCCCGGAAGGTCGGCCAGTTCCTCCGGCAGCGCGACGAAGGCGATGGTTGCCCCCGGGGCATAGCCGAGCTTTTCAGCAAGCGGCCTGCCCGCATAGCCGATGGACGACAGTGTTGCGTACGCCATGGAAGTCATTGCCGGCCTATACACGGTTCCTTCGGCGACTAATGCTAAGCCGCCCTTGGTAAACGAACCGGTGACGCCCCGGAAAACCGCAGAATCCTGCGGCTTTACGCCCGGGAACACCACCGTTTCGGGCCTTTACTGGGACAAATATAGGAGACGGCCGGCCGCTCGTCATGTGGAATCATGCCGCTCGCCCGGCCTGGCCAATGGGGCTGGTTAACCGGCCGTAGCAGCTGTGAAACCGCCGGTTCCGACCGCCCGAGCGCCTTCAGGCCGTTGGATCGAGGATGCGCGCGCCCGGGCCCTCTTCCGCTAGGATGTCTGCCGGGTTGCGCAACGGGCAGTCCGTGAGCGACAGACAGCCGCAGCCGATGCAGCCGGAGAGCTGGTCGCGCAGCCGCGTCAACCGGTGGATGCGATCGTCGAGGTCGTGCTTCCACCTGGCCGACAGCCGCGCCCAGTCCTGCGCGCTCGGCACCGCCCCGCTGGGCAACGTCGCCAAGGCTTCACCGATCTCCTTGAGCGGTATGCCGGCGCGCTGGGCGACCTTGATGATCGCGATGCGGCGCAAGGTCCCGCGCGGATAACGGCGATGATTGGCCGCGGTCCGCCAGCCCTGGATCAGCCCTTCGGCCTCATAGAAATGGATGGCCGAGACGGCGACGCCGCTGCGACGCGCCACTTCCCCGACACTCAAATCCAGCGGCAGGCGGGCGCTTGCGGTGCGGGACATGGCTCACCTCTTGACCTCAACTTAACTTGAGGTTCTATCCCAAGCCCGTCACGGCGCAAAGGCGCCGGCAAAACCATGCACAAAGAGGAACAGATGACGCAGACCAGCGCGACGACGAACGACCAGCCCTTCTACCGGATCGACCGATTCGTCGTTCCGCACGCGGCCCGCGCCGAATTCATCGGCCGCGTGCGCCTGACCCACGCGGTCCTGCGCCAGCAGCCGGGCTTCGTCCAAGACATGCTTGTCGAGCAGCCCGCCGGCCCCGGCGCGTTCGACGTCATCACCATCGTCGAATGGAGTGACGCTTCGGCGACCGAAGGTGCGCGTGCCGCAGTGGCTGCGATGTATGCCCGCGACAATTTCGACGCCCAGGAACTGATCAGGCGCCTCGGGATAAAGGCCGACTTCGGCAGCTACCAGCCGCTGGAAGATTAGGAGTTAGACCGGTTCGCTTCGTCAATGAACTCGATCCCGTATTCGGACGCGATGGCGCGAAACTTGGTCGCCGGCCCGGAGACGGCAGTGCCCGTCTGAACGTCGGGCTGGGAGCTGCGCTCGGAGAACTCCTCGAATCCCCGCCCCGGCGAGCAGATGAACATGATCCGGCCATCCTTGGGCCCAAGGCTGCGAAATCGATGGATCGCACCGCGCGGCCAGTACACGCTCTGGCCGGCACCGAGCGTCCTGTACTCGCCATCGACGTAGCACTCGAAACGGCCATCGAGCACACGCGCCGCCTCGTCGTAGCTCCAGTGGCGATGCAGGCCGCTGCCCGAATCGGGAGGCACCACGGCTTCAAGCACGGTGTAGGCTCCCTGGGTGTCGTCGGCAGACACCTTGAAATGAAACGTCATTTTTCCGACCCGCTTAGCCTTGTCGGCGTCGTCTGCGGTGTAAAGCTTTGCCTGGATCGTCATTGGACTCCCTTCCTTTTGACAACAGACTGCTCAAGCCGGCCGAGAATCTCGGCTGGTCCGGACATTCCGGCGACATGGCCGGGGTGGCTGTAGAGGCTGGCTAGGCTACGGCGGTCGCTGCCGGCTTGTGGCCAACCAGCATTTCTATCTCGTTGGCTGCTGCGTCGGCCCCATCGGCATCTCCCAACATTCGCCCGCGTTCGGCTGCCGTTGCCGCGAATTTGGGATCGCCGAGCACCCGCCGTGCGGCCTCGCGGATCTGGCCGGCCTCGGCATCGGCAGGAAGGGCAATGCCAGCGCCCCACTCGTCGATCGCAGCGGCGACGTAGGGCTGGTCTCCGGCCACGCCGGGGATCACAACCATCGGCACCCCATGCCGCATTGCGCGCATGGCGGTGCCATGACCGCCATGCCCGATGACCAGGCCCGCGCGGTTAAGAATCGGATCGTGCGCCGCATAGGAGAGCACGATGGCGTTGGCGGGCGCCGCCACCTCCGCAGGGGTGACGATGCCGCCGGTAGTGGCGACGACATGCACCGGCTCATCCGCAAGCGCGTCGAGTGCCCGCTGGACCTTGCCGACGTCACGCTGCTCAAAGCCCGTGCTGAAACTGATCAGCACCAGTGGCACGCCATCATGCTCGGCCCACGGCAGCACGACCGGCACGGCGAACCTTTCCTCTTCCAGCGACGGCCCAACATGGACGACGTTGGTCCAGTCCGTTTCACCAGGCCGGTCGAAACGACCGTGGCTGGTCGAGATGATGCGGTCGCGTGGCCGCCAAAGCTCGTCCAGCGTGGGAAGGGCGGAAAAGCCGGCCGCCTGCCGCATCTCGCTGAAGGTCGCAAAGATGCGGCGCCACATGTCGAGCTGCCGGAAGACGAAACTGTGGACGAAGACCGCATGCGGCCGGCCAAACGCATCGGCGTTCTTCAACGCCGCTGGAAACATGCCGTCGATGAGTGCGACGTCGGGAGCCTCCGCCGCAACGATCGCCAGAAGCTGTTCCTCGACCGCCGGCGAACTGAGATAGCAGGCCATGCGCGTCAGGTGCGTCCCCTTCGGATAGCCCTCGACCTGCCTGTATGCTTCGCTCACCTCGATCGCTCGGAGGCCTGCGGTCCTGACCCGAGGCACCATCTCGGGACGCCCCGCAAAGGCGACCTCGTGGCCACGTGAACTGAGGGCACGGGCGATCCCGAGGCTAGGAGGCAGATTGCCGCCGCCTGACCAGTTCAGCCACAGAAACTTCGCCATGGCTCTTCTCCCTCTCCAGCACAGCCTCGACCATGTTGCGTATCACCGCCTCCGCGTCCTCGCGCGTCAGCCGGTTGTCCTTGCGCAGCTTGTTCCAGGAATAGAGGTCGGTCGCGAGGACGAGCGTGTTGAAGAGCCGTGCCCGCGCGCGCGCATTGCACGCCTCAAGCTGCGGCGCGAACACCAGCTCCACCCAGTCGCGATGGTCCTGGCGCCCCTCGTCCAGCGTCTTTTTGAGCTCCGGCCGGCGCTGCTCGTCGCTGAGCCAGCGCAGGATCATGTCCCCGCTGGTTTCATAGAGGTCGAAGATCGCGGTGACGGCCGCCGCCACATCGCCAGGCGGGGTCGGCTTGAGCGGAATGCCACTGCGCGCCAACTTGTCGAGCGCCACGAACAAGAGCTGGTCGCGGCTGCCGTGGATCCTGAGGATGGTCTGCACGGTCGTTCCCGCGCGCCGCGCCACCTCGTCCAGGGTAAAGGCATCGATGCTCTGCTGCATGTAGAGCTCCGTCGCGCTGTCGATGATGCGACGGCGCGTCTCCTGCATCTTGGCTGCCCGTTCGGCCATGTGGTACGGCCGCTTGGCTGCTTTCATGTTAATCACTCTAATTCGAAAATGGACTTCGTGTCAATACCACTAACATGAAATCAGGACCATCGCGCGATCACGATGGGCCAGCCGGGATTCGAACGGAATCTGGTGGGGGCGCGTCGACGTCGTCACTGAGCGAAATAGCCACCCGGATCGCGCTCTTGCTCATCCGGGATACGTGCCAGCGGCCGCTTCGCCTCAGTACACCCGCGCTTTGGGCTCGATGTACTGGATGTCGTTGGTGAGCGTGAAAGCATGCACCGGCCGGTCGTCGAGGCGGACGGTTCTCTTGTCCGGGTCGATGAACGACAGGGTGTGCTTCATCCAGTTCTGGTCGTCGCGGTTGGGATAGTCCTCGCGCGCGTGCGCCCCGCGTGAACTCGGTGCGGTTCTGCGCCAAATCCATGGTGGTCACCGCCTGCACGATGAGGTTCTCGTATTCCAGCGTCTCGATCAGGTCCGAGTTCCAGATCAGCGACCGGTCGCTGACGGCGACGTCCTCGCTGCCCGACCACACGGCGTGGATGCGCTCGTGGCCCTCGGCGAGCACCTCGCCGGTGCGGAAGACGGCGCAGTTCTCCTGCATCACCTTCTGCATGCGGCGGCGGAGTTCCGCGGTCGGCGTGCCGCCCCGAGCATTGCGCAGCCGGTCGAGACGGGCGACCGAGGCCTCACCAGCATCCCTGGGCAGGTCGCGATGGCGTTCGTTGGGTTCGATGGTCTCGCGGCAGCGCTGCGCCGCCGCCCGGCCGAAGACGACCAGGTCGATCAGCGAATTGGAACCGAGGCGGTTGGCCCCGTGCACCGACACGCAGGCCGCCTCGCCCACCGCCATCAACCCCGGCACCACCGTGTCCGGGTCGCCGTCGACCTTGGTCAGAGCCTCGCCGTGATAGTTCGTCGGCACGCCGCCCATGTTGTAGTGCACGGTGGGCAGCACCGGGATCGGCTCGCGGGTGACGTCGACATTGGCGAAGATGCGTGCCAGATCCGCGATGCCCGGCAGCCGCTCGTGGATCACCCCCGGGTCGAGATGCGACAGGTGCAGGAAGATGTGGTCCTTTTCCGGACCGACGCCACGCCCCTCGCGGATCTCGATGGTCATGGCACGCGAGACCACGTCGCGCGAGGCGAGGTCCTTGGCGTGCGGCGCGTAGCGCTCCATGAAGCGCTCGCCTTCCGAATTGGTCAGATAGCCGCCCTCGCCGCGCACGCCTTCGGTGATCAGCACGCCGGCGCCGAGCACGCCGGTCGGGTGGAACTGCACGAACTCCATGTCCTGCAACGGCAGCCCCGCCCTCAGCACCATGCCGTTGCCGTCGCCGGTCTGGGTGTGGGCGCCGGTGCAGGTGGCATAGATGCGCCCGTAGCCGCCGGTTGCCAGGATCGTCTTGTGGGCGCGGAAGCGATGCAGCGTGCCGTCCTCGAGCGACAGCGCCACGACGCCGCGGCAGGCGCCGTCCTCCATGATCAGGTCGAGCGCGAAATACTCGATGAAGAATTCTGCCGAATGGCGCAGCGACTGACCGTAGAGCGTGTGCAGCATGGCGTGGCCGGTACGGTCCGCCGCCGCGCAGGTGCGCTGCGCGATGCCCTCGCCATAGTGGGTGGTCATGCCGCCGAAGGGGCGCTGGTAGATCTTGCCGTCCTCGGTGCGCGAGAACGGCAGGCCGTAGTGATCGAGCTCGTAGACCGCGTTGGGCGCCTCGCGGCAGAGATATTCGATGGCGTCCTGGTCGCCGAGCCAATCCGACCCCTTGACGGTGTCGTACATGTGCCAGCGCCAGTCGTCCTCGCCCATGTTGCCGAGCGAGGCGGCGATGCCGCCCTGGGCGGCGACCGTGTGCGAGCGCGTGGGGAAGACCTTGGTGATGCAGGCGGTCTTGAGCCCCGCCTCGCTGGCGCCGAGAGTCGCCCTGAGGCCGGAGCCGCCGGCGCCGACGACCACCACGTCGTAGCTGTGGTCGGTGAAGGGATAGGCCTTGCCGTTCACGGCCGGCGCACCGTTGCTGGCGTCAGCCATGTGGCGGCGGACCTCCGAGAGCGATCATGACGATGGCGGTCAGTCCGACCGCGGCGATGGCGAAGCAGAAGAAGGTGTTGGCGGCGAGGCACACGACCTTCAACGCACTGCCGTGGATGTAATCCTCGATGATGACCTGCGTGCCGATGTGCATGTGGATCGCGGTCGCGACGATGAGCAGCGCCAGCGTCGCGGCGACCAGCGGCATGCGCAGCACGGCGATCACATGGTCGTGAGGCTGGCCGACGGTCGCCACCAGGATGCCGATGAAGAAGATGGCAAGCACCGTGGTGGCGGCGCCGGTCAGGCGCTGGCGCCAGAAGTGCCCGGTACCGTCGTGGGCGGCGCCGAAATGGAGCACCCGGCGAAGCGGCGTCTGCATGCTCATCTCAGCACCAGCCCGACGGCCCATACGAGCGCGGTCAGCACGACCGAGCCGACGATCGTCGCCCATGCCAGATTGTCCCGCGCCGGCTTGTCGAGGCCGATGCCGAAATCCCAGATGAAGTGGCGGATGCCGCCCAGCATGTGGTGCATGAGCGCCCAGGTGAAGCAGAAGAGCACGAAGAGACCGAACCACGAGCCGAGCACGGCATTGGCGAAGTCGAAGGCGCGCGGACCGCTCGCCGCCGCCGCCAGCCACCAGACCAGCAGGATGGTGCCGCCATAGAGCCCGAAGCCGGTGACGCGGTGGGCGACCGACATGACCATGGTGATCGGCCAGCGATAAATCTGTAGGTGCGGCGAAAGCGGTCGGTTCGCCTTGATGTCGGTGTTCGACATGCCCTGTTGATCCGAGGGAATGCGTTGAGACGCGGCTTGTTTCTAGCGCCGATGTGGCGGCGCGTCAAAAGCCATGGCGCGCTTACCGGCGCGTTCCGGCGCCGGCCGCCGCCGATGCCGGCCCGCCCGCTTTGCGCACTTGAACCGGCCGCATTCGGCTAGTATCAGTGCCGCAGCCTGAAAAGGCCCGGGTTGCCGCAATAGCTCAGTTGGTAGAGCATCGCATTCGTAATGCGGGGGTCGGGGGTTCGAGTCCCTCTTGCGGCACCAAACCTGAATTTGGCAAACCAATACAGTTTCCCGGAGCGGCCGCTGAAACGGCGCGGATTAGCGGGTTTTTTGGTGTTGCCCGAGCTGAACTGGCCGGTCGGAGACTATCGGGCGGCGCGCTGCAGGAGCACGAGCAGACCCGAAAGGATCTCGCTGGGAGACGGCGGGCAGCCGGCGATGGTGAGATCGACCGGGACGACGACCGAGACCCCCCCGCTGACGGCGTAGCTGCCGGCAAAACAGCCGCCGTCGCGGGCGCAATCACCGACGGCGACCACCCATTTGGGATCGGGCGTGGCGGCGTAGGTGCGCTCGAGCGCCTCGTGCATGTTCTTCGTCACCGGGCCGGTCACCATCAGCACGTCGGCATGCCGCGGCGAGGCGACGAAAGTCAGCCCGAAGCGTTCGAGATCGTAGAAGGCATTGTTGAGGGCGTGGATCTCGAGCTCGCAGCCGTTGCACGAGCCGGCGTCGACCTGGCGGATGGCGAGACTGCGGCCAAGACGGCGCCGCGCGGCGAGATCGAGTTCGCGCGCAAGCTTCGCCACGTCTTCGTCCATAGCAGGCGGCGGCTCGGTGAGGGGGGAGTGGATCAGGCCCTGGAAGAGGAGCTTGCGCATGGGCTCTAGAGGTCGTGTCCGGAATAGGAGCAGTTGAACGATTTGTTGCAGAGCGGGAAGTCGGCGACGATGTTGCCCTCGATCGCAGCTTCGAGCAGCGGCCACTGGAACCATGACGGGTCGCGCAGGTGACAGCGCTCGACGCGCCCATAGGCGTCAAGCCGCACCGACACGAAGATGTCGCCGCGGAACCCTTCGACGAGCGCAACGCCCTCGCCGGCACGCGTCGGCACATCCACGCGCAGCGGACCGTCCGGCAGGCCGGCGGCAATTCGCTCGAGCAGCAAGAGGCTCTGCTCCACTTCGCGGATGCGCAGCCAGACGCGCGCATTGACGTCGCCGTCTTCGCGCACCGCCACCCTGAATTTGAGGCTGTCATACGGCGGATAGGGCAGGGCCCGGCGCGTGTCGAATGCACGGCCGGAAGCGCGTCCGATGGGGCCGCCCACGGCGAACCGCCGCGCGAGGTCCGCAGTCAGAATGCCGGTGCCGACAGTACGCTCCTGCAGCGATGCGGTATTGTCGTAAAGATTGACCAGGCGCGGGAACATCTCCCACATCTCGGCTAGCAATGCCGCCAATGCGGGTGTCGCTGCGTCGGCGAAATCGGCGGCGACACCGCCCGGCACGATTCTGTCCATCATCAGCCGGTGGCCGAAGGCGAGCGCCGAGAAGCGCAGTACGCGCTCCCGCAGTGCCGCCGCATGGGCCAGCATCAGCGCAAAGGCGGCATCGTTGCAGATGGCGCCGATATCGCCGAGATGGTTGGCCAGCCGCTCCAGTTCGGCCATCAACGCGCGCAGCCAGACGGCGCGCGACGGCGGCTCCACGCCGAGCGCCGCCTCGACCGCGCGGGCAAAGGCATAGGCATAGGCAACGGTCGAATCGCCCGAAGTACGGCCGGCGATCTTGGCCGCGTCGGCCATATTGGCGCCGGCCATCAGCCCGTCGATGCCCTTGTGGACATAGCCGAGGCGCTCTTCCAGGCGGACGATGGTTTCGCCAGCGGCGGTGAAGCGGAAGTGCCCGGGCTCGATGATGCCGGCATGCACCGGTCCGACCGGAATCTGGTGCAGGCTCTCGCCCTCGACCGGCAGGAAGGCATAAGGCGTTGCCGGCGGCACGCCGCCTGTGCTTGTCGGATATTCAGATGGCGGCAGCTCCACGCCGCCTTTCCCGTCAAGCGGTTGCTCGACGCCCCAGCGACCGTGGTCCAGCCACGGGCGCGTGTCGGCCAGGCCGTCGGGCGCGAGGCCGAACAGGTCGGCCATGGCCCGCTCCAAGCGGATGGCGGGCGGGTGAGCGGCGCCGACGCTGGGGAAGTGCCCATCGGGTGCGGCCAGGCTGAATATCGCTGCGCCGCCCTCGTCGGCGACCGCCATGTGCACCGTGCCGGTCTCGCCCCACTCGCTGGTGAGCGTCAGCTCCCCGCCGCCAGCGCCTCGATGACGTCGCGCCAGCCGTCGGCATCGACCACGACCCGCGGCCACGGCCGGTGGCCGGCGACCGGTGTTCCACGGGCGATGAGGGCGTCGCGCACGCTCATCCGAGCAGCCCCGCGATGTGCTCGAACCATTGGACCAACTGCGGCGGCATATAGAAGCCGGCGATCAGCACCAGGGCGAAATGGACGAACATGGGAACGTAGGACGCCTTGACCGGTGCCGTGCTGCCCGACGGCTCGCCGAAGACCAGCCCCTGCAAGCGCAGCATGAGAGCGGCGAAGGCGATGATCAGCCCGCCGACGAAGATCAGCACCAGCAGCGGCGCCCGGGCGAAGGTCGAGGAGACGACCAGAAACTCGCTCATGAAGACCCCGAGCGGCGGCAGCCCGGCGATGGCGACCACGCCCACCACCAGCGACCAGCCGAGCACCGGATGGCTGGCGGTCAGTCCCTTGATGTCGGCGATCTTCTGCGTGCCCTTGACCTGCGCCACATGGCCGACGGCGAAGAAGATGCCCGACTTGGTCAGCGAGTGCATGACCATGTGATAGAGGCCGGCGAAATTGGCCAGCGGCCCGCCCATCCCAAACGCAAACGCGATGATCCCCATGTGCTCGATCGACGAATAGGCGAAGAAGCGTTTGATGTCGCGCCGCCGGTAGAGCATGAAGGCGGCGAAGACCAGCGATCCCAGGCCCATCACCACCAGCAGCGGCCCCGGCGCGAGCGCGCCGCTGTTGGCCGCCAGCAGCAGCTTGAAGCGCAGCACCGCGTAGAGGGCGACGTTGAGCAGCAGGCCGGAGAGCACCGCCGAGATCGGGGTGGGGCCTTCGGCGTGGGCGTCGGGGAGCCACGCGTGCAGCGGCGCCAGGCCCACCTTGGTGCCGTAACCGAGCAGCAGGAAGACGAAGGCGAGGTTGAGCAGCGCCGGGTCGAAGGCGCCCGCCTTCTCGACCAGCACCGTCCACACCATGGCGTCCGGCCCTTCGCCGATCACCGGTCGCGCCGCCATGTAGACCAGGATCGTGCCGAACAGCGCCAGCGCGATGCCAACGCTGCCGAGAATGAAGTATTTCCACGCCGCTTCCAGCGCCTCGTGGGTGCGGTAGATGCCGACCATCAGCACCGTGGACAGCGTCGCCAGCTCGATCGCCACCCACATGACGCCGATATTGTTGGCGGTGAGCGCCAGGTTCATGCCGAACATCATCAGCTGGTACATGGCGTGATAGAAGCGGAGATAGGCCGGCGTCAGCCGGCCGGTCTCCAGTTCGTGGCCGATGTAGCTGGCGGAAAAGACGCTGGTGGTGAAGGCGACGAAGGTGGTGAGCACCACGAAGACGATATTGAGGTCGTCGATCAGCAGATAGCGGCCGGGCTCGGGACGCGGCACGACGAAGAGCAGCAGCGCCGCGATCAGCGTCGCCAGGCTCGCCGCCACGTTGAGCCGTGCCGTCAGCCGGTAGCCGGGCAACGCCGCCAGCAGTGCGGCCGCCGCCAGCGGAATGGCAAGGATGGCGATCTCGATCCCGAAGCCGCTCACTGCTGGTCTCCCCGGAAGCGGTCGAGGCCGCCCACATCGACCGTGTCGAAGCGCTCGCGGATGCGGAACAGAAAGATGCCGATGACGATGAAGGCGATCAGGATCGAGAAGGCGACACTGATCTCCACCACCAGCGGCATGCCGCTGGCGCCGGTCGCGGCGAGGTGATGCCGTTTTCCAGCGACATGAAGCCGACCACCTGGCTGACCGCGTTGCGCCGCGTCACCATCATCAACAGGCCGATCAGCACGACCGAGAGCGCCAAAGCCATGTCCTCGCGCGCCACGGGCCGGCCCGGCCGTCAGCCGCAACATGACCTCCATCGACAGCGCCACCAGCGCCATGCCGGCGAGCATGGTAGGCCAACGCTGACGACAGTTTCGATCTCGCGATGGATGCCCATCTGGAACACCATGCGGCGCAGCGCCACGGGGACGATGATCGCCTTGAACAGCAGCGCGATGGCGGCGGTGATGTAAAGATGCGGCGCGTTCTGGACAAGCGCCTGCCAGGCCACCGACAGCGCCAGCACGAAGGCATGCGCGCCGAGACGTGCAACAGCGGCAGCAGGCGGACCTGGTAGAGCATCAGGAAGCTCATCAGCACCAGGAAGCCCGCCAGCAGTGGGCGATGTCGAAGGAAATGCCGGTCATCAATGCCTTGCGATACAAACAGCAGCAGCATGCCGAGCAGCCCGAGCATGAAGGCGGCGCCCAGGAAGTCGGGCACGCGAAACACCCGCATCTTGGCGATCGACATCTCGAACACGGCGAGAGCCGCACCGCCGACCACAAGCTTGGCGACATAGGCGGCAAAACCGAGGACGAAGGCCGCCGGCGCCGCGCCCGGCGGTGCGGTCCCCCAGGGCACGAAGACGCAGGCGATCAGCGAGACATACAGCAGCAATTTGAGCGAG
>CAWHLM010000015.1:0-186048 GCA_963830215.1 uncultured Alphaproteobacteria bacterium
GCCGGCAACAATGGCAACCACCATGAGGCCGGCCAACCAGGACGCGCGTGGGCGGAGGAAGAAGCTCATTGCGCCTCCGGGGCTGTCGCCAGATTGCCCGGTGGCATGAAGGTGACCGAGACGCCACCGCCGAAGGTAATGCGTTTGCCGCGGTCGCTGACTGTCATGCTGTTGGCGCGCAGGGCGCCCTCCTTGCCGCTGATCTCGAGCGGCTGTGAAGACTGAAGGCTGCCCTTGTCGAGGTCGATGGTGGCCTGTTGCAGCGTGGCCGAATAGCCGGTCGTCGTCTTGATGGATATGCCGTTCTTCAGTTCCAGCGTGTTGTTGTTGCCGTTGTAGATTCCGGTTGCGGCATCGACGATGGCGGTTCCGGCTTCGACCGTGGGGTCGGCGGCATCGGCTTCGACACTATCAAGGCCGATATGGGCGTTGATTTGTTCGAAGGTCAGCACCTTGGGATCATCGAGGCTCTGGATGGCGCGGGCCGCCGTCACCTCGTAGGCGCGCCGGGTGCCCTCGAAGCCCGAGATATGCGGCGCGTTCATCACGACGCTGTTCGATTTCACATCGATGCCGGCACTCGAGATGAGGCCGGCGAGATCGCTCGGGATGAAGTGGGCCGAGGCCCAGAACAGGCCGATGCCGCCCAACGCAAGAGCCGGGAGCACGATCTTGAGCGTGCGCACCAGCCGGCTGTGGCGCTGCGCGGCACGAAAGGCCTTCTCGTCGTCACGCCGGGTCGGGTCGTAGCGAATGCGGTGCCGGACCGGTGTGTGCTCGGTGGTGTCGGTCATTGGTTCCGCGGTTCCGCCCTGTCAGGGCATTGTGGACAGTCCGGCCATCGGCCGCAATCCACAAGCAAAATCACGGTAATTGGCCAAACCCAAGGCAGGCCCTAATGGGCGAAAATGTCCTCTTCGCCCCAGCCGGCGAGATCGAGCCGGGCTCGCGTCGGCAGGAAGGCGAAGCAGGCTTCGGCCAGCCGGCGACGGCCTTCGCGCTCCAGGCGCTCCTCAAGGCGGTCGCGCAAGGCATGCAGGTAAAGCACGTCGGAGGCGGCATAGGCGAGCTGGGCGTCGCTCAGCGTCTCCGCTGCCCAGTCCGAGCTCTGCTGCTGCTTCGACAGGTCGATGTCGAGGAATTCCTTGACCAGCTCCTTCAGCCCATGGCGGTCGGTATAGGTGCGCGTCAGCTTGGAGGCGATCTTGGTGCAGAAAAGCGGCTCGGCCATGACGCCGAAGGCGTGTTCGAGGACCGCGATATCGAAGCGGGCGTAGTGGAAGATCTTGGTGATCGAGCGGTCGGCGAGCACGCGGGTGAGATTGGGCGCCGCGGTCTGGCCGGGGGCGATCTGGACGATGTCGGCGCTGCCGTCGCCGGCGGAGAGCTGGACCAGGCACAGCCGGTCGCGCAGCGGGTTCAGGCCTTGCGTCTCGGTGTCGATGGCCACCGCACCGGCGAAGCGCGTCGCGTCCGGCAGGTCGCCCTTGTGAAGCCGTACGGTCATGCGGTGAGCCATAGACGGAATGCGTTAAGATTTCGAGCGTTTTCCATCGCGTTCAGGCGAGCGGGGCGACCGCGAAATCCTCCGGCGGCGCGCCCCGCGCGTGGCGTGCCATCATGCCCTCATAGGCCGCCTCGAGATGGCGTGTCTGGCGCGCGTGTTGAAGAGCGGGCAGGTCCGCCGGTTGGCGGCGAGCCGGCCTTCACGTCGGCGAGCGCGGCGGGTGTGGTGGCCAGTGCAAGGGCCGTCTCGGCATAGGCTTCGAGCGAAGTGGTCACCAGCTCCGGCAGCCCGGCGGCGTTGAGCAGGCTGGCGCCGACCCGGGAGGCGAACGTCGTGCCCAGGCGGGTGAGCACCGGCAGGCCCATCCACAGGGCGTCGCAGGCGGTGGTGTGGGCGTTGTAGTAGAGCGTATCGAGGAAGAGGTCGGCATGGCGGTGCCGCGCCAGGTGCTCCTCGGGCGCCAGGCGCGGCGCGAAGACCAGCCGCGACGGCGCCACGCCGCGCGCCTCGGCCTCGCGGCGGAGGTTGGCCGAAAAGGCGGGGTTGCTCTCGAGCAGCCAGAGAACACTGCCCTCGACATCGCGCAACAGACGCATCCACACGTCGAAGACGTCGGCGGTGACCTTGTAGCCGTTGTTGAAGCAGCAGAACACGAAGCCCTCCTCGGGCAATCCGTGATCCGCCCGGGTGGTCGTTGTCGCCGGCGCCGGTCCGGCGTCGTCGGTGATGAAATAGGTCTCCGGCAGAGTGACGATCTTCTCGGCGTAGTGCGGCCGATCGGCCTCGGGGAGCACGATCCGGTCGGCGATCAGATAGTCGATGACGTCGGCGCCGGACGTTCCGGGATAGACGAGGCAACTGACCTGGATCGGCGCCGGACGCATGGCGAAGACGCCGCCGCGCGCATGGATGATGTTGGTGTTGAGGTCGACGGCGATGTCGACTTCAAGGTCGCGCAGGAGCGTGGCGACCTCATGGTCGGCCTGGTCGCCGGCTTCGATGAAGCGCTCGAAGGCCCCTTCCAGCCGTGCGCGGATGGCGCTGCCGTCCGAGGGACGGGTCGCCACCGCGATCGTCTCGAAGCGGGCGCGATCGTGCTGCTCGAACAGGCCAGCCATGAGCTGGGAGGTCGGGTGCGTGCCCGAAATCGGCGCAGACATAGGCCAGCCGGATGCGATCGTGGGCATAGCGTTCGCCGCGCCAGAGCGGCGCGCGCGCCGGGAACTCGCGGGTCACGAACGCGCGGGCGCAGGCCAGCTGATCGGCCGGGGTCGAGGGGATCGACAGGACATGAAACGGCCGCGCGGCAGGCTTGCCCTGGCGCACATCGGCGATGAGCGCCGCCCAATCGGCCTCAAGCCCCGCCCAGTCGCCGGCCTGCATGCGCGTATGAACGAGGTCGCCGCGGGCATATTCAAGGCCAGGATCGGCCGCCAGCGCCTTTCGAAAGGCGGGCAGCGCGTCCTCATGGCGCTTCATCTGGGTGAACACGGTGGCGAGCGCCGCCCAGGCCTCGGCATCGCCGGGCGCGTCGGCGACGATCCTCTCCAGCACTTCGGCCGATTCCGCGAAGCGCCCCTGAAGCGCCAGGCTGTTGCCGACGACAAGCATCGCCTGGGGATTGCCGGGTGCGTGCTCCAGCGCCTGTTTGGCATAGGCGATGGCCTCGCCGAGCTTGTTCTGGCTGAAGAGGGTTGCCGCCAGGTTGGTCAGGACGGACGGGCGGTCCGGGACCAGCGCCAGGGCCGCGCGCAGGCGCTCCTCGGCGCCGGCATGGTCCTGCGCATCGGCGCGCTCCAGCGCCTCGAAGAAGAGGGTTTTCGCGCGGTCGGCTTCACTGGGCGTTGGCGTGGAAATGGCGGAAATCCGGCGATGCGACTGGGGCACGAGCGGCAGTCGCGCGCCTGTCTTTGTGCCGCCACCCTATCGCAAAAAGATGGTGCCCAGGAAAGGACTCGAACCTTCACGGCTTGCACCACACGGACCTGAACCGTGCGCGTCTACCAATTCCGCCACCTGGGCACGGGGCGGATACCTAAGGGTGGGCCAAAGCCTTGTCAACGCTGCGCTCAACCGCATCGAGCCGCCTGTACAGCCGCCGGGCAAGCCGATATGAGACGGGAACCTCACAAGGCACAAGCGGGAGAGGCCGATGGCCATCACCACCACTGCGAAGGGTCTGGTCACCGTTTTCGGCGGTTCGGGCTTCGTCGGCCGCCACGTGGTGCGGGCGCTGCTGAAGCGCGGCTGGCGCGTGCGCGCCGCGGTGCGCCGGCCGGACCTTGCCGGTCACCTGCAACCGCTGGGCATGGTCGGCTGGGTGCAGCCGATGCAGGCCAATTTGCGCTACCGCTGGTCGGTCGACCGTGCGGTGGAGGGCGCCGACGCGGTGGTGAACCTGGTCGCCATCCTGGCGGAGACCGGCCGCCAGCGCTTCGCGGCGGTGAATGATTTCGGCGCGCGCGCCGTGGCCGAAGCCGCCCGCGGCGCCGGGATCACGCGCGTGGTGCACATGTCGGCGATCGGCGCCGATGCCAACTCGCCCTCGCTCCAGGCGCGCTCGCGCGCGGCCGGCGAGGCCGCCGTCTTCGAGACGCTGCCCGACTCGGTGGTCTTGCGCCCGTCGATCGCCTTCGGACCGGAGGACCATTTCTTCAACCGCTTCGCCGCCATGGCGCGGGTGCTGCCCGCGCTGCCGCTGTTCGGCGGCGGACACACGCGCTTCCAGCCGGTGTTCGTCGGCGACATTGCCCGGGCCGTCGCCGACGCCGTCGATGGCAAGGCGAAGCCGGGCACGATCTACGAGCTCGGCGGGCCGGAGGTGAAGACCTTCCGCGAATGCCTGGAGACGACGCTTGCCGCGATCGATCGCCGGCGGCTGCTCGTCCCCGTGCCGTGGTGGTTGGCCTCCGCCAAGGCTTCAGTTCTGCAGCTGTGGCCGTGGCACCCGCTGCTCACCGTTGATGAAGTGAGGCAGCTCAAGCTCGACAACGTCGTCTCAGAGGCGGCCAAGGCCGAGGGCCGCACATTCGCGGCCTTCGGCATCGAGCCGGACAGCCTCGCGTCCCTGCTGCCATCCTATCTCTACCGCTTCCGGCCGCGCGGCGAGTTCGAGCACCAGCGCACCGCGTAGGACCCAAGGCGCAGTCCCTTCTTCTCCTCCCCCTGAAAAGAGGGAGGTCGGTTGGCGAAGCCAGCCGCGTGGGGGTCATGCGCTCCGTCCGAGACGACCCCTCCCCGCCGCGACCCTCCCCTTTTTAGAGGGGAACAACCGTCCGCGTGGTGGAGGCTCAGGCGAGGCTGGCGCCGAAGACGAGGGCGAGCGCCAGGCCGATGGCGCCGACTACGATGCGCCACCAGGCGAACACCGCAAAGCCATGGCGCGAGACGAAGCCCAGAAAGCCGCGCACCACGATCAGCGCCGACAGGAAGGCGACGACGAAGCCGAGCGTGATGATCAGCCCGGCGCTCACGTCGATCGCATTGAGGTTCTTGTAGAGATCGTAGGCGAAGGCGCCGGCCATGGTGGGCATGGCCAGGAAGAAGGAATATTCCGCCGCCGAGCGTTTGTCGGTGCCGAGCAGCAGGGCGCCGGCGATGGTGGCGCCGGAGCGCGATACGCCGGGGACGAGCGCCAGGCACTGGAACAGGCCGATGCCGAGGCAGAGGCCGAGCGGATAGTCCATGACGTCGTGCTGGCGGGGCTTCAGCGGCATGCGGTCGAGCACCAGCAGGATGACGCCGCCGATGAGCAGCGCCAGCGAGATCAGGATCAGCGAGTGAAAGAACACGCTGGTGATGATGTGGTGGAGGAGGACACCGAAGAAGGCCGCCGGCAGGAAGGCGATGACGACGCCGAGAACGAAGCGCTGCGTGCGCCGGTCGCGCGGCAGATCGGTGACGATCTGCCAGAGGCGAGCGGCATAGACTCCGAGCAGGGCGAGGATGGCACCCAGCTGGATGAGCACGGTGAAGCCGCCGACGCTCTTGAAGCCGAGCACGTCCTCGGCGAGCAGCAGATGCGCCGTCGAGGAGACCGGCAGGAACTCGGTGAAGCCCTCGAGCACGCCGAGGACGATGGCATCGATGATCGTCTTGAGGTCCATGGGGCCCCGCCTCCTCCCGCCAATCCAGGCCGAATCGCCTTTTTGTCGCCGGGTGCGGGTTCTATACCGCCGGCGGTCGCCGGCCTAGATTGTTGACCAATTCGCGATACTGCATGTGGGCTTTTTGTGTCTTTCGGGGTGTTTTCCGCCTGATGTCGATTCTTCATCACTATCCGCTTTCGGCCGGTTCGCGTTTTGTCCGCCTGCTGATGGCGGAATTTGGCGAGACCCCGACCCTCACCGAGGAGCAACCGTGGGAGCGCAGCGAGACGCTGCTCAAGCTCAACCCGGCCGGCACCGTGCCGGTGCTGGTCGACGACGACGAGACAGCGGTCGCGGGCGCCACCGTCATCGGCGAATATCTGAACGAGACCCGCGGGGCGCGGATCGGCGAGATCGCGCCCGTGATGCCCGCCCTACCGGCCGAGCGCGCCGAGGTCCGCAGGCTGGTCGAGTGGTTCCTCATCAAGATGCAGGCGGAGGTCACCGGCTATCTGGTGACCGAGAAGGTCTACAAGCGGCGCATGACGGTGACGGACGGCGGTGGCCCGCCCGACGCTGCGGCGATCCGCGCGGCGCGGGCCAACATCCGCCACCACCTCGACTATATCGGCTACCTGACGGCGCGGCGGAGCTGCCTGGCTGGGCGCGACATCACCTATGCCGACCTCGCCGCCGGGGCGGCGTTCTCCGTGGTCGACTATCTCGGCGAGGTGCCGTGGGAGGAAGGGGTAGCAGCCAAGGCCTGGTACGCGCGGGTCAAGTCGCGGCCGTCGTTCCGCGTCATTCTCGCCGACCAGGTACGCGGCATGCCGGCCGCGGCCCACTACGCCAATCTGGATTTTTAGAGACGTCGTCTCGCGACACCTGATCCCGGCTCACGCCTTCACCGGCGTCGCCGAAAGGCTGCCGGTCGCGCGCCAGTGGTCGATGCTCCACGGGCCGGCGCCGGCGGTGACGAAATAGAGGTAGATGAAGCAGAACAGGATGATCGTGTTGCCGTGGTTGATGGCCGGGAAGAAGGAGTGCGGCGCGGCGAACATGAAATAGGCAACGGCCATCTCGCCGGCAAAGATGAAGGCAACCGGCCGCGTGAACAACCCGACGACGAGCAGCAGGCCGCCGACGACTTCGATCACGCCGGCCACGCCGAAGAGCGAGAACAGCGGCGGGTGGAACCGGGACGGCGGGAAATCGAACAGCTTCATCGTGCCTTCCTCGAGGTAGAGGAGCGCCGTCATGATGCGCAGCACCGACAGCGCATAGGGCCGCCAGGGCGAGAAGAACGCCTCGAAATTCATGGGCAGGGACTTCCTGATTGCTGGTGTCGCGGCCTATGCCGCATGGAACGCGGGCGATAAATAGACGATCCGCGCTGGCAAGCGATCACATGGCGATGACAATGATGTGAGGCGGAACTGCCTAGCCCGAATAGAAGGCGGTCATGCGCGCGGCAACCTCGGCGGGATCAGAACCGACGCTGTTCCAGCGGGCATAGTCCTCGTGGAGTTGGGCAAGCTCGGCCTGGCGATCCCTGACCATGGTGGCGAACTGGTGGCAGAGGTGCGGCGCCTTGGCGAGAATCGGCTGCAATGCCGCCTTGGGCGTTTCCAGCGCCACCACCTTGCCCTTGGCGGTGACCGTGGCGGTGCGCGGCTCGCCGGTGAGCAGGGACATCTCGCCGACATAGTCGTCCGGGCCAAGCTCGGCCACCTTGCGTTCGCCGCCGGGCTCATGCACCGACACGGCGACCTTGCCGGAGACGATGGTGAACATGGATTGGCCGGGCTCGCCCTGGCGCATCAGCGTGGCTCCGCGCCGAAACACCACGCGCCGCGAGGCGGCATGCAGCGCGTCGATGGCGGCCGCGTCGAGAACCGCATCGAAGAACTTCGTTCCGCCGAGTTCACCGTCGTCGCTCATCGCCGTCGCCTCCTCACCCGTCGCACTCTGTTGTGCGGCCGCCGGCCGGTCAAGCGGCGCCGGCGCCGGGGGACGGACAGTGCCACCGGGTGAGGGTCACATTGGCAGCGGAATCAATGACTTCCGTCTTGCCGGCGACAAGGCCATGGGCCGCCAACAGGGCTTCCGCGGGGCGGGTCTCGGAGAGGCCGGAGAAGACCGGGATGCCTTGGGGCAAGCGCACGGACCGGGCGCGGGCGAGATGGAATTCGTCGAAGCCCAGTCCCAGGAACAGGTCGAAGACCTGCCTGCCGCCGGGAACCGCAACGATGCCGCCGGCGGGCGCGGCCTCTTGCAGCGCCACCTCCAGCGGCGCTTCCGCCGGGTTCCACCACCAGCCATCGGCACGGCGCTCGACGCCCTTTGCCGATGACGAGAGAACGAGGCGATTGCGACCCTTGACGTTGGCATTGGCCTCATGGCCGAGGCGGCCGAGGACGGTAACCGCCGCTTTGTCCAGCGCTTGCTGGAAGCGCTGCCAGTCCGCCTCGTTGCGAAGCTCGGGCGGCGTCAGGCCGTCGGCGCCGGCGATCTTGTCGTCGGCCGAGACAATGGCGTGACCGTGGATGCGCCAGGGGTCGATCACGCTCTGAGTGTGCCGCCGGTCGCCTTGGCGACGTCGGCGACGATCTTCGCCGAAACCGCCTCGATGTCCTGATCGGTGAGCGTGCGCTCGCTCGGCTGCAGCGTCACCTCGATGGCGACCGACTTCTTGCCGGCGCCGAGAGCCGCCCCCTCGAACAGGTCGAAGACCGAAACGCCCGAGATCAGATTGCGGTCGGCACCTTGCGCCGCGCGCACGATCCTAGCCGCGGTCACCGCGCGATCGACGACGAAGGCGAAGTCGCGCCTGACCGGCTGGAAGTCGGAAAGCTTGAGCACCGGCTTGGTCCTGGTCGGCTTCTGCCGCGGCGCCGGAATCGCCTCGAGGATCACCTCGAAGCCGGCGAGAGGCCCAGCAGCGTCGAGAAGCTCCAGCACCTTGGGATGGAACTCGCCGAAGGTGCCGATGACGGTCTTCGGCCCCTGGCGGATCGTGCCGGAGCGGCCCGGGTGATACCAGGCCGGCGCTTCCGCCGTGATCTGCACCTTGTCGGCAGAAAGCCCGAGAGCGTCGAGCAAAGCCAGGGCGTCGGCCTTGGCGTCGAAGACAGAAACCGGCTCGGCGCGAGCCGACCAGTGGCGGCCGCTGCCGGCGGCGCCGGCCGAGCCGCGCCGGACTGCGGCGGCGGCGGTGACCTGATCCTCAGGCCGGTCGCCGCGATAGGTCTGGCCGACCTCGAAGAGCGCGAGATCGACGGTGCCGCGGTCGGCATTGCGCTGGGCGGCCGCGATGAGGCCGGGAAGAAGGCTCGGCCGCATGTCCGACATCTCTGGGGCGATCGGATTGGCGAGCACCAGAGACTCGGCGCCGCCGCCGAAGGCTGCCGCGCGATCGTGGGCGATGAAGGACCAGGTGACCGCCTCGACCAGACCACGAGCGGCAAGCGCCCGCTTGGCCCGGCGCGTGCGGGTCTGGATGAGGGTCAAGAGCGGCTCCAGGGCACCGGGATCGCGGGTGAGCGGCGCTGGTGGCACGCGGTCGACGCCGATGATGCGCACCACCTCCTCGACGAGATCGGCCTTGATGGTGGTCGCCGGGCGCCAGCTCGGCACGGTGACCGAGAGCGTTCCCTCCGCGCGGTGCGGCTTGGCGACGAAGCCGAGCGCGGCGAGGATGTCGCTGACCTCGGCCATGGAGGGATCGATGCCACCGAGGCGCTTCACCTCGCCGATCGGGAACTCGATGACATTGACCGGGTGCGGGACCTCGCCGGCAAGGAAGACCTCGCTCGGGCTGCCGCCGCACAGGTCCATGACCATCTGGGTGGCGAGTTCGAGACCCGGCATGTTGAAGGCCGGGTCGATGCCGCGCTCATTGCGGTAGCGGGCGTCGGTGTTGACGCCAAGCTTGCGGCCGGTCTGGGCGACGTTGATCGGCTCCCAGAGCGCCGATTCGATGAGAACGTCGGTAGTCGTCTCAGAGCAGCCGGAGAGCTCGCCGCCGATGACGCCGGCGATCGATTCGACACCGTTTTCGTCGGCGATGACGCACATGGTCGGATCGAGTGTGTAGGTGCGGCCGTCGAGCGCGAGCAGCTCCTCGCCGTCGCGGGCGCGGCGCACGGTGAGGTCGCCCTTGACCTTGGCCGCGTCGAAGACGTGCAGCGGGCGGTTGCGGTCGTAGGTGACAAAATTGGTGATATCGACCAGGGCGTTGATCGGCCTGAGGCCGATGGCGCGCAGCCGCTTCTGCAGCCACGCCGGCGACGGGCCGTTCATGACCCCGCGCACGAGCCGCAGACCGAAGGCGAGACCGAGCGCAGGCGTGTCGCCGAAATCGAACTTGACCTTGACCGGACAGGGGCCATCGCCCTTCACCGGCACGACCGGCCGCTCGATGAGATAGCCGATGCCGGCGGCAGAGAGATCGCGGGCGATGCCGTTGACGCCGAGCGCGTCCGGCCGGTTGGGCGAGACGGCGACGTCGATCACCGGATCGTCGAGGCCGGCATAGACGGCATAGGGCTGGCCGACCGGCGCGTCGGCGGGTAGATCGACGATGCCCTCATGATCGTCGGAGACGCCGAGCTCGCGCTCGGACAACAGCATGCCGTTCGATTCGACGCCGCGGATGACGCCCTTCTCCAGCTGAACGCCGGTGCCCGGGATGAAGGTGCCGGCGGGCGCGAAGACGCCCACCATGCCGGCACGGGCGTTGGGCGCGCCGCAGACCACCTGCACTTTGCTGCCGTCGCCGGGATCGACGACGCAGACGCGCAGACGGTCGGCATTGGGGTGCTTCTCGGCCGAGAGCACCTTGGCCAGGCGGAAGGCCGAGTATTGCTCGGCCGGGTCGTGCACCGACTCGACCTCCAGCCCAATCATGGTGAGCTTGTTGACGATGCCGTCGAGGGTGGCCGCCGTATCGAGATGCTCTTTCAGCCAGGAGAGGGTGAACTTCATGACGCGCTCCCGTCCGCCGGATCAGGAATCGGCTTTCCGGTCTTCATGTTTGCCCATCGGTAGCCTCTTTCGCCGGTCGCTGTGCCAACCCACGCATACGGCTCTTCTGTGGCTTGCACCAAGAACTCGATTCCTTCTTCTGTCTTGGCGCCAGTTTCGGATTCGACCATCACCCGAGGTGTTCGGGCATAGTCCAGGATGCGACCCTGTCGGTATGACAGGTCGGCTTTTGTCTGATGCAGCGCGAGGTAAGCGCCATATTCGAGACTTCGCCGCACATTCTCTTCGGCGATGACCCACGAACCACTGCGAAAACGTCCGTTATCCAACTGCGTGACTCCGCGATCATCGGCACACACAACGTGGTACCCGGTGACCACGCTATCGTTGGAATGTGGTGCCTGATGTTCCCGACTGCGTTGTTTCTTGGGCGCGCGGTGGAGCAGTTCGTCGTCACATCGCTCGACAATGACATCAACCCCTAGCCGAATTGCATTTGCACGCAGGTTGGTGATCTCAGCCTTGTCGAGTTTTGCGATGCGCTCCGATGTCCAGGCAGCAGCGGGGTCCTTCGTTGTTTCTCCGCTCATGACGACAGCCCTCCGGCCAGAGACGGCAGGTCGAGCGGGCGGAAGCCGTAGTGGTTCAGCCAGCGCACGTCGGCATCGAAGAAGGCGCGGAGATCCGGCATGCCGTATTTGAGCATGGCGATGCGGTCGATCCCCATGCCCCAGGCGAAGCCCTGGTACTTGTCCGGATCGATGCCGCCGTAGCGGAGCACGTTGGGGTGGACCATGCCGCAGCCGAGAATCTCCAGCCAGTCGTCGCCCTCGCCGATGCGAATCTCGTTGCCCTGACGCAG
The DNA here is from genome assembly GCA_963830215.1 of uncultured Alphaproteobacteria bacterium. Classification (GTDB taxonomy): domain Bacteria; phylum Pseudomonadota; class Alphaproteobacteria; order Rhizobiales; family Kaistiaceae; genus CAVSRC01. The sequence goes on from CAWHLM010000015.1 coordinate 11,444, forward strand.
GCAGCGGATGTCCACCTCCATCGACGGGCTGGTGAAGGGGAAGAAGCTCGGGCGGAAGCGCATCTCGACCTGCTTGACCTCGAAGAAGGCGCGGCAGAACTCCTCCAGCACCCATTTCAGGTGGCCGATATGGCTGGTCTCGTCGATGACCAGACCCTCGACCTGATGGAACATGGGCGTGTGGGTCTGATCGGAATCGAAGCGGTAGGTGCGCCCGGGGATGACCACGCGGATCGGCGGTTTCTCAGTCTCCATGGTGCGAATCTGCACCGGCGAGGTGTGGGTGCGAAGCAGCATGCGCTCGCCATCTTCCTTCTCCTTCAGGAAGAAGGTGTCGTGCATCTCGCGCGCCGGATGGCCGGGCGGGAAATTGAGCGCGGTGAAATTATAGTAGTCGGTCTCGATATCCGGCCCCTCGGCGATGCGGAAGCCGAGATCGGCGAAGATGGCGGTAATCTCGTCGATGACCTGGCTGACCGGATGGATGCGGCCGGTCTCCAGCGGCTGGGCGCGCACGGGCAGCGTCACGTCGACCGCCTCCGCGGCCAGCCGATGAACGAGGTCCTGTTCTTTCAGGATGGCGCGGCGGGCGGCGAGTGCCTCGCTCACCCGGTCCTTGAGGCCGTTCAGCGCCGGCCCCATGACCTTGCGCTCGTCCGGCGACATGGCGCCGAGGCCCTTCATCAGTTCGGAGACGCGCCCCTTCTTGCCGAGGGCTGCGACGCGCTCGCCCTCTAGCGCCGCCTCATCGGGGGCCTCGGCAATACGCGCGGCAATGTCGCGCTCGAGCGCGACGATATCGGCTTCTGTGGTTGTCATTTCGGCATCTGCTTGGGCCCTCTACAGGGCCACGCTTTCAACAGAAAACCGGGCAGAGGACAAGCGCCGCCCGTGGGACAGTCGGCCGCCGGCGGGCCGGCGACCAGACTGGCAAGACGCCGCAGTGCTGAAAACGTCAGGCGGCGAGTGCGCCTGCCGCCTTGTCCACCAGCGTCTTGAACGAGGCCGGCTCGCTGACGGCAAGCTCGGCCAGGACCTTGCGGTCGATCTCGACCCCGGCCTTGCCGAGGCCGCTGATAAATCGACCATAGGTCAGGCCGTGCTCGCGGACGGCGGCGTTGATGCGCTGGATCCACAGGGCGCGGAAGGAGCGCTTGCGGTTCTTGCGGTCGCGGTAGGCGTACTGCCCAGCCTTGTCGACCGCCGCCTTGGCGGTGCGGATGGTGTTCTTGCGCCGGCCGTAGAAGCCTTTGGCGCGGGTGAGGACTTTCTTGTGCTTGGCGTGCGATGTGACGCCACGTTTGACGCGTGCCATGGGGTTACTCCTTGAGCAGGTGCAGGATCAGCCGTTAGGAAGAAAGTACTTCCTGACGTTATCGCCATCGGTCTTGAACATCACGCGGGTGCCGCGCAGATTTCTGATCTGCTTATTTGTCCGCTTGATCATACCGTGCCGCTTGCCCTGCTGGGCGTGGATCACCTTGCCGGTCGCGGAGAGCTTGAAACGCTTCTTGGCGCCGCTCTTGGTCTTCAGTTTGGGCATTTTGCTTCCTTCAATACCTTGAGGACTGCTCTTTCTTGGGAGCATTCGGCGCCGCCACGGCATGCCCTTTCAGGCCGGGCGGCGCGAAACCGCGGGGTTATAGCGGGGTGGGGTGCGGCGCACAAGGGCGCCGCGCACCTCACCGGATCGCTGGATTGGTCGGATTCAGGACGGTCCTCGCGCAGGCAAGGGCCAGGCGCCGCGTCAGCGCGGCGCCAGCACCATCATCATCTGGCGGCCTTCCAGCCTCGGCTCCGCCTCGACCTTGGCGATCGTGGCGGTCTCCTCCTTGACGCGCGCCAGCAGGCGGGCGCCGATCTCCTGGTGGGCCATCTCGCGGCCGCGGAAGCGGAGCGTCACCTTGACCTTGTCGCCATCCTCGAAGAAGCGCTTGATCGCCCGCATCTTCACCTCGTAATCGTGGGTGTCGATGTTGGGACGCATCTTGATCTCCTTGATCTCGATGGTCTTTTGGCGCTTGCGCGCCTCGGCGGCCTTCTTCTGGGCCTGAAACTTGAACCGTCCATAGTCGAGGATCTTGGCGACGGGCGGTGCGGAATTCGGGGCGATTTCGACCAGATCCATGCCAGCTTCAATGGCCATCTCCAGCGCGCGCTGGATGGGTACGGTGCCGTGGTTTTCGCCGGTATTGTCGATCAGCTGGACCTCGGGGACGCGAATCTCCTCATTGGTCCGGGGCCCGTCCTTGGTCGGCGCGGCAGCTTTGAAAGGTCGGCGAATGACAGCAATCTCCTCTGTTGATGCAATAGGCAATACGGCGCGCGGGACGGCTCTCGCGGTCCATCCCGAACGAAACAGGAATCGGTCAAGCGGGGCGGTAAGTCAACGGGGAGGCTGTGTTGGGGAAACCAATGGGTGAAACGATGCTGCAAATGGTGCTTATCGGCAACGGTGACAAGGCAGCTGGTGAGGGGGCTCGCGAGATCGCCGTCAGCCACCGCCCGGGCGGGGAGCCGGGGCTGGTCTGGCTGGGGGCTTCCGCTCGGACATGGAGGGCAGCAAGGCCAGCGCCGTGGATGCATACGCGGCGCGGCGCGGGCTTGCCTGTACCCGCTTCGACTATTCCGGCCACGGCCGCTCGGGCGGGCGCTTCGAGGACGGTACCATTTCGTGCTGGCTGGAGGAGGCTGAGTCGGTGTTCCGGCAGTTCGCGCAAGGCCGGCAGATCGTCGTCGGCTCGTCCATGGGCGGCTGGATCGCGCTTCTGCTGGCGGAGCGGCTCCTGGGCTCCGGCCGCCTGGCGGGACTGGTACTGATCGCGCCGGCGGTCGACATGACGCGCAAGCTGATGTGGGACAAGATGGACGCGGCGGCACGGCGGGAGTTGGAAACCGCCGGGGTGTTCCTGGTGCCCAGCGACTATTCCGACGGACCCTATCCGATCACGCGCGGGCTGATCGAGGACGGCGATGCCCATCTCTTCGGCGAGAAGCTGATCGAGACCGGCTGCCCGGTGCACATCTTGCAAGGCACCGAGGACACCGACGTGCCGTGGACGTACGCCACCGATCTGGTGACCCACTTTGCCTCCGACGACGTGGTGCTGACTCTGGTCAAGGGCGGCGACCACCGCCTGTCGCGGCCGGAGGACCTTGCCCGTCTGCAGGCGGCGATCGACGGGCTGATCGCAGAAGGGGCCACCGTCCCGCACACCACGCCTTAACCAAACCAACGGAAGCGCATTGCGAACCGGATCGTGGCGTTCCGATATCTGCCGGTGACGCAATCCGGAGAGTTCACGCCGTGACCCGTCAACAAAAAGTTGCGCAAGGACGCCGCCGTTAAGCAGGGCCATTGCTGCTTCTACTGCGGTTTTCCGATGTGGGACGAGGGCGAAGGCGAAACCTTTGCCGACGTTCTGTCGATCCCAAACCGCCTCGCCGCCACGCTCAGATGCACGGCCGAGCACCTGACCGCAAAGGCCGATGGTGGGCCGACGACACCTAGAAACATCGTCGCGGCTTGCCGGACCTGCAACATGCGCCGCCACCGGCGCAGATCGCCCAAGCCGCCTGACAGTTACAAAATGCTGGTCGAGAACCGGCTTGCCCGGGGCGCCTGGCACCCGGCCGGTCTGCACGCCGCGCTCCTGTCGTTCGTCGCGACGGCACATGACGGGCGGTGATTGGCCAAGTTAGGGCCGCGGCGCCGCGCCTGAAAACAAGGGGCGATGGCGCTGGAGCAGCGCCGCCAGGCGGCCAATGACGCCGCGTACGGCCGGCTCCTGTCGCGCCTGCTCGTTCAGCACCAGCCATTGCTCCTCGTCGAGTTCGTCGATCGTGCCACCGGCGCGTTCAAGTCCCGGCTCGGCGTCGCCGACGAAGCAGGGGAGCACCGCCTGGCCGGCACCGGTGAGCAGGCAATCGAGGACGACGCGCGGGTCCGAACAGGTGATCTGCGCCAGGCTTGAGAAATTGCGGGCGACCCACTGCGCGGTCGGCGTGATCGAGGCTTCGCCGATGACCGCCACCCAGGGCAGGTCGCCCGACCTCTCATGCGCCCGATAGAGCGCGTAGGCCACGTCGTTGGTCTTGCGGCCGGCGAGATAGGACTCCTGCGGGGCGCGGTTGCGCACGCCGATATCAGCCTGGCGATGCTGGATGTCGACACGCTGATGGGCGGTGGTGAGTTCGATGGCCGTCGAAGGATCTGCCGCCCACAATTCGTCCATGTGGCGGGCAAGGAAGCGGCTGGTCCACGATCCGGCGGAGATGCGTACCAGCCGGCGGGGCGTCTCGTCGCGCCAGCGGTCGATGCCGCGCGCTGCCGCCTCCATCTCCTCGGCATACTGATAGAGCGCCCGACCGGCCTCGGTCAGTTCGTAGCCGGTCTGGCTGCGGGCGAAGAGCTGGCGGTCAAGGCGCCGCTCGAGTGCGGTCATCCGGCGGCCGAGGGTGGGCGCGCTGGCGCCAGTCTGGCGGGCCGCGGCGTTGAGGCCGGCGTTGCGCGCGACTGCCAGGAAAAGGCGTAGTTCCTCCCAGTCGATCGGCTGTTTCATTTCTGAACCACTCTTTCCGATCATGATGCTGGCGCGAAACCGCGAGCAGGTCAATATCCGCAGTGATCAATGGTTATGCGGCTCGGAAGGAGTGTTTCATGTTCGACATATATGGGCTCGCGGCTGTCCACCTCCAGCCGACGAAAAAGATGAACTGGGACGAGCTGGCGGCGCTCTTCGACCGCCCATCGCTTCTCCAGCGCGGCCTCAGTGCACTGGCGGCGCTGGTCAGCCTTCGCGCCAGGTTGCGTCGCGCCACAGTGTGCCCAGACCTTCGCGATAGGACGGAAAGCGCAGGGCAATGCCGAGTTCCCGCTTGATGCGGGCGTTGGCGACGCGCTTGTTGTCGCCATAGAAGGAGCGCGCCATGGGCGAAAGGTCGGCCTCGGCGAACGGAATCTCCGGCGGCGGTTCGACGCCCATCAGGGCCGCCGCATAGGCGACCACGTCCTGCGGCGGGGCCGGCTCGTCGTCGGCGACATTGAAAATGCCGGCGGCGTTCCTGGCGACGGCCGAGCTCAGCACCTGAACGATGTCGTCGACATGGATGCGGTTGAAGACCTGCCCGGGCTTGACGATGCGGTGGGCCCTGCTCTCCGCCAGATTGACGAGCGTGTTGCGGCCCGGCCCGTAGATGCCGGCGAGACGGAAGATCGCCAGCGGCGTGTCCCGTTCGCTGGCAAGCTGCTGCCAGGCCTTCTCGGCGACAAGACGCTGGAGCGCGCGGGACGATCGCGGATGAGGCGTCGTCCTCTCGCTCACCCAGGCGCCCGCATAGTCGCCATAGACGCCCACGGTGGAGAGGATGCCGATCCACTTGAGATGCTGGGCGGCGCCGATGGCCCCGGCATAGTGGGCGAGGACCGGATCGGAATCGCCGGGCGGGATGGAGACGATGACGTGCGTGGCGCCGGAGAGCGCCTCCGCAACTTCGACGCTGTGCGCCATGCCGTCCCAGGGTATCGCGGTGACCCCCTGCCCGACCGCCTTGTCGGCGGACCGAACCGTTCCGCCGACCCATTCGGCTTGCTGCATCATCGCCCGGGCGAAGGCACCGGCGCTGTAGCCGAGGCCGAAGACGAACAGGCGGACGGAATCAGGCATCGCCCGGCCTTCTCAGATGCCTCACCTTGCGGCCGGCGGCCGAGTTCGGCGATCAGCGTCGCCAGGCGGCGCTCGCGGGTCGCCTCCTGCTTGGCGCTCATCACCCACCAGATCGCCGGGTGGCGGTAGGAGCGTGGCATGGATTCAAACCACGCCCAAGCGGCCTTGTCGGCGCGGAAGCGCTGCTCGTAGTCCGGCGCCAGAACGGCGTCCTGGTTCTCGAACGAGTATTCTTCCTGCTTCGTGCGATCGCGGCCCTCGTAGACGGCAAGGCCTGGCGGCGCGACGCGGCCTTCGGCGATCAGGCCTTCGATGCGCTTGCGATTGACGACGCTCCAGATGCTGCCCTTCTTGCGTGGGGTGAAGCGGATCGACCAGGTGGCGTGGCCGCCACGGCGGATGCCGTCGATCCAGCCGAAGCAGAGGGCCTCGTCGAGGGCCTGCGCGTAAGTGATGCCCTTCTTCTCGGCGTCGACCTTGTGAAAGCCGACCCATTGCTCGCTGGCGGTGGCGTGGTTCTTCTCCAGCCATGTCCGCCATTCGGCCTGGTCCTTGAAAAAGATGGCGGCGCTCATGGCGTCTCCCATTCGTCGCGAACGTCCGCATCAGACTCGGCCGGCATGTGCCCGGTCTTCAGAGTAGCGAATTGCTTAGCCGGCAAAAGGCGCGACAGCGCCCAGACGGCGGCGCCGCGCACGATCGGCGCCGGATCGGCGAGATGTGCTCGTGCCACCCCTGCGAGGTTCGTTGCGCCGGAATTACCGATGGCGATCAATACGTTGCGCAGGAAGCGGTCGCGGCCGATGCGCTTGATCGGCGAGCCGGAGAATCTTCGGCGGAACGCGGCATCGTCGAGCGCGGCAAGCTCGGCGAGCGTCGGGGCGGAAAGATCGTCGCGGGCTTTCAGCTTCGCCTCGCGGGTCGCCTGCGCGAACTTGTTCCATGGGCAGACCGCGAGACAATCGTCGCAGCCATAGATGCGGTTGCCGATCGCCGCCCGGAATTCGCGCGGGATCGGCCCGGCATGCTCGATGGTGAGATAGGAGATGCAGCGGCGGGCATCGAGCCGGTAGGGCGCCGGGAAGGCGTTTGTCGGGCAGATGTCGAGACAGGCGCGGCAGGTGCCGCAACGGTCGGCCTCCGGTTCGTCGGCGGGGAGCGGCACTTCAGTGAGGATGGCGCCGAGGAAGAGCCATGAGCCGAACTCGCGGCTGACGAGATTGGTGTGCTTGCCCTGCCAGCCGATGCCGGCGGCTTCGGCCAACGGCTTTTCCATCAGCGGCGCGGTGTCGACGAAGACCTTGACGTCGGATTGTGCGTAAGCGGCGAAGCGGCCAGCGATGCGCTTGAGCTTGCCCTTGATGAGATCGTGATAATCGCGATGGCGGGCGTAGACCGAGATGGTGGCGCGGTCGCGCTCAGCCAGCGTCTTGAGCGGGTCGGTGTCCGGGCCGTAGTTCATGCCGAGCATGACGACGGCCCGGGCCTCCGGCCACAGCGCGCTGGGGCTCTCGCGCCGCTCCGCCTTCTTTTCCAGCCAGCCCATGGTGCCGTGCAGCCCTTCGGCGAGGAATTTTCTGAGACGCGGTGCGGCCTCCGGAATCGCGTCCGGACGGGTGACGCCGATGAGGTCGAAGCCTTCGGCGCGGGCATCCTCGATCAGCCGGCGCTTGAGCGCGGCAGCGTCGGGTATGCGGGGCTGGTCGAGGGTTTCGGCTTGGCTCGCCTTCATGGCGCGGAGTGAAGCATCAAGGGGGCGAGCGGGGAAGGGGGCGGGTGTGCTGGCTTCATGTTTCCCCTTTCTCGTCATCCTCCGCGAAAGCGGAGGATCGGTCCGCGACAAGCACCGACGTCGCTCATGCGGAGAACGATCCTCCGGCCTCGGCTCACGCCTCGCCGGAGGATGACGGAGGAAGGGAGCACAGCACTCCAGCAACCAGTGTCGTGCCCGTACGTACCCTGAGAGTCCCAGACCCCTCCCCGAAACCGCTGCGCGGTTTCGACCCTCCCTCAAGGGGAGGGTTGGGAGCTTTGGGCCGGCGCGAGGTATTCAATCTGCCGACGCTTGGCGTGGACAATGACCCTGTGGATTGAGACGAACGCGGGTCTCAAACCTACAGCCTTCGGACAAAATGGGTTCTCAATCCAATAGACTGCTGGCTCCATGTCGGAGCTCAGTCCGGCAATGGAATGGGTTGAGAAAAGTACCCCTGCAATATGCTCATGAGGGATTTTGCGACTCGCGAAACCTTTGACGATGACCTCAGCGTTGTGCCTCGGGAGGCCCTCCTGCTCTCGCACGGGCACTGGAGTGCCATCGAGATTTGCCAATCGCGACGGCGCAAACGGATAGAAGAAGGCAGCAATGTCAGGCCAATCAAAAATGTTGTTATTCCATTGAACGGTCGGGATTGTGCCTCCACCGATTGCCACGATGTTGACGCCCTCTGGATTGAGAGGCAGGAGCTTTTTCGCTTTCGTGGAGAGACTGGATTGAATTCTGAGGCCGAGTTCACGTCTTTCCGACAAACAAAGATGCTCTTCGTCCTCAATTGAAATTGCGGGGACTCTATCAGGGTTATCGACCGCACCGCGATCAGTCGTGGTCGCCTCAATCCAAACTACATCACCAGCATATTCAGCTTTGAAATCAGGTGTCAGCTCGTTTTTCGTGAGTTGACGCCTCCAATTCAGCTTTAGGTCCGTCTTCTCCTCAATGAGCGCAGCGACAACCAACTCCCAATAACGTCGTTCAGGCTGCCTCGCGAATTCAGAGCAAAAACGCTGATCTAGTATTGGCTCATAACGTTGGAACAACCGAGCAATGCGTTCTCGATATGCCGCGGTGATCGCGGCATCATCGCATCGCAGGAAGTGATAAAGCTCTGATCCGGTCGCGCTGCTGAACGGGTCGTTAACAATGCTCAATGCGCGGCGTCCCAGTTGTCGGCGGCGCGGGCATCGACCCGGAGCGGCACTGAGAGCTGCACGGCCGGCTCGGCGGCGGCCTCCATGACGCGGGTGACGACGGGAATCGTCCGGTCGACCTCGCTCTCCGGCACCTCGAAGATCAGCTCGTCATGCACCTGCAGCAGCATCGCCGCTGACAACTTGGCGGAGGCCAGCGCCGGCTCCATGCGGATCATGGCGCGGCGGATGATGTCGGCGGCCGAGCCCTGAATGGGGGCGTTGATGGCGGCGCGGTCGATGAAGGCGCGCTCGGCCGGATTGCGCGCATTGGCGGCAGCGAAATGGATCTTCCTGCCGAAGAGCGTGGCGACATAGCCGTCGGCGCGCACCTGCCGGCGCATCGCCTCCATGTAGTCGCGGATGCCGGGGAAGCGCTCGAAATACTTGGCGATGTATTCGCCGGCCTCCTGGCGCGGGATGCCGAGCTGATTGGCGAGGCCGAAGGCGGAGATGCCATAGATGATGCCGAAATTGATCGCCTTGGCGCGGCGGCGGACCTCGCTCGGCATGCCTTCGACCGGAACGCCGAACATCTCCGAGGCGGTCATGGCGTGGATATCCAAGCCATCGGCGAAGGCCTGCTTCAACTGGCCGATATCGGCGACATGGGCGACGACGCGAAGCTCGATCTGGCTGTAGTCGGCGGAGAGCAGCTTCGTGCCAGCCCGCGCGATGAAGGCGGTGCGGATGCGCCGGCCTTCCTCGGTGCGGACCGGGATGTTCTGCAGGTTCGGCTCTGACGAGGACAGTCGCCCGGTGGTGGTGGAGGCCAGCGCATAGGATGTGTGGACGCGACCGGTCTCCGGGTGGATGAAGCCCGGCAGCAGGTCGGTATAGGTCGACTTCAGCTTGGAGAGCTGGCGCCAGTCGAGGATGCGGGCCGCGAGCGTGTTGCCGTTGGCGGCGAGCTCGTCGAGGATATCGGCGCCCGTCGACCAGGCGCCGGTCTTGGTCTTCTTGCCGCCGGGCAGGCCGAACTTGCCGAAAAGGATATCGCCCAGCTGCTTGGGCGAGCCGATGTTGAACTCCTCGCCGGCCAGCGCGTAGATCTCGCTCTCCAGGCCGCCCAGCTTCTGGGCGAACTCGCCGGAGAGGCGCGACAGGATCTGGCGGTCGACGGTGATGCCCCGCGCCTCCATGCGCGCCAGAACCGGCACCAGCGGCCGTTCCAAAGTCTCGTAGACGGTGACCATGTGCTCGGCAGCGAGCCGTGGCTTCAGCATCGTCCATAGGCGGAGCGCGATGTCGACGCCTTCGCCGGCATATTGGGTGGCGCGGTCGAGCGGCAGGCGGTCGAAGGCAAGCTGCGCCTTGCCGGTGCCGGCGACCTCCTTGAAGGACAGCGGCGCGTGGCCGAGGCGCTTCTCGGCCAGGGCATCCATGTCGTAACCGCCAAGGCCGCCGTCGAGCGCATAGGCCATCAGCATGGTGTCGTCATAGGGCGCGACATCGATGCCGTGGCGGGCGAAAAGAACGGTGTCGAATTTCAGGTTCTGGGCGATCTTGAGGACCGCGGTGTCTTCGAGCAGCGGCTTCAGGCGGGCAAGCGCGTCTTTGGCCGGAATCTGGCCGGGAGCGACGTTGTCGCCGAGGAGATCGGCCTCGCCCGACTTGTGGGCGAGCGGCAGGTAAGCTGCGCGGCCGGGGGAAAGCGCCAGGCTGACGCCGCAGAGATCGGCCTGCATGGGGTCCGCCCCGCTGGCCTCGCTGTCGATGGCGACGCGGCCCTGGGCCTCAGCCTCGGCGATCCATTCGTCGAGGCGGGCGAGCGTGGTGACCGTCTCGTATTTGGTGCGGTCGACGGGGACGGCAGTGGCAGCCGCGGCTCCCGCCGCGACGGCGGCGGCCGGATGGGCGTGGCCGTTGGCGGCTGGCACTGTGCCAGTACCCCCCTCCCCGGCCCCCTCACCCTGTCCCTCTCCCACAAGGGGAGAGGGGACGACACCGAACCGGTGCTGAGGGTGTGGCATGGGCGTCCTCGTCGTGCGGCACGAGGCGGGCGGCGAAGGTGGCGTCGTGGTGCTTGGCGGAGCGGATGGCGGGGTCGGCTTCGACAGCGTTGGGATCGGCGCCGGTCGCCTCGGCGACGCGCTTGGTCAGCGTCGACAGCTCGATCGCCTTGAGGAAGCCGATGAGTTTTTCCGCGTCGAGGTCGTGCATGCGGGTGGCGGCAAGCGGCGTGCCGGACTCGACATCGTCGTGGAGGGTAACGAGCGTGCGTGACATGCGCGCCTGATCGGCGAAATCGATGAGCAATTGCCGGCGCTTGGGCTGCTTGATCGAGCTGGCATTGGCAAGCAGCGTGTCGAGATCGCCATATTCGCCGATGAGCGCCGAGGCGGTCTTGATGCCGATGCCGGGTACGCCGGGAACATTGTCCGAGGTGTCGCCGACCAGCGCCTGGACGTCGATGACCTTCTCCGGCGGCACGCCGAAATAGTCGATGACGCCCTGGCGGTCGATGCGCCGCTCGGGCCGGTAGCCGGGACGGCCGCGCGTGCCGGATTCGAAATCGTAGAACTCGACGTGATCGCCGACGAGCTGCATCAGGTCCTTGTCGGAGGAGATGATGAGCACCTCGGCGCCCGCCGCTTCTGCCTCCTTGGCGTAGGTGGCGATGATGTCGTCGGCCTCGTAGCCCTCCTTCTCCACTGGCTCGAGGCCGAAGGCCTTGACCGCCTCGCGCATCAGCGGGAACTGCGGCTTCAACTCGTCGGGCATCTCGCGGCGGGTGCCCTTGTAGTCGGGGTAGATCTCCTTGCGGAAGGTGTCCTCCGACTTGTCGAAGACGATGGCGAGATGGGTGGGCATGATGCCGACCGCGCCCTCGCGCACGAACTGGTAGAGCTTGGCGCAGAACAGACGCAGCGCACCGGTCGGCAGCCCGTCCGAGCGGTAGTTGTATTTGGCGTCCTGCTTGATCGACTGGAAAAAGGCGCGATAGACGAAGGACGAGCCATCGACCAGGAAGACGTGGTCGCCGGGGCCAAGCGAGGACGGTGCGGAATCTGTTTTCGGCATGGCCGGACTATGCCGCGCCGGCGCAGGGATGGCGAGGGGGATCGCCTGGAAGACTCGACCTTGGCCCTCGTCTTCGAGTATCCCGGCATCGCCCAAGCGCAACGCTTCCCCCGGCGAAGGCTCCCATGGTCACCTATTCCGGTCAGATCGGGCAGGATTTTCTTCTCGACAGCGCCGTCTTCCAGGGCATGCGCGACGGGGTGTTCGTCGATATCGGTGCGCATGACGGCACGACGTTGAGCAATACGCTGGTCTTCGAGCGTGAGCGCGGCTGGCGCGGCCTGTGCATCGAGCCGAACCCGGCGGTCTTCACGGCGCTTACCAAGGCGCGCAAGGTGCCCACGCTGAACGTCGCCGTCGGCGCCGAAAACGGCATCCTGCCGTTCCGCCAGGTGACCGGCCATAGCGAGATGCTGAGCGGGCTTGCCGACACCGCGTCGCCGGATCACATGGCGCGGGTCGAGCGCGAGGTCGCCCGCTTCGGCGGCAATACGACGATCATCGACGTACCGGTCCGGCGACTGGACGACATTCTGGCCGAATACGGGATCGACGAGGTGCACTACCTCTCGATCGACACCGAGGGCGCCGAGCGCGCCATCCTCGCTTCGCTCGATCACACGCGCGTCTTCATTCATGTCGTCGACGTCGAGTGCAACGACAGGCGCGAGGCGGAGAGCATTGCGGCCGCTCTGGGGCCGGCATTCGCCGGGCTGCGCCATCGCCACGACCTGTTCTTCATCAATCGCGACAGCCCGTTCTTCGGGCGGCGCGGTGCTCTCCGCCGCGCCATCCGGGGCTATGCCGTGCGCCGACGGCTGGCCAAGCTGGCACGGCTGTTCCGGCGCTGAAATCCGAACGCCATTGACTCTTGTCGCGGATGGCGGTGGAATAGAACAAAACAGGAACAAACTGATGCCTGCGACGCTTGGCGTGATCAATGCCCTGCGGCGGACCTGCACCGTCGGCCCGGCCGCATCCCGCGAGCGCTTCACCTGCGGCGCCCCAGCCGTGGACGATGCGCTCGGTGGGGGGCTCGCGCGTGGCAGCCTGCATGAGGTGCTCTCCGCGGGGGCGGATGCGCCCGCCGCCGCGGGTTTCGTGGCCGGGCTGATGCTGCGCGCCGCACCTTCCGGTCGCGCCATGATGTGGATCCGGCAAGCCTTTGCGGAAACCGAGACCGGCGGCCTCTATGCGCCGGGCCTCGCCGAACTTGGCCTCGATCCGGATGCGCTGATCCTGGTCGGGGCGCATGATGCGGTCGCCGCGCTCCGTGCCGGCGTCGAAGCGGTGCGCTGCCCGGCGCTGGGCGCCGTCGTCATCGAGACCTGGGGGTCGCCGAGGGTCCTCGACCTGACGGCAACGCGGCGCCTGGCGCTGTCCACCGAGCGATCGGGCGTCACCGCCTTCCTGCTGCGCGTCGGCGCCTCCGGTCCGAGCGCGGCGCTGACGCGCTGGTCGATCGCGGCGGGGCCCTCCCCGGCGCTCGCCGCAGGATCGCCCGGATATCCGACCCTCGATATCGCCTTGTTGCGCCACCGCGCCGGCATCGCCGGAGCGCGCTGGCGTGTGGAGTGGGACCGTGACCGACGTCTCTTCCGAGAAGCGGCGCCGCTATCTGGCGCTGTGGTTCCCGTTCCTGCCCGCCGACCGGCTGCACCGCTCCAGCGACTGGCACGGACAGGATGAGACACCGCTGGTTCTTTTCGAGACGGCCGCCAATGCCCTGCGCATTGTGGCCGTCGACCGCCGTGCGCTGGCGCTGGGTCTGACTCCCGGCCTGACGCTCGCCGACGCACGGGCACGAATACCGGACCTGCTGACGGTGGAGATGGACGGAAAAGCGGATGCGGCGCTGCTCGAACGGCTCGCCGACGTCTGCGACCGCTATACGCCGCTGGTGGCGCTCGCGCCGCCCGACGGGCTCATCCTCGACATCACCGGCTGCGCCCATCTCTTTTCCGGCGAGGAAAAGCTGCGCGACGACCTCGTGCAACGCTGCCACCAGGCCGGGATCGGGGTCAGCGCCAGCATCGCCGGAACGCCGGACGCCTCCAGCGCGCTCGCCCGCTTCGGCGGCGTCGCGATCGTAGCGCCTGGCAAGGAAAGCGAAGCCGTGCGCGGACTGCCGGTCGCTGCCCTCGGCCTCGAACCCGAAACCGTCACGGCACTGGCCAGGGCCGGTCTGAAGACCATCGGCGACCTCATGGCGCGCCCGCGGGCGCCGCTCGCCGCCCGTTTCGGCGCCGACCTGCCGGCCAAGCTCGACCGGACGCTGGGCCGTGAGGATATCGGCATCACGCCGCGCCGGCCGCTGCCCGCCTGCGTCGTCGAGCGGCACAGCGTCGAGCCGATCGCCGACATCGACACCATCCTCGCCATCCTTACCGGCCTGGCAAGCGAGGCTATGCGCATCCTGGAAGGGCGCGGCGAAGGCGGGCGCGCCTTCGAGGCGGCGTTCCTGCGGACCGACGGCATGGTGCGGCGCATCGCGGTTGAGACCGGCCGGCCGCTCCGCGACGCCAAGGCGCTGATGCGGCTCTTCCGCGAACGGCTCGACAGCATCGAGGATTCGCTCGATCCCGGTTTCGGCTTCGACGTCATCCGGCTTGGCGTCATCGCCAGCGAACCGTTCGCCCCGGCGCAGGCGAGCCTCGACGGGCGCCTGGTCGAGGAGGAAGAGGTCGCCGACCTGATCGATCGCCTGGGCGCGCGCTTCGGCGCGGAAGCGGTGCGCCGTCTCGCCCGGCGCGACACGCATATCCCGGAGCGCTCCGCCCGCACCCTGCCCGCTTCGGTGGCCAAGGCAAACGGTGGCGACTGGGGAGCGCCCGCCCCCGGCATGCCGCCGGCACGACCACTCTATCTCTTCGGCCGGCCGCAACCGATCGAGACCCTGGCCGAGGTGCCGGACGGCCCGCCGCTCCGCTTCCGCTGGCGGCGCGTGCTGCACGAGATCGCCCGCGCCGAGGGGCCGGAGCGGATCGCACCGGAATGGTGGCGGGACACCGACAATTCGCTCACCCGCGACTACTACCGCGTGGAAGACAGCGCCGGACGGCGCTTCTGGGTCTTCCGCGAAGGGCAGTACGGCGAGGAGGGCTCGAGCCCGCGCTGGTTCATCCACGGGACCTTCGCATGACCCGCTACGCGGAACTGGCGACAACAACCAACTTCTCCTTCCTGCGCGGCGCCTCGCATGCGCGCGATCTGGTCGGCCAGGCGCTCGCTCTCGGCCATGCCGGCATCGGCATCGCCGACCGGAATACGGTGGCGGGGGTGGTGAGGGCCTACAGCGCTTTGGAGGAAGCGAAGGCGGCTTTTCGCAAAGAGCAGGGCGCCGACCTGCCCTTCGACCTCGCCGTCGGCGCGCGGCTGACATTCGCCGACGACACCCCCGACATCATCGCCTATCCGGAGAACCGTGTCGGCTGGGGTCGCCTCTGCCGCCTGCTCACCGCCGGCAACCGCCGCGCGCCCAAGGGCGAATGCTTCATCGAACTCGGCGATCTTCTCGACCACGCCGGCGACCTCCTCCTCATCGTCATGCCGGAGCGGCGGGGAGAGGGACTGGCGACCCTGCTGCCGCGCTTGAACGAGGCGGCACCGGGCGCGGTGTGGGTCGCCGCCGCCATGCATCGGCGCGGCGACGACCGGCGGCGGCTCATCGGGCTGAGGTCACTGGCAGCAGAAGCCGGCGTGCCGCTCATCGCCGTCAACGACGTGCTCTATCACGACGCTACCCAGCGGGCGCTGCAGGACGTGGTCACCTGCATCCGCGAGGGCGTGACCATCGAGACTGCGGGCAAGAAACTGGAGGCCAATGCCGAACGCCACCTGAAGGCGCCGGACGAGATGGCGCGGCTCTTCGCCGACGCGCCGGAGGCGATCGCCGAGACCGGCTATCTCCTCGACCGCATCGACTTCTCGCTCGGTGAACTGCGCTACGAATATCCGGAGGAGCCGGTGCCGCCCGGCTGGACGCCGCAGGGCTGGCTGGAGGAACTCACCTGGCGGCGGGCGCCGTGGCGCTATCCAGGCGGCGTGCCCGACAAGGTCGTCAAGCTGCTCAGGCAAGAACTGGCGCTGATCGCCCAGCTCAACTACGCGCCCTACTTCCTCACCACCCACGACATCGTGCGCTATGCCGAGGACCAGGGCATCCTCTGCCAGGGGCGCGGCTCGGCCGCGAATTCCGCCGTCTGCTACGTTCTCGGCATCACCGCCGTCGACCCGGCCGAGAGCGACCTGCTGTTCGCCCGCTTCATCTCGACCGAGCGGCAGGAGCCGCCCGACATCGACATCGATTTCGAGCACGAGCGGCGCGAGGAGGTCATCCAGCACATCTACCAGCGCTACGGCCGCGACCGCGCCGGCATCGCCGCCACGGTCATCACCTATCGGCCGCGGAGCGCCATCCGCGAGGTCGGCAAGGCGATGGGGCTGACCGAGGACGTGACGGCGCGGCTTGCCGCCACCAACTGGGGAAGCTGGGGGACAGAGATCGCCGATGCGCAGATCAGCGAGGCCGAACTCGACCCCAAGAACCCCGTCATCCGCCGGGTCATCGACCTCGCCAACCAACTGCTCGGCAGCCCGCGCCACCTTTCCCAGCATGTCGGCGGCTTCGTTCTATCGCGCGGCCGGCTGGACGAGACGGTGCCGATCGGCAACGCCGCGATGGAGGACCGCACCTTCGTCGAATGGGACAAGGACGACCTTGACGCGCTCGGCCTGATGAAGGTCGACGTGCTCGGCCTCGGCATGCTGACCTGCATCCGCAAGTCGTTCGAGCTGCTCAGCCGCCACTCAGGCATCGCGCACAGCCTCGCCAGCGTGCCGAAGGAGGACAAGGGCGTCTACGCCATGCTGCAAAGGGCCGATTCGATCGGCGTGTTCCAGGTGGAATCACGGGCGCAGATGTCGATGCTGCCGCGGCTCAAGCCGAAGGCCTTCTACGACCTCGTCATCGAGGTGGCGATCGTCAGGCCGGGGCCGATCCAGGGCAACATGGTGCACCCTTATCTCCGCCGCCGCGAGGGGCGCGAGGCGGTGCACTACCCATCGCCCGCGCCCGAGCATGGGCCGGCGAACGAACTGCAACAGGTGCTCGGCAAGACTCTGGGCGTGCCACTCTTCCAGGAGCAGGTGATGAAGATCGCCATGGTGGCGGCGCAGTTCACGCCGGAGGAGGCGAATGGCTTGCGCCGCGCCATGGCGACCTTCCGCCATACCGGCACCATCCACACCTTCGAGGAGAAGCTGGTCGAGGGCATGGTCAAGCGCGGCTACAGGCGCGATTTCGCCGAGCGCTGCTTCGCCCAGATCAAGGGCTTCGGCGAATACGGCTTTCCCGAGAGCCACGCCGCCTCGTTCGCCAAGCTCGTCTATGTCTCGGCCTGGATCAAATGCCACCACCCGGCGGTCTTCGCCTGCGCGCTGCTCAATTCCCAGCCGATGGGCTTCTACGCCCCGGCGCAGATCGTGCGCGACGTGCGCGAGCACGGAGTCGAGGTGCGTTCCATCGACGTCAATTTCAGCCAGTGGGACAACACGCTGGAAGCGCGGGGGGACGGGTCATTGGCCTTGCGGCTGGGCTTCCGCCAGGTGGATGGCTTCCATGAGGACTGGGCGGGGGCGCTCGTGGCGATGCGGGGCGCCGGCTACGACAGCGTCGAGACCCTGTGGCGGCGCGCCCGTCTGCCGCACCGGGCGCTGAAACTTGCCGCCGACGCCGACGGCTTCCGCTCGCTGGGTCTCGACCGCCGGGCGGCGCTGTGGGCGGTGCGGCGGCTGCCCGACGATTCGCCGCTGCCGCTCTTCGCCGCCGCCGATTCGGCCGAGCTGGCCGCCGAGCCCGACGCGGCGCTGCCGGACATGGCGCTCAACGAGCACGTGGTCGCCGACTATCAGACGCTGCGCCTGTCGCTGAAGGCGCATCCCATGCGCTTCCTGCGCGACCTCTTCCGCGGCGAGGGGGTGACGACCTGCGCCGGGCTTGCCGCGATCCCCGACGGGGCGCGGGCCAAGGTCGCCGGCGTGGTGCTCGTCCGCCAGCGGCCGGGCAAGGGCAACGCCGTCTTCATGACGCTGGAGGACGAGACGGGGATCGCCAACGCCCTCATCTGGGCGCGCGACTTCGAGCGCTTCCGCCGCCAGGTGATGGGGGCGCGGCTCGCCCTCCTCGAGGGGCGCGTGCAGAAGAGCCCGGAGGGCGTCATCCATCTGATGACGACCGTCATCCACGACCGCACGGCCGAACTTGGCCGCCTGTCGGACGGGCCTGTCGCCGAGCCGGCGCTGTCGCGCGCCGACGAGGCCGTGCACCCGACCTATGCGCGCCCCTCCGGTCACCCGCGCAATGTGCGCGTCATGCCGAAGTCGCGGGATTTTCATTAGGGGCTCGACATGCGGGCGTCGCTCGGCATCTGCGGCGCGCCACCCCCCTGTGGAGCTCCACAGCTCAGGGCAATCGCATTGGGGCACTTGCCCCCAACGGAACGGCGTCTGCCGTATTCGTCCCCTCTCCCAGCCAAAGTCGGATGTTTCCGACTTTGGCCATTTTCGAATCCAAACACGGGCAAGCCCGTGTTTGGTGGGAGAGGGACAGGGTGAGGGGTACCGGCACCGCGAAAGTGGCGATGGAGCCGGCCGCGCCGGCGCGTGCAAGGCCGAGTTCGCGCACGCAGCGCGCGCCATCGGCGTGGGTGACTCATGGCAGCAGACGTATGTAGTCGATGGTAACCGGCGCGGTCTGGTCGGTCGGATCGAAACGGACCTTGCTCAACGTTCCTCGCCAGCCAGGCAGTTGGCCCATGTTGACCGTGTAGACGCGGAATGGACCGGGCGTGATTTGAAACCGCTTTGAGTTGGCTTCGCTGAAGCCCTGGTTGACACCGCTTGTGAAGAAGAATTGTCCGACTGCGAAGGTCTGCGTCTTCAACCGCACTTCGATCCTCGAATAGCGGCTGGTGTCGACACTGAGACTCGGCGACGACATGTAGGGGTCGTGACCGCTCGGCGTCACCGTCAGAGCGCCTTTGGCCACGTCGAAGGCGGCGATCTGGTTGAGAGGTGTCCAGCCCTCGGCATCGCCGGGCGTATTGAAGTCCCATTGATGCGGTGGCTCGATCATCCGCCCGGTCAGGCCGACCGCGACGCGTTTGAGATCGGCATCGGCCCAGCGGTTGCGCCAGTTTTCGGAGGCCGTGAAATAGACATAGAACTTGTCGCCTGTGGTCAGCTGGTTTCCTGTCACGCCGATGATGGAGGGGTAGAACAGCTCGGCATTACGCGTGAGGATCGGCACTCGCACCGACCATTTGATCCCGTCCTTGGAGGTCGTCAGATACAGCGTCGACAACACGCTGCCCTGGGTCTTCGAGATGACCAGCACGAACCGGTCGAGCGCGGTGTTGTAGGTCACCGACATCCAGCGGTTCAGCGGATTGCCGGCCTCCAGCGCGGTTGCACGACCGGCTCGTCCCGGCTCGGAAAAGGCGCCGCCGTAGTACTTGCGGAAAAGAGGGGCCTTGCCCTGCTTCGCCGCACGAACAACCTCACCGACCGGCGCCCGGGCGACCGCTAGGTTGACGCCGTCGTCGCGGCTCATCGCGTCGCGAAAGAACACGTAGAAATAGCCGTCGTGAACGGTGAACGTACCGCCGCCCATCTCGACCGTGAACCGAGGCGAGGGAGAGACATGGGGCGACAGGACAATGCCGAGGTCGCGAAAGCTCCGGCCGTCGTTGGTTGACACGGCCATGCCGATCTCGCTGTAGAAGATCGCACCGTTGCCGCTGAAGTGGCGCTCGGCGTGATACAACATCAGCAACATGCCGGTGCTGTCGTCCCGATACACCGGGCCGCCCGCGCGATAGGCGTATTGCGTACCAACCCCTTTTATGTCGAAAGCGGTCCGCACGGTTCTTGCGGCGGGCGCGGCGAGCGTGCCAGTGGTGTGTGCGCTGCGTATGCTGTTGGCGGCGTAGAAATCCGCCTGTCCATTTCCCTTGGGCACCACACCGATGTTGCCGTCGGGCCAATAATGAAGCCCATGCGCGACCAGCTGCGCCCGCGTGTAGATCGTCTCCGGCTTGCCGGCTGTGAACTCTGGCCTGGTGGGCGATGCGACCGGTGCCATCGCTGACGGTCGCCGGCATCTGGCGGCGCTGGCTTTCACCGCTGCAAGCGTCGCGACGTCGATCGGGGGCCGGATCGCGGTGCCGGAGGCAATCGAAAAGGCGGCGACGGCAGCCTCCGTCATTCTGCCCCAGGCGCCATCGATCGTGCCGTCATAGCAATCGCGTTGCGCGAGGATGGCCTGGAGTTCGCGAAGCTGATCTTTGGCCCCCGCGATTGCACGGGATGGCAAGACTGCCAGGACAACCCCCGCTGCAACGTGAACGCAGAAGACCAGAGTCAAATGCCGCTTGCTCTTGTCCATCTGGCTCTCTCCTTTTCGCGGGGGCTCGAATCGGCGGGTTGGCGCCCGTCGCTCGCGCAAGTGAGAGACACATGCGTTCAAAAGCATGTCGGCCAACCTGGCGGCCATGCTCCGACCCACTCAGTAGCCGCACGGAGCTGAAACAACAGACTGGCTTATTTTGGCCATAGGATTCAAGGCAACCGGCAGGATTTCAGTTGGCTGAATTTCCGCTTCGTGTCGAAAGCCTCCCTCCACGCGAGCCGGCGAAAACATACCGCGAACCTTGTTGATGCGGATTTTGGGTTTCGTTGCTAGATGGCTGTTATGCGGGCCGCCCCCGTTTCGGGCAAACCCTTTCAAATCAACGACTTGGCGTAACGCCCCATTAACCGCCCCTTAAATCGCCGCATTTAGCTTCGAAATCCGGAACCGGGGGGCGGAACGGGCGTTGACCCGCCGCCATGGAGACCCGTGTTCCCGTGTTCGAGGAAACCGACCCCCCGTGGCAGCGCGAAAGAACGGCAAGGCCGCCAGGGGGCGCACGCCCCGGCAGAAGGGCAAGGGCGGCGGCAAGCGGCGGCGCAAGAACGGCGCCGACGGGCCGCTGATCGGTTTCATGAACAGGACCCTCCGAACGATCCTCCACTGGGCCGTCGTCGCCGTCATCATCGGCATCGGGCTGGTCGGCTCGGTGGTCGCCTATTACGCCTCGAAGCTGCCGCCGATGGCCGACTGGTCGGTGCCGCCGCGCGCCGTCAACGTGCGCATCCTCGCCTCCAACGGCGCGCTCATCTCCAATCACGGCGATTCCACCGGCGAGGCGCTCAGGCTGGACCAGATGCCGCCCTACCTGCCGCAAGCCGTGATCGCGATCGAGGACCGGCGCTTCTACTGGAACTTCGGCATCGACCCGATCGGCCTGGTGCGCGCCGCGATCGTCAACCTCAAGGCCGGCCACGTGGTCGAGGGCGGCTCGACGCTGACCCAGCAGCTCGCCAAGAACCTGTTCCTCAAGCCGGAGCGCACCTTCGAGCGCAAGGTTCAGGAGATGATCCTGGCCGTCTGGCTGCAGATGCGCCTGTCGAAGAACCAGATCCTGGCGCTCTACCTCAACCGCGTCTATCTCGGCGCCGGCGCCTATGGCGTGGACGCCGCGGCGCACCGCTATTTCGGCAAGTCGGCACGCGACGTGACGCTGGCCGAAGCCGCGACGCTCGCCGGCATGCTGAAGGCGCCGGCCAACTACTCGCCGGCGACCCACCCGGCGGCTTCGGAAGCGCGCATGCAGACGGTGCTCGCCGCCATGCAGGACGCCGGCTACATCACCTCGCGCCAGGCGAGCCTTGCCATGTCGGTGCCGGTGACCGCGGTGCACGACGTCGCCGACGGCAGCGGCCGCTACGTCGCCGACTGGATCATGGACCGGTTGCCGCAATATGTCGGCGGTTCGATCGACCAGGACATCATCGTCGACACCACCATCGACCTCACCATGCAGACGGAGGCGGCCGACGCGATCTCGCAGACGCTCGCCGAGGGCGGCGCCAAGTACGACGTCAGCCAGGCGGCGCTGGTGGCGATCGCGCCGAACGGCGCGGTGAAGGCCATGGTCGGCGGGCGCGACTACAAGGAGAGCCCGTTCAACCGGGCGGTGGACGCCCACCGCCAGCCGGGCTCGGCCTTCAAGCCCTTCGTCTACCTGACCGCGCTGGAAGACGGGATGATCCCCGAATCGGTGATGGTCGACCAGCCGGTGTCGATCGCCGGGTGGAAGCCGGAGAACTACACCCGCAAATACAAGGGGCCGGTGACGCTGAGGACGGCGCTCGCCGATTCGCTCAACTCGGTCTCGGCGCAGCTCACCGCCATCGTGACGCCTGCGGCCGTGGCCGCCACGGCGCGGCGGCTCGGCATCGTCTCGCCGCTGATGGCGACGCCCTCGATCGCGCTCGGCACATCGGAAGTGACGCCGCTGGAGCTGACCGCGGCCTACGTGCCCTTCTCCAATGGCGGGCACGGCATCATCCCCTACGCCATCAAGCGGATCACCACGGCCAAGGGCAAGGTGCTCTACGAGCGCAGCGGCACCGGGCCGGGGCAGGTGGTCGACCCGACCTATGTCGGCATGATGAATGCCATGCTGTCGGAGACCGTGATCGACGGCACCGGCACCAACGCGCGCCTCAAGGGCTGGCCGGTCGCCGGCAAGACCGGCACATCCCAGGACTTTCGCGATGCCTGGTTCGTCGGCTACACCGGCGCGCTGACCACGGGCGTCTGGTTCGGCAACGACAACAATTCGCCAACCAAGCACGCCACCGGCGGCAGCCTGCCGGCGATCGCCTGGCAGCGTTTCATGAGCGCGGCGCTCCAGGGCCAGGCGGTGGCGGACCTGCCGGGCAATTACCAGTTCGGCAACCCGGGCAATGCCCGCTATGCCGGGCGGCCGCTCTACCCCTCCGACATGGTGACGGCGCAGGCGCAGGGCGCGCCGATGGTGCTCGGCCCAGGCGGCGGCGCGGTGGCTTCCGGTCCCGATATGCCGCAGGGCGGCTGGATCGACCAGAGCGGCCCGGTGCCGCCCGGAGCTGTCGGGCCGCACCGGCGCGAGGGACCGATCGCCACCTTCCTGCAGAAGCTCTTCGGCGGATAGGCACGCCGGATTACGCTCCACCCCTCGGCTGTCGCCTCGCGACAGCGTCGCGGCTTTGTGTATGCTGCCAGCCGGGCGACGTCCGCGGGGGAAGGATATGGACCGGTTCGACCTCATCGTCATCGGCAGCGGCCCGGCCGGGCGCCGCGCCGCCATCCAGGCAGCCAAGCTCGACAAGAGCGTGTTGGTCATCGAGAACCGCCTCAGGCTCGGCGGCGTCTCGGTGAATACCGGCACGATTCCCTCAAAGACGCTGCGCGAGACCGTGCTCAACCTCTCGGGCTGGCGCGAGCGCGGCTTCTACGGGCTCGCCTACCGGGTGAAGAAGGACATCGAGGGCAAGGATCTCGGCGCGCGCCTGCGCATGACGCTCGACCACGAGATCGAGGTGCTGGAGCACCAGTTCGCCCGCAATGGCGTCAAGACCTTCGGCGGCGTGGCGCGCTTCGTCGATCCGCATTGCCTGACGGTGAAAACCCACCTGGAAGAGCACGGCTTCGAGAGCGACAAGATCGTCATCGCGGTCGGCACCGCGCCCTTCCACCCGCCCGGCATTCCCTTCAACGACCGCAACGTCTTCGACAGCGACATGATCGCCACCGACCCGCGTGTGCCGAAGAGCCTGACGGTGGTCGGCGCCGGCGTCATCGGCATCGAATACGCCACCATCTTCTCGGCGCTCGACGTGCCGGTGACGGTGATCGAGCCGCGCGAGGACTTTCTCGAATTCATCGACCGCGAGATCATCGAGGAATTCGTGCATGACCTCAGGAAGCGCGGCATCCAGTTCCGTTTCGGCGCCCATGTCGAGCGCGTGGAACTGGACGGAGAGGACCATACGGTGAGCTTCCTTTCCGACGGGCGCACGGTGCGCAGCGAGATGCTGCTCTACGCCGCCGGCCGCCAGGGCGCGACCAAGGAGCTGGGGCTGGAGAATTGCGGGCTGACGGCCGACGCGCGCGGACGACTGAAGGTCGACCCGGTGACCTTCCAGACCAGCGTGCCGCACATCTACGCCGCCGGCGACGTGATCGGATTCCCGAGCCTGGCATCGACCTCGATGGAGCAGGGACGGATCGCCGCCTGCCACGCCTTCGACGCGCCGACGCCGACGGCGCCGGAGCATTTTCCCTATGGCATCTATGCGGTGCCGGAGATCTCCACCGTCGGGCTCACCGAGGCGCAGGTGCGCGAGAAGCACATCCCCTACGAGGTCGGCATCGCGCGCCTGCGCGAGGTCTCGCGCGGGCACATCATGGGGCTGGAGAGCGGCATGATGAAGCTCCTGTTCTCGCTCGACGACCGCAGGCTGCTCGGCGCGCACATCGTCGGCGAGGGCGCCACCGAGCTCATCCATATCGGCCAGGCGGTGCTCAACCTCGGCGGCGGCATCGACTATTTCGTCGACAACGCCTTCAACTATCCGACGCTTGCCGAAGGCTACAAGGTGGCGGCGCTCGACGCCTATAACCGTATGGGACCGCGTCCCGGCTGACGTCGGATTCCGTGCCGCCGCATATCCCCCCTCTCCCTGGAAGGGAGAGGGCTTTGCGCCTTAGGAGCGCAGCACGTTAGGCGCGAAGGGTGAGGGGAGGAAGCCCCAAAGCCCAACACGAACTGAACACCGATTACCTGAGGTGGATTGCGCCGAACGCGTCGTCAGGCGGCCTTGGCCGTCACGCCTTCGTCGGCGCCGATGGCATGCAGCGCCGGGCCCTGCTTGGCGAGCCAGGCGCGGGCGGCGTCGGTCTCCGGCGACAGCGACTTGCACAGCTGCCAGAAGCGGCGCGAGTGGTTCATCTCGGCAAGATGGGCCACCTCGTGGGCGGCGAGATAATCCAGCACCAACGGCGGCGCCATGATCAGCCGCCACGAGAAGGACAGATGCCCGGTGGTGGTGCACGAGCCCCAGCGGGTGATCTGATCGCGGGTGCGCACCGCCTTCGGCTTGACGCCCAGACGATCCGCATGACGGGCGACCGCCGCCTCGATGTCGCGGCGCGCCTCGCGCTTCAAGAAATCGATGACGCGGCGGCGGAGATGGGCCGCATCGCCGGAGACGTAGAGCGCCGGGCCGTTGTCGTCCTCGCCGACGGTGACCGTGCCGCGGCGGGCGGGATCATGGTGGATGGTGTGGAGAACGCCGCGGAGCGGCACCGGCCAGCCATCGGCAATCGGGATTGCCGGTGGCAGGCGGTCGATCTGGCGCCTGAGCCAGCCGGCGTGGCGCTCGAGAAAGCGGTGCGCCTCGGCCAGGGACCCGCGCTGCGGCATGGTGAGGATGGGCGGCCTGCCGGGGCCGGCGACGCGCAGCGTATAGCTCCGCGCGCGCGGGTGGCGGCGGATGTCGACGGGCACATAGCCGCTCTCGGTGGTGATCTCGAAGCGGGTGCTGGCGGCGGTGCGAACGAGAATCGGCATGGAGACGAGAGATTCCAAGCGAATCAAGGCTGTGGCGGGATTGTGCCACAGGGCGGTTACCGATGTGATTCACTTTTTGTTCGCTGGGCACCATTGGAAGCGCCAACCGATCATCGTCCAGGTATCCCACGATCAAAAAATAGCTAGCGCCAGGGTCGCGGTTGAATCTGTGGATTTTGCCGCTTGGCCGCGATTCCATGGGCTGCGCGGCCGCTCGACACGAAAACGGCGGGGCCTTTTCCGGTCCCGCCGTTTCATGAGCCCACATTTCTGCGGGGCTAAAGGTCGATCTGGTCGGCCCGGCGCGAGGGGCGCTCGCGCTGGAAGCGCTCGAACTCCTCCTGGTCGCGGGCACGACGCAGGTTCTGCACGAACTCCTCGAACTCGCGCCGTTCCTCATCGAGCTTGCGGCGCTCCTCGTCGAGCCGGCGCAACTCGCGCGCGCGGTAGTCGTCGAAGGCGGCGTTGCCGCTCCGATAGCCGCTGGAGCGGCTGCTCCGGCAGCTCCCTCCGTGGAACTCGCGCTTCATCTCTCCGAAGTGCCGCCGGACCTCGGGAATACGATCGCCCCAGATGATGTAGGCGAGCATCGCCAGGCCGAGCGGCCAGAAGGTCATGAAGCCGATGACCATCAGCAGGATCGTCAGGGGCGTCCATGCCGGACGCAGGGCATTCTGATTGACCATGTCCGTCCTCTATATCGTACGTTAGTCTTACGTCTATCTTACGTAACGATTTTGAAGGTGGGAAGACCCATCGTGCGATTCAAGAAAAATCGGACAGGGGGTGTCCGATTTTTCGCGCATGCGTTGCGCCGGCGACGCGGAGTGACGGGATTCCACGATTCTGGCGTGGCTCTTTGGCGCCTTCGCCCTGCCCGGCAACACGGGAGTTGGTGGAGCGTATGTCCCGAGCGGGTTGCCGGCCAATCGCCCCGTTTACGATTGAGTAACCTTGTGAGTAACCTTGCGGTTCCGCGGTTTCCGCGCCGCGGAGGCACCCCCTGCGAGTCCCCGGGCGCCGGCGGCAGCGCCGTTGGCCCGCTTGGGGCGGCCGGTGCCATCGTGGCCGGCGATGAATTCTGCAATGCGCGGGGCGATCTCGGCGCGGAAGCGCGTGCCGTTGAAGACGCCGTAATGGCCAACGTCCTTCTGCAGGTGGTGGGCGCGCCTGTCGGCCGGCAGGTTGACCGTGAGATCGTGCGCGGCCCTGGTCTGGCCGACGCCCGATATATCGTCGTGCTCGCCTTCGATGGTGAGCATGGCGGTGTGGGTGACGGCCGCCGGCTGCACCTTGCGGTCGCGGTGCATCATGCGGCCCTCCGGCAGGGCATGCCGCAGGAAGACCGTGTCGACGGTCTGCAGATAGAACTCGGCGGTGAGATCCATCACCGCCAGATACTCGTCATAGAACTCGCGGTGCTTCTCGGCCGAGTCGCCGTCGCCCCTGATCAAGTGATGGTAGAAATCGCGATGGGCGTCGACATGGCGGTCGAAGTTCATCGACAGGAAGCCGGAAATCTGCAGGAAGCCCGGATAGACGTCGCGCAGGAAGCCCGGATGGGGAAAGGGCACCTTCATGATGACGTTCTGCCGGAACCAGTCGAGATCGTGGGTGTTGGCGAGCGTATTGACCGCAGTCGGGTTGACGCGGGTGTCGATCGGCCCGCCCATCAGCGTCATGGTGGCCGGCAGGTTCTCGTCGCCGGCCGCCTCCATCAGAGCGATCGCCGCCAGCACCGGCACCGAGGGCTGGCACACGGCCATGACATGGGCGCCGGGGCCGAGATGGTGATGGATGGCAATCAGATAGTCGATGTAGTCGTCGAGGTCGAAGCTGCCGTCGGCGAGCGGCACCATGCGCGCGTCGATCCAGTCGGTGATGTAGACATCGTGAGCGGGGAGCATGGCGGCGACGGTGCCGCGCAAGAGCGTGGCGTAGTGGCCGGACATCGGCGCGACGATGACCAGCTTCGGCTGGTTGCCACCGTCGGGCAGCGCCTTGTCGAAATGCAGGAGCCGGCAGAACGGCCGCTCCCACACCACGCGCTCGGCGACCGGTACGGTGACGCCGTCCATGCGTGTACGGGCGATGCCGAATTCGGGTTTGCCGTAGCGGCGCGTGGTGCGCTCGAAGAGCTCCGCCGCCGCCGCCATGTTGCGCCCGAAGGGCGTGTGCGCCAGCGGGTTCAGCGGGTTCTGGAAATAGAGCCTGGTGGCATCGACGGCGGCCCGGAACGGCCCCAGGGCGGCGTGGTTCAGTTCATAGAGCTGGTAGTAGGACAAGCTCCGAACCCCTTCTCTCAGCGTGCCGCCGGGTTGGCGCCTCTTGCTGCGCCGCAGCAAGACTAGGGTGCCAGGCACCAGCGGGCAACCCCTGTTTCGGTCGCTGGTGACGAGCGCCAAGCCCCTGATATTTCTTCCGGTATCGGGACAGGCCGGCGCGCATGGCGGTGCGCCCACATTGGAACGATTGTCCGGTGGACGCTGCAACGCGGGAGGCATGGGCCCCAGAAGCTCGGTATGGCGGGGCACCTGCGAGCCGGTTCTTTACCGTGTCCAAACCACGTTTTGCGAAAGCAGCGGCGGGCAAATCCAAAAATAACGCCCGGCAGGCACACTCTCAGGCATTGCCGCAAAGGTGGAGCACATCGCGAGCGTCGTCTCCATCGTTCATGGGGACCGGCGTGTTGAGTGCTTCCTGGCAGGGCCTGCTTCAGAATCTCGCGATTCTCGCGATCCTGGTGTCCGTCTGGACTCACGGGGTCGACCGGATCGATGGCAAGGCGCGGTGGTATCGCGAAGCGTTCGGTATCGGCCTGTCCGCCGCCGGCGTCATCCTGCTCATGCAAGTACCGCTCGAAATCCGGCCGGGCATCTTCGTCAACCTGCGCGGTGCGCTGATTGCGCTTGCCGGGTTCTTTGGCAGCCCGCTGATCGGCGTTGCCGCCGGATTGACTGCGGCGGCCTATCGGATCCATCTCGGCGGTTCCGGCACCGCTGGCGGCGTTGTTTCGATCGTGGCGTGTGCCGCCGTCGGCATCGGCGGACATTTCATTCGGCGCGGACGCGTGGCGACGATGCGGGACGTCCTCGGCTTTGCGGTCGCGACATCGCTCGCCGTCCCGATTGGCTTCCTTGTGCTGCCGGCCGCAATCAGGCTGCAGACGCTGGTCGAGGGCGGGCCCGTCACCGCCATCATGACATTCATGGCAACCATGGTCGCCGGGCTGGCATTGGTAGATGCGGACCGCCGCCGCGAGGTTTCTCAAGCCAACCTCTTCTATCGCGCCATCATCGATAGCCTGCCGGAACCGGTTAACGCCAAGGACCTCGACGGACACTTCCTCGCCGCCAACCCGGCGACCGCCCGTCAGTTGGGCGCAGCGGACGTGGCCGCGGTGATCGGAAAGACCGACTTCGACTTCCACGCGCAGGATGTCGCGCGCGGTTTCCGGGCCGACGAAGAACGCGTGCTTGCGGCGGGCGAGCCCGAAATCGTCGAGCAGGAGGTCCTGCGCAAGGATGGCACGCGCGTCTGGTCGTCGTCGCTGAAGTTCCCGCTGCGCAATCGCGACGGCACCATCATCGGGCTACTGACCCACAATCACGACGTCACCGAGCGCAAGCGGCTGGAGAACGAGATTGCCGAGGGGCGACGTCGCTTGAGCGAGGCGATGGAGGCCATGGCGGACGGCCTGGCGATGTTCGACAAGGAGGCGCGTCTGGTTCTGTGCAACGAGCAGTACCGGACGATGTTTCCGCTGACCGCGGAGATGCGCGTTCCCGGCGCGTGGCTGGCGGATATCCTGCGCGCCTCGGTCGAGCGCGGGGAACAGACCGACGTCGCGCCCGGGGCAATCGACGCGTGGCTCGAACACATACTGGCCAACTTCACACAACCCGGAGAAACCGACATCCAGATGGGAGACGGTCGCTGGCTGAGGGCCCGTGTGCGCCCGACGGCCGATGGCGGCTCTCTGACCTTGATGACCGATGTCACGCAGATCAAGCAGGCCGAGGCCACCCTGACCGACGTCAACCAGCGCCTGATGAATCTGGCCAGCGAGGACGGGCTGACGGGACTGTCGAACCGGCGGGCCTATGACGTCGCGCTGCGACGGGCCTTCGCACAAAGCCGCCGCAGCGGCATGCCGCTCAGCCTGCTGATCATCGATGTCGACCATTTCAAGGCCTATAACGACACCTACGGACACCCGGCCGGCGACACCTGCCTGCGCACGATCGGCAACCTGCTGAGGATGACCCTGCGGCGGCCAAGCGACCTGGCGGCACGCTACGGTGGCGAGGAATTCGCGGCCATTCTTCCGAATACGCCGGAAGAGGGCGCGATGCTGCTGGCAGAGGCCCTGCGCAAATCGATCCTGGGGCTGGGCATGGAGCATACCGGGACCAAGCTCGGCGCCGTCACCGCCAGCGTCGGCGTGGCGACGATGACGGCCGACAGCACGATCTCCGGGCCCGACGAGCTCATGGCCGCTGCCGACTCGGCGCTTTATGCGGCCAAGGCCGGCGGGCGCAATCGCACGGTCTGCGCCGAGCAGACCCCGCCGCTCGCAGCGGCCGGCTAGCGCAGCCCAACAAGAAAAACGGCCGGCGCCTTGGAGCGCCGGCCGTTGATGACTGCGGCGGTGGACGGAAGGCTGCCCTAGGAGGCGGCTTCGGCCTTCTCGTCCTGCTTGATCTCCAGGCCGGTCTCCTGGTCGACGACCTTCATCGACAGGCGGACCTTGCCGCGCTCGTCGAAGCCCATCAGCTTGACCCACACCTTGTCGCCTTCCTTGACCACGTCGGTCGACTTGGCGACGCGGTTGGCGGCGAGCTGGGAGATGTGGACGAGGCCGTCCTTGGCACCGAAGAAATTGACGAAGGCGCCGAAATCGACGGTCTTCACCACGGTGCCCTGGTAGATCATGCCGACCTCGGGCTCGGAGACGATCGACTTGATCCAGTTGAGCGCGGCGGTGATCGCCTTGCCGTCGGCGGAGGACACCTTGACCGTGCCGTCGTCCTCGACATTGATCTTGGCGCCGGTCTTTTCGACGATCTCGCGGATGACCTTGCCGCCCGTGCCGATGACTTCGCGGATCTTGTCGGTCGGGATCTGGATGACCTCGATGCGCGGGGCGTACTCGCCGAGTTCGGCGCGGGCCTGGGTCAGAGCCTTGGCCATCTCGCCGAGGATGTGCAGGCGGCCGTCCTTGGCCTGGCCGAGGGCGACCTTCATGATCTCCTCGGTGATGCCCTGGATCTTGATGTCCATCTGCAGCGAGGTGACGCCTTCCGACGTGCCGGCGACCTTGAAGTCCATGTCGCCGAGATGGTCCTCATCGCCAAGGATGTCGGAGAGCACGGCGAAGCGCTCGTCCTCCTTGATGAGGCCCATGGCGATGCCGGCCACCGGCCGCTTGAGCGGCACGCCGGCATCCATCAGCGACAGCGAGGAGCCGCAGACGGTGGCCATCGACGAGGAGCCGTTCGATTCGGTGATCTCCGAGACCAGACGGATCGTGTAGGGGAACTCGTGATGCGGCGGCAGGACCGGCCGGATCGCGCGCCAGGCGAGCTTGCCGTGGCCGATCTCGCGGCGGCCGGGCGAACCCATGCGACCGGTCTCGCCGACCGAATAGGGCGGGAAATTGTAGTGCAGCATGAACGTCTCTTTGTACGTTCCCTGCAAGGCATCGACAAACTGCTCGTCGTCGGTCGTGCCGAGCGTGGCAACCACCAGAGCCTGGGTCTCGCCACGGGTGAACAGCGCCGAGCCATGGGTGCGCGCCAGCAGGCCGACCTCGGCCACGATGGGACGCACGGTCTTCAGGTCGCGGCCGTCGATGCGCGTGCCCTTGTCGAGGATGTCGTTGCGCACGATGGCCTTTTCGAGCTTCTTGAACATGTCGGCGAGCAACTGCGCGGAAGGCGCACCCTCGACGCCCTCCGGCGCCAGCTCGGCAATGGCCTTGGCCTTGATCGCCTCGATGGCGTCGTGGCGCTCGGTCTTGGCGGTGAGCGCGTAGGCAGCGCGCAGGCCGCTCTCGGCGGCGGCCTTTACCTTTTCGTAGAGCGCGGAATTATCCGGCTTGTTGACCGCGCGCGGCTCCTTGGCGGCACGCTCGGCAAGCTGGATGATCAGGTCGATGACCGGCTGGAAGCCCTTGTGGCCGAACATGACGGCGCCGAGCATGTCGTCCTCGGAGAGTTCGCTCGCCTCCGATTCGACCATGAGCACCGCATCGTGGGTGCCGGCGACGACCAGATCGAGCTTCGATTCCATCATCTCGTCGATCTGCGGGTTGAGGACGAAGGCGCCGTTGATCAAACCGACGCGGGCGCCGCCGATGGGCCCCATGAAGGGGGCGCCGGAGAGCGTCAACGCGGCGGAGGCCGCGACCATGGCGACGATGTCCGGGTCGTTCTCCAGATCGTGCGAGAGCACGGTGGCGACGACCTGGGTCTCACAACGGAAGCCCGGCGCGAAGAGCGGGCGGATGGGACGGTCGATCAGGCGCGAGGTGAGCGTCTCCTTCTCGGACGGACGGCCCTCGCGCTTGAAGAAGCCACCGGGGATCTTGCCGGCGGCGAAGGTCTTTTCCTGATAGTTGACGGTGAGCGGGAAGAAGTCGATGCCGGGCCGCTCTTCCTTGGCGGCGACGACCGTGGCGAGCACCGCGGTGTCGCCGTAGGTGGCTAGCACCGCGCCGTCAGCCTGACGGGCGAGCTTACCGGTTTCGAGTACGAGTTTGCGTCCTGCCCACTCGGTCTCGACACGATTGATGTCGAACATGGCAATTCCTTTCGCGCAGCGGACACGCAAGGCGAGCCATGGGCAAGACGGCGAGACGCTCTCTCATGCAACGGGCGAGAAAGCGGCTGGCGATCCTGCCATGGCTCTGTTTGCCTGTCCGTTTCGGTTCCGCGGCGGCCCCATGCCGCCGCGCGGTCAGCCGACCTGTTTCTTCGGCGAATCCGGCAAGGCGAGGCCAAAGCGCCCCGCCGCCCGTGTTCGCGTCAGCGCCTCAGGCCAAGGCGCTCGATGAGCGTCTGGTAACGCTTCTCGTCGGTCTTCTGCAGGTAGTCGAGGAGACTGCGACGGTTGCTCACCATCTTGAGCAGGCCGCGGCGGGAATGATTGTCCTTGCCGTGACCCTTGAAGTGCTCGGTGAGATTGGCGATCCGCTCGGAGAGGATCGCGACTTGGACCTCCGGCGAGCCAGTATCGTTGGCGCCGGTGGCGTATTCCTTGATAAGCTCTTGCTTGCGCTCGGGCGTAATCGACATCGGGGTCCTTCAGGTTTGGGTTGAGATCAAGCCGATTGCCTGCGGCCAGGGCCGGGATGTCGTCCAGCACGGTCGGGAATCGGATCACCTTGCCGGCAGGGCTCACCCGGCCAGCGAAGCGGGCGGACTATGGCGGAAAGGGCGGCGGATTGCCAGCGAAAAGGCCAAAGTCACAAATCCTTGATTTATAAGCAGTTTGCGGTTCAGCCCGGCCGGAACACACGGGTCGGGTGGAACTGGCCCTCGGAAACTTCACCAAGGGCTATGGCCTGGCCGGCGTGGCTGGCATATGCCACCGGCGCCTTGAGAGGCGCCCGGGCGCCGCGCAGCAACACCGACTGGCCGCGGCCGATGCGGGCGGCATCGTTGGCGCCGAGGGCGATTTCGGGCAGCTCGGAGAGCGCCACGGCGACCGGCATCAGGAAGGCGTCGAGCGCGGTGGCATCGCCGGCCTCGCGAGCGGCGATCAACGCGTCGAGGGTGACGGCGTTTCCGGTGTCGAAGGGGCCGACGACCATGCGGCGGAGGGCCACGACATGGCCGCGGCAGCCGAGCATGCGGCCGAGATCGCGGGCAAGCGAACGCACATAGGTACCCTTGCCGCATTCGGTCTCGAAGACGGCGTGGTCGCGGTCCGGCGTTTCGGTGAGCGCCAGCCGATGGATCACGACCGGGCGCTCGTCGAGCACCACCGCCTCGCCCTCGCGGGCGAGGTCATAGGCGCGCTGGCCCTCGACCTTGATGGCCGAATAGGCCGGCGGGCGCTGCATGATCTCGCCGGTGAAGCGGGGCAGGAGATCGTTGATCGCCTCGGCCCCGGGACGCAGGTCGCTGGTTTCCACCACCGTGCCGTCGGCATCGTCGGTGTCGGTCTCCTGACCCCAGCGCACGGTGAAGCGGTAGACCTTGCGGCCGTCCTGGACGAAGGGGACGGTGCGGGTGGCATCACCGAGCGCGATCGGCAGGACGCCCGAGGCAAGCGGATCCAGCGTGCCGGCATGGCCGACCTTGGCGGCGCCGAACAGGCGTTTGATCGAGCCGACGGCGCCGGTGGAGGTGAGGCCGATGGCCTTGTCGAGGCAGAGCCAGCCGGAAACCGCGCGGCCTTTGTGCTTGCGGGACACTGATGGCTATTCCCCGTCGATATCGCGCTTCACGTCAGGTGAGCGCAGCAGTGAATCGATCCGCTCGCCGGCTTCGAAGGATTCGTCGAGGCGGAAGCGGAGGTCGGGCGCAAAGCGCAGGTTGACGCGATGGGCGACCTCGCCGCGCAGGAACTTGCGATGGCGGTCGAGCGTGGCGAGAAGCGTGTCGGCGCCCTTGCCGCCGAGCGGCAGGACGAAGGCGGTGGCGAGCCGCAAGTCCGGCGTCATGCGCACCTCGGGAACGGTGACGACCATGCCTTCCAGCGCGGGATCGTGGACGGTGCCCTGCTGGAAGACATCAGCCAGCGCGTGGCGGACAAGCTCGCCGACGCGAAGCTGGCGCTGGGAGGGGGCGCGGCCGGCGGGATGGGCAGAGCGGCCGTGGCTCATCGCGCGGCCTCCGGCTCAGCGTCCGGGGCGATGCCATCCTCGCGTTCGCTCTCAATCAGCACGCGCGTCTCGGCGGCGTCGGCGAAGGCGATCATGGCCGCATCGTCGGCAAAGGCGCGGCGCGGCAAGGCCAGCACCCGGCCGGCGGAGAGCGCCAGGAAGACGCGGCCGCTGCCAAGCCGGGCCGAACGCACCTGGCTCCAGGGACAGACGTCGGTGCGGCCGGCCTCGCTGACCGTGATGCCATCGTTGTCGGCGGCAAAGGCGATGGGCCGGGCCGCGGCGGCAGCCCGCGTGGCGCGTACGTCACGCCACAGGCGGCGCAACACCATCAGCGTGCCGAACATGACCACCACCATGACGACGACGGTCAGGACCTCGCCCCAGGGCGGCGACCAGGCGGTGAGGGCGGCAAACAGGGCGACGTTGTCGCTGAGCCAGCCAAGGCCGGCCGACATCGCCACGACGCTGGCGATGAAGGCGACGCGGAGAACGGGCGGCGTCGGCTCGCCGGCGGCGAGCGCGACGAAATCCGCCTTGTCCGGCGTGTAGGTCAAGTGGATGGGCTGCATCGGGCCGTCCAACGGTCGCCGCCTTCGCTCACGTCTCGCCCCCAAAAGCGTCCGCGGGCTGGCTGCGGACGCCTGAGGAGAGACTAGAGCGTGCGCGCGATCTCCTCGACGCGGTAGCACTCGATGACGTCGCCGACGCGCATGTCCTCGTATTTCTCGAAGGCCATGCCGCATTCCTGGCCGGCCGGCACCTCGCGCACCTCGTCCTTGAAGCGCTTGAGGGTGGCGAGCTTGCCCTCGTGGATGACGACGTTGTCGCGGATCAGGCGGACGCCGGCGCCACGCTCCACCGTGCCGTCGGTGACCCGGCAGCCGGCGATCTTGCCGACCTTGGAGATGTCGAAGATCTCCAGGATCTCGGCATTGCCGAGCATGGTCTCGCGGCGCTCGGGCGAGAGCAGGCCGGACATCGCCGCCCTGACGTCATCCACCAGGTTGTAGATGATGTTGTAGTAGCGGATCTCGATGCCGTCGCGCTCGGCCGCCTCGCGCGCCTGCTTGTTGGCGCGAACGTTGAAGCCGATGATGGCGGCCTCCGACGAGGCGGCCAGCGTCACGTCCAATTCGGTGATGCCGCCGACACCGGAATGGAGTACGCGCACAGCGACCTCGCTGGTGCCAAGCGCCTCCAGCGACTGGGTGATGGCCTCGACCGAGCCCTGCACGTCGCCCTTGATGACCAGCGGGAAGATCTTCTGGCCGGCGGCCTGAAGCTGGCTCATCATCTGCTCGAGCGAGCCGCGCGCGGCGGTCGAACGGGCGAGCGCCTTTTCGCGCTTCTGGCGCAGGCGGTAGTCGGCGACCTCGCGGGCACGCGCTTCCGATTCGACCACCGCCAGGCGGTCGCCGGCCTCGGGCGCGTCCTGGAAGCCGAGAACCTCGACCGGGGTCGAGGGGCCGGCATCCTTGAGCGGTGCCCCGCGCTCGTTGACCAGCGCGCGCACGCGGCCCCAGGCGCCGCCGGCGACCACGATGTCGCCGATGTGAAGCGTGCCGCTCTGCACCAGGATGGTCGCCACCGGACCGCGGCCCTTGTCGAGCTTGGCCTCGATGACAGCGCCTTCCGCGGCGCGGTTGGGGCTCGCCTTCAGTTCGAGCACTTCGGCCTGCAGCAGGATGGTCTCGATCAGCTTGTCGAGATTGGTGCCCTTGACTGCGGAGACCTCGACATCGAGGACGTCGCCGCCCATCGATTCGACGAAGACCTCGTATTGCAGCAGCTCGGTGCGCACCCGCTGCGGGTCGGCGTCCGGCTTGTCGACCTTGTTGATGGCAACGATGATCGGAACCTTGGCCGCCTTGGCGTGATTGATCGCCTCGATGGTCTGCGGCATGACGCCGTCATCGGCGGCCACCACCAGCACCACGATATCGGTGACCGAAGCGCCGCGCGAGCGCATGGCAGTGAAGGCGGCGTGGCCAGGCGTATCGATGAAGGTGATCTTGTGGCCGTTGTAGTCGATCTGATAGGCGCCAATGTGCTGGGTGATGCCGCCCGCCTCGCCGGCGACCACGTTGGCGTGGCGGATGGCGTCGAGCAGCGAGGTCTTGCCGTGGTCGACGTGGCCCATGATGGTGACCACCGGCGAGCGCGGCTCGAGCTCGGAGGCGTCGGCGGGTGCGGCGAACAGGCCCTCGATGACGTCGGCTTCGGAAACCCGGTGCACGCTGTGGCCCATATCCTCGGCGATGAGCTGGGCGGTGTCGGCGTCGATCACGTCGGTGACCTTGACCAGCTGGCCCTGCTTCATGAGCAGCTTGATGACATCCACGGCGCGCTCGGCCATGCGGTTGGCGAGCTCCTGGATGCTGATGGTCTCGGGAATCGTCACATCGCGCGAAATCTTCTCGCGCGGGCCGGTCTCGTGGATGCGGGCGCGCTCGCGCTCGCGGCGGCGGCGGATGGAGGCGAGCGAACGGGCGCGCTCGGTATCGTCAAGCGCGTTGGAAACGGTCAGCTTGCCGCGGCGGCGATCGTCGCCGAGCCGCTTGGCGGGCTTGGGCTCGGCGGCACGCGGGGCCTTGACGCGGCCGCGCAGCGCGGCTCCCGGACGGTCGTCCTCGTCGCCCTCGGTGGCCTCGCGCTGGCCCTTGGCCAGAGGCGGGCGGGCCGGCGCCGGCTC
This sequence comes from uncultured Alphaproteobacteria bacterium, assembly GCA_963830215.1. Classification (GTDB taxonomy): domain Bacteria; phylum Pseudomonadota; class Alphaproteobacteria; order Rhizobiales; family Kaistiaceae; genus CAVSRC01. Next base: position 48,131 of record CAWHLM010000015.1, read on the forward strand.
GGGCGCCTTGCCGGTCGCGGCGGGCTTCTGCTCGCCCTCGCCGAAGCGGCGGCGGGCGGTCTCCTCGGCACGGGCGCGGACGGTTTCCTCGGCCTTGTGACGGGCGTCTTCCTCGGCCTGGCGACGGGCGGCCTCGGCCTCTTCCTTGGCGACGCGCTCGGCTTCCGCCGCGCGGCGGGCGGCGGCATCGATGGCCGCCTGACGCTCCTCGGCCTCGTGCACCTTGGCATCGGCCAAGGCGCGGGCGCGGGCGTCGATCTCCTCCGACGAGAGCTGGCGCAGAACCAGGCCGCCGCGGTCTTCGGCACGATCGGGCGCCGGGGCGGTGGTGCGCGACGGCGCGCTGCGGCGCTCGGCCTTCTGCCGCGGCGCGGGCTGCGGCGGTGCCGGCTCAGCCTTCTGCTCGCCCGGCAAGACCACCCGGCGCTTCTTGCGCTCGACCTGCACCGTGTTGGTGCGGCCATGCGAGAAGCTCTGGCGGACCGTATCCCGTTCAACGCCGCGCTTCAGGCCAAGCGTGCGCTTGGGTGCGCTGATCGTCTTTTCGTCAGTCGTTTCGCTCATGCGTTCCTATCGTCCTGCACGCAGGGTACTGGCGTCATCAAGGGCGTCAAATTGCCGGCTGCCGGCGCCGTTCGGGGCCCGGTTACCACGAAACCGGTCGAGATCGCGAATCCGTGCCAGCAGGTTGGCGCTTGCCGGCCCGGCAAGCAGCGCAGCATGTATCACATTTGTTCGGCCAAAAGCCAAATCCAAATCCTCGGCGGTGAGCGCCCGAATGATGGGCAGGCCGCCCTCCCCGAAGCGCCGGCGGGCCACGGAATCGAGCTTCGCCGCGCCATCGGCGGCGGCTCCGGCCGCGTGGATCAGCCCGACGACCGACCCGTGCGACAGTGCCGCCTCGACTTTGACGAAGCCGCCGACGAGGCCGCCGGCCTTGCGGGCGAGCGAGAGAGCGCCGATCGTGGCGGCAAGGAGCAGCTTCTCGACGCGCTCGGCGAGGCCCGGCTCGACCCGGGCGGGGCCGTCGAAGGCGCGGGCAAGCAGGCCCTTGCGCTCGGCCGTGGCAACATGATCGGCGTCGGCGGTGACCCAGACGCCGCGGCCGGGAAGCCGGCGGCGCAAGTCGGGAACGACCGTGCCGTCGGGCGCGACGACGAAGCGGATCAGCTCGTCAACCGGCAGGGTCTGCCGGGTGACGATGCAGGTTCGTTCGGTTGGCGCGTTGCGACCGGGCACGTGGGTCCCTCATCACCCTTGGCTCAGGCGACCGGCGCGCCGGGCGCGGCCGCCGCATCCGCTTCGTCCGACTCGCCGGCTTCGCCGGCCTCGCCTTGCTCGGGCTGGTGCAGGTCCGCTTCGCTGATCCAGCCGGCCTGGACGCGGGCCGCCATGATCATCGCCTCGGCATCGGCGCGCGACAGGCCAAAGCCTTCCAGCGCACCGGGGATGCGCTTGGCCTCGCCGTCCTTGCGCTCGACATAGCCGGTGAGATCGTCCGGCACCGCGCCGGCGAAATCCTCGACCGTCTTGATATCGGCCTTGCCGAGCGCCACCAGCATGGCGGTGGTGATGTCGGGAACCTCCTTGAGCGCGTCAGCGACGCCGAGCTCCTTGCGCTCGGCATCCTGCTCGGCCTCGAGCTTCTCGAGATATTCGTGGGCGCGGGCCTGCAGCTCGGTGGCGGTCTCCTCGTCGAAGCCCTCGATCGAGGCAAGCTCGGCCTGATCGACGAAGGCGATCTCCTCGACGCTGGCAAAGCCCTCGGAGGCGAGCAGCTGGCCGACGACCTCGTCGAGATCGAGCGCGTTGATGAAGAGCTGCGAACGCTCCTGGAACTCCTTCTGGCGGCGTTCCGACTCCTCCTGCTCGGTGAGGATGTCGATGTCCCAGCCGGTGAGCTGGGAGGCGAGGCGCACGTTCTGGCCGCGGCGGCCGATGGCCAGCGACAGCTGTTCGTCGGGGACCACCACCTCGATGCGTTCGGCTTCCTCGTCGAGCACCACCTTGGCGACCTCGGCCGGCTGCAGCGCGTTGACGATGAAGGTGGCGGCATCGGCCGACCACGGGATGATGTCGATCTTCTCGCCCTGCAGCTCGTTGACCACCGCCTGGACGCGGCTGCCGCGCATGCCGACGCAGGCGCCGACCGGATCGATGGAGGAATCGCGCGAGATGACGGCGATCTTGGCGCGGCTGCCGGGATCGCGGGCGACCGAGCGCACCTCGATGATGCCGTCGTAGATCTCAGGCACCTCCTGGGCGAAAAGCTTGGACATGAACTGGGGATGGGTGCGCGACAGGAAGATCTGGGGCCCACGCTGCTCGCGGCGCACGTCGTAGATATAGGCGCGGATGCGGTCGCCGTAGCGGAAGGTCTCGCGCGGGATCAGCTCGTCGCGGCGCACGATGCCCTCGCCGCGGCCGAGATCGACGATGACGTTGCCGTATTCGACGCGCTTGACCTGGCCGGAGACGATCTCGCCGATGCGGTTGCGGAACTCGTCGTACTGGCGGTCGCGCTCGGCCTCGCGCACCTTCTGGACGATGACCTGCTTGGCGGACTGGGCGGCGATGCGGCCGAAATCCATCGGCGGCAGCGGCTCGGCGATGAAATCGCCGACCTGGGCGGCGGGGTTGCGCTGCCTGGCGTTCTCGATGGTGATGTCGGTCGCCGGGTTCTCGATGGCGTCGACCACCTTCAGCAGCCGCTGCAGCTTGATCTCGCCGGTCTTCGGGTTGATCTCGGCGCGGATGTCGGTCTCCGAGCCGTAGCGCGAGCGCGCCGCCTTCTGGATGGCGTCCTCCATCGCGTTGACCACGATCATGCGATCGATCGCCTTTTCGCGGGCGACCGCATCCGCGATCTGCAAGAGCTCAAGCCGGTTCGCACTGACGGCCATGATACAGGTCTCCCTTCCTCTAATTCGGGGTTCCCGAGACGCCCGCCGGTTCCTCCTCGGCGGGGCTCGGGCGTGGATGCTTCTGTCGGTCAAGCGATGCGCGGATGAGATCGTCGGTCAAGACGAGGCGCGCCTCGGCGAGATCGGCGATGGGCAGAGCCACGCGCTCGGGCGCGGCGCCGTCGCGGGAAATCTCAAGAACAACGTCGTCGCCCTCGACGCCGGCCAGCCGCCCGCGGAAGCGCTTGCGTCCGTCGAGCAGGCGGGAAAGCTCGATCTTGGCCTGCTGGCCGGCCCAACGCTCAAAATCGGAGCGGCGGACGAGCGGCCGGTCGATGCCCGGCGAGGAGACTTCGAGATTGTAGGCGCGGTCGATGGGGTCCTCGACGTCGAGCGCCGGCGACAGGTCGCGCGACAGGATCTCGCAATCCTCCACCGTCATCGAGCCGTCCGGCTTCTCGGCCATGATCTGCAACGTGGCGCCGTTCATGGCCGACAGCTTGACGCGCACGAGACGATAGCCGAGCCCCTCGATGACGGGCTCGACGATATGGGCGATACGGGCCTCGGAGCCCGTCTCGGCGATGATGCGCGGTTCGCTGTCGGTATCCGACAAGTAAATCCCTCCGCCGACCGGCTTCGGGTATTAAAAAAGAGCGGGTCCGGCAGGGCCCACTCTCCAACGAAACCGATCGTTTGAGATTAGATGTGGCGGATATAGGCGGGATGGTCCGCCAATGCAAGGGAAATCCTGACCGGTTGCGGCAGCAATGCGCTATCGGCGCGTGAAGGTGAGGTAGGTCGGCCGGCGGCCCTGGCGCAGCGCCTTGGCCTCATAGCGCGTACCCGGCCAGCCGGCGAAGGGCAGGCGCCAGTCGTCGGCGCGCTCGGCCGTCCAGACGAAGGCCGGATGGCGGAGCGTGTGGAAGAGCGTCCACGCGACATAGGACGGGATGTCGCTGGCGAAGCGGAAGCGGCCGCCGGGCGCGAGCGCGCGCGCGAGGCGATCGAGATTCTCCGTGCTGACGAAGCGACGCTTCCAGTGGCGCTTCTTCGGCCAGGGATCGGGATAGAGCAGATCGACGGCGGCGAGCGATGCCTGCGGCAGCCAGTCGAGCAGGCGCGATGCTTCGCCGTCGAACAGACGGACATTGGCGAGCTTCGCGTCGTCGATGGCGGCGACGGCGCTCGCCATGCCGTTGAGATAGGGCTCGACGCCGATGAATGCGGTGCCAGGCTCGACGGTCGCCGCCGCGATCAGATGCTCGCCGCCGCCGAAACCGATCTCCAGCGCGATGCGTTCCGGCGCGTTCGGGAACAGCGCGGCGAGGCTGTCGGGCGACGGCTGGGAAATGTCGATGGCAAGCGCCGGAAACAGCGTCGCCATGAGGCCGGCGCGGCGCGGCGACAGGGGCTTGCCCTTGCGCCTGCCATAGAGGCCGTCGCGCCGCTCGGTCATCATGGCGACCTCGCGCCTGCAGGAGCGCCGCGCTCCTTAACCCGCGGAAATGTCAGTCCAGTTCGTCGTGGATCGCGTCGGCGAGGTCGGTGCGCTCCCACGAAAAGCCACCGTCGGCCTCAGGCGGACGGCCGAAATGACCATAGGCGGCGGTGCGCGCATAGATCGGCCGGTTAAGACCGAGATGCTGGCGAATGCCGCGCGGCGAAAGATCCATGATCCGGCCGAGCGCCTTTTCCAGCTTCTCCTCGGCAATGCGGCCGGTGTCGTGCAGATTGACATAGACCGACAGCGGCTGGGACACGCCGATGGCATAGGAGAGCTGGATGGTGCAGCGATCGGCGAAGCCGGCCGCCACGACATTCTTGGCCAGATAGCGCGAGGCATAAGCGGCGGAACGGTCGACCTTGGTCGGGTCCTTGCCGGAGAAGGCACCGCCGCCGTGGGGCGCCGCGCCGCCATAGGTGTCGACGATGATCTTGCGGCCGGTCAGCCCGGCATCGCCGTCGGGGCCGCCGATGACGAACTTGCCGGTCGGATTGATGTGCCAGACGGTCCTGTCGTCGATCCAGTTGTCGGGCAGCGTCTCGCGCACATAGGGCTCGACGATCGAGCGCACATCGTGGGAGGAGAGATCGACATCGAGGTGCTGGGTGGAGACCACGATCGAGGCGACGCCGACCGGCTTGCCATCGAGGTAGCGGACGGTGACCTGGCTCTTGGCGTCGGGCCCGAGCATGTGGGTCTCGCCCGAATGGCGCGCTTCGGCCATGCGGTGGAGAATCTTGTGGGCGTAGAAGATCGGCGCCGGCATCAGCTCCGGCGTCTCACGGCAGGCATAGCCGAACATGATGCCCTGATCGCCGGCGCCCTCGTCCTTGTTGCCGGCGGCATCGACGCCCTGGGCGATATCGGCCGACTGGGCGTGGAGGAGCACCTCGACCTTGCAGTTCTGCCAGTGGAAGCCGTCCTGCTCGTAGCCGATGTCGCGGATGGCGCCGCGGGCGAGATCCTCGACCTGTTGCAGAACCGTTTCCGGCCCGCGCACTTCGCCGGCAATCACCACCCGATTGGTCGTCGCCAACGTCTCACAGGCGACCCGCGCCTCGGGCATGGCCGCAAGATAGGCGTCGACGATAGTGTCGGAGATACGGTCGCAGACCTTATCGGGATGGCCTTCGGAAACCAATTCACTGGTGAAAAGGTAGTTGGTGCGCACGGAACGCTGCTCCCCGGACTATAATTCCATGCCAAGCGGCTCATCCGCCGGGCTTGCCCGGCGGTGTTGTGGCAGCGAACGCGACAGGGGTCAATCGCCGCCCGGCGCGAGCCGGGCAGCGCACGTGAACCTCGTCATGCCCGAGCCGGCATGACGAGGTGCGGCACGACGAAGCAGTGCTCAGGCGGTGTCGTCGTCGCCCGCCATGGCGCGGACGAGATCGATGATCCGGCGGCGCTGGTGCGCGTCCTTGATACGCACGAACGCCTTGTTGAGCTGGATGCCTTCGGAAGAGGAGAGGAAGTCGACCACATAGCTTGTCGACGACGATTCCTCGACACCCGTTGCCCCCCCGCCCGGCGTAGCCGGAGCATCCTCGAAGAAGAAGGAGATCGGCACGGACAAGACGCGGGCAATGTGCTGGAGGCGGCTGGCGCCGATCCGGTTGGTGCCCTTCTCGTACTTCTGAATCTGCTGGAAGGTGATGCCGAGCTGTTCACCCAGCTTCTCCTGGCTCATGCCCAGCATCATGCGCCGCAGTCGGACCCGTGACCCGACATGGATGTCGATCGGGTTAGGCTGTTTTTTGTTGGCCATTTTTGGCTTTCGTCCTTATCGCCGCTCACAATAGCGGTCCATCATTTGTCCGGGTGTGCGTGCCACCGTGTCCCAAGACCACCACTTCCAATAATAGGTGAACTTGGCACAACGCACAGTATCGGCAATGCGGCCGCCCCACCGGCGTCCACACCTCCGAGCACCCCAAACGACAGAGGATATTCACCAGCAACTGCAATTTGTGTCAATTGTCCGTCAAATCACTGTTTGACCTTGGTTAACAGGGCGCCGGCGGCGGTAACCGCCAGCAGAACTGCAAAAATGAGGTCTCCGAAGCGCGCATAGGGCGTCGGCGCCAGAGCCACCGGCAAACCCCCGTCGACCACGCCCATGCGGCCGAGGCGCAAGCTGGCGATCACCCGCCCATGACCGTCGACGATGGCCGAAATGCCGGAATTGGCGGAGCGCACCAGCGGCAGACCTTCCTCGACGGCGCGCACACGGGCCTCCAGGAAATGCTGATGCGGCCCCGGCGTGTCGCCAAACCACGCGTCGTCGGTGAGGTTGATGAGCCATCCCGGGCGGGGGCCGGCGGGCAGCACCGCGCCGGGGAAGATGATCTCGTAGCAGATGAGCGGCGCGGCCGGCGGCGCGCCGGGCACAGCCAGCGTTCGCCGCTGCACGCCGGCGGTGAAGCCGCCGGGAAGGGTGATCAGCTGTCTCAGCCCTAGCCGGCCGAGCAGCCCGGCGAAGGGGATGTATTCGCCGAAGGGCACGAGGTGGACCTTGTCATAGGCGTCGAGGATCTCGCCACCGTCGTCGATGACGTAGATCGAATTGAAGATGGATGGCCGGCCGTCGTCGTCGGCATTGGCGGGCAGGCGCTCGGCGCGGGCGGCGCCGGTGATCAGCGTCGTTCCCGGCGGCAGCAGGTCGGCGATGGCGGAAAGCGCGCTCGGTCGCTCGGTGAGCAGGAACGGGAAGGCCGATTCCGGCCAGACGACATGGGTGATGCCGGCGAGCCCGGCCGCGCCCTTGCCAGCGCCGGAGAGATCGACAAAGCGCTGCATGATCGCATCGGCCTCCGCCGGGCCCCAGCGATCGCCAAGCGGGATGTTGGGCTGCACGATGCGCAGATGGACGTTCGGGACCAGCGCGTCGGGTGGGCCTGCGAGGCGGACGGCGCCGTAGCCGAGATGGGCGAGGAAGAGGACGCCGGCGCTGGCGAAGGCGATGCGTCCCGCGTTGCGGCTGCCAGGGTCATCGGCAACCAGCAACGCCGGCGCGGCGAAGATGAAGCAGGCGGCGAGCGTCAGCCCCCAGATGCCGACGAGCGCCGCCGACTGCATCATCAGGGTCATCGGTGTCAGCGCGTAGCCGATGGCGTTCCACGGGAAGCCGGTAAAGAGATGGCCGCGCAGCCATTCGGCGATCGACAAAGCGGCGGCGAAGACGAGGATGCGCGACCAGCGGTCGGACCAGAAGAGGCGGGCAAGCGCTGCGCCGAAGGCCCAGTAGAGCGCCATGCCCGCCGGCAGGATGACGACGGCGAACGGCATCAGCCAGCCGAAGATCTCCGCCTGGACCAGGAATGCGGCGCCGACCCACCACAGTCCGGCGAGGAAGAAGCCGAAGCCGAAGCTCCAGCCGACGATCGCCGCCGGCACCAGGCGCTTGAGGATGCCGGCGCCTTCGGCCGCAGTGGCGCCGTCGATCAGCCAGACGAAGATCGGAAAGGTCAGCCAGAGAACCGGAAACAGGTTGAAGGGCGCAAAGGCCAGCGCCGAAAGGGCGCCGGCGGCAAAGGCGACGACGAAGCGGCGCCAACCCCACAGAACGATGATCAGGTTGGCGAAGGATCGCACGCTTGTCGCGCTCCGCTCAATTCTCGTGCCGTCCGAATCAGGGTGACGAGGGTCGGTGCACGAAGGGGCGCGGTCAAGCGAGCGACAGCGACCGCTCAGCCGGTGGCAGGGCCCGATTCGGGCGGCGGTCGGTTGCGGCGGCGCGGTTCACGGGACCCTGGCCGGCGCTTGCTGATCCTCAGCCGCTTGATGCGCCGGGGATCGGCATCGAGGATTTCGAACTCGTAGCCGCCCGGTGCCGAGACCAGCTCGCCGCGCACCGGGATGCGGCCGACCAGCGCGAACACCAGGCCGCCGATGGTATCGACGTCCTCGCCGTGTTCGCCGGCAGCGAAATCGGTGCCGACGACCTCGGCGACCTCCTCGAGATCGGCGCGGGCATCGGCGAGGAAGCCGCCGTCCTTGTCGGGCACGATCATCGGGCCGACATCGTCGTCGTGCTCGTCCTCGATCTCGCCGACGACCATTTCGAGCGCGTCCTCGAGCGAGACGAGGCCATCGGTGCCGCCATACTCGTCAATGACCAGCGCCATCTGCATGTGCGCCGCCTGCATGTTGGCAAGCAGCGTGGCCACCGGCATGGAGGGCGGGACGAAGAGGATGTTGCGCACCAGGTTGGCCTTGGCGACGGTCTTGCCGAGATCGACGCAGGCAAGGTCGAGCTTGGCGGCCTCGCCGGCGGCGGACTTGACCGCGTCCTCGGCGCTCGCCGGCGCCCGCTCGCCCGCGGCTTCGGCGATGTGGGTCATCAGGTCCTTGATGTGGACGAGGCCGACCGGATCGTCGAGGGTTTCGCGGAAGACCGGCATGCGCGAATGACCCGACTTGAGAAAGGTCACCAGCAGCTCGCCCAGCGTGGCGTCGATCTCGACCGCTTCGATGTCGGCACGCGGCACCATGACGTCGTCGACGCGCATGTCGCGCAGACGCAGGATGTTGCCGAGCATGGCCCGCTCTTCCGGCGTGAAGCCGGCGGCATCATCCTGCGGGGCGGCCAGCGCGGCTGCAAGATCCTGACGCAAACTGCCGGAATTCTTCAGGCCGACCGCGGCGCGCAGGCGGTCGAACCAGGTCTCGTGGGAGCGCGTACTGTCGCCCGGCTCGCCGTCTTGGGCGGAGCCGGTGCCGGGATCGCTCAGGGCCTGTTTGGCAGCGTCACTCATCGTTCGAAGGCTCGCCCGCGCCCGTCAATCGGCCGAATCGGCATAGGGATCCGCGATCCCGAGCCGGCCCAGTATAGCCGTTTCGAGCCGCTCCATTATAGCCGCCTCTTCGTCGGTCTCATGGTCGTAGCCGAGAAGGTGCAAGAATCCATGAATGATCAGATGGGTGAGATGGTTGGCAAAATCCAACCCCTGGGCCTCGGATTCCGAAGCAATGGTTTCCCGCGCCAGCACGATGTCGCCGAGTGGCGGCCCCAGCCGGCCGGGGACGAGGGGCGCGGCGGGGAAAGACAGCACATTAGTTGGCCTGTCCTTGCCGCGATACTGGCGGTTCAGCATCCGAACGCTGGAATCGTCGGTGAAGACCAGGGAAACCTCGGCGTCATCGGCGATGGCCTGCAAGTCTGCCGCCTGGGCTGCGGCAAGCGCCCGGTCGGCGAGGTCCTGAAGGTCGGGCTCGGCGGGCCAGCCGTCGGACTCGACCAGAATATCGGCACGGATGAGCGCGCCGCCGGCGCCGGACGGAAGCGTCAGATCCCGTCCCCCGGCGTCCGCTCGGGCCGGTCATAGGCCTCGACGATGCGCGCCACCAGCGGATGGCGAATGACATCGGCGGCGGTGAAGCGCACCTGGGCGACGCCGGCGACGTCCTTCAAGAGACCGACCGCCTCGATGAGGCCGGAGACGGTGCCGCGCGGCAGGTCGATCTGGGTCGGATCGCCGGTGACGATCATGCGCGAGTTCTCGCCGAGGCGGGTCAGGAACATCTTCATCTGCATGGACGATGTGTTCTGCGCCTCGTCGAGGATGATGACCGAATTGGCGAGCGTGCGGCCGCGCATGAAGGCCAGCGGCGCCACCTCGATGGAGCCCGACTGGAAGCCGCGCTCGACCTTGTCGAAGGGCATCATGTCGTAGAGCGCATCGTAGAGCGGGCGGAGATAGGGATCGACCTTTTCGCGCATGTCGCCGGGCAGGAAGCCCAGGCGCTCGCCAGCCTCGACCGCCGGGCGCGACAGGATGACGCGATCGACGGCACCGCGTTCGAGCATGGCGGCGGCATAGGCGACCGCGAGATAGGTCTTGCCGGTGCCGGCCGGACCGATGCCGAAGGTGAGCTCCGCCCGGTCGAAGGCGCGCATATAGGCGTCCTGCATGGGCGTGCGCGCCATGACGGTGCGCCGGCGCGTGGCGATCTGCGCCATGGTGAGCCGGCCCTTGGGCTGTTCGAGGGTGGGCAGGTTGAGCTGGGCTTCCGCCGCGGTCGCCATGCGGATGGCGCCGTCGACATCGCCCTGGCCGAGGGTATGGCCCTCCTGCAGGCGGCCATAGAGCATGTCCAGCGCCAGCCGGGCGCGGGTGAGGGCCTCGGTGTTGCCTCTCAGGGTCACCTGATTGCCGCGCGCCACGGCATCGATTCCGAGGCGCTGTTCGAGAAGCGCCAGGTTCTGGTCGAACTCGCCGAAGAGTTCCGGGATGAGGCGATTGTCGTCGAAGGAAACGACGATGTGGCCATGATCCGGCGGCGCCGCGACCGGGGCGGGGATGGTGGGCCTCGCGGTCACTGCGCTGCCTCCATGGCAGGGGTGGAGGCGGCCTCGTTGACCAGAGTGCCGAACAGGCTGTTGGCGGAACTGGCCTCGATGCGGACCCGGCCGATGGTGCCGATCAGCTCCGGGGAGCCGGCGACATGGATCGGCTGCAGCCAGGGCGAGCGGCCGACGATCTGGCCGGGATGGCGGCCGGGATGCTCGAACAGGATGTCGGCGGTGAGCCCGACTCGCGAGGCGAGGAACTCCGCCTGCCGGGTGACGATGCGGCTCTGCAGGCGCTGCAGGCGCTCGCTCTTGACCGCGTCCGCCACCTGTTCGGCGGCATTGGCCGCGGGCGTGCCAGGACGCGGGCTGTACTTGAACGAATAGGCGGCGACATGGCCGGCCTCTTCCAGGATCTTGAGCGTCTCGGCGAAGTCCTCTTCCGTTTCGCCGGGGAAGCCGACGATGTAGTCACTGGCGAGCGCAATATCGGGCTTCGCGGCGCGGATGCGCTCGACAAGACGGAGATAATCGGCCGCCGTGTGGCGCCGGTTCATGGCCGCCAGGACCCGGTCCGAGCCAGACTGAACCGGCAGATGCAGATAGGGCATCAGCTCGCCCAGATCGCGATGGGCGGCGATGAGATCGTCGGCCATGTCGCGGGGATGGCTGGTGGTGTAGCGCAGGCGGTCGATGCCGGGGATTTCGGCCAGGCGGAAGAGCAGCCGGCCGAGCCCCCAGTCGCGTCCGTCGGGGCCTCGGCCATGCCAGGCGTTGACGTTCTGGCCGAGCAGGGTGAGCTCGCGCACGCCGGATTCGGCCAGCCGCATGGCCTCGGCGACGATCTTCTCCACCGGCCGCGACACCTCGGCACCGCGCGTATAGGGGACGACGCAGAAGGTGCAGAACTTGTCGCAACCCTCCTGAACGGTGAGGAAGGCCGTGACTCTTCTTGCTTCCCTGTCGGGCCTCCGGCCCTCCCCGCCTCTTGTGTCGTCCAACGTGGCGAACTTGTCGGCGACGTCGAACTCGGTCTCGACCACGCGGCGGCCGGCCCGGGCCTCGGCGATGAGTTCGGGCAGGCGCTGATAGGATTGCGGGCCGACGACCAGATCGACCACCGGCGCGCGGGCGACGATCTCGGCCCCCTCGGCCTGGGCGACGCAGCCGGCGACGCCGACCAGCACCTCGCGGCCGCTCATGCGGCCCGCCTGCTTCAAGGCGCGGAAGCGGCCGAGCTCGGAATAGACCTTCTCGGCCGCCTTCTCGCGGATATGGCAGGTGTTGAGCAGGATGAGATCGGCCGCTTCGGGCGTCTCCACCGGGGAGTAGCCGGAACCCGCCAGTACGTCCGTCATCCTCTCGGAATCGTAGACGTTCATCTGGCAGCCATAGGTCTTGATGAAAACGGTCTTCAGGTCAGCGTCCGATCTCTTCATGAAATCCGATGGTTAACTCAGGTCCGACGACCCGCGCCGGCCTCGGACTCCATCCGTTCCTTTAGCGTTTTTCTGCGCCCAAGAGAATAGGCGAGGCGGATGGCCGGCGGATGACGGTCAGTCGGCAATGGCGGCAAGGTAGCGCGCGACCGAGCGGGCGACCGCCGCCTTGCCGTCGGTGCGGCAGATCTGGCCCCACCAGGCACCGAAGATGGCGTCATAGGCAAACGGTTCCAGGGCAGCGGCGATGCGGCCGACCGCGGCTGGGTTGAGCGGGATGTAGTTGGGATAGGAATACATGAAGGAGACCCAGCGCCGGTCGAGCGTCACCATGAGGATGTCGCCGGTGAACAGCGCCCCGCGCCCGTCCATGGCCGCACCCCAATGGAGCACCTGGCCGCCGGGAAAATGGCCGCCGCAGCGGATGAGCGTCATGGTGTCGTTGAGGGCAAGCCTCTCGTCCTCCCAGAAGCGGATCGCCGGCACCGGGCGCTGGACCCATGTGCGCTCGGCCTCGTGGAGATAGATGGGCACGCCGCCGAAGGCGTCGCTCCACTCGACCATCGCCGTGTAGTAGTGCGGGTGGGAGATGGCGATGGCCGAGAGGCCGCCGCGCTTCTTCACCTCGGCGATGGCCTCGTCGGTGACCAGGCTGATGCAATCCCACAACACATTGCCGGCGGGCGACTGAAGCAGCAGAGCGCGCTGGTTGATGGCAAAGGCCGGCGTGACGCCGAAGCCGGTGACGCCGTCGGCCTCGTCGGCGACCTTGATGGCGTGGCCCTGCTTGAGGGTGTCGAGCGTCAGCCAGTCCTGTCCGTCCCAGCGCACATATTGGCGATCGTCCTCGCAGATCGGGCAGGAAGCGGGCGGCGCATCGCTGTCTGGATATTGCGTGCCGCACTGGCGGCAGATGAAGCGCATCTGCCGGGCTCAGCTCTTGTCCTTGCCCGGCTTGTCGAGCGGCACGCCGTAGAGTTCCAGCCGGTGATCGACCAGCCTGAAACCCAGGCGCTCGGCGATCGCCTGCTGCAGCGCCTCGATCGCGTCGTCGCGGAACTCGACCACTCTGCCGCTGCGCAGGTCGATGAGGTGATCGTGATGCTCCTCGGGGATGGTCTCGTAGCGCGCCCGGCCGGCGCCAAAATCGTGGCGGGCGGCGACGCCCGCGTCCTCGAACAGCTTGACCGTGCGATAGACCGTGGCGATGGAAATCTTCGGATCCATGGCGGAGGCGCGGCGGTAGAGCTCCTCGACGTCGGGATGATCGGTGGCCGCCTCCAGCACGCGCGCAATGATGCGGCGCTGCTCGGTCATGCGCATGCCCTTGGCGACGCAAAGCTCCTCAAGGGTCTTGGCTGTTTCGTTCACGGTCGGCTGCTTCCGGACGCTCTCGCTTCCTTGGCGTTAGCGAAGTTGCACCCGCATGACAAGCGCAGTGCCGTCGCTGGGTGATCCGCCGTGATAATAGTTCCGGCGCTCGCCGGCGACAGAGAAGCCGAGGGAACGGTAGAGTGCGACGGCCGGCGCGTTGCCGCGATCGACCTCGAGGAAGCAGCGGGACGCGCCGGCACGATGGAGACGGCGGAGCGCTTCGTCCATGAGCATGCGGCCAAGTCCGCGGCGGCGGTTCTTCGGGCGGACGGCAATGGTGAGGATCTCGGCCTCGTCGGCGACGACGCGCACCAGGACGAATCCGGCAAGGTGATGGCCGCGGCGGACACCGACGGCGAAGACGCCGCGGTCGGCGAGCAGTGCGGCGAATTCCTCGCCGCTCCAGGCGTGACCGAAGGCAGCGGCATGGATCTCGGCCAGAGCCTCGGCCTCGCCGCGCGCGACGGTAACCAGGTGGGTGCGCACGCCCCAAGGCCAGGTGATCATTGGCGGGCGATCCGGCCACCCACCTGCGGCTTGGCATCGGGCGGCCTGAGATAGAGCGGACGCGGCGCTTGTGCCGAGAGCGGGGCGGCGGCGCCCAAGCGGCAGAGGGAGGCGATATCGGGGGCGGAGCGGGTGTGGACGGTGCGGGCGCGCGCCTCGTCCCCAAGGATTTCGGCGAGCGCGGCGGCGCCCGAGCCGGCTATCAGCGTGTTGGCGGCAATGCGCCGGGCGAAGTCGTCCGCCGGGGCAGCTTCGGGCGGGCCCTGCGGCGTGCCATCGGCGGCGAAGCTCTGGCCGTAGAGCTCGCCGCGCCCGGCGGACAGAACGGCAAGCACCGGCGTCTCGCCGACCTCGTGACGGGCGGTCTCGGCATGGACGGCGAGTGTGCCGATGCCGACTGCCGGCGCGCCGGTGGCCAGCGCCAGGCCGCGGGCGGCGGCGATGCCGACGCGCAAGCCGGTGAAGGAGCCGGGGCCGACTGTGACGGCGATGCGATCGAGATCGCCATAGGTGAGGCCGGCGTCTTCCATGGCGACCCTGACCATGTCCATCAGGCGCTCGGCATGGCCGCGCCCGACGATCTCGCTCTTCAGCACCTGACGGGCGCCGTCGATCACGCCGACCGAGCAGGCTTCCTGTGCAGTGTCGATGGCAAGCAGCTTCATGGGGCCGGATTAGCCGGCAGGCGAAGACAAGTCGAGGGGAACCGTTTCCCGGGCGCAGCGCAGCATGGAATGATGCGCGCTGAACCGGGACCTAGACGATGCATGGACCCCGGATCTGCAGTGCATCGCTCCGCGCTGCACCGCGTCCGGGGAACGGAGCCTGGTGTAGGCTCAGGCTTCGACCTGCTCGATCCCCTGAACCTCGGGGACGAAATGGCGGAGCAGGTTCTCGATGCCATGCTTGAGCGTGGCGGTCGAGGATGGGCAGCCGGAGCAGGCGCCGCGCATGTTGAGATAGACGACGCCGTCGCGATAGCCGTGGAAGGTGATGTCGCCGCCATCCTGGGCGACGGCGGGGCGCACGCGCGTCTCGAGCAGCTCCTTGATGATCCCGACGGTCTCGGCGTCCTCGGCGGAATAGTCGTCGCCGTCGGAGGCCGCCTGGGCACGCTTCATGACCGGCATGCCGGACATGTAGTGCTCCATGATGGCGCCGAGGATGACCGGCTTGAGATGCGGCCAGTCGCCGTCGGTCTTGGTGACGGTGATGAAATCGGCGCCGAGGAAGACGCCGCCGACATTGGGGAGCGCAAAGAGGCGCTCGGCCAGCGGCGAATCGATCGCCTCGTCGGCGTTGCGGTACTCGGCGGTGCCGGTGCCGAGGACCTCGCGGCCGGGCAGGAATTTCAGGCTCGCCGGATTGGGCGTGGGTTCGGTCTGGATGAACATGGTCGGGCGCCTTTCAAGGGGGCGTGGCCGGGAACTGCGAAAGTGATTTAGGCCGGCGACCGGCCAACATCAAGCGGCGCCAGCCTACCAGACATGCGGAATGAGCCGGGCCGGGGTTTTCAAGCGATATTCGGCGTAGCCGTAGAGGCCAGCGACGAGCACGCGCTCCTCGTCAATAAGACGGACGACGATGAGCCCGGAAAGCGCGGCGAATGGGATGAGTGCCCAGGCAGACCCCAGTGCCAGCGGAATGCCGAGGAGCATGACAATCGAGCCGGCATACATCGGGTGGCGGACGAGCGCATAGGGTCCGGTGGTGATGACGGTCTGGTCCCTGCCGATCTCGATGTTGCCGGCGGTGTAGCTGTTTTCGCGGAAGACCAGGAAGACGGCGAAGAGGCCCACCAGCACGAGGCCGTTGCCGACCGGCACCGCCGCTGCCGGGAAATGCGACCAGCCGAAATGACGGTCGAGACCGGAAACGACGAAGACGGTGACGAAGGCGATGCTGGCGAGGCTCTGGATGATGCGCTGGCTCACCTCGGTCTCGGCGGCGGGGCCGGCGTTCATCCGCCGCTCGATCAGCGCCGGATCGCGCTTGAGGAAATAGAGGGTGATCGCCAGAACCGCGGTCGTGAAGACGACGAGGAAGAGCCAGGCCTGCCACCAGAGAAGCGACCAGGCCGGCAGGAACAGCAGAACCGCCATGGCGGCGACAAGGAAGGCCAGACCACGGAAGGCGCGGGCGCGGAGGGAAGCGCTCATGTGCCACACATAGGTCCACGCACGGACGGGTACCACGCCAAAAGTCTCAGGCGACGGCGGAGATGGCGTCGTCGTCGAGATTGCCGGGGACGATGGTGATGGGGATCGGGAAGGTGGCGGACGCCTTGCCGGCGAGCGCGGTGACCAGCGGACCCGGCCCCTCCTTGTCGGTGCCGGCGGCGAGAACCAGAATGGCGATGTCCTCGTCCGCCTCGATGAGATTGAGGATCTCCTCGGAGCGGTTGCCCTCACGGATGACGAGCTGCGGCTCGACTGTGCCGTAGGAGCGCGCCATGTCGGCGAAACGGCCGAGCGTGTTCTCAGCCTGCTCCATGGCTTCGGCGCGCATGATGTTCTCCACCCCCAGCCAATGCTGGAAATCCGCCGGGGCGATGACATAGAGCAACACCAGCGCGCCGCCGGAATGCTCGGCACGGCGGGCGGCATAGAGCAAAGCACGGGAGCATTCCGGGGTGTCGTCGATGATCACCAGGAACTTGCGCCGGTGGCCTTCCTCGGTGCTTCTGCGTTTCAGCGCCATGATGCCGATGATCGCATTTTGCCCGACAGGCGAGCAAGCGGCGCATCAGACTTTGCGAACAGGTCCAGGGTAGCGGGCAACGAGCGGATCGGCTGTCAGAAGCGTGATCCCGGTCCACTCCCACCCGATTGCAAGGTCAATCCTCAGCGCGGCTGGACGAAGCCGACGATATCGCGCACGCCGCGCATGATCGGCTCGGCGAGGGCGCGGGCGCGGTCGGCGCCCTCATTGAGGATTGCGTCGATGGCGCCGGGATCGGCGAGCAGGCGGCGCATCTCGGCGGCAACCGGCGACAGCTTCTCAACCGCCAACTCAGCCAGCGCCGGCTTGAAGGCCGAGAACTGCGCCCCGCCGTGATCGCGCAGGACCGCCTCGCGCGGGATGCCAGCGAGCGCGGCATAGATGCCGACGAGATTGTCGGCCTCGGGCCGGTTCTTCAGCCCCTCCACGTCAGAGGGCAACGGCTCGGGGTCGGTCTTGGCCTTCTTCACCTTCTGGGCGATGGCATCGGCATCGTCGGTGAGGTTGATGCGCGAATAATCGGACGGATCCGACTTCGACATCTTCTTGGTGCCGTCGCGCAGGCTCATGACGCGCGTCGCCGGCCCGGTAATCACTGGCTCGGTGATCGGGAAGAACGCGTCGCCATAGCCGGCGGCGGCAATCGATGCGGCGAAGTCGTTGTTGAACTTGGTGGCAATGTCGCGGGTGAGTTCGAGATGCTGCTTCTGGTCCTCACCGACCGGCACATGGGTGGCGCGATAGGCGAGGATGTCGGCGGCCATCAGCACGGGATAGTCGTAGAGGCCGACGGAGGCGTTCTCGCGGTCCTTGCCGGCCTTCTCCTTGAACTGAGTCATGCGGCTGAGCCAGCCCATGCGGGCGACGCAGTTGAGGATCCAGGCGAGTTCGGCGTGCGCAAAAACCTGACTCTGGTTGAAGACGATGTGCTTCTTGGGGTCGATACCGGCGGCGATGAAGGCGGCGGTGACCTGACGGGTGGCGGCAGCCAGCTCCTTCGGCCCCCCCAGACGCTCATCGGCATGGTGATGGCGTGCAGGTCGACAACGCAATAGATGCAGTCGAAATCGTGCTGCAGGGCGACGAAGTTCTTGATGGCGCCGAGATAATTGCCGAGGTGGAGGTTGCCGGTCGGCTGAACGCCCGAAAAGACGCGGGGAGTGAAATCGGTCATCTGTGGCGAGTTCCTGAAGGCGGGCTGGCGCTGTGGGCCAATCGCGGCGGACATAGCGGCGCTTGGGGCCCGGCGCAAGCGCGGGTTTGGCCGCTCTCAGGCGCGCCTGAGGAGCTTGCGGAAATCGGCCGCGCCGGTGAGCTGGCAGAAGAGCGCAAAGACGGCCATGCCGCCGGCAACCAGCCCGAGCACGACGGCGGCACGCACGAGCAGCCGACCGGCCAGTGGCCCGGCTAAGAAGACGATGGCGACGTAGAGGCAGACGCCCATCAGCAGGGAGGCCAGCGCCAGCAACGGCAGGCGCCGCACGAGCAATTCGTCGAAGCGGAAATGGCCGCGGCGATGGAGTGCGACGGCGAGCAGGACGGAGTTGACCCAGCCGGAGAGCGAGGTGGCGATGGCGATGCCGACATGGGCAAGCCAGGGGAACAGCGCCAGCGAGACGGCGACGTTGACGGCGACGGTGATGCCGGCAAACCACATCGGCGTCCTGGTGTCCTCGCGCGCGAAGAAGCCGGGCGAGAACACCTTGACCAGAACGAAGGCCGGCAGGCCGGCGGCGAAGGCGGTGAGCGCGCCCGAGGTGGCGGCCGTATCGGCGGCGTCGAAGCTGCCGCGCTGGTAGAGGAGCGCGATGATCGGATGGGCCATCACGATGAGAGCGACCGACGCCGGCAGCGTCAGCGCCATGGCGAATTCGAGGGCGCGGTTCTGGGTGAAGTGGACGAGGTCGTGGCGGCCGCCGCGCAGATGGCGCGACAGATCGGGCAGGAGCACGATGCCGATGGCAATGCCGACGATGCCCAGCGGCAGCTGGTAGATGCGGTCGGCATAATAGAGGAACGACACCGCACCCGGCGCCAGCGAGGCGATCATGGTGCCGATGACGATGTTGATCTGGGTGATGCCGCCGGCAAGCACGCCGGGAAGGGCCAGCGCGGTGAGGCGCTTCAGCCGTGCCGTCAGGCGCGGCCACATCAGGCGCAGCACCATGCCGTCATGCGCCGACGCCCAGACCAGGGTGGCAAGCTGGGCGATGCCGCCGATGGTGGTTCCCCAGGTGAGCCAGACGCCGGCAGCCGGCGTGCCGACATCGCCGAACCAGAAGACCGCGATCAGGGTGGCGATGAGGACGACGTTCAAGAGCGCCGGGGCGAAGGCGGCGGCGGCGAAGCGGCCGCGGGCGTTGAGAACGCCGCTGTAGAGCGCCACCAGCGAGACGAAGGTGAGGTAGGGGAAGGCGATGCGGGTGAGCACCACCGTCAGGTCGAACTTTTCCGGATCGGCGGAGAATCCGGGCGCCAGCACGTAGGTGAAGGCCGGCATGAAGATTTCGATGATCGCAGTCACTACAAGGAGCGCCGTCAGCAGGCCGCTCAGCGCTTCCTCGGCGAAGCGGCGTGCCTCGGCCTCGCCGTCGCCCTCCAGCGCCTTGGCGAAGAGGGGCACGAAGGCGGAATTGAAGGCGCCCTCGGCGAACAGGCGGCGGAACAGGTTGGGGAAGCGGAAGGCGACGAAGAAGGCGTCGGCGACCGGCCCGGTGCCAAGCGCCGCGGCGATGAACATGTCGCGTACGAAGCCGAGAACGCGGCTGGAAGCAGTGGCGCCGCCGACGGTGACGAAGTTCCTGAAGAGCGACATGGCGCTAGGCCGGCTCGCGCTTCCTCGGGCGCGGCGGCTCGGCATTGACCGGCTCGCCGTCGAAGGCGGCGCGCAGATGCCGGCGGATGGCCGCCTCCCGATTGCCGTTCACGATCTTCGCACCGAGGAGATCGGTCACATAGAAGACGTCGACGGCGCGCTCGCCGAAGGTGGCGATGTGGGCCGAATTGATGTTGAGGTTGAGGTCGGAGATGACGCGCGTGAGATCGTAGAGCAGGCCGGGACGGTCGAGCCCGGAGGTCTCGACGACGGTGAAGCGGTTCGACAGCGAATTGTTGATGTGGATCGCGGTCTCCAGCGAGAAGGCACCGATGCGCGGCCGGCGCTGCACCTTGCGCGCGATGACCTCGGGGAGTTGCACGGCGCCGGACAGCGCCTGCTCGATCAGGGCGCCGACGCGGCGGGCGCGGCGGTGCTCATCGGCCTCGTCGGCGAACTCGCGGTGGATCGAGATCGAATCGAGCGCCCGGCCGTCGGTGGTGGTGAAGATCTGCGCGTCGACGATGTCGGCGCCGGCGGCGGTGCAGGCACCGGCGATGACCGACAGCAGGCGCGGGTGGTCGGGCGCCAGAACGGTGATCTCGGTGATGCCGGCATCCGGCTGCACGGCGACGTCGGTGGCCAGCGTCCGCCCGGCCTTGTCGGCCTCGCGGATGAAAGCCGCGTGGGCGAGCTTGTGGGGCAGGTCGACGCGTAGCCAGTAGGCCGGGTAGTGGCGCTTGAGGTAGGCCGAGCGCTCGCGCGCCGACCAATCCATGAGTCGTTCGCCAAGCTCGATCTTTGCGCCAGCGACGCGTTTGTCGCGGCTGATCTGGCTGTGGCCGCCGGTGATGACCGGCTCGGTCTCGTAGTAGAGGGTGCGCAGCAACTGGCTCTTCCAGCCGTTCCACACGCCGGGACCGACTGCCTTGATGTCGGCAACCGTGAGCACGGTCAGCATCTTCAGCCGCTCCAGCGACTGCACGACCGCGGCAAAATCGAGGATCGTCTTGCGATCGTTGAGATCGCGCGACTGGGCGACCTTGCTCATGGTGAGGTGCTGTTCAACCAGCCAGGCGACGGTCTCGGTCTGCGCCTTGTCCAGCCCCAGGCGCGGGCAGAGGCGGCGGGCGACGCGGGCGCCGGCAATGGAATGGTCCTCGGGGCGACCCTTGGCGATGTCGTGGAGGAACATTGCGACATAGAGCAAGTCGCGATCCTGGATGTCGGCCATCAACTCGTGGACGAGCGAATGGGCCTCGTCCTGGTCGCCGCGCTCGATGCCGGCGAGCATGCCGATCGCCTGAATAAGGTGCTCGTCGACCGTGTAGTGATGATACATGTTGAACTGCATCATCGCGACGATCTTGCCGAAATCGGGGATGAACTTGCCGAGGACGCCGGTCTCGTTCATACGGCGGAGCACCGCCTCGGGATTGCGGCGCGAGACCAGTATCTCGACGAAGAGGCGGTTGGCTTCCTCGTCGTCGCGCAGCTCGGCGTCGATCAGGCGCAGGGAGCGCGAGACGAGCTGCATCGCGTCCGGGTGGAAGGCGAGGTCGTAGCGGTCGGCCAGATGGAACAGGCGGATGAGGTTGACCGGATCGCGGACGAATACCTTTTCGTCGGCAACGTTGATGCGGTCGTTGTCGACGATGAAGTCGGTCGAGCCCGGAATCTTGTGGTGGCGGCGGGCGGGCAGCCCGAAGAGCCGGTTGAGCACCGGCGCCGACTTGCCGTGATGCTCCTCGAGCGCGGCGCAGAAGATGCGCGTCAGATCGCCGACGTCCTTAGCGATCAGGAAGTAGTGCTTCATGAAGCGCTCGACGTCTTCCTGGCCCGGATGCGACGTGTAGCCGAGACGGCGGGCCATCTCGCGCTGGACGTCGAAGGACAGGCGCTCCTCCTCGCGGCCGGTGAGGAAATGCAGGTGGCAGCGCACGGCCCAGAGGAAGTCCTCGGCCTTGCGGAAGAGGCGCAGCTCGCCGCGCGAGAAGACGCCGGCCTTGACCAGGTCGTCGCGTGAACGGACGCGATAGAAGTATTTGCCGATCCAGAAGAGCGTGTGGAGGTCGCGCAGGCCGCCCTTGCCCTCCTTGACGTTGGGCTCGACCAGATAGCGGGTGGCGCCCTGCTGGCGATGGCGCTGGTCGCGCTCGGCGAGCTTGGAGGCGATGAACTCCGGGCCGCTGTTCTTGGCGACCTGATTGTCGAAGCGGGTGACCAGCGTGTCGTAAAGGCCGCGCTCGCCGGTGATGTAGCGCGCCTCCAGCACTGCCGTGCGGATGGTCATGTCGGAGCGCGCCAGCCGCACGCATTCGTCGACGCTGCGCGTGGCATGGCCGACGGTGAGGCCGAGATCCCACAGGAGATAGAGGATGAACTCGACCACGCTCTCGCCCCACGGGGTCTGCTTGTAGGGAAGCAGGAAGAGCAGATCGACATCGGAGCCCGGCGCCAGCGTGCCGCGGCCATAGCCGCCGACCGCCACCACGGTCATGTGCTCGGCGGCGCTGCGGGTCCCGGTCAGATAGATGTGGCCGGTCGCCAGGCCATAGATCGCCTGGATGATCGAGTCCTGCAGGGCCGACAGGTAGGCGGCGCAGGCCGAGCCCTTGCCGTCGGCCTTGAGCCGCGCTTCGGCGGTGGCGCGGCCCTCGGTCAGCACCTGCTTGACGTGCGCCAGCACATCGGCGCGTTCGTCGGACGACAATTCGCCCGCCTTGCCGGCGAGCGCAATCAGGCTGGCCTGCAGGGTCTCGCCGTCAATCGGGGCGTCGGCAGCGGCAAGCGCTCTGGTCATGTTTGCCGGAATCCAAGGGTTTCGTCGGCGCGGACCCTAGCGAGAAATAGTTGCCAAAGCTATCCGGCCAGCCGGTGGCGGCTCGGGCAGCCTATGCAGCGCGGTTCTTCGCGATGATGTCCCTGTAGGCGTGGAAGCTCTGCTTGGGCGTGCGCTTCTGACTGGTGAAATCGACATGGACCATGCCGAAGCGCGCGTCATAGCCGCGGAACCATTCGAAATTGTCGAAGGGGCACCACTCCATGTAGCCGATGACCTTGGCGCCCTCGGCGCGGGCCGCGAGCACCGCGTCGATGTGCCGGCGGATATAGTCGGCCCTGAGCGGGTCCTTGACGACGCCGTCGGCCATGACCTCGTCGCGGTCGCCGAAGCCGGCGCCGTTCTCGGTGATCATGATGGGCGGGTTGCCGTAATTGTCGCGGATATAGATGATGAGGTCGTGCAGGGCCTCGGGGCGCACCGGGCCGTTGTGGGCCTTCACCGTGTCCGGATTGTTGCCGGGCTGGGCATTCAAGGCGCGGTCGGGATTGTGGCTGACGAAGTTCGGCGCATAGAAGTTGATGCCGATGAAATCGACGGTGCCGGCCTTGAGGATAGCGAGATCGGCGTCCGGAACCTTGAAGCCGGGATTGAGCTTGTTGAGCGTCGCCATCAGGTCGGGCGGGTAGACGCCCTTGAGCGAGGCGTCGAGCGGCCAGCGGTTGAGGAAGCGCTCCCAGTCGGCGGCCGCCTTCACGTCGGCGGGATTCTTGGGATCGAGCGCACTTGCCGGCGACAGCGGCGCGGCTAGGCCGACCATGCCGCGACGGCCCTGCTTGCGATATTCGGCGACGGCGGCGGCACTGGCGACGAAGAGATTGTGCAGCGCGGGAATCTGGCGGCCGTACTGCGCGGCGGTGATCTGTTCCGGCGGCAGGCGCCCCTCGTGGGCGTTCTCCGCGATCAGGTCCATCATCATAAGGTCGATGAAGGGCTCGTTCATGGTGATGAAAGTGTCGACGCGGTCGCCCAGCGCCGTGAACATGGTGGCGGCATATTCGGTGAACCAGCCGACGACGTCGCGATTGTGGAAGCCGCCCTTCTCATGCAGCACCCAGGGAAAGTCCCAGTGATAGAGGGTGACGACCGGCTTGATGCCGGCGGCGAGAAGATCGTCGACGAGACGGGAATAGTAGTCTAGGCCGGGCCGGTTGACGGCGCCGATGCCATTGGGCAGCACGCGCGGCCATGACACCGAGAAGCGGTAGGCGTTGACGCCTAGCTGCTTGAGGAGCGCGATGTCGTTCAGCGACTGGTCGCGGTCATAGGCATTGATGGCGACATTGCCGGTCTCGACCTTGCCGGTCGTCGGCAGGGTGATCTGCCACTGATTGGTATAGACGTCCCATTTGGAAAGGCCGCGGCCGTCCTTGTCCCAGCCGCCCTCGACCTGATAGGCGGCGCTGGCCGCCCCCCACAGAAATTCACCCGCCTTCGGCGCCATTGTTCTTGTCTCCTTCTAGGGCGCGCTTCGTATCGACCCCGGCCGGGGAGCGGTCAAGTGCCGTCCTTGCCGCGGCGAGCCGCCTTCAGCCGGTAGAGCGCCTCGAGCGCCTCTTTCGGGGACATCTCGTCGGGGGCAAGCGCATCAAGCAGGGCCGCGACCGGGTCTTTCTCGACCGGGGGAGCTATGGCGGCGGAGAACAGCGGCAGGTCGTCGATGAGGGTATGCGCCGGCGCGGTGCGGTCGGTGGCTTCCAGTTGCTTCAGCACGTCGCGGGCGCGGGCGACGACGGCGGCAGGCAGGCCGGCCAGACGGGCGACCTGGATGCCGTAGGAGCGGTCGGCGGCGCCCGGCGCGATCTCGTGGAGGAAGATGACATCGCCCTTCCATTCCTTGACGCGCACGGTGACGTTGTCGAGCCGCGGCAGGCGATGCGCCAGCGCCGTCAGCTCGTGATAGTGGGTGGCGAACAGCGCCCGCGAGCGGTTGACCTCGTGCAGATGCTCGACCGCCGCCCAGGCGATCGACAGGCCGTCGAAGGTGGCGGTGCCGCGGCCGATCTCATCCAGGATGACCAGGGCGTGCGGGCCGGCCTGATTGAGGATGGCGGCGGTCTCGATCATCTCGACCATGAAGGTGGAGCGGCCGCGGGCGAGATCGTCGGCAGCGCCGACGCGGCTGAACAGGCGGTCGACGACGCCGATATGGGCGGCCTTCGCCGGCACGTAGGAGCCGATCTGGGCCATGAGCGCGATCAGCGCGTTCTGGCGCAGGAACGTGGACTTGCCGGCCATGTTGGGCCCGGTGACCAGCCAGATGCGGCCGGCGCCCGTGGCGCCGCGGGCGCCTAAATCGCAATCGTTGGCGACAAAGGGGCCTTCGTTGCCCATGCGCAATGCCTGCTCGACCACCGCATGGCGGCCGCCCTCAACCTTGAAGGCGAGCGAGCGGTCGACCAGCGGGCGGCAGTAGTCCTCGGCCTCGGCCAGCACGGCGAGGCCTGCGGCGACATCGAGCACGGCCAACCCGTCGGCGATCGCCTTGAGCGCCGCAGCTTCCGCGACCACGGCCGCGGTGAGCTCGTCGAAGACGGCGAGCTCGATGGCAAGCGCCCGATCGGCAGCGCCGGCGATCTTGGCCTCCAGATCGGCGAGATCGGTGGTGGTGAAGCGCACGGCGCTGGCCAGGGTCTGGCGGTGGATGAAGCGTTGATTGAGTGGCGGGCTCAGCATGCGCTCGGCATTGCTGGTGCCGACCTCGATGAAATAGCCCAGCACGTTGTTGTGCTTGATGCGCAGCGTGCGGATGTCGGTGTCGGCGGCATAGCCGGCCTGCAGGCCGGCGATGATGCGGCGGCTTTCGTCGCGAAGCCGGCGGGCCTCGTCGAGCTCGGAGCGAAAACCCGGACGGACGAAGCCGCCGTCGCGTTTCAGATGCGGCAGCTCATTGGCGAGCGCCGCTGACAGATCGGCCTCCAGCCCCGCCGGACGGCGGGCGAGCGCTTCGGCGACGGCGGCAAGCTCGGCCGGGGGCCCCTCCCCCAGTTCGGCCAGAACGCCTGTCGCCGCGGCGAGCGCATCGGCGATGGCCGCGAGATCGCGGGGACCGCCACGATCGAGCTTGAGGCGTGACAGGGAGCGGGAGAGGTCCGGTGCGGCGGCAAGCCCGTCACGGATCCTCTGGCGCTGGCCGGCATCGGCCAGCATCCAGGCGACGGCATCGTGGCGGCCGGAAATGATTTCGGGGTCGGTGGAGGGTCCGGCCAGGCGGCGGGCGAGCAGCCGCGCGCCGCCGCCGGTGACCGTGCGGTCTATTGCCCCGATGAGACTGCCGCGGCGCTCGCCGGAGAGGGTTGCGGCAAGCTCGAGATTGGTGCGGGTGGCGGCGTCGATGAGCATGATGTCGCCGGTCGTCTCGCGCACCGGAGGGGAGAGCGGCGGGCGGGCACCGAGCTGGGTCTTCTCGACATAGGCGAGGGCTGCCGCAGCGGCGGCGATCTCGACGCGGGAAAAGGCGCCAAAGCCGTCGAGGCTGGCGACGCCGAAATAGGCGGAAAGCCGGTCCGCCGCGCTGGCGCCGTCGAAGTAGGCGGCCGAGAGCGGCGTCACCGCAGCGGTGAGCGCGCGCCAGACGGCGGCCAATCCATCGTCGGTGAAGAGGGCATCGGCAAGCAGAACCTCGCTCGGATCGATGCGCGCCAGATCAGCGGCAAGTCGTGCGCGGTCGCTTGGGCTCACACGGAACTCGCCGGTGGAAATATCGATCCAGGCAAGGGCGAAGGCATCCGTTTCCGCCGCGCCGCCGCGCTGGCGGGCGACAGCCGCCAGATAGTTGTTGCGGGTGGCGGAGAGCAGCGCGTCCTCGGTCAGCGTGCCCGGGGTGACCAGGCGGATGACGTTGCGGCGCACCACCGCCTTGGCGCCGCGCTTCCTGGCTTCCGCCGGGTCCTCGACCTGCTCGCAGACGGCGACGCGGTGACCGAGGGCGATCAGCTTCTGCAGGTACTGGTCGGCGGCGTGGATGGGCACGCCGCACATGGGGATGTCGGAGCCCAGATGCTTGCCGCGCTTGGTGAGCGCGATGCCGAGCGCGCGCGAGGCGACCTCGGCGTCGGCGAAGAACATCTCGTAGAAATCGCCCATGCGGTAGAAGAGCAGGCAATCGGGATTGGCCGCCTTGATCTCCAGATACTGCGCCATCATCGGCGTTGCGACCGGGATGTCGGCGGTCGGCGCGGTGGCGGCTTCAGGGGCGGGGCGGGAATCCATACGGCGGAAACTAGCAGATGCCGCCCCGCCGTTCGACGGCAGGCGCGGTCAGCCCACAAGCCAGCGCTCGGCGAGGAACAGCTCGGCGGCGACCCAGAGCGTGCCGAAGATGAGCTTGTTGTTCCGCGCCAGCCAGGGCGGGATGAAGATGTCGAAGCCATCCGGCCGCTCGTCGGTATAGCGGGCGGCAAGATCGGTCAGCGGGCAGCGCATGCCGTTGACCAGTAACACGACCACTTCGACACCGACGAACAGGCTGAGCCAGAGAGCCAGGCGCAAATCGCCGAGGGCGGTGGCGATGGGAATGGCGACAATGGAGGCTGCGAACACCGCCCAGATGACGGTATGCAGCAGCCGGATCCGCCAGAGGGTCCGAGCGTCAGCCTCGGCGGACATCCGACTGCGTCAGGCCGGACCGCGCCGGCGCGGGCTCACGACTTCTTCGCCTGCGTCTTCGCCGGCGGCGCCCTCAGCGCGTCGATCTGGTTGTTGACCCAGTTGATCCAACCCTTCTCCTCCGGGCTCAGACGCCCCTCGCCGTCGAGCTTGTGGAGGATGTCGAGGCTCTCGCGGTAGAGCGGTTCAGGGTTGTCGGAGACCCCGGCGGCCCGCGACAGAGACACGACAAGGTCGGTCTGCGCCTGGGCGTTGCCGGGGTCGCTCTCGGCCAGATGGCGGGC
Source organism: uncultured Alphaproteobacteria bacterium (assembly GCA_963830215.1). GTDB lineage: Bacteria > Pseudomonadota > Alphaproteobacteria > Rhizobiales > Kaistiaceae > CAVSRC01. The sequence goes on from CAWHLM010000015.1 coordinate 75,423, forward strand.
GATGTCGAGGCTCTCGGTGTAGGTCGCGCGGGCCGCCTCGCGGTTCTTGGCGTCGAGCTGCATGTCGCCGATCTTGTTGAGGCTCACCGACACGTCGCGCTGGGCCTGGGCGTTGCCGGAATCCATCAGCGCCAGCCGGCGGGCGAGCGCGAGGCTCTGCTCATAGGACGTGAGGGCGCCTGCGGAATCCTTCTTCTTCAACTTGACGTCGCCTAGGCGGGTGAGGCTGACCGAGACGTCGCGCAGCAACTGGGAATTGCCGGGGTGGGCGTCGGAGAGCTTCTGACGCATGTCGAGCGCTTCCTGATAGGCATTGAGCGCGGCGTCAAAATCACCGGTCTCGATCTTCACGTCGCCGACCTTGGTCAGACTGACGGTGATGTCGCGCTGCGCCTCGACGTTGCCGGGCTGCTGCCTGGCAAGGTCGCGGGCGATGTCGAGGCCCTCGCTGTAGGCGGCTAGCGCGCCCGCCTGGTCGCCGGCGCGCAGGCGCACGTCGCCGACCTTGTTGAGGCTGACGGACAGGTCGCGCTTGGCCTGAAGGCTTTTGGCATCCTTGGCGAGCAGGGTACGGGCGAAATTCAGGCGCTCCTGATAGGCCTTGAGTGCGCCGTCGGTGTCGCCGGCCTGAATCCTGACGTCGCCCAGCCGTTCCAGGCTGATGGACACGTCGCGCTCGGCGCGCTGGTCATCGGGGGCGTCGGCGTAGAGCTTGCGCGCAATATCGAGGCCCTTCTGGGCGGCATCGATCGCATCGTTGACATCGCCGGCGGCGAGATAGGTGTCGACGAACATGTTGAACATGGCCGAGCGGCTGCGCTGCAGCTCGGCATCGTCGGGTGCCGACTGGGCAAGCTCGTCAATGGTCTGGCTGACCGTGTCGAGGATGGTGCGAATGGTATCGACGCGCATGCCAGCAACAACGCCGAGATCGCCGGCGACATCGAAGATGAGCTTGTCGAGGGCGACCTTGGCGGCGGAGAAGCTGCGCTCGGCGCGCGCCTTCTGATCCTGTGCCTCCTTGGTCGCGGTCTCGGCGACACGCTGCTGCTGCTCGGCCAGACTCTTCTGTGCCTGCGCCTCCTTGGTGGCCGCCTCGGCGGCCTGCTTCTGCTGCTCAGCCAGCGCCTTCTGGGCCTGCGCCTCCTTGGTGGCCGTCTCGGCGGCCAATTTCTGCTGCTCGGCCTCCTTCCGACGCTCGACGGCGATGGAACGTTGCTGTTCGGCGACCACCCGCTGTTGCTCGGCGGCGGTGCGCTGGCGGTTGGCGTCGAACAGCTCGAACAGCGAGACGCCGGCCAGGCCGGTCACCACGATGAGCGCTATCACGGCGACCTGAAGCATGCGCCGGCGGAGCCGGTCGCGCTGTTCGCGCTCGCGTTCGCGCTCCTCGCGCTCGTGGACCTCGCGCTCAGTGCTCTTCTCGATGAAGCTGCGGTCGACCGAGGGCAGATCTTCCGCCCGACGCGCCAGCCATTGCTGCGCCTCACCCAGCGCCAGGCCCATGAGCAGGGCATCGTTGCAGGAATGCGCCGGCGCCGCCTCCCACGCCCGGCGGGCCGCCTCCAGGCGGCTGCGCCAGGAGAGGAACTCGCGCTCGGCGGCAATCCACTGGCGCAACTTGCCCCAGCGCTTGAAGATCGCCTCGTGGGCGACCTCGGCATAGGTCTCGCCGCCTTCCGGCGTGGCGGTGACGAGCAGGCGATGGGGATGGTCGGCAAGTTCCGAGACCAGGCGCCATTCATCGTCGCCGAACTCCGAGCGCAGGGCGCGGCGGCGGGTCGGCTCGCCGTCCTCGCGCACGGTGGCAAGCTTGAGGGTGAGCAGGCGCCTGAGCGGCGTTTCGGCCTCGGGATGGCGGGCGAGGAAGGCATCGGCGCGCTCGGCGAGCACGCCGCCGAGCTCCATGGCCTGCGGCGGCAAGCGCAAGGTCCCGTCACCGCGGCGGACCATGTCGGTCCACATGTCGTCGAGCAGATAGGAGAGCAGCGGCAGGGCGCCGGCATCGCGCGCCAACTCCTCCGCGGCGCGACGGGCGAGATCGGCGGAAAGCTGCTCGCTTTCGAATCGCGCCGAGAGCAGCGCCGCCGGCTTGCTGACCACCTCAAGCAGTTCGGCCTCGCGCAGCGGCGGCACGTTGATCTGGCGGTGGACGGAAAACAGCGCCTGGTCGTTCTGCAGGGCGCCGAAGAAATCCGAGCGCAGGCTCATCAGGGCATAGAAGCGCGGATCGGCAACCGCACCGGACAGCAAGCGCGAGAACGCGGCGCGCTGGCTCTCCTCGGAGCGGACGTAAAGCTCCTCGCCCTGATCGACATAGAGGAAGAACGCCGGCGGCTTGGGCTGGCCGAGCTCCTCGTAGCGACGCTCGGTGGCATCGAGCAAGCCGGACAGGGTTGCCTTGCCGGTGGTGAGCGCGCTGATCCAATCGGCGCGGCGCTCCTCCCACTTGGGATCGGTCGTATCCATCTGCCACGTCTTGAGGAAGGGCTCGACCAGCGCCTTGATGGGGTCGGTGCCGGGCTGCATCTTGAGGAAGCACCAGCCGCGGCTGTCGTGAAAGGCCGCCGGCCACGGCGTCGCCTGACCGACGCCTTCCGGCCAGGCTTGGCGCTTGAGCGCCCCCAGCACGCCGGCCTGGGCCAGCGACGACTTGCCGACGCCGGAATTGCCGATGAGCACAGCCAGACGTTCCTTGGCAGCGGCAACGGCACCGAGGACATCGACGGTTTCCTGCTCGCGCCCGAAGAAGAAGTCGCTGTCCGCCTCGGTCATCGAGGCGAGGCCGCGATAGGGCGCGGTGTAGCGCCACAATTCGCCCGGGCGTGCCCCACCGCCGGTGGTGGCGTCCTTGAGCTTGCCGATGGTGTCGGTGGAGGCCGGATCGGCGGTGACGATCCAGTGGAGCTGGCGCAAGAACGGCAGGCCGGGCGCCGGGCGGCCGTCAAGCAGAACCAGGACGATGGGGAAGTCGGGCTGCTTCACCCGCTTGTCGAGCGCCTCGTAATACTCGATCACCTGCCAAGGGCCGAGACCGTTCTCACCGACGTAGAGGATGAAGGCGCCGGCATCGGCGATGGCTTCGGCAAGCTTCGGCAGCCAATAGCCGCCAGCGCGCAGCGTCTTGGGGGCGAAGAAGATCTCTGTGTCGGGAATCTGGCTGCGCAGCAGCCCGTCGAGTTGCTCGACGACCGGCAGGTCAATCGAGTTGTAGCTCAGAAACCAGCGCCGCATGGGCCGAATACCGCTTGCGTTTTGCGGAAGGCGGGGCGCCTTCACACTTGGGGTCACCGCACTGAACAGGAACTATAGCTGCGAATTGTGGCTGGTAAAGTAATCTAAAGATGGCGCTTTCTCGGCAGCGGTTTTGATTGTCAACGGCGGCGCTGGTGCTATGGTCCCGCGCCCAAACACGAAGCGCCGATAGAAGCGCCCGCCCCCGGGAAACACCATCGATGGCCACACCAGACAAGCCTGCCAAGGCGGGACCCTCTTTCACCGATCAGGAAGCCCTGCACTTCCACGCCGACGGGCGGCCGGGCAAGCTTGAGATCACGCCGACCAAGCCGATGGCGACCCAGCGCGACCTGTCGCTGGCCTATTCGCCGGGCGTGGCCGTGCCGGTGAAGGCGATCGCCGAAAACCCGGCAAGCGTCTTCGACTACACCGCCCGCGGCAACCTGGTGGCGGTGATCACCAACGGCACGGCCATCCTCGGTCTCGGCAATCTCGGGCCGCTGGCCGCCAAGCCGGTGATGGAAGGCAAGGCGGTGCTGTTCAAGCGCTTCGCCGATGTCGACTCGATCGACCTGGAAGTGGCGACCGAGGACGTCGACGAATTCGTCAATTGCGTGCGCTACCTGGGCCCGACCTTCGGCGGCATCAACCTCGAAGACATCAAGGCGCCGGAGTGCTTCATCATCGAATCGCGGCTGCGCGAGCTGATGGACATCCCGGTCTTCCACGACGACCAGCACGGTACCGCGATCATCGCGGCGGCCGGCCTGATCAATGCGCTGCACCTGACCGGGCGCGACATCGCCACCACCCGGCTGGTGTGCAACGGCGCCGGGTCGGCCGGCATCGCCTGCATCGAGCTGGCGGTGTCGCTCGGCATGAAACCCGACAACATCCTGCTGTGCGACACCAAGGGCGTCATCTACCAGGGCCGCACGGAAGGCATGAACCAGTGGAAGGCGGCGCATGCGGTGAAGACCGACGCGCGCACGCTGGCCGACGCCATGAACGGCGCCGACGTGGTCTTCGGCCTGTCGGCGAAGGGGGCCTTCACCCCCGACATGATCCGCTCGATGGCCGATCGGCCGATCATCTTCGCCATGGCCAATCCTGATCCGGAGATCACGCCGGAGGAGGTCGATGCCATCCGCGAGGACGCGATCGTCGCCACCGGGCGCTCCGACTATCCCAACCAGGTCAACAACGTGCTGGGCTTCCCCTACATCTTCCGCGGCGCGCTCGACGTGCATGCCACCACCATCAATGAAGAGATGAAGGTGGCGGCGGCCAACGCGCTGGCGGCGCTGGCGCGCGAGGATGTGCCCGACGAGGTGGCGGCAGCCTATCAGGGCGTGCGCCCGAAATTCGGCCAGCACTACATCATCCCGGTGCCCTTTGATTCGCGCCTGCTGTCGGAGGTGCCGGCGGCGGTGGCCAAGGCGGCGATGGATACCGGCGTGGCGCGCAAGCCGATCGCCGACATGGCGCTCTACAAGGTGCAGCTGTCGGCGCGACGCGACCCGATCGTGGGCACCCTGCAGCGGATCTTCCAGCGCGTCAGGCGGACGCCGAAACGCGTCGTCTTCGCCGAGGGCGAGGAAGAGCAGATGATCCGCGCGGCTGCGAGCTTCGTCAGCCACAAGCTCGGCACCGCCATCCTGATCGGCCGCGAGGAGACCGTGCGCGCTTCCGCCGAGCGCGCCGGCATCGACCTGCGCGACGGGGTGGAGATCAACAATGCGCGGCTGTCGACGCGCAACGCCGAATACATCGACTTCCTCTATGCCCGCCTGCAGCGCAAGGGCTACCTCTTCCGCGACGTGCAGCGCCTGGTCAATTCCGATCGCAACCATTTCGGCGCCTGCATGGTGGCGCTCGGCGACGCCGACGCCATGGTCTCCGGCGTGACGCGCAACTATTCGACGGTGCTGGAAGACGTGCGCCGGGCGATCGACCCCAAACCCGGGCACAAGGTGATCGGCATCTCCATGGTGCTGGCACGCGGCCGCCTGGTTCTGGTGGCCGATACGGCCGTCCACGACATGCCCAGCCCGGAGGACATGGCCGACATCGCCGAAGAGGCCGCCGGCGTGGCGACCCGCATGGGCTATACGCCGCGGGTGGCACTGCTGGCCTATTCGACCTTCGGCCAGCCGGAAGGCGAGCGCGCCAAGCGGGTGCGCCAGGCGGTGGAGATCCTCGACCAGCGCCGCGTCGCCTTCGAATATGACGGCGAGATGGCGGCGGATGTGGCCCTCAATCCGAGGCTAATGGCGGCCTACCCGTTCTGCCGACTGTCGGGGCCGGCCAACGTGCTGGTGATGCCCGCCTATCACTCGGCCTCGATCGCCACCAAGATGGTGCAGGAGCTGGGCGGCTCGACGGTGATCGGCCCGCTGCTGGTCGGCCTCGACAAGCCGGTGCAGATCGTCTCGCTGGCGTCGAAGGATTCCGACATCGTCAACATGGCGGCGCTGGCGGCCTTCGGGCTGGGCGGCTGAAGCGCCGGCAAGGCCGCTCAGTCGAGGCCGGTCAGATAGCGCCGCGGGGCACAGACGAGCCCCGGCCGCTGCTGACACTCATGCAGCGAATAGAGGATCAGGCGCGAGCGGCCGATGAGGTTCTCGACCGGCACGAAGCCCAGCTCGGCAAAGCGGCTGTCGGCTGAATTGTCGCGATTGTCGCCCATCATGAAGAGGTGCTCTGGCGGCACGACATAGGTGCCGGTGTTCTCCTGCGGGGCGGCGTCGGAGCGCATGATGATCGGGTGGACGCGGCCGCCGGGCAGTGTCTCCTCGTATTCGGTGACGGTGACCGGCGGACCGTCATATTGCTTGTAGGAATAGGTCTTCACCTCGCGGCGCGGCATCTCATCGCCGTTGATGAAGAGGCGGCCGCGGGTGATCTGGATGCGGTCGCCGGGGAGCCCGATGACGCGCTTGATCAGCGTTTCGCCAGTGTGGGGGTGCGTGAAGAGAACAATATCGCCGCGCTCCGGCAGGCTGCCGAACAGGCGGCCGTCCTTGGACGGGAAGGCGGGGAGCGAGATGAGCGGTGCCGAATCGGGGCCGTAGCCGTAGTCGAACTTGGTGGCGATGAGGCGATCGCCGACCTCCAGAGTCGGCACCATGCTTTCCGACGGGATGTAATAGGTGGCGAAGGCCATCGTCTTGAGGATGAAGGTGAGCACGGCGGCACCGGCCAGCGCGCGTACCCAGTCGAAGATCCGGTTCTTCATTGCTGCCCTTCCCTCACCGTCACGGCCCCTTGAAGCCGAGCTTGGCGGCGAGAATGGGGCAGCGGGCGTTGCTCAAGTTCCGGGCTTCGTCACCCGGCGGAGCGTCAGGTTGACGCGGCCGCCATCGGCGAACCAGTCGGCAAGCAGGCGCGAGGTTCCGGGATAAAGGCGGTCGACCCCGTGGAAGGCGAGGCGCGAGGAGCCGCCGAGGACGATCACGTCGCCGGAGGAAAGTCTCAGCGAGCGGGTCGGCGCGCCGCGCTCCGTGCCGCCGATGCGGAAGCGACAGGCATCGCCTAGAGAGATGGAGACCACCGGGGCGGCGAAGTCCTCTTCGTCGCGGTCCTGATGCAGGCCCATGCGGGCAGTTGGCGCGTAATAGTTGACCAGGCAGGCCTCGGGGTCGTGCGGATAATCCGCCACGGCCTGCCAGACGGCCAGCACGGATTCGGGGATTGGCGGCCACGCCTCGCCGGTCTCCGGATGGGTCGCCTGATAGCGGTAGCCGCCGTCGCGGTCGGATACCCAGCCGAGGAGCCCGAGATTGGTCATGCGCACTGAGAAGGGCTTGCCGGTCTTCGGCATGGCCGGCGTGAAAAACGGCGCCCGCTCAGCCACCCTGCGCAGGAGCGCGACCAGCGCCGCCTGTTCGTCGCGGTCAAAATAGCCGGGATAGTAGCGGCAGCCCGGCTGGACGGTCACCGGCTCAGCCATCGGCAAGGGCCGCAGCGCTGATGTGGTCCCACCCCTCCAGCACGTGGTGGCGCTCGGTCATCAGGTTGCCGATGGAAAAACGCACGGCAACACGGCCGCGCACGATCGTCCGAGTGACATAGGTGAAGCCGGCCTGGTTGACGCGCGCAATCAGGCGGTCGTTCAGCCGGTCGAGAGCTTCGCCAGCGACGCCTTCCGGCGTGTGGCGGAAGACGACGAGCGCCAGGCTCGGCGGCGCGACGATCGCGAAGTCCGGTGTCTCGGCGATGCGTTCAGCCAGTTCGCCAGCCCAGGCGACATGACGGCGGATCATGGCGCGGATGGCCTCGAGGCCGTAGCTCCTCAGCACGAACCACAGCTTGAGCGCGCGGAAGCGGCGGCCAAGGGGGATGGTCCAGTCGCGGTATTCCGGCCCGGCGCTGCTGCCCTCGGAGACCAGGTAGGCGGGCAGGATGGACAGCGCCTTGCGCAGCGTAGCCGGCTCGCGGACGAAATGGGCCGAGCAGTCGAAATTGGTGATCATCCACTTGTGCGGGTTGAAGACGAAGGAATCGGCTGCTTCGACGCCGGCGGCGAGGCCGCGGAATTCCGGACAGAGGAGCGCCGAGCCGGCCCAGGCGGCATCGACGTGGAGATAGACGCCGTGGCGGGCGGCGACCCTGCCAATCTCGGCGAGCGGATCGACGGCGCCGACGCCGGTGGCACCGAGCGAGGCAACGATCGCCGCCGGCAGCCGGCCGGCAGCGCGATCCTCGACGATCATCGCATCGAGCGCGTCGGGGCGCATGCGGAAGGCGTCATCGACCGGCACACGGCGCAATCCCGCCATGCCATAGCCGGCGATACGGGCAGCCTTGTCGACGGAGGAATGGGCCTCGGACGAGGCATAAACCGTGACCGGCGGCTTGCCGGCGAGCCCCTCCTCATTGCCGGTCCAGCCCAGCGCCTTCTCGCGCGCGGCAATGAGTGCCGACAGCGTCGCGGTCGAGGCTGAATCCTGGATGGTTCCCTGAAAGGCTGCGGGCAGGCCGATGGCGCGGGCCAGCCAGGCCATGGTGACCGCCTCCAGTTCGTTGGCGGCGGGCGAGGTCTCCCACAGCATGGCCTGCTGGCCGAGGCCGGCGGCGAGCACCTCGCCAAGCACGGCCGGCGGGCTGATATTGGCGGGGAAGAAGGCAAAGAAGCGCGGGTGTGCCCAGTTGGTCAGGCCGGGATCGAGAATGCGGTCGAAATCGGCCAGGATCGTCTCGAAGCGCTCGCCCGTCTCCGGCGCCTCTGCCGGCAGGGCCGCGACGATCTCGCCGGGCCTGACCTGGGCGCGGACCGGCCGCTCTTCGATTGTGCTCCAGTAGTCGGCAATGTGGTCGATCAGGGCATGGCCCTGGCGGCGGAATGTGTCGGTGTCCATTGGGCTCGGCTCCTCCCTGCCGATGGCCGCCGGCCTTTCAACGCCAAGCCTTGCGGCCCTTTTTACATCTTCTTATATACGGCCAGAACCCGCGCGCCCCTCCCGACTTGCTCGACAGGGGCTGCGAATCACGTCAGGGGATGAAATTTCAAGAAGCCGGGGACCGGCTGGGGGCCTCATGGGACCTGCCCGGTCTGCCGCCAGGAGAGAACGAACATGACAAAAGTGATTGGCATCGACCTCGGCACGACGAACTCGTGCGTTGCGGTCATGGATGGCAAAAGCGCAAAAGTTATCGAGAATTCCGAGGGTCAGCGCACCACCCCCTCGATTGTCGCCTTCACCGACGACGGTGAGCGGCTCACCGGCCAGCCGGCCAAGCGCCAGGCGGTCACCAATCCCGAGCACACCTTCTTCGCGGTCAAGCGCCTCATCGGCCGGCGCTACGACGACCCGATGGTCGCCAAGGACAAGGAGCTCGTTCCCTACAAGATCATCAAGGCGCCGAACGGCGACGCCTGGCTCGAGGCGGACGGCAAGAAATACTCCCCCTCGCAGATTTCGGCCTTCATCCTGCAGAAGATGAAGGAAACCGCCGAGGCCTATCTCGGCGCCAAGGTCGAGCAGGCCGTGATCACGGTTCCCGCCTATTTTAACGACGCCCAGCGCCAGGCGACCAAGGACGCCGGCAAGATCGCGGGCCTCGAAGTGCTGCGCATCATCAACGAGCCGACGGCGGCGGCACTCGCCTACGGGCTCGACAAGAAGGAAGGCAAGACCATCGCGGTCTATGACCTCGGCGGCGGCACCTTCGACATTTCGATCCTGGAGATCGGCGACGGCGTGTTCGAGGTGAAGTCGACCAACGGCGACACCTTCCTCGGCGGCGAGGACTTCGACATGCGCCTGGTCAACTACCTGGCCGACGAGTTCAAGAAGGACCAGGGCATCAACTTGCGCGGCGACAAGCTGGCGCTGCAGCGCCTGAAGGAAGCCGCCGAAAAGGCCAAGATCGAGCTATCCAGCGCGACGCAGACCGAGATCAACCTGCCATTCATCACCGCCGACGCCTCCGGGCCGAAGCACCTGACCATGAAGCTCACCCGCGCCAAGTTCGAGGCGCTGGTCGAGGAACTTATCCAGAAGACCGTCGGCCCCTGCCGCGCGGCGCTCAAGGATGCCGGCCTCACGGCCGGTGAGATCCAGGAGGTCGTCCTGGTCGGCGGCATGACCCGCATGCCCAAGGTGCAGGAGGTGGTGAAGCAGTTCTTCGGCAAGGAGCCGCACAAGGGCGTCAACCCGGACGAGGTGGTCGCCGTGGGCGCCGCCATTCAGGCGGGCGTCTTGCAGGGCGACGTCAAGGACGTTCTGCTCCTCGACGTGACGCCGCTGTCGCTCGGCATCGAGACGCTGGGCGGCGTGTTCACGCGCCTGATCGACCGCAACACCACCATCCCGACCAAGAAGGGCCAGGTGTTCTCGACCGCCGAGGACGCCCAGAACGCGGTGACCATCCGCGTCTTCCAGGGCGAGCGCGAGATGGCTGCGGACAACAAGCTGCTCGGCCAGTTCGATCTGGTCGGTATCCCGCCGGCACCGCGCGGCGTGCCGCAGATCGAGGTCACCTTCGACATCGACGCCAATGGCATCGTCAATGTTTCGGCCAAGGACAAGGGCACCGGCAAGGAGCAGCAGATCCGCATCCAGGCGTCCGGCGGCCTATCCGACGTCGACATCGACAAGATGGTCAAGGACGCCGAGGCGCACGCCGAGGACGACAAGAAGAAGAAGGCACTTGTCGAGGCCAAGAACCACGGCGAGGCGCTGGTCCACTCCACCGAGAAGTCGCTCAAGGATTACGGCAGCAAGGTCTCCGAGGCCGACAAGTCGGCGATCGAGGCGGCGGTGGCCGAGTTAAAGAGCGTCATGGAGGGCGACGACGTCGAGGCGATCACGGCCAAGACGCAGGCGTTGGCCCAGGCCTCGATGAAGCTCGGCGAGGCCATGTATCAGGCGAGCCAGGCCGGCGCCGAGGGGGCGACGGGCGAAGGCAGCGAGGGCAGCGCCGGGAAGAACGAGGACGTGGTCGACGCCGACTTCGAGGAAGTCGACGACGACAAGAAGAAGTCGGCATAAGCGGCCGTCAACCCGCGGGCGCCCCATGGACATCACCCTTCGGCCGGCGCGTCCGGCAGATGCGGACGAGATGGCGCGATGGTTCGTGGATCTCACGGACCTCGCCACATGGGGTGGACCGGAGATCCACTTTCCGCTGACGGCGGATCAGGTGGCCGCATGGATCGCCGAAGGGGCGAACCCCACGCCGCGCCTGTGCTTCACCGCCGTCGACGCGGACGACCGGCCGGTCGGCCATGTCGAGTTTCTCCACGACCCGGCGAAGCGATGGGCGCGGCTTGGCCGCTTCGCTATTGGGCCGGCGCTGCGCGGCCGGGGTTTCGGCCGCGCGCTGTTCGAGCACGCGGTCGCCTACGCCTTCACTGAGCTTGACGTCGAACACCTGGCGCTCGCCGTGGTGCCGGAGAACGAGCCGGCGCGCCGGCTCTATCTCAGCTGCGGCTTCCGCGAGGAGGGTCCGTGGCCCGGGCAGTGGACGGTTGCCGGCAAACCGTATGTGATGAATCTGATGGGGTTGATTCGCAGCGACTGGCTCCGCCGGACGAAGGGCCCCACCGACGCAATGAAGGTGGCGTGACGTGGCAACAGCCAAGGCCGATTATTACGAGGTGCTCGGCGTTGCCCGCACGGCGGACGACAAGACGCTGAAGACCGCCTTCCGCAAGCTGGCCATGCAGTACCACCCGGACCGCAATCCGGGCGACGACACCGCCGAGGTCAAGTTCAAGGAAGTCAACGCCGCCTACGAGTGCCTGAAGGACCCGCAGAAGCGCGCCGCCTACGACCGCTTCGGCCATGCCGCCTTCGAGAACGGCGGCGGCGGGCCCGCCGGCTTCAACGGCGACTTCGCCGCCTCGATGTCGGACATCTTCGACAACATCTTCGGCGACATGATGGGCGGCAGCCGGCGGGGCACCGGCCGCGGCGGGCGCGAGGCCGGCGCCGATCTGCGTTACAACATGGAGATCACGCTCGAAGAGGCCTATGCCGGCAAGACCGCCGAGATCGAGGTGCCGACCAAGGTCACCTGCAAGACCTGCTCAGGCTCCGGCTCCAAGCCCGGCTCCAGCCCGAAGACCTGTCCCACCTGCGACGGCCATGGCCGGGTGCGCTCGGCACAGGGCTTCTTCTCGATCGAGCGCACCTGCCCGACCTGCCAGGGCCGCGGCTCGGTGATCTCCGATCCGTGCCTTGAGTGCCGCGGCGCCGGCCGCGTTACCGAGGAGCGCAAGCTGTCGGTCAACATCCCGTCCGGCATCGAGGACGGCACCCGCATCCGGCTTGCCGGCGAAGGCGAGGCGGGCCTGAGGGGCGGGCCGTCCGGCGACCTCTACATCTTCCTGTCGATCAAGCCGCACGCCTTCTTCCAGCGCGACGGCGCCGACATCTTCTGCCGGGTGCCGGTATCGGTGACCACGGCGGCGCTCGGCGGCGATTTCGAGGTGCCGACAATCGACGGAGGCCGAACCAAGGTGAAGGTGCCGGAAGGCACCCAGACCGGGAAGCAGTTCCGCCTCAAGGGCAAGGGCATGCCGGTGATGCGCTCGGGCCGGGTGGGCGATATGTATATCCAGGTCGCCGTCGAGACGCCGCGCAACCTGACGCGGCGGCAGCGCGAGCTGCTGCAGGAGTTCGAGCAGGTCTCCTCGGCCGACAACAACCCCGAATCGACCGGCTTCTTCGCCCGCGTGCGCGACTTCCTCGAAGGCCTCGGCGGGTGATGATGCCCGCCGCGCGGCACAACCATGGCTGACGGCCTGCGTTTCTTCCGCACCTGGCTCAAGAAACCGATCCTCACCGGCGCCGTCAGCCCATCGGGCAAGGCGCTGGCCCGCGCCATGGCGCGTCCGGTCGACGCCGACAGTGCATGGCCGGTGCTGGAACTCGGCCCCGGAACCGGCCCGGTGACCGCGGCACTGATCGCCAAGGGAGTGGCGGCCGAGCGCATCGTGGCGCTGGAATACAATCCCGAATTCTGCGCGCTGCTGGTCAAGCGCTTCCGCGGCCTCAACGTGGTGGAAGGCGACGCCTTCGACCTCAACACCAGCCTGCCGCCGGGGCTTGCCGGCCCCTATGCAGCCGTGGTCTCCAGCCTGCCGCTCCTGAACAGCCCACCCGAAGCCCGTCAGGGGCTCATTTCCGACGCTCTCGGCCGGGTGTTGCCCGGCGGTGGCCTGATCCAATTCTCCTATGGCCTGCGGCCGCCGGTGCCGGCGGTGGCCGGCCGATTCACGGTCGAACGAATCGCGCTGGTGTTCGCCAACCTGCCGCCGGCTCGCGTCTGGTTCTATCGCGGTGCCTGAGATTCCCTCCTTGGAAATTGCAGCAGGTAATCTTTTTAGCTTGCGGTTGTGCTGACGCTGACGCTAGCTAACTCTGGGATCGCTGTCTTCGCGCGGACCATGCTCGTCGTGCCGGTTTCTTTCCGGCCGCTGCGCTATCATCCTCGCGAGGCGGCGGTGCATGGGGCGCATCCGGGGCAAATTTGGCGACCATCTACTACTTCACGCATACGCAGATTCGAGTCGATCCGGCCGTTCCTGTGAGGGACTGGCATCTGTCCGACGAGGGTCGCGCTCGCTTGCTGCGCGTGGTCAATGCGCCTTGGGTGTCGCGGGTGACGCAGGTGGTCGCGTCAAGCGAGTACCGGGCGATCGAGACCGCGCACATCTTCGCTGCACGGCGCAACCTACCGGTCACCGTCAATGCCGAGATCGACGACAGCATGCGGCCCCTGTCCGAGTTCCTGTCGGTCATGGACCTCGACAGGACGGTGGACGCCTTCTTCGCTGAGCCGCAGGAAAGCGCCCGGCCGGGCTGGGAAACCGCCGCGGATGCTCAGCGTCGGGTCGTGGTCGCCATCGACGCCCTGCTTGCCGAAACGACCACCGATGGCGACCTGCTGGTCATCGGCCATGGGCGAATCGGAACCCTGCTGCTGTGCCACCTGGCCGGGCTTGCCATCTCGCGCGCGCATTTCCAGCCGACCCCGGGCGGCAACCTCTTCGCTTTCGATCGTCTGAGCCGCAGAGTGCTCTTCCGCTGGCGCGCGCAGGCGGTGCCCCTATAAAGGGCCTTTGAGTCCGCAGCCGGTGCGGGAGGCATTCATCGATGGCGACCAGGATTCTCGTTTTCGCCGGTTCGACGCGCTCGGGCGCGCTGTCGGCCAAGCTCGCGGCGCTCGCCGCCAAGGAACTAGCGCTCGCCGACGCCGAGGTGACGCTCATCTCGCTCGCCGACTATCCGCTGCCGATCTTCGACGGCGACCTGGAGACAGATCAGGGCATCCCGGAAAACGCCACCAGGCTCGCCCGCCTGATCGCCGCAACCCAAGGCGTGTTCATCGCCACGCCGGAATACAATCATTCGCTGCCGCCGCTCATCAAGAACGCCATCGACTGGGTGAGCCGCCACCGCAACACCGGCTCGCTCTCCTACCGCCGCAAGGTCTACGCCGTCGGCAGCACTTCGGACGGGCCGATCGGCGGAGCGCGGGCGCTGCTCGACCTGCGTAAGGTGCTGATGACCGGCCTCGGGGCGATCATGCTGCCGGACAAGATCGAGATCCCGCGCGCCCAGGACGCCTTCGACGAAGCGGGAGAACTGATCGACGAGGCGCGGGCGAAACTCATGAAGACCGTCTGCCGGAACCTGGTGGATTACGCCGCCCGGCTGACGGACTGACGGCGGCTCTCGCGGCGGCCCTGCCCGCCCGGACGGAAGCATTCCATCCGGCGGTGAAAGGCTTTAGCGTGATCCCGAACGGCAAGAACAAACCGGAGAGCACATGCCCAAGGGGTACTGGATCATGCATGTCAACGTGCACGATCAGCCGAAATACGACGCCTATCGGGTCGAAAATATCGAGGCGTTGCGCAAGTTCGGCGGCCGCTTCCTGGTGCGTGGCGGCACGTTCGAGAACCCGGAAGGCCGGTCGAAACCGCGCAATGTGGTGATCGAGTTCCCGAGCTATCAGGCGGCGGTCGACTGCTACCACTCGCACGAACACAACCGCGCCGTGGCCAGGCGCAAGGGCGGCGCCGATGTCGATTTCATCGTCATCGAGGGCTATGACGGCCCGCAGCCATAGGAGTTCGTCCGGGATGAGCGACATGAAGCTGGTCGTCGTCGGTGCCGCTGGCCGTATGGGGCGGACGCTGACGCGCATCGTCACCGAAAGCGAGGGCGTGACCGTGGCGGGCGCCGTCGACCGTGAGGGTATCGCGGAGATCGGCAAGGATGCGGGGGTGCTGGCAGGCGTCGGCGAGCTGGGCGTGCCGGTCATGACCGATCCGCTGCCGCTCTTCGCCAAGGCCGATGGCGTGCTCGATTTCACCGTGCCGGCGGCAACGATTGCCTTCGCCGAGATCGCGGCGCAGGCGCGCATCGCCCACATCATCGGGACGACCGGCCTTTCCGCCGAAGACGACCAAAGGATCGCGGCGGCCGCGCGTCATGCGCCGATCGTGAAGTCCGGCAATATGAGTCTGGGCGTCAACCTGCTGGCGGTTCTGGTCCGGCAGGCGGCGAAGGCGCTCGACCCGGATTTCGACATCGAGGTGCTGGAGATGCACCACCGCGACAAGGTCGACGCGCCCTCGGGCACGGCGCTGATGCTCGGCCGCGCCGCGGCTGAAGGCCGCGGACAAGCGCTCGAAGAGCACTCGGTGCGCGTCCGCGACGGCCATACCGGCGCCCGCAAGCGCGGCGATATCGGCTTTGCGACGCTCAGAGGCGGCTCGGTCATCGGCGAGCACAGCGTGATGTTCGCCGGCGCTGCCGAGACCATCACCCTCTCTCACAGGGCCACCGACCGGGCACTGTTCGCCCGCGGCGCGGTCAAGGCGGCGCTATGGGCCCGCGACCGAAAGCCCGGCCTCTACTCCATGGCCGATGTGCTGGGCTTGGAGTAGTATCCCGCCCCGTTTTCCCCCCAAGCGGCCGGTCGCCTCCCCCGATCGCCGCAGACATGAAATAACCGAAGGACAGACATATGGACCGCCTGCTGGTGCTCGTCCGCCACGGACAGAGCGAATGGAACCTCAAGAATCTCTTCACCGGCTGGCACGACGCGGATCTCTCCGAGCAGGGCATCGCCGAGGCCAAGACCGCCGGCCAGAGGCTCAAGGCCAAGGGCCTCACCTTCGACCTCTGCTTCACCTCGGCGCTCATCCGCGCCCAACGCACGCTCGACCTGATGCTCACCGAGATCGGCCAGACCGGTCTGCCGATCACCCGCGACCAGGCGCTCAACGAACGCGACTACGGCGACCTCGTCGGCCTCAACAAGGACGATGCGCGCAAGAAATGGGGCGTGGAGCAGGTCCATGTCTGGCGGCGCTCCTATGCCGTGGCACCGCCCGGCGGCGAATCGCTGCGCGACACCGGCGCGCGGGTGTGGCCGTATTACATCAACCGCATCCAGCCGCACGTGCTGCGCGGCGAGAAGGTGCTGATCGCCGCCCACGGCAATTCGCTGAGGGCGCTGATCATGGCGCTCGACGGGCTGACGCCGGACGAGGTGGTGAAGCTGGAACTGGCCACCGGTCTGCCGGTGGTCTATCGCCTCAACGCCGACTCGACCATCGCCAGCAAAGACATCCTCAGCGGCTGAGCTACAGCGTCAGTTCCCACGTCTGGCTGACGAGATCCTTGCCGAAGTTCCTCTGACGGCCCTGGGCAACCAGGCGGAAACCCGCCGCCTCGTAGATGCGGCGGGCCGATGCCAGGACGTCGTTGGTCCACAGCGTCAGCCTGCGATAGCTCTTGCCGCGAGCAAAGGCGATCACCTCGTCGACCAGACGCCGCCCGAGTCCAAGGCCGCGCGCCTTGGGCTCGACGTAGAGGAGGCGGAGCTTGGCAACCGCGTCGTCCTGGCGGACGAGGAAGACCGAGCCGACGATTGCGCCATCCATCTCGGCGATCCAGGCGCGCTCGCGACTCTCGTCGAAATTCTTGACGAAGGCGGCGAGGATCTCGGCCACCAGACCCTCGTAGGTCTCGTCCCAGCCGTATTCCTCGGCATAGAGCCGACCCTGACGATGGATGATCCAGCCGATGTCGCCGGGCTGGTGACGGCGGAGCACCAGCGCGGGCTGGCCAGGCCGTGCGTCGGAGAGCAGGGTCTCGACCATCGTCAGAGCCGCGACCAGCCGCGTGCGGTTGTGGCGGCCGAGCGGCGCCACCATTTCGGCGACCGCCTCGTTCGACTGCTGCTCGAGCGGCGCCTGCGCCGCGCGGCCGTCCTCGGTGAGGTCAATGCGACTGCGGCGGCCGTCGCCGGCAACCGGCACGCGGACGATGAGCCCGGCCTTCTCCAGCCCCTGCAGGGTGCGGCTGAGATAACCCGGATCGAGGCCGAGATCGCGGGAAAGCTCCGCCGCCGACAGCCCATCGCGGTGGGCGAGCTCATAGAGCAGCCGTGCCTCGGCCAGTGAGAAACGGCTCTTCAGCAGGTGCTCGTCGAGCACGCCGATGCGGCGCGTATAGAACCGGTTGAAGCGGCGGACGGCATCGACGGTTTCGGCGGGGACAGGCTCCATGAATTGCCATTGTCAACTATTTAATTGACTTTGGCAACTGACGTGCGGGCCCTAGTCCGCGCCCTGGCCGGAAACGCCAACTTCCCAGCCGAGGATCGCCTGCTTGCGGGTCAGGCCCCAGTGGTAGCCGGTGAGATTGCCGTTCTTGCCGAGCACCCGGTGGCAGGGAACCACGAAGGAGATCGGGTTTCGACCGACCGCCGTGCCGACCGCGCGGGCGGCGGTAGGCCGGCCGAGATGGGCGGCGATGTCGGAATAGGTGGTGGCGGTGCCGAGCGGCAGCTTGAGCAGAGTCTCCCACACGCTCACTTCGAAATCGGAGCCGATCATGACCACCCGCAGCGGGCGGTCCGGCCGCCAGGTGGCGGGATCGAAGATGCGCCGCGCCGTCGGCTCGGTTGCCGGCCTATCCTCGATATAGGTCGCCCGCGGCCAGCGCGCCTTCATGTCGGCGAGCGCCGAGGCCTCCTTGCCGGGGTCGGCAAAGGCGAGGCCGGCCAGCCCGCGCTCGGTGATCATGATCAACGACGTGCCGAAGGGCGAGGCGTGGAAGCCGTAGCGTATCACCAGACCCTCGCCGCGCGCCTTGTAGGCGCCGGGCGTCATCGCCTCGTGGGTGACGAAGAGATCGTGCAGCCGGCCGGGACCGGACAGTCCGACCTCATAGGCGGCGTCGAGCACCGAGGCCGAATCGGTCAGGAGCGCGCGGGCGTGCTCCAGCGTCAGCGCCTGGACGAAGCTTTTCGGCGACAGGCCGGCCCAGCGGGTGAACAAGCGCTGCAGCGCCAGCGGCTTGAGACCGACATGGGCGGCAATGCGCTCCAGCGAGGGCTGCTCGCGCCAGCGCCGGGAGATGTAGGCGATGGTGCGGCAGACGATCTCGTAGTCCGGCACCGTGACGTCGATGGTCTGGGCGCGCCGAGCGGCGGCAGTTCCGGGGCTGGTCATGACGGCAAGGTCCATCGCGGTCTCTCCTGTCAGGATAGACCCGATGTAGGCGCGAGCGGCAGGGACGGCCACCCGATTCTTGCAGCAGACCCTACCCTGCGCGGACCTTGGCGAGCGCGGTCGACAGGGCGGCGGCGAAGCTCTCGCGCTCGACCGGCGGCAGAAAAGCGCCGATCGCCAGACGCACGCCATGCGAGGCGATGCTGAGCGCGGTTATGCCGATCTCCGGCTGACGCTCCACCTCAAGCCGCGCCCAATAGGGATTGAAGCCGGTCTCCCGCGCCTCGCCGCGCGGTGATATCTGAGTTATCGACAAGCGCTCATGGGTCAGGCGGACCTCTTCGGCGGCGCGCGCATCGCGGAAGTTGAGACGGAAGGCGAGCTGGATCAGCAGCACGTCGAGGCCGCAGAAGCCGACCACCGGCCAGGCGCCCATCAGCCAGAAGGCGAAGCCGATGAAGAAGGAGAGAAGCGCAATCGCCGTCATCAGCAGGCCGAAGCCGCGCGGGGAAAGCGAGCGGTGCGGACGCAGAATCGCCGAGAAGACGACGGTTTCCGGGACGTGAGAGAGCGGCGTGGCGGTGTCCATGAGCTTTCATTATTTTGATTCTAAAGAAATGCTAGCTGCTTCCGCAGCCTTGGCAAGGGGCGGGCGTCCAGCGGAGCGAGGTTGGTGGTGAGCAATCCGGAGCCGGAGCGGCGAGAAATCGACGCAACCTTTCGCAACGGCAGCGTGACCGTCGTCGGTGTGCTCGCCGGCTTCTCGCTGACCTTTCTGACCGCTTGGGCGGCAAACCCCCTGCCCTGGCAACTGCACGACCTCATCGGCATCGTGCCGCTGGCCGTCGGCAGCTGCTTCCAGCTCGTCGCGCTCGCCGCCCTGCTCCATCCGAACTCGCTGGAGCGCCCCCGCTACGAGCGCGCCATCCGCATCTTCCTGATCGGGCTGGTCCTGTCTGGCTTCGGGGTGGCTGCGGTGATCGGGATTGACGCCATCATGGTCGCCCAGCGGAGCTAGACATGGCCAAGCCATCCGCAAGGACCAAGGCGAAGGCCGAACCGAGCCTGTCGCCAGCCAAGGTGGCGGAGATCTTTCGCCGTTTCGCTCAGGCCGAACCGGAGCCGAAGAGCGAGCTCGCCTATTCCAGCCCCTATACGCTGCTGGTCGCGGTGGTGCTCTCGGCCCAGGCGACCGACGCCGGCGTGAACAAAGCAACGCCGGCGCTCTTCGCCCTCGCCGACACGCCTGAGAAGATGGTGGCGGTGGGCCAGGCAAAGGTGACCGAGCTGATCCGCACCATCGGCCTCTTCCGCACCAAGGCGAAGAACCTGGTCGCCCTGTCGGAGAAACTCATCGCCGACTATGGCGGTAAGGTGCCCGAGACGCGGGAGGCCCTGGAGACGCTGCCCGGAGTCGGCCGCAAGACGGCCAATGTGGTGCTCAACGTCGCCTTCGGCCAGCCGACCATGGCGGTCGACACGCACATCTTCCGTGTCGCCAACCGCACCGGCATCGCGCCGGGCCGCGACCCTCTGGCCGTGGAGCTGGCGCTGGAGAAGCGGGTGCCCGCCCCCTACCGGCGTCACGCCCACCACTGGCTGATCCTACATGGGCGCTACGTGTGCAAGGCGCGCAAGCCCGACTGTCCCGGCTGCCTGATCGCCGACCTCTGCGCCTATCCCGCCAAGACGCTGTGACGCTGCTTCGGCGGTTGCGTGCCCCTTGTCCGCCGCTATAGTCGCGCCGATTTCTTCCGATTTCCCCTGACAGACCAGAGGTTTCATGGCCCAGGCAGAATTCGACGTGCTCGGCATCGGCAACGCGATTGTCGACATATTGGCGAGCACCGAGGACGACTTTCTCGTCCGAGAAGGTCTTTCCAAGGGCTCCATGCACCTGATCGACGCGACCCGGGCCGACACGCTCTATGCGCACATGGGGCCGGCGATCGAAGCCTCGGGCGGATCGGCCGGCAACACCACCGCCGGCGTGGCCTCGCTTGGCGGCAGCGCCGCCTTCATCGGCAAGGTCGCCGACGACGCCTTCGGCACCATCTACCGCCACGACATGCGGGCGATGGGCGTCCATTTCGGCACCGCGCCTCTCTCTGGCAGCGTGCCCACGGCGCGTTCGATGATCCTGATCACGCCGGACGGCGAGCGCACGATGAATACCTATCTCGGCGCCTGCCAGGCGCTCGGCCCCGGCGACATCGACGCCGACGTCGTCGGCCGCTCGGCGATCACCTATCTGGAGGGCTACCTGTGGGACCCGCCGGAGGCGAAGCGCGCCTTCGTGCATGCCGCGGAAATCGCCCATGCCGCCGGACGCAAGGTGTCGCTGTCGCTTTCCGACGCCTTCTGCGTCGATCGCTTCCGGGCGGAATTCCTCGATCTCATCCGCTCCAGGACCATCGACATCCTGCTTGCCAACGATTTCGAAGTCCGCTCGCTCTACGAGACCGCGGATACCGAAACGGCGGTCGCGGCGCTCAAGGCCGATTGCGTGCTTGCCGCGGTCACCATCGGCGCCGAGGGCGCCCTGGTGGTCACGCCGGAGATGACGACCAAGGTACCGGCGACGCCGGTCGGCGCGGTGGCCGACTTGACCGGTGCCGGCGACCTCTTCGCCTCGGGGTTTCTCTTCGGCGTCGCGCGCGGCATGGCGCTCGCCGATGCCGGACGGCTGGGGACGCTGGCCGCCTCGGAGGTGATCGGCCATATCGGGCCGCGGCCGGCGACCTCGCTCAAGGACGTGGCGCGGGCGGCAGGGTTCGCAATCTGAAGCGAACGGCCTTGAGCCAACCGCTCAGTTGGTCGAGGGCGGCGCCTCGGCGGCCGGGCCGCCGGCGCCAGGATTGACCATGCGCTGGCGGTAGAGCGAGACAAAATCGATCGGGTCGAGCAGCAGCGGCGGAAAACCGCCGTCACGGCTGGCGTCGGCGATGATCCGGCGAGCAAAGGGGAAGAGCAGGCGCGGACACTCGATCAGCATGATCGGGTTGACCGTCTCCTGGGTGACGTTGATGAGGCGGAAGACGCCGGCATAGACCAGCTCGATGGCGAAAAGCGTGGTTTCGCCGTCGATCGCGCGCGCCTCGAGACGCAGCTCGACCTCGATGTCGCTGTCGCTCACCGGCCGCGGCTGCACGCCTACAGAAACGCTGATATTGGGCGATGCGCCTTGCTGCCTGAGCGTTGCCGGCGCACCGGGGTTCTCAAAGGACAGGTCCTTCACATATTGAGCGATGACGCTGATACCCGGCTGCGCGGTTGGCACGCCTTCCTGTCCGTTGCTGCCGTCGTCGGCCATTGACTACTCCCGTCGAAACTACGTGCCCTGAAGGCGCGCGTGGGCTAACACGCGATGGAGCCGGTTACAAGCCGGCCCCTGCCGACTTGCAACGCGGCGCGGGGTTGCCTACATTGTATTAATCGCTTTCTCACCCGATTTCGGGCAAAGTGGCCTCGTCCGCCGCCGGGACACCGCCAAAACATGAACAACTTCATGGACATCACAACCATCATCTTCCTGGCCGTCGCGGTCGTCGTGTTCTTGCGGCTGCGCAACGTGCTGGGCAGGCGAACCGGAAACGAGAGGCCGCCGTTCGATCCCTATGCGCGCCGTGACGCGCCGACCAGCAAGGCAAGCGACAAGGTGATCGACCTGCCGTCGCGGCGCACGCCGCCGCGCGAGCCTGCCAATGCGGACGTCACCGCCGGCGTCGACGAGCGCATCAAGGCCGCCGCGCCGGTCGGCTCGAGCCTGCACGACGCGCTGAAGGCAGTCGCCGTGGCCGACCGGACCTTCGAGCCTGACGCATTCCTGACCGGCGCCAAGGCCGCCTACGAGATGGTGGTCACTGCCTTTGCCGAAGGCGACCGCAAGACGCTCAAGCAGCTCCTGAGCCGTGACGTCTATGACGGCTTCGTCAGCGCCATCAGCGAGCGTGAGGGGCGCAACGAGACCATCGAGTTCAAGTTCGTCGGCATCGACAAGGCCGAGATTACGAACGCCGGGGTGAAGGGCGCCACCGTGCAGGTGACCGTGCGCTTCCTCTCCAAGCTGGTCTCGGCGACCCGCGACAAGAGCGGCACGGTGGTCGATGGCGATCCGACCCATGTCGGCGACGTGACCGACATCTGGACGTTCGAGCGCGAAGCCAGTGCGCGCGACCCGAACTGGAAGCTGGTGGCGACTGAATCGGTCGACTGATCCAACAGACGACGGGCGGCGAGCAGCGGCGGAGCGCGGGCGGCAATGGGCGAGACCAGCGACGCCGCCGGTACGATCGGTTTGATTCCCCTCGCCTATTCCGACCTGTTCGGCTGGCCGGACGACGACCATGCGGCGGCGTTCGCTGCCTTCCGCCGGAGCGCCGCCGTGCTCGCCGACCATCCGCCGAAACAGCGCGCGCTCGGCATCGACGCGGACGCCCTTGCCGCGACCCTTGCCCGTGCTGCCGCCCTGCCGAGGGCGCTTGGGGCGAGCGATGCGCGCGCTTTCTTCGAGGCGTGGTTTCGGCCGCGAGAGGTCGTGCCGCCGGAGGGCCAAGGCTTCTTCACCGGCTATTACGAGCCCGAGGTGGCGGGGTCGCTGACCCGCACGGCCGAATTCACGGTTCCGCTGCTGGCCCAACCCGACGACCTCGTCGAATTCGACCCGGCCGACCCGCCGCCGGGCCTCGACCCGGCTCTGCGCTTCGCCCGCAGGACCGAGGACGGATACAGCGAATATGCCGACCGCGCGGCGATCATGGCCGGCGCACTCGACGGACGCGGGCTGGAGCTGGTGTGGCTCGCCGACCCGGTCGACGCCTTCTTCATCCATGTCCAGGGGGCGGCGCGCATCCGGCTCACCGACGGGCGCACCCTGCGTGTGACCTATGCCGCCAAGACGGGCCATCCCTACACGCCCATCGGCCGAGTGCTGGTGGAACGCGGGGCGCTTCAGCCCGGCAGCGCCACCATGCCGGCGATTCGCGCCTGGCTGGCGGAGCACAGGCAGGAGGCCGCCGCGGTGATGGCCGCGAACCGCTCCTACATCTTCTTCCGCGAGGCGGCGGTGGACAACGAGGCGCTGGGACCGGTGGCGGCCGCCAAGGTGCCGCTCACCCCGGGCCGGAGCCTTGCCGTCGACCGGCTGATGCACAGCTTCCACCTGCCGGTTTGGGTGGAGACGACCCTGCCCGACCGGACATCATTCAGGCGGCTCATGATCGCCCAGGATACCGGCTCGGCCATCGTCGGCCCGGCGCGCGGCGACATCTTCTTCGGCTCTGGCGAGGCCGCCGGCGTCCCCGCCGGAACGATGCGCGCCAAGGGGCGTTTCGTTGTGCTCGAGCCGGCGGGAACAGAACCATGAGCCGCCGCAGGCCGCCGCCCTCGGACGAAGAAATGGCGCTGTGGGATACGGTCGCGCGCTCGGTCGCCCCGCTGAAACGGCGGAAACCGGCCGTAGCCAAGCCAAGCGACGAGACGCCCGCAGCCAGGAAGCCCGACAAGTCCGCCCCTGCCCCGCGACCGCTGGCGCCGCCGCCCAGGCCGAAGCCAGCGAAGCCGCCGGCGCTGGCGCCGCTCGACCGGCGGACGCTCAGCCGCGTCAATCGCGGAGCCGTATCCATCGACGCGCGCATCGACCTGCACGGCATGACCCAGGCGGCAGCGCACAGCCGGCTGATCGATTTCCTGCACGGAGCCCAGGCCTCGGGCGCACGGCTGGTGCTGGTGATCACTGGCAAGGGGCAAAACGGCAATGACGAGGGGGGACGCGGGATTCTGCGCCGCCTGGTGCCGATCTGGCTGGCCTCGCACGACCTCAGGCCGGTGGTGGTGGGCTTCGACGAAGCCGGCCGCGCCCATGGCGGCGCCGGCGCACTTCTGGTGCGGCTGCGCCGGCCGCAGCGGCCGCCCGGCTAGAGCAGCTTGCGCAATTCGTCGAGGCGGGCGTTGACCAGCCAGCCGTAGTAGTTCTCTTGCGGGTAGAGCACGCCGAGGCCCTTGGCGCGGCGCTTGCGGTTTTCCGCGGCCAGTGCCCGAGCGCGATCGGCGGCGTCGCCGAGGTTGTAGAGCGTGGCGGTGATGCCGGGATTCTGCGAGATGTCGAAGCCGGCGATCTGCCGGTAGGCCTGGATGTCGTGGGCAATGATGGCCGCCATGTAGTCGAGCGACATGTCGGGATCCATCACGGCGTGATAGATCTCATTGGGGTGGTTGAGGTCGAGCGGCGGCAGTCCGCTTCTGGCCGCAACCATGTCGGAAACGGTCAGCGCGGCGAGCGGGCTGAGTTGGCCGATGCCGAAGGTCTGGCCGGCGAAGTAGGGCTGGAAGAAGACCCGCTGAAAGCGGTCGTTGGGAAAGGCCTTGCCGTCAACGGTCTTGCCCTGGAACTGGGTGCGCCAGACGTCGTCGCGGCAGGACCACAGGCCGTAATCGTCGGTGGCCTTGTCGCATTGGGCGAATTGCGGACGCTTGACGAAATCGCGAACGTCCTCGCCGTCATAGGCGAAGGTCATATTGGCGCCGAGATAGGCCAGCGCCTTCACGTAGTAGCCTTGCAAGGTGTCCATGACATCGACGTTGTAGGTGTGCTCGCCGATGATGGCGCCAATCATGTGGATCGGGTCGATGCCGTAGGCCGCGGCGGCCGTCTCGATCTTGTGGATCAGCTGACGGTCGGAGGCGAGATGGCTGTAGACGGTGCGGAACTTCTCCTCGAAGGTGCCGTTGGTCTCGGCCGTGCGGATGATCGAGCTCGCCGAAATCGGCGGCTGCGTGGCGGAGCGGTTGCCCGGCGGAACGACGATCACCTCGGCCTTCGCCCCGCCCGGCCGGACGGTCAGAACCAGGAGGACGGGCAGGAGCAGGAGCAGGCCAAGGAGCGGACGGAAACGCGGCATCAAGCGGTCTCTGAGGCACACGGCCGCTTAGCCGGCCAACGGGAGCGCGATCATAGTGGCACCGGCGGCAGAGTTGAAGCCGCCGCCGGCCGCCAGAATGCGGGCATGAATCCTAGAGGATGAATCGCGACAAATCTGTGTTGCGGGCCAGATCGCCGATGTGATCCTCGACATATCTGGCGTCGATGGTAACGGCCTCGCCGTCGCGGTCCGACGCCGAGAAGCTGATCTCGTCGAGTACCCGCTCCATCACCGTCTGCAGGCGCCGCGCACCGATATTCTCGACGCTCGAATTGACCGCCACCGCGAAGGAAGCGATCGAATCGATGGCGTCGTCGGAGAAGGCGAGCTTCACGCCCTCGGTCTGCATCAGGGCGACGTACTGCTTGATGAGGCTCGCCTCGGTCTCGGTGAGGATGCGGACGAAATCCTCCTTGGTGAGCGGCGACAGCTCAACGCGGATCGGCAGACGGCCCTGCAGTTCGGGCAGCAGGTCCGACGGCTTGGCGAGGTGGAAGGCGCCCGAGGCGATGAACAGGATATGGTCGGTCTTCACCGGCCCGTACTTGGTCGCCACCGTGGTGCCCTCGATCAGCGGCAGCAGGTCGCGCTGCACGCCCTCGCGGCTGACATCGCCGCCGAAGCGGCCCTCGCGCGCGCAGATCTTGTCGATCTCGTCGAGGAAGACGATGCCGTCGTTCTCCGCCGCAGCGATCGCCTCCTGGGTTACTTCCTCGTTGTCGAGCAGCTTGTCGGACTCCTCGTTGACCAGCAGTTCGTGCGAATCGCGCACCAGAACGCGCCGCGTCTTGGTGCGGTTGCCGAAGGCCTTGCCGAGCATGTCGCCGATGTTCATGACGCCGACGGAGGCGCCGGGCATGCCGGGGATTTCGAACTGGGGCATGCCGTTGCCGGTGTCCTTGACCTCGATCTCGATCTCCTTGTCGTCGAGCTCGCCCTCGCGCAGGCGCTTGCGGAAGGATTCGCGCGTCGTCGGGCTCGCAGCCGGGCCGACCAGCGCGGTCAGCACGCGCTCTTCCGCCGCCAGCTCCGCCTTGGCGGAGACCTCCTGCCTACGGCGCTCGCGCACCAGGCCGATGCCGACCTCGACCAGATCGCGGACGATCTGCTCGACGTCGCGGCCGACATAGCCGACCTCGGTGAACTTGGTCGCCTCGACCTTGATGAAGGGGGCGCCGGCGAGCCGC
This sequence comes from uncultured Alphaproteobacteria bacterium, assembly GCA_963830215.1. Taxonomy (GTDB): domain Bacteria; phylum Pseudomonadota; class Alphaproteobacteria; order Rhizobiales; family Kaistiaceae; genus CAVSRC01. Next base: position 101,753 of record CAWHLM010000015.1, read on the forward strand.
GCCAGGCGGCGCGAGATCTCGGTCTTGCCGACGCCGGTCGGGCCGATCATCAGGATGTTCTTGGGCAGCACCTCCTCGCGCATGGCGCCGGTTAGCTGCTGGCGGCGCCAGCGGTTCCTGAGCGCAATGGCGACGGCGCGCTTGGCGTCGTTCTGACCGATGATGAAGCGGTCGAGTTCGGAGACGATTTCCCGGGGAGAGAATGTGGCCATCGGGCTCAGACCTCCGAATCGAGGGATTCGAGCGTGACGCTCGTATTGGTGTAGACGCAGATGTCGGCGGCGATCGCCATCGCCTTCAGCGCGATCTCTTCGGCCGACTTGTCGGTGTCCATCAGCGCGCGGGCGGCGGCAAGCGCGTAGTTGCCGCCCGACCCGATGCCGGCGACGCCGCCGTCCGGTTCGAGCACATCGCCGGTGCCGGTGAGCACCAGGCTCACGGACTTGTCGGCGACCAGCATCATCGCTTCAAGGCGGCGCAGATAGCGGTCGGTGCGCCAGTCCTTGGCAAGCTCCACGCAGGCGCGGGTGAGCTGGCCGGGATACTGCTCGAGCTTGGCTTCCAGCCGCTCGAACAGGGTGAAGGCATCGGCGGTGGCGCCGGCGAAGCCGGCAATGACGCCGCCCTTGCCGAGCGGGCGGACCTTCTTGGCACTGTGCTTGATGACCGTCTGGCCGACGGAGACCTGGCCGTCACCGGCGATAACGACCTTGCCGCCCTTGCGCACGGTGATGATGGTGGTGCCGTGCCAGGGCTCGGAATTCGGGTGATTGCTCAACGGCGAAATGTCCTTGTCCAGCGGGCCGGGGCGGTCTTGACACAAGCCCCGCGGCGGCCCCTCGCGCCGGCCGCAAGGCGCGGCCGGCGGAGCCTTATGTAAGGACCACAATCGAGGAATCAAACTCGGGCCTCCGCCCGGGGGCCGGATCAGCCCCGCGCGCCCGCCCCCGCGTGGAAGTCGTAGGGATAGGGCAGCGGGCGACCGCTTGCCACATTGAGCCGCTTGATCTCGTCTTCGGTCAGCGACCATCCGGCGGCACCGAGATTGCTCTCGAGCTGAGCCATGTTGCGGACGCCGGTGATCGGCGCGGTGACCCCCGGCTGGCGCAGCAGCCAGTTGAGCGCCACCTGGGCCGGCTCCTTACCGCGCTCCTTGGCGATGGCGACCACCGCTTCGACCACGGTCCAGGTGGACTCGGTGGCGTAGCGCTCCCAGGTCTCGCTCCAGCCCTGTTCGCCGGCGATCTCGACGCGGGTGCCGGCCACCGGCGCGGCCATGCCGCGATGGTACTTGCCCGACAGCCAGCCGCCGCGGAGCGGGCTCCACGGCAGCACGCCCAAGCCCTCGGCACGGGAAAGCGGCAGCAGTTCCCATTCCAGTTCGCGGTCGAGCAGATTGTAGAGCGCCTGAAGGGAGACGAAGGGCTCCCAGCCATTGGCGCGGGAGATATCGATCGCCTTCTGCAGCTGCCAGCCGGAATAGTTGCTGGCGCCGATGTAGCGGACCTTGCCGGCACGGACGAGGTCGTTCAGCGTCGACAGGGTCTCCTCAAGTGGCGTGAAGCGGTCCCAGCAATGCACTTGGTAGAGGTCGATGTAATCGACCTGCAGGCGCTTGAGGCTGGCATCGACCTCCGCCGCGATGTGCTTGCGCGCCAGACCGGAGCGATTGACCTTGTCCCGGCCCATGGTGCCGAAACGGACCTTGGTGGCGAGCACGTATTCCTCGCGGTCCTTGCCCTTCAGCCAGGCACCAACGATCTCTTCCGAGCGGCCGGCGCTGTAGACGTCGGCCGTATCGATGAAGTTGCCACCGGCTTCGGCGAAGCGATCCATCATCCGAAAGCTCAGCGCCTGGTCGCACTCGCGGCCAAAGGTCATGGCGCCCAGGCAAAGCTCGCTGACCTTGAGCCCGGTCTTGCCCAAATTACGGTATTCCATCGTCCTGAACTCCCCGTGTGGCACGCCGTTCGTCCCGGGCAAAGCCCCAGGCACAGCGGCCAATGCTGGTTGTCGTGTTGTTGGCGTTGGAGTGAGGGTGCCCGCGCAAACGGGCATTTCAACCATAGCACATTCGGTCGACCGGGCATACCGCGGCGCCCGCGGCAAATGTGGCAATCGCGCCAAGGGCCTGATACAAGGCCGGCGCCAAGGAGATGATGTCATGCGCCGCGCCGCCATCACGCGCAAAACCAAGGAAACCGACATCTCGGTCAGCGTCGACCTCGACGGCGCCGGCAAGGGACGAATCAAGACCGGCGTTGGCTTCTTCGACCACATGCTGGAGCAGATCGCCCGCCACAGCCTGATCGACGTGACGATCCAAGCCAAGGGCGACCTTGACGTCGACCAGCACCATACGGTGGAGGATGTCGGCATCGCGCTGGGCCAGGCCATCCGCCAGGCGCTCGGCGACATGAAGGGCATCACCCGCTATGCCGACGTCCATCTGCCGATGGACGAGGCGATGACGCGCTGCGCCATCGACATTTCCGGCCGGCCCTATCTGGTGTGGAAGGTGATCTTCACGCGCGGCAAGATCGGCGAGATGGACAGCGAGCTCATCCGCGAGTTCTTCCAGGCCTTCGCCCAGAACGCCGGGATCACGCTGCATGTCGAGAACCTCTATGGCCGCAACAACCACCACATCGCCGAGACCTGTTTCAAGGCACTGGCCCGCGCCTTGCGTGCAGCGGTCACCATCGACCCGCGGCAACCGAAGGCCGTGCCGTCGACCAAGGGCCGCCTGACCGGCTGAGGCAAGCCATGCCGCTCTACACCGTCTTCGCACCGCCCTTGAAGCCCGGCGAGACCGCGCCAGACCCGGTGCGCTTGGTCTTCGTCAAGGACGGCTTCTGCTGGCCGGCCCTGTTCGTGCCCGAGCTGTGGCTGCTCTTCCGGCGCATGTGGCTGGTCTTCGTGCTCTATCTGGCGGCGAGCGTCGTGGTCAGCGTCATCGGCACCAGGATCGGCGGGCCGCTGCCCTGGGTGATGCTTGTCCTGATGCACCTGCTCTTCGCGCTCGAGGGCAACGCGCTCAGGCGCTGGAAGCTTTCGGCGCTGGGTTACGAATTCGTCGGCGTGTGCGAGGGAAGGCGCGAGGAAGCGGAGCTTCGCTTCTTCAGCCAGTGGCAGCCCCCTGCCCCGGTGCCCACGGTGAGCGAGCCGCCGACCGCCGCCTGGTCCGCTGATCCGCGGCCGCCGGCTGAAGCGATCGAGCCTCGCAAAGCCTCGGCGGAGACCGGCGAAGTGATCGGCCTGTTCCCGGCATCGGGAGGCTCCCCATGAGCATTGCCATCATCGACTACGGTGCCGGCAATCTGCGCTCGGCCGAGAAGGCGTTCCAGCACGCCATTGCCGAAAGGGGCGTGCGCGAGGACGTCATCATCACCACCGATCCCGACATCGTCGCCCGCGCCGACCGCGTCGTGCTGCCGGGTGACGGGGCCTTTGCCGACTGCAAGCGCCATCTCGACGCGATTCCCGGCATGATCGATGCGATCAACGAAACGATCGACGTGCGCGGCCGGCCGTTCTTCGGCATCTGCGTCGGCATGCAGCTGCTGGCGACGCGCGGCGTCGAACACGCCGTGACCCCTGGGCTCGACCGCATCCCCGGCGAGGTGCGCGCCATCGAGCCCGACGATCCGGCACTGAAAGTGCCGCACATGGGCTGGAACACCATGACGGCGATGGCCCGGCACGCCCTTTTTGACGGCATCGCCTTCGGCCCCGAGGGCTGGCACGCCTATTTCCTGCACGGCTTCCACCTGGTTGCCGAGCGCGACGACGACGTGGTGGCGGTGGCCGATTATGGCGGGCCGGTGACCGCGATCGTGGCGCGCGGCACTATTGCCGGTACCCAGTTCCACCCTGAGAAGAGCCAGAAGCTCGGCCTCAAGCTGATCGCCAATTTCCTGGGGTGGGCGCCGTGATCCTGTTTCCCGCCATCGACCTCAAGGACGGTGCCTGCGTCCGCCTGGTCCAGGGCGACATGGCCCAGGCGACCACCTTCAACCGCGATCCCGGAGCCCAGGCGCGCGCCTTCGCTTCGGCCGGCTTCCAGCGCCTGCACGTGGTCGATCTCAACGGTGCCTTCGAAGGCCGCTCGGTGAACGGCGCCGCGGTCGACGCGATTCTGGCGGCCACACAAGTGCCGGTGCAACTCGGCGGCGGCATTCGTGACATGGCGGCGATCGAGGGCTGGCTCGAACGCGGCATCGCCCGCGTCATCCTCGGCACGGTCGCGGTCAACAATCCGGAACTCGTCAGGCGGGCGGCGCGCGCCTTTCCGGGTCGCGTCGCGGTCGGCATCGATGCGCGCGGCGGCCGGGTCGCCGTCAGCGGCTGGGCGGAGACGACCGAGATGGACGCCACCCAGCTCGCCCGCCGTTTCGAGGACGCCGGCGTGGCGGCGATCATCTATACCGACATCGAGCGCGACGGGCTGCTCAAGGGCCTCAATATCGCTGCAACGCTGAAGCTTGCCCATGCGGTGAAAATCCCCGTCATCGCGTCCGGCGGCCTCGCCTCGCTGGTCGACATCGAACGGCTGCTGCAGCCCGATTGCGCCATCCTGGAAGGCGCCATCGCCGGCCGCGCGCTCTACGACGGCCGGCTCGACCCAGCCGCGGCGCTCAAGCTCATCGCCAAGCGGGAGGCGGCGTGATGCTGAAGACGCGCGTCATCCCCTGCCTCGACGTCAAGGACGGCCGCGTCGTCAAGGGCGTGCGCTTCGTCGACCTGACCGACGCCGGCGACCCGGTGGAAGCAGCGCGCGCCTATGATGCCGCCGGCGCCGACGAGCTGTGCTTCCTCGACATCACCGCCAGCCACGAGGAGCGCGACATCCTGCTCGACGTGGTGGCGCGCACGGCGGAACAATGCTTCATGCCGGTGACGGTCGGCGGTGGTGTGCGTAGCGTGGAGGACGTGCGCGCGCTGATGCTGGCCGGCGCCGACAAGGTGTCGATCAATACGGCGGCGGTGAACAACCGGCGCATCGTGGCGGAGGCCAGCGAGAAGTTCGGGGCGCAGGCGATCGTCGTTGCCATCGACGCCAAGCGGGTGAACCGCGCAGGCGATCAACCGCGTTTCGAAGTGTTCACCCACGGCGGGCGCAACCCGACCGGCATCGACGCGGTGGCCTATGCCGAGGAGGTGGCGAAGCTCGGCGCGGGAGAAATCCTGCTCACTTCGATGGACCGCGACGGCACCAAGGACGGCTTCGACCTGGCGCTCACCCGCGCCATTGCCGATGCGGTCGGAGTGCCGGTGGTCGCCTCCGGCGGGGTGGGCACGCTCGACCACCTGGTCGAGGGCGTGACGGAAGGCCACGCATCCGCGGTGCTGGCGGCCTCTATATTTCACTTCGGCACGTTCACCATCCGCCAGGCGAAGGAGCACATGGCGGCCTTCGGCGTGCCGGTGCGCCTCGACGGCTGAGGGAACCGGGATGAGCGAATTCACGCTGGCCGATCTGGCGGACATCATTGCGGAGCGGGCCCGCGGGGCCGATCCGGAGTCGTCCTATACGGCGAGGCTCCTTGCTAGGGGCGTGGCGCAGACGGCCAAGAAATTCGGCGAGGAAGCGGTCGAGGCGGTGCTGGCCGCCGTGAGCGGTGACAAGGCGGCGTTGACGGCGGAAGCCGCCGATGTGCTCTACCATTTGTTGGTGATGCTCCAGGCGGGCGGCGTGGGGCTAGGAGAGGTGATGGCCGAGCTCGAAACGCGCACCGGCCAGAGCGGGCTTGCCGAGAAGGCGGCGCGCGGAAAGAAGCCGGTGTGATGGACCTGGCCGCCGCACCGGACCTGTCGCCGCACCGGCTGTTCACGCGGGCGGAGTGGGCGAAGCTGCGCGCCGACACGCCGATGACGCTCGATGCCACCGACCTCACCCGCCTGCGCGGCTTGAACGACCCGATCTCGCTCAACGATGTGGTCGAGATCTATCTGCCGCTGTCGCGCCTGCTCAGCCTCTATGTCGGCGCCTCACAGGGCCTGCACCAGGCGACGCGAACCTTTCTCGGCACCAGCGAAGGGGTGACCCCGTTCATCATCGCCATCGCCGGGTCGGTGGCGGTGGGCAAATCGACCACGGCGCGCGTGCTCAAGACCCTGCTCACCCGCTGGCCGAACACGCCCAAGGTCGATCTGGTCACCACCGACGGCTTCCTGCTGCCCAATGCGGTGCTGACGCGCGAGGGGCTGATGGAGCGCAAGGGCTTTCCCGAGAGCTACGACCTGTCGTCGCTGCTCGCCTTCCTGCGCGACATCAAGGCTGGCAAGGGGCACGTCACCGCGCCGGTCTACTCCCACCTCACCTACGACATCGTGCCCGGCGAGATGATCAGCATCGACCGGCCGGACATCGTCATCCTCGAGGGGTTGAACGTGCTGCAAACCTCGCGCCTGCCGCGCGACGGCCGCGTGGTGCCCTTCGTTTCCGACTTCTTCGACTTCTCGGTCTATCTCGATGCGGACGAAGCGGCGGTGCGGCGCTGGTATGTGGAACGCTTCCTCAGCCTGCGTGGGACGGCGTTCCAGGACCCGAAATCCTACTTCCACCGCTATGCGGCGCTCTCAGACCGGGAAGCTGAGGCGATCGCTCTTGGCCTGTGGACGCGAATCAATCTGGTCAACCTGTTCGAAAACATCCTGCCGACACGGCCGCGGGCGGACCTGATCCTGACCAAGGGCGCCGACCACGCCATTGAAAAGGTTGCGCTGAGGCGCATCTGAGAGGAAACCGGCTTGCCGCTTGATTTTTGCGGCGCGGGATATGACATACGGGGCCGAAACCCAAACCAAAATGACCATTCATGGAACGGATGATGGCCGACGAGACCACGACCACGCCCGAAAAGCAGCCTGATGGGCCCAAAATCGAAGCACCGGCCGCAGCGAACGATGCCGGCCCCGCGGAGCCCGCGGTCGACGAGCCGGCGCAGCTCAGGGCCGAGGTGGCGGACATGAAGGACAAGCTGCTCAGAACGCTGGCGGAGATGGAGAACCTGCGCAAGCGCACCGAGCGTGAGCTCACCGACGCGCGCCAGTATGCGGTCGCCTCGTTTGCCCGCGACATGCTGACGGTGGGCGACAATCTGCGCCGCGCCATCGAGGCCGTGCCGAAGGACAGCCGCGGCAGCGGCGACCAGGCGCTGGATGCTCTGATCGACGGCGTCGAGATGACCGAGCGCGGCCTCGAGCAGTCTCTTTCCAAGTTCGGCGTCCGCCGGGTCGAGACCAAGGGGCTGAAATTCGATCCCGGTTTCCACCAGGCGATGTTCGAGGTGGACATGCCCGCCGCCCAGCCGGGGACGGTGGCCGAGGAGATCCAGGCCGGCTACGCCATCGGCGAGCGCGTGCTGAGGCCGGCGCTGGTGTCGGTGGTCAGGAAGGCGAAGCCGCCGGTCGCGGCGGCGCCGGAAGCCGAAGCAGCGCCGCAAGCGGCCGAGGCGGCCACTGAACCCGCCGGCGACAACGGCGGCGAATAGATCAGCCGCGCGCGCCGCTCAGGCGGCGTCCCGCGTCGTCACATCCGCCAGTGCCAGGCGGAGCGAATCCGGGGTCATCGGCTTTTCCACAACGGCATCGATGCCGGCAGCGCGCGCTTCGGCACGCGTCTCCGCCAGAACGTCGGCGGTGACCGCCAGGATTGCGGCCGGGGCGAGGCCCTCGGCGCGCTCGTGTTCACGGATGGCGCGGACCGCGGCGAGGCCGTCGAGCCCCGGCATGTGCAGGTCCATGAGGATGGCATCGAAGCCGCCGTTGCGCCCGGTCGCTGCGGCAACGGCGGCAACGCCGTCGCGCACCTCGGTCACCTCGTGGCCGAGCCCTTCCAGGACGGCACGGGCGAGCAGGGCGTTGATCTCGTTGTCTTCCGCCAACAGCACGCTCAGCGTTGCGCCGGCCCGGCGGAAGGGCGCGGCGAGACGCGGCCGAGCGTCGCTGGGGTCGATGCGGAAGCTGCCGTCGCCGGCGACAATCTCGCCGACGATGCGCGTGAGTGACGTGCGCCGCACAGGGCGGACGAGATAGGCGTCGAAGCCGGCCTCGCGCAAGCGCTCGATATCGCCGCGGCGGCCGGGCTCGATGAGCACCGCCGCCGGCACGCGACGACCGGCGGCCTCGCGGATGCGGGCAAGCGCTGCGGCCGCGTCAGGGGCGGCGCGGGTGTCGAGCAGCACGGCATCATGCGGCTGGCCGGCGGCGGTCGCAGCGCCGATCAGGCCGGCGGCCTCGTTGGCGGTGGTCGCGAGCCGCGCGGTCGCCCCGGCCTTGGCCAAGTGATGGGCCAGCACCGGCGGTTCGGCACCGGACGGCGCTACGATCAAGACCGCACAGCCGGAAGGCGACGGACCGTCCTCTGCCGTGTGCCTTGCTTCGGAGGCTGCGTCGAGTTCGAGCACGAAGCCGAACACCGACCCGCCACCATCGGCCGGCGCGACGATCAGCTCGCCCCCCATCTGGCGGACGATGCGCCGGGAGATGGCAAGCCCCAATCCAGCGCCGCCGTGACGGCGGGTGAGCGCCGAATCGGACTGCTCGAATTCGCCGAAGAGGCGCTCGGTCTCTTCCGGCGCGATCCCCGGACCGGTGTCGGTGACGCTGAAGGCGAGCGCGATGCGATTCTCTGTCGGCCGGCCGCTGAGGTTGGCGCCGAGGGTGACGCCGCCGGTCTCGGTGAATTTCACGCCGTTGCCGGCGAGGTTGATCAGCACCTGGCGCAGCCGGGCCGGGTCGACCATCACCACCGCCGGCAAGGCCGGATCGACGTCGGTTGCGATGTCGATGCCCTTGGCGTGGGCGCGGGCGGCGAGCAGCTCGGCGATCTCCTGCAAGAGCGATTCGACCTCGGTCGGCGCCGGACGCAGCTCGAGCCGGCCGGCCTCGATGCGCGAAAAGTCGAGCATGTCGTCGACCAGAGCCAGGAGCGCCTCGCCGGAGGAATGAACGGCGCGGGCATAGGTTTCCTGGTCCGGCGTCAGCGGCGTCTCCATGAGCAGGCCGGTGAGACCGAGGATGCCGTTGAGCGGCGTGCGGAACTCATGACTGACGGTGGCGAGCACGCGCGACTTCGCCTGATTGGCTGCTTCCGCCCGCTGGCGCGCCTCGGTGAGGCTGCGATAGCGCTCGTCGCTCTCGTGCAGCTCCCAGGCAACGTCCGACAGCTGCTCGATGGTTTCGGCCAGTCGGTGGTTCTCCTGCGTGAGATGGGCAAGGTCGCCGGCCAACCGCTTGCGGTCGGCCCGGGCTGCGCCCCACAGGGCGACGGCGCCGACGAGCACGACCAAGGGCCCGATAAAGGGTGCCGATTCGGGCGACACCCAGGCGATCGCCCCGGCAAGGAGGACACCTAATCCGGCAGCCGCGGCAAACAGGCCGGCGGCAACGCGATGCGGACCGGAAACCGGCGCCGCCTCAAGATCGGCGGCCTTCAGCCGCTGGGGCGGGCCCGCCGCGGGGGTGGTGCCCTCGGCGGCGGCCTCGGCGGCATTGTCAGCTTGCAGTCGCACCATTCTCGTGACGCTCGAAACGCCGCGCCGGCGGGCACCGGGACGGGACGGCGCCAGAGTGACCGTTCAAGCTTTCGAAATGTTTGACGTCGACCGGACTTTTTGGGTGGGTTATGCCGCCGCCGCGGCCAGCCGCTCGCCGAGGGCGCGATAGGACAGCGCCTCTGCAAGATGGATGCGGCCGACGCTGTCGGCGCCGTCGAGATCGGCCAGCGTGCGGGCGACTTTCAGAACCCGGTGATAGCCGCGGGCCGACAGGCGCATGGCCTCCGCCGCCTGGCGCAACAAGGCCGAGGCGGCGGCATCGGGCGCCGCCACCTGCTCGATCAGCGATGGCGCGCATTGGGCATTGGTGCGGATATTGGAGAGGCCCAACGCCGCGAAACGCTCGCGCTGGACGGCACGGGCGGCAGCCACCCGCTCGGCCACGGCAGCCGACGATTCGGCCGGCGCCGGCATGATGAGATCCGCCGCCGAGACGGCCGGAACGTCGATCCTCAGATCGATGCGGTCGAGCAGCGGCCCGGAGATCCGCGCCTGATAATCCTCAACGCAGCGCGGACCCCGCCGGCAGACATTGCCAGGCTCGCCGGCCATCCCGCAGCGGCAGGGATTCATGGCGGCGATCAACTGGATCACGGCTGGATAGGCGATGCGGTAATTGGCCCGCGCAATGACGCTCTCGCCACTTTCCAGCGGCTGACGCAGCGAATTGAGCACCTGCGGCGTGAATTCGGGGAATTCGTCAAGAAATAGCACGCCGTGATGGGCGAGCGACACCTCGCCCGGCCGGGCGCGCATGCCGCCGCCGACCATGGCCGCCATGGAGGCGGAATGGTGCGGCGCGCGGAAGGGCCGCCGGCGGGTGAGCCGGCCATTGGCGATTTCGCCCGCGACCGAGGCGATCATTGAAACTTCGAGGAGTTCCGGGGGGGTAAGTGGCGGCAGGATGGACGGCAAGCGGCTGGCCAGCATCGACTTGCCGGCGCCGGGCGGGCCGACCATCAAGAGGTTGTGGCCGCCGGCAGCAGCGACCTCCAGCGCGCGCTTGGCGGTCTCCTGGCCCTTGATGTCGGCAAGGTCGGGCAGCGTGTCGCCGGGTTCGGCGACACCGGCCTCCGGCCGCGACAGGACCTGGGTGCCGCGAAAGTGATTGGCAATGGCGATCAAGCTGCGCGGCGCCAGGATTGTCATGTCGCCGCTGGCCCAGGCGGCCTCGGGGCCGGAGGCGGCGGGACAAATGAGGCCGACCCCTTTCGCATTGGCGGCAATCGCCGCCGGCAGCACGCCGGCTACAGCCGCGATGGTGCCATCCAGCGACAATTCGCCCAAGGCGACGAAATCGCCGAGTTGATCGCCGGGAACGGCGCCGATCGCGGCCATCAGGGCGAGCGCGATGGGCAGGTCGTAATGGCTGCCCTCCTTGGGCAGATCGGCCGGGGCGAGATTGACGATGATGCGCTTGGGAGGCAGCGACAGGCCGGAGGCATGCAAGGCGCTGCGCACCCGCTCACGGCTCTCGGCCACTGCCTTGTCGGGCAGGCCGACGACGACGAAGGCCGGCAGGCCGGGCACGACCTGGACCTGGACATCGATGGGAACCGCCTCGATGCCCTGAAAGGCCACGGTGGTGACGTGAGAAACCATGCGCCTGCCCCAACTGCCGCAAGGCGAAGCTTAGCGGAGGCTGCAACCGGCCGGGCGATTATGCATTTTGCAAACCACCGCTAAATCAGGTATGAGCCCGTCCGACAGGCCGGCAATGCGGACGGTCAGCGAATGCGCTGGCCTTCCCGCACCCACCCTCACCGTCGGCCAGTTGGCTGAGTTAGATACCTCACCAGAGTTTCGAGGTTATGGTCGATGGCCGAAAGTGCGACTGCGATATGCTCTAGCGCGTCTAGGATTTTTTCTTCTGCGAGCAGCGAGTTATCTAGGTCCATCGTAGGCTGGAATGGCCGTATTGCGTGGTCGGGTCCGCTCTTACGAAACATGCGCTTTGCAGGCATTTCGATCCTCCTATGTGGTACTCCGAGGGAGGCTACTACTAACGGCTGCAAAACGGGACTCGCGCAGATGCCTTGGTTGATGGCTAGAGGGAGGCACATATGCGCTTTTTCGGCTTTGCCTTTGCAGGTCTAGTTTGGGGAGGTTTGTCGTTCGGCATCGTATGGTGGCTTCTCAGCAGATTCTCAAAGAACGCCGAAACCCGCGCGATGCGTATGCCGCCTGAAAACATCATCGTGGCGATGGTTTTGTCGTGGATCATCGTGGGCATCGCCGTTGGTGGCGGCATCGCCATCGGTATGCCCTAGCTTCCGCTAGACACCGGACTCGCCGTGTGATTCAGTGGTGGGTGGGAGCGGTTGCCGTTACGACCGCCCCCACCCGAGGCTAGGACTGGAATCGAACCAGCGTCTCCGGGGTTGCAAATCGCGGCGCATAACCACTCTGCCACCTAGCCCGGAAGACTTATTCGCCCTGCCCACGCGGCGGGGCGAATCATGTGTGGCGAACGGTAGCAGACAGCACCGCGAGAGTCCCAAGACTCTGATTTCAGGCTGTTATTTGTGGGGAACGGGCTTCGCCTTGGTCGCCTTATGCACAGGCGCTGGCGGTGCTGACGCTACCTTCTTCAGCGCCCGGTCAAAGGCTTCCTCGGAACTATCCGCCTCGTGTTCGCGGGCAGCTTGCTTGAACTTCTCAAGTTCGACTCTTGGTTGAGTTGGTAGCTTGGTCGTTTGTCATGTCTCTCGCGTTTGATCCCTATGATAGGCAATACATACTCTACGTTGACGAGGCGGGCGATCCAGGGCTGAAGAGAGGTCCACCCCATCGATCCTGGCGGCTCAAGTGAGTGGCTCGTGATCGGCGGTCTATTGATCCGCGCTGCCCGCGAGCACGAGCCTGTGGATTGGGTTCGCGACATTCAAAGTGGTATCAAAGGACGCCAACGTCCAGACCTACATTTTCGCCAACTTAGTCACAGACATAAGATACGCGCTTGCGCGACAATTGCCATGTTGCCCGTGAGGGCATTCGTTCTTTGCTCTAACAAAAAGAACATGAGGGGCTACAGCAACGCTCGCGCCGAGAAACGCGCATCAGCGCAAGAATGGTTTTATAACTTTTGCGTGCGGTTGTTGTTGGAGCGTGTCACCGACTATGTGAAGCGTCGATCAATTCGTGACTTTGGTGCGCTCAAACAGTTGGAGGTCGTCTTTAGCAATCGCGGCGGGATGAGATATAGCCAGACAAAGGCTTATTATGATCTCCTTAGAGCGCAAGCGAGATCAGAGACAACGTACCTCACCAAACGTGTCGTCCAATGGAAAATTCTGCATCCCGTACTCGTCCGCACGGTGCCTCATACCGGCAATGCAGGCGTTCAGTTGGCCGATGTTGTGACCAGCGCATTTTACCAAGCGGTCAACGCTCATGGACAGGGTCAGTGGTGTACCGACTATGCCAAGCTGTTAGCACCGGTGCTGCCGGCCGAGCATGGTCGTCAAGCCGACTACAGCGTCGCGCTCCAGCCAACGCCTCCATGGAAGGCGCGATTAACGCCTGAGCAGCAGAGAATCTTCGCTGTTACGGCTATGACTTCTAAAAAAAAGCGGCAGGCCCCGGCCTCGGTATCGTTGGGGGCTTTCTAGGCCATCATCTGTTGGGATGACCGTCCGCCCAACTGCCCCTTCGTATGCCTTGCGGCGGAAGGGCGCGAGGGTTTATCCGGCGTTTCCTGCCGACTTTATTATAGCGATTCAGCTAGTTTTTTCAAGGGCTTGCTAAGTCCTTCGATCGAATCCAGCTTTTAGCGTTTTCGCCGTTTCTTCCGCCATGGTGGGAGAACTAACTGCACCGGTTTACGGTGTGCCGATTTGGCGATCAGTGCCACGGTAGGTCAGACGCTTGCCCTTCATGCCCTCAAGCGCCAGACCGGCCCTTTCCTGATCCTCGATACCAAGCGCGGAACGGTTGCTGTAGCGGAAGTCGAATTCTGCCAGATAGCGATGGAGGTGCTTTTCCTTGCAGTGCTGATAGACGCCCTTCATGCCGCGCTTGAAGATCGAATAGTAGCCTTCGACCGTGTTCGTGTAGGCATCGCCACGGCCGTACTCGTACATGGCGTGCTGCACCGTCTGGTGATCCGCAAATTCCTCGCCAACCTTGACGTAGTGACGCGCTTCGTCGGTCATCAGCCGCGTCTCGCGGTCGATGTTGGCGCGCACGATAGGAACGATCTGGCTGACCGTCGTGCTTTCGATGTGGAATGAGCGGGCACGGCCGCCACGTTCCACCAGCGTCAAGACGGTGTTCTTGATCGCAGTGTTGCCGCCGCCACGGCCGCCGGGATGCTTCGCGGGCATACCCTCCAGACGGCCGATGAAAGTCTCGTCGGCTTCCACAACCTTGCCAGAGCCGCCCATCGGGGACAGGTCGCCAGAGCGCATGGCTTCGCGGATACGGTGCGCGAGGAACCACGCCGTCTTGTACTGGACCTCCAGAACCCGGTGGAGCTGGTGCGCGCTGATGCCCTTCTTGCTGGAGCACATCAGATGCACGGCCTGTAGGAACTTGTGGAGCGGGATGCGGCCATGCTCGAAAACGGTGCCCATCTTCACGGTGAACTGACTGCCGCACTGGCCGCACTTGTGGAGGCCGTAGCGGACGCGCTTGGACGGGTTTGCCTTGATCTTGGAGATACGGTCCACGCCGCCGCAATGCGGGCATACGGGGCCGTTAGGCCACAGGACAGCCTCAAGATGCGCGAAGGCGGCTTCTTCGTCGTGAAAGTAGGGCTTTGACAGGACCGACATGGCTGATTCCCTTTCCTACTAGGGAATGTAGTCCATCCCGGTTAGGTTTGCAAGATACATAATCGCCACCAGTCGTCAAGAACAATACGTGAACGCAGTTGCGGCGGCGCTACCCGATCTCGCCAATCAGCGCCGCCAGCTCGCCGAGATGCTCCAGGCGCCGGTAGCGGGGCGAGGACACCGGCTCCTCGGCATGTTCCAGCACCCAGTTGAGGTCGTGGGGGATGTAGACTCCCCAACTGCCGGCCGCGATCGCCGGGACGATATCGGATTTCAGCGAATTGCCGACCATCATGGCGTGCTCCGGCCCGTCGCCGTGGCGGGCGAAGATGCGCTGATAGGTGCCGACATCCTTGTCGCTGACGATCTCGACGGCCTCGAAGAAGTCGCCGAGACCGGATTCGGCAAGCTTGCGCTCCTGGTCGAACAAATCGCCCTTGGTGATCATCACAAGGCGAAACGAGCTGGCGAGGCTTGCCAACGTATCGCGCGCATGCGGCAGCGTCTCGACCGGGTGGGAGAGCATGTCGCGGCCGGCCTCGAGGATCGCGGCGATGACGGAGGCCGGCACGGCGCCGTCGGTCACCCGGATGGCGGTCTCGATCATCGACAGGGTGAAGCCCTTGATGCCGAAGCCGTATTGTCCAAGGTTGCGGCGCTCGGTCTCGATGAGCTCGGTCGAGAGCACGTCCGGCTCGGCGTAGCCGGCGAGCGCCGCGGCGAAGCGCGACTTGGTCAGGGAGTAGAAATGCTCGTTCTGCCAGAGCGTGTCGTCGGCGTCGAAGCCAATGGTGGTGAGCGTGCCGGGCATCAGCCCTTGCGCCGCTTCTCGATGGCGTCCCAGAGGAGCACGGCGATATCGGCGCCGCCGAAGCGCTTGACCTCGCGGATGCCGGTCGGCGAGGTGACGTTGATCTCGGTGAGCCACTCGCCGATCACGTCGATGCCGACGAAGGTGAGACCGAGTTCGCGCAGGCGCGGGCCAATTGCCGCGCAGATCTCCTTGTCGCGGGCGCTCATCTCGGCGGCTTCGGCGCGGCCGCCGACATGCATGTTGGAGCGCGCTTCGCCCACCGCCGGCACGCGGTTGATGATGCCGGTCGGTTCGCCCTCGACCAGGATGATGCGCTTGTCGCCCCGGCGCACTTCGGGGAGGTAGCGCTGGACGACGAAGGGCTCGCGGAAGGCGCCCTCGAACATTTCGAGCAGCGCGAGCAGGTTCTCGTCATGACCGGTGATGCGGAAGACGCCGGCGCCGCCGGCGCCGTAGAGCGGCTTGATGATGATGTCGCCGTGCTCCTCGCGGAAGGCGGCAATGCGCTCGCGGTCGCGGGTGATCAGGGTCGGCGGCGCCAGTTCGGCAAACTCGGTGACGAACAGCTTCTCCGGCGCGTTGCGCACGCTCACCGGGTCGTTGACCACCAGGGTCTTCGGATGGATGCGCTCGAGCAGATGGGTAGTGGTGATGTAGGCGAGGTCGAAAGGCGGGTCCTGGCGCAAGAGCACCACGTCGAAGGTCGACAGATCGACGAAATCGGAGGCCCCAAGGGTGAAGTGATCGCCCTCGACCTCGCGCACAGAGACTGGTTCGACCGTCGCTCCGACCCGCCCGTCGCGCATGGCCAGCCGGTCGGGCGTGTAGTGATACAGCAGATGGCCGCGTTTCTCGGCCTCCAGCATCAGCGCGAAGGTCGAATCGCCGCGGATGGCGATCAGCGCGATGTGGTCCATCTGGACGGCGACTTTGAGAGGCATCTGGTCAGTTTCCGGGGTTCCGGCCTTGGGGGCGGGTGCCATATCACGCCGCACCTTCGGCGTCGAACGCATGGGCGATATGGCGCGGCAGGCGGCCGGGAAAGCACATGATGACGTCGAAGCGGAGGTCAAGGGCGGCGGCCGCCGGATGGGTCGCAAGCCAGAGGGAAGCAGCGCGGGCGACCCGGCGGCGGCCGGTCGCGGTCACCGCCTCAGCGGCTTCGGTGAGGCTCGGGCGCTGCTTGACCTCGACAAAGGCGATGAGGCGGCCGCGACGAACGATCAAGTCGACCTCGCCGACCGGCGTGCGGTAGCGTTTGGCGAGGATGCGGTACCCCTTCGCCCTGAGAAGCCAGGCGGCCAGCGTCTCGGCGCGGCGGCCGCGGCGCTCGGCCTCGCGCCGGCCGGCGCCCTCAGCCTTTGCCATCGTCGTTCTTCAAGGCGAGCGCCCGGCTGTAAAGGTCGCGGCGCTTGAGGCCGGTGAGACTGGCCGCCTCGGCGACGGCCTCGCTGAGCGGCCTGTCCTTCAGCAGTTCGGAGAGCAGGCGGTCGGCGTCCTCGGCGGAGGGAGCCTCAGTCGTTGGCGGGGCGACCAGAACGACGATCTCGCCTCTGGGCGTGTCTTGCCTCGCAAAGGTCTCGGCCAGCCCGGAGAGCGTGCCGCCGACCACGGTCTCAAAGGTCTTTGTCAGCTCGCGGGCGACGGTCGCCTCGCGGTCGCCCGACAGCACCGCCGCCATGTCGGCAAGGGCAGCGGCGAGTCGCGGGCCGGTCTCGTAGAAGATGAGCGTCGCCGGCACCGCCTTGAGTTCGCCGAGGCGCGTCTGACGGGCGGCCGATTTCGGCGGCAGGAAGCCGGCGAAGAGGAAGGCATCGGTGGGCAGGCCCGAAACCACGAGGCCGGCGAGCAGCGCCGAGGCACCGGGCACCGGCACGACCGCATGGCCGGCCGCGCGGGCTTCCTTGACCAGCTTGTAGCCGGGATCGGAGATCAGCGGTGTGCCGGCGTCGCTGGTGAGCGCCACTGCCTTGCCTTCGGCAAGCGCCGCGATGAGGCGCGGCCGCTGGCGCACGGCATTGTGGTCGTGATAGGCGAAGAGCGGGGTCTCGATGCCATAGTGTCGCAGGAGCACGGCCGTCACCCGCGTGTCCTCGCAGGCGATCAAATCGGCGGCGGCCAGTGTCGCCAGGGCGCGAATCGAGATATCGCCGAGATTGCCAATGGGCGTGGCCACGACATGGAGGCCTGGCGCCAGCGCACGGGCGGCCACACGGTGCCCGTCGATGGTGAAGACCCTTTCGCCGGCGCGCTCCGCTTTGTCGCTGCCGCTGTTTCTCGCCGTCATCCCGCACCGCTCGCTTCACAGGCAGAGGTGATGAAATTTTGACAGACTGTCGTTTGGGCCTATGATTTGCCGGGTTTTACCGGCTCCGGGGCGAGCAGGGGAGAATTTATTGTCCCGATTTGATTTGGTTCGTTCTGGTCTCGGGACGGCCTGCAAGGCTGTCGCCCTGACCTCCATCCTGTTTCTCGCCGCCTGCACGGGCGGCGGACCGGGCGGCGGGGGCATCGATTTCGGCGGCGGCAATCAGCCGGTCACCGGCGAGGTGCTGGGCAGCGGCTCGGTCAAGGTCGGTCTGCTGCTGCCGCTGTCGGCAAACGGCAATGCCGGCGCAATCGCCAACGACATGAAGAATGCCGCCGATCTCGCCATCCGCGACTTCAAGACGGCCGGCATCCAGGTGCTGGTCAAGGACGATCGCGGCACGGTCGACGGCGCGCGTGCCGCAGCCAGCGCGGCCATCTCGCAGGGCGCCGAACTGATCATCGGACCGCTCTTCGCCCAGTCGGTGATGGCGGTGTCGATGGTCGCCAAGACTTCACACGTGCCGGTGGTCGCCTTCTCCACCGATACGACGACGGCGTCGGCCGGCGTCTATCTGCTGAGCTTCCTGCCGCAAGGCGATGTCGACCGGATCATCAGCTATGCGGCGTCGAAGGGTCGCCGCTCCTTTGCGGCGCTCTTGCCCGACAACGCCTATGGCACGATCGTCGAAGCCGCCCTGCAGCGGGCCGTCGCCAATGCGCGCGGCCGGGTGATGTCGGTCGAGCGCTACGCTCTCGACAAGACCCAGATGCAGGCCAAGGCGACGGCGATCGCGGGGCTGGTCCGATCCGGCACCGTCGACGCGGTGTTCATGCCCGGCGGTGCCCAGGAGGCGCCGTTCCTGGCGCAGATCATGGCCGCGGCCGGCGTCGATTCGAAGAAGATCAGCTATCTCGGCAGCGGCCAGTGGGACGACCCGGCGGTCGCGGGCGAATCGACGCTGAACGGCGCGCTCTACCCGGCGCCAGACAACAGCGGTTTCGCCGGATTCGCCCAGCGCTACCAGGCGGCATTCGGCGCGGCGCCGAGCCGCACGTCAACGCTCGCCTATGACGCGGTGAGCCTCGCCGCGGGGCTGACCGCCCGCTTCGGCGATCAGCGCTTCGCGCAGGCGACGCTGACTAGCCCGAGCGGCTATATCGGTCTCGACGGCGCCTTTCGTTTCCTGTCGAACGGGCTGAACCAGCGCAGTCTGGCGGTCTATCAGATCAACAACGGCAAGGCGGTGCTGGTCGATCCGGCGCCGCGGACCTTCGCCCGCTCGGGAACGTAGAGCCCGCGGCGGCGTGCGCCCTCACGCCGCCAGATCGGCCACCACGGCATCCAGAACGTAGAAGCCGGCGCGGGTGGCGCGCAGGCGACCGCCGCCGGCACGCTCGACCATACCATTGGCAAGCAGGTCGTTAAGGCGCGCCGGATCGAGCGTGCGGCCGGCCAGATGACAGTAGCGATCGAGATCGATGCCCTCGGCCAGACGGAGGCCCATGAGCAACATCTCGTCGCCCTCTTCCTCGGCGGTCAGGAGGTCGTCGACCACCAGGCCGTCGCCCCATGCCTCGACCTTCTCCAGCCACACTTCGGGCGCGCGTTCGGCGGCCAGCGCATGGCGACCGTCGGCCTGTCTCAGCCGACCGTGGGCACCGGGACCGGCACCGGCATATTCGCCGTAGCGCCAGTAGACGAGATTGTGCCGGCACTCGGCGCCGGGCGCGGCATGGTTGGATATCTCATAGGCCGGCAGACCGACGGCGTCGCACACGTCCTGGGTGACGCCGTAGAGGTCGGCAGCCGAATCGGTGTCCGGAACGGCGAGCTTGCCGGCCTCCTGGAGGGCGAAGAATGGCGTGCCCGGCTCGATGGTGAGCTGGTAGAGCGACAGGTGATCGGCGGCGAGCGTGAGCGCGCGACGAAGTTCGGCCTGCCAGGCGGAAGGCGTCTGGCCGGGGCGGGCATAGATGAGATCGAAGGACAGGCGCGGAAAGGTCGCCCGCGCGATCTCGATGGCGCGAAGCGCCTGGGCGACGTCGTGCAGGCGTCCGAGAAACCTGAGGTCCTGATCGTTGAGCGCCTGGACGCCAAGCGACAGGCGGTTGACCCCGGCGGCGCGATAGCCACGGAAGCGCTCCGCCTCAACGCTCGACGGATTGGCCTCCATGGTCACCTCGACATCGGGGGCGACCGTCCAGTGCTTCGCCACTGCATCGAGGATGGCGGCGACGGTCGCCGGCTCCATCAGCGAGGGCGTGCCGCCGCCGAGAAAGATGCTGTTGACGGTGCGGCCGGGGGCACGCTTGGCGAGCGCGGCGATCTCGCGGGCGAAGGCAGCGGCAAAACGCGGCTGGTCTGGCGGCCTATGGCGGACGTGGCTGTTGAAGTCGCAATAGGGGCACTTGGCGGCGCAGAACGGCCAATGGACGTAGACGCCGAAGCCCGGCTCGCGGGCGGGCGGCTCGGCCGTGCTCATCTGTGCGGGATCCTGGCGCGGGCAAAGGCGGCATAGGCCAGCGCCCGGTGGGACATACTCTTCTTCTCTTCGGTCGCCATCTCCGCATAGGTGCGGTCGTAGCCGTCGGGCACAAACATCGGGTCGTAGCCGAAGCCGTTTTCCCCGCGCGGCGGCCAGACCATGTGGCCCTTGACCTCGCCGCGGAACGTGGTGCTGGCGCCTGTCGGCCAGGCGAGGCAGAGCACGGCGACGAAGCGCGCGCCGCGCGCCTCCGGCGTCATGGCGCCGGCTGCCCGAAGGCCGTCCTCGACGCGCTGCATGGCGGCAGTGAAATCCTTGGTCGGGCCCGCCCAGCGCGCCGAATAAACGCCAGGATCGCCGCCCAACGCATCGACGCAGACGCCCGAATCGTCGGCGAGCGCCGGATGGCCGGAGGCGATGGCAGCGGCGATCGCCTTCAGCGTGGCGTTCTCGGCAAAGGTGCGGCCGGTCTCCTCCGGCTCGGGCAGGCCGAGAGAGCCGGCGGTGACCACGGTGAGGCCGGCAGGCTCCACCAGTGCCTCGATCTCCCTGAGCTTGCCGGGATTGTGGGTGGCGACGACCAGCGTGTCGCCCGGCTTCAGCAGCCCTCCCGCGGCCGGCGCCCTCAAAGGATCGCCAGTTTCTGCAGCTCGACGAGGTGGGCGATGCCGTCACGGGCGAGGCTCTTCATCGCCTCGAACTCCTCGTCGCTGAAGGGGGCGCCTTCGGCGGTCGACTGGATCTCGACGAAGCCGCCGGCGCCGGTCATAACGAAATTGGCGTCGGTCTCCGCCTCGCTGTCCTCGGCATAGTCGAGGTCGAGCACCGGGGACCCACGGAAGATGCCGACCGAGACGGCGGCGACATGATCGGAAAGCACCGGCTTCGACACCATGTCGCGGGCGCGCATCCACTCGATGCAGTCCCTCAGCGCCACCCAGGCGCCGGTGATCGAGGCGGTGCGGGTGCCGCCATCGGCCTGGAGCACGTCGCAATCGATCATGATCTGGCGCTCGCCGAGCGCCGGCAGGTCGACCACGGCGCGCAGCGACCGGCCGATCAGCCGCTGGATCTCCAGCGTGCGGCCGGATTGCTTGCCGGCCGATGCCTCGCGCCGTGTGCGCTCATGAGTTGCGCGCGGCAGCATGCCGTATTCGGCGGTCACCCACCCCTTGCCGGCGCCGCGCAGCCAGGCCGGCACCTTGTCGTCGAGGCTGGCGGTACACAGAACATGGGTATCGCCGAACCTGACCAGGCAGGAGCCTTCAGCGTGGCGGGAATAGCCACGTTCGAGGCCGATCGGGCGCATTTCGGTGGCGGCGCGGCGCGAAGGCCGCGGCGCGGTTCGGGAGACGCTGTCCATGGCGCTTCTTAGGCATGGCGCGCAAGCGCCGTAAAGCCCCGCTTGAATATGCGGTAAAAACCGACACTTAATGGGCATCGGACAGGCCCCATGAGCAAGCACGAACCACAGTCCAACCGCCTCATCGCTGCCGGCGAATCACGCAATTCGGCGCTGGCCTCCCTCGACCGGCGCTCGCGCGAGATCTTTCGCCAGATCGTCGACACCTATCTGGAGACCGGTGAGCCGGTCGGATCGCGCAATATCAGCCGGGTCCTGCCGATGTCGCTGTCGCCGGCCTCGGTGCGCAACGTCATGGCTGATCTCGAACAGCTCGGCCTCATCCATGCGCCGCACACCTCGGCCGGGCGGCTACCGACCGAGTTCGGCCTGCGCTTTTTCGTCGATGCGCTGCTCGAGGTCGGCGACCTCTCGGCCGATGAGCGCCAGCAGATCGAGGCGCAGGTCAAGGCACAGACGCCGGGGCGAACGGTCGAGAACGTGCTCAACGAGGCGAGCCAGACGCTCTCCGGCCTGTCGCGCGGCGCCGGCGTGGTGCTGGCCGGCAAGGCCGATCTACGGCTCAAGCATATCGAGTTCATCCGCCTGGAGCCGACCCGCGCGCTGGTGGTGCTGGTCGGCGAGCACGGCTCGGTGGAGAACCGGGTGATCGATCTTGCCCCCGGCACGACGCCATCGAGCCTGCTGGAGGCGGCGAACTATCTCAATGCTCATCTGCGCGGCCGCTCGCTGTCGGAGGCGCGGGCGGAGCTGGTGAAATACGAGAAGGAAGCCCAGGCCGAACTCGACAAGTTGACCCAGACGCTGGTTACGGCGGGGCTGGCCTCATGGGCGGACGCCGGCGACGGGCGGCCGGACACGCTGATCGTGCGCGGGCGTGCCAACTTGCTGGAAGACGTGACCGCCTCGGCCGACCTCGAACGCATCCGCCTGCTCTTCGATGACCTTGAGACCCAGCGCGAGCTGATCCGGCTGCTGACCAGCGCCGAGGGCGGCGAGGGCGTGCGCATTTTCATCGGCTCCGAGAACCGGCTGTTCTCGCTCTCCGGCTCCTCGCTGGTAGTCTCGCCCTATCGCGACAGCGAGCAGCGGGTGGTCGGCGTGCTCGGCGTCATCGGCCCGACGCGGCTCAACTATGCCCGCATCGTGCCGATGGTGGACTACACGGCGAAGGTGGTCGGAAGGTTGCTGGGGTAGCGACGGTCGCTCCGCCGAGGACTATCACGCCCCTTCTGCGCACATCGCGGGGAGATTATCATTCCGCCCAAAGACGTTGCGGGCGTGGAGGAGCGCGTGGGCGCGGCGAAGAAGAGCCACTCAACCGGCACCGAGGATTTCAACAGCCGTGTCTTCGACATGCGCATGGAGCGCAGCCGCGCCGACCTGTTCGGCATGCTGGAGCGCGTCTATGGCGAGCACCCGGACTACGAGCGCTTCTGCAAGGCGCTGACGAAGCTGATGGCCGAACTCATGGGGCGAGCGGCCGGACGAGCTGAAATGGCTCGACCTCAAGCGCGACCTCGAGCCCGACTGGTTCCAGCGGCCCGACATGGCCGGCTACGTGTTCTATGTCGACCGCTTCGCCGGCGACCTGAAACACATCGCCGACCGGCTCGATTATCTGGAAGCGCTCGGCATCACCTATGTCCACCTGATGCCGTGCCTCAAGCCCAGACCCGGCGACAGCGACGGCGGCTATTCGGTGATGGACTATCGCGCCATCGATCCGGCCTACGGCACCATGGACGATCTGGAAGCGCTGGCCGGGCTGCTGCGTGAGCGCGGCATCAGCCTGTGCATCGACCTGGTGCTCAACCACACCGCCAAGGAGCACGCGTGGGCGGAGAAGGCGCGCAAGGGGAGCGCCAAATATCAGGACTACTACCTGATGTTCGACGACGACGGCGTGCCGAAGGAATACGAGAAGACGCTGATCGAGATCTTTCCCGACAACGCGCCCGGCAGCTTCACCTGGTATCCGGACATCGGCCCCGCGCGGCAAATGGGTGTGGACCACCTTCAACGAGCACCAGTGGGACCTCAACTGGGCGAACCCGCAGGTCTTCCTCGAAATGGCGGGGATCATGCTGTTCCTCGCCAACAAGGGCGTCGACGTCCTGCGCTTCGATGCGGTCGCCTTCATGTGGAAGCGCATGGGCACGCGCTGCCAGTCGGAGCCCGAGGTGCACATGCTCCTGCATGCGCTGCGCGCCGTCAGCCGCATCGCGGCGCCGGCGGCGATCCACCTGGAGGAGGCGATCGTCTCGCCGGCGGAGATGATCCCCTATCTCGGCCTCGGCGAGCATAACGGCCGAGAAGGCAACCTCGCCTACCATAATTCGCTGATGGTGCAGTTCTGGTCGGCGCTGGCCGCGCGCGACGCGCGGCTGATGACCCATGTGCTGAAGACGCATTTTCCGCCCGAGCTCGATAACGCCACCTACGCCACCTACATCCGCTGCCACGACGATATCGGCTGGGCGGTGACCGACGAGGACGCCCGCGCCGTCGGCTTCGACGGCTTCCTGCACCGCGCCTTCCTCTCCGATTTCTACGAGGGCGGCTTTCCCGGCTCGTTTTCGCGCGGCGCGGTCTTCCAGTTCAATCCGGCGACCGGCGACAAGCGCATCAGCGGGACCACCGCCTCGCTGGCCGGGCTGGAGCGGGCGGAGGCCGACGGCGACCAGAACGCGATCGACCGGGCGATCGACCGCATCCTGCTCGGCCACGCGCTGATCGCGAGCTTCGGCGGAATCCCGCTGATCTACATGGGCGACGAGATCGCGCTTCTCGAACGACACCAGCTATCTCGACGAGCCGGCGCACGCCGACGACAGCCGCTGGATCCACCGGCCGCGCATGGACTGGGAACGGGTGGCCGAAGCCATGTCCGACGGCAGCCAGACGCCGGCGGCGCGGGTCTGGCGCGGCGTCAAGCGCATCCTCGAACGGCGGCGGGCCATGGCGGAGTTCCACGCCGCCAATCCGACGGTGATCGTCGAAACCGGAGAGGCCAGTCTCTTCGCCTTCGTGCGCAAGGCGCCGACCAATGCGGTCGTGTGCATCTACAATTTCAAGGAATTCTGGGTCGGCGCTCGGCGCCGACTGGGCGGTGGCGCAGGGGGCAACGCAGTTCATCGACGGGCTGTCGGGCGAGCCGGTCGGCCTCCACGACGGCCGCATCCTGTTGCCGCCCTATGCGCGGCTGTGGCTGCGCTGAGCGCCGGGCTTCCTTGCGTCAGAGCGCCGCCATCGCCTCCGCCACGATCTCGAAGGAGCGGAGCCGCGCGGCGTGGTCATGGACCTGGCCGGCGACCATGATCTCGTCGGCGGCGGTCAGCTCGACGAACTTCCTGAGGCCCTCGCGCACAGTCTCGGGCGACCCGACGACCGCATAGGTGAGCATGTGCGAGGCCCGCTCCTTCTCGGCCGGCGACCAGTAGCTCTCGATGTCGTCGATGGGGGCGGGCAGCGGCCCGCGCGCGTTGCGCGCCATGTTGGCGAAGGCCTGCTGGGTGGAGGTGAAGAGGCGCCGCGCCTCTTCATCGCTGTCGGCGGCGACCACCTGCAGCGCCGGCATGGCATAGGGCCGCTCAGCCTGGGCCGACGGCTGGAAGCGTTCGCGATAGAGGCTGAGCGCCGGCAGGAGCGCATCCGGCGCGAAATGCGAGGCGAAGGAATAGGGCAGGCCGACGAGCGCGGCGAGCTGGGCCCCATAGAGGCTGGAGCCGAGGATCCACAGCGGTACCTTGGTGCCGGTGCCGGGGATGGCGTGGATGTACTGTCCCGGTTCGGCCGGGGCGAGCAGCGCCTGCAGTTCGAGCACGTCGTCGGGGAAGTGCTCCGCCGCCGCGTTGACGTCGCGGCGGAGCGCACGGGCGGTCAGCTGGTCGGTGCCGGGCGCGCGGCCGAGGCCGAGATCGATGCGGCCGGGATGCAAGCTCTCCAGCGTGCCGAACTGCTCGGCGATGACCAGCGGCGAATGGTTGGGGAGCATGATGCCGCCGGCGCCGACGCGAATGGACTTCGTGCCGGCGGCGACGGCGCCGATGACCACGGCGGTGGCGGAACTGGCGATGCCCGGCATGTTGTGATGCTCGGCGAGCCAGTAGCGGGTGTAGCCCCAGCCTTCGGCATGGCGGGCGAGATCGAGCGTGTGGCCGAGCGACTGGGAGGCGGTGCCGCCGGCAACGATCGGCGACAGGTCGAGCAAGGAATAGGGGATCAAGGTCGGCAGGCTCCAGCGGAAGGACAGGCCGCCCCAACATAGGGCGCCGGGCTTCCTCGCGTCAGGCGGCTTCGGCGTCCTTGAGATAATCCTGCCAGATGGCCTTGTCGCCGAGATGGGTGAGCGCGGCGCGGTGCGCCGCCTGCTCCTCGGCGCTCAGCGTGAAGCTGACGCGGCGCCGGGCGCTCGGCGACGGTCGCCGTATGGTGATGAACGGCGATGGTCTGAGCCTCCGGCGCCTCGCCGAGGCCGAGCGCCGCCTGGCGGCCGCCGATCAGCTCGATATAGACCTCCGACAGAAGCTCGGCATCGAGCAGGGCGCCATGCAGCGTACGGCGCGAGGCGTCGATCTGGTAGCGCGAGAGCAGCGCGTCGAGCGAGGCGGGGCTGCCCGGATGCTTGCGGCGGGCGAGCATCAGCGTGTCGATCACCCGCTCGTCGGAGATCGGCGGGCGGCCGAGGCGGGCCAGCTCCGCATTGATGAAGCCCATGTCGAAGCTGGCGTTGTGGGCGATCAGATTGCCCTCTTCGAGGAAGGTGACGAGTTCCTCGGCAATCTCGGCAAAGCGCGGCTTGTCCTTGAGAAAGGCGTCGTCGAGGCCGTGCACGCGGGCGGCTTCGACCGACATCGGCCGCTCCGGGTTGAGATAGGCGTGGAAGTGCTTGCCGGTCGGGATGTGGTTGACAAGCTCGATGGCACCGATCTCGACGATGCGATCGCCGTTCTGCGGCTCAAGTCCGGTGGTCTCGGTGTCGAAGACGATTTCGCGCATGATTCGTTGGCGAATCGTGGCGGCTCAGGCGCCGCGGCGCAAGGGGCCGATGCCTGGGCTGTGCGTGACCTTACTCCTTGGCGGTCTTGGTGGCCGTGCCCATCAGGGCCGCGACCTCGTCGATGGTCTGCTTGTGCAGGTCCTCGGCCTTGTCGATGGTGAGGTGGTTGAGGTCCGGTCGGGTGACGTTGGTGATGGTGCCGTGGAAATAGGCGCCGCCGGTAACGGTGACGTCGATGCCGGTCGCCGAAGACGAGCGGAAGTTCAGGACATGGTCGACATTGGACGGCACCTTGCCCGAATCGGTCAGGTCGTAGAACGCCAGAAGCGCGACGCGGACATCGTCTTCCTTGAGCTTGTAGGCCATCAGCAGGGCGGTATCGGCGCCGTAGGAGTGACCGATGATGATGACCGGATAGGGATGCGCCTTGTAGGCCGCGACGACCTTGGCCATCTGATCGCGCCAGTCCTCGAAGGTGTCGGAGATGGCGGGATAGCCCTTGGCGGTCAGCTCCTTGGCAAGCACGTCCATGCCGGTTGAGAAGATGTTCAGACCACCGCGCATGACGAAGATCGGGGGGGGCGTGTCGCTGGTGTTGGCCTTGGCCTTGGCGTCGGCAGCACCCGCCGAACCGGCGGCCAGCGCAAGGAACAAGGCCGTTAGGACGAACGAGGCAATCTGGCGGAATCGCCGCATGACACACCTCTCCACTTGAACAGACCCCTGGGAGCAGACCAGCAAAACGAACCCGTCCGCCCCTTTTTGCGGCCGGTTTCAGCCCCTATTCTTTCCAAGAAATGTGCCAAAGCTCAATGCATCAATCAAAGGTATTTGACACAGCGGCCTGGAAGACCAGCGTATGCTGGCCTGCTGAGGGGTGAGATATGCAGAAAAGAAGGTTCGGGCCAACCGGCGTTGCTGTGCCGGTGATCGGACAAGGAACGTGGTATTTTGAGCGGGGCCCAAGGGCGGCGGCCATTGCAGCGCTGCAGCGTGGCCTCGATCTCGGCCTCTGCCACATCGACACGGCGGAGCTCTATGGCTCCGGCGTAGCCGAGGAGATCGTCGGCGAGGCACTTGCCGGCCGACGCAACGAGGCCTTCCTGGTATCCAAGGTGATGCCCCAGAACGCGTCGCGGGCGGGCGCCGTCGCCGCCTGCGAGGCCTCGCTCTCGCGCCTGAAGACCGACCGGCTCGACTGCTACCTGCTACATTGGCGCGGCCGCCACGCCCTGGAGGACACCATCGCCGCTTTCGAAACGCTCAAGGCCGACGGCAAGATCCTGTCCTGGGGCCTCAGCAATTTCGACCAGCCTCATCTGGAGGCAGCACAGCGCCTTGCCGGCGACGGCCGCATCGCCTGCAATCAGGTGCTCTATCATCTCGAGGAGCGCGGCATCGAGCACGCGGTGATTCCCTGGTGTGCGGCGCACGGTGTGGCGGTCGTCGCCTACAGCCCGTTCGGCAGCGGCGATTTCCCCGCGCCGCAGAGTGCCGGTGGACGGGTGCTTGCCGAGATCGCCCGTGCCCGTGGAGCGACGCCGCGGCAGCTGGCGCTCGCCTTTCTCACGCGGCAACCATCGCTCTTCGCCGTTCCCAAGGCCGCCACCCTGCCCCATGTCGAGGAGAATGCCGGGGCCGGCGACCTGACGTTGACCGAAGCCGAGATCGCGGCTATCGACCGCGCTTTCCCGCTCGGCCGCCGTGCGGGCCTTGCCATGCTGTAGGAGACCGAAAATGGCCACCGACCAGTCCGTGCTCGACCATATCAAGGCGCTCACCGAAGAGGAGCATTTCCTCTACCAGAAGGGAGAGTTGTCCGAGGCGGAGCGCCAGCGCCTGATCGCCATCAATGTGGCGCTCGACCAATATTGGGACCTGCTGCGCCAGCGGCGGGCGAAACGCGAATTCGGCGACGACCCCGACGACGCCGAGTTGCGCCCGCCGGGGATCGTCAAGGGCTACCGCGGCTAGCGCCCGGCGGCCATGCCGGCGACGGCGCGCAGGAGCTCGCTGATCTGCTGTTCGGTATCGGCATGCGCGCCGCCGGTATCGATGATGAAATGGGCGCGGGCGCGCTTTTCGGCATCCGGCATCTGGCGCGCCAGCAGCGCGGCAAAGCGCTGCTCGCTCATCCCCGGCCGGGCGAGCACCCGCTCACGCTGACGCTCGAAGGTGGTGGACACCACGACGATGGCATCGGCGCGGGTGTCGAGACCAATTTCGAAAAGCAGCGGCATGTCGAGCAGCGCGATGTGATGCCCGCGCGCGGCGGCACCGGCGCGGAAGGCATCCGCCGCCTCGCGCACAAGTGGATGGACAATGGCTTCCAGCCGCGCGAAGGCAGCCGCATCGCTGACCACGCGGCGGCCGAGCCGCGCCCGGTCGATGGCACCGTCCACGGTCACGCCGGGGAAGGCCGCTTCGACGGCGGCCACGGCGGCCCCACCGGGTGCATAGATCGCGTGGACAAAGTGGTCGGCGTCGAACACGGGTATGCCGGCACGGGTAAACATGGCCGCTGCGGTCGACTTGCCCATGCCCAGCGAACCGGTGAGACCGAGGACGAGCATCACCCGGCCTCGATCGATTTCTGGACGGCGGCGGCGAGTGCCGGCGTCACCTGCGGGCGCTTGCCGAACCAGTGGGCGAAGCCCGGCACCGCCTGATGCAGCAGCATGCCGAGGCCGCCAACGGCGCGCAAACCGGCGACGCTGGCGCTGGTGATCAGCGGCGTCTCCATCGGCACGTAGATGAGGTCGTTGACAACCGCTTCGGCAGGGAGACGCGAGACATCGACGTCCAGCAGGGGTTGGCCGTGCATGCCGAGCGTGGTGGTGTTGACCAGGACGCGCGCGCTGCCGAGGTGGTGCGGCAGCGCCTCCCAGCCGGCGATCGTCACGGCGGGCCCGAAACGGTCCGCCAGCGCCGCGGCGCGTTCGCGCGTGCGGTTGACCACGGTGACCGGTGCTAAGCCGCGCTTGATCAGCGCCCAGACGATCGCCCGCGCCGCGCCGCCAGCGCCCAGCACGACGGCCGGGCCGGCATTGGCGTCCCAGCCCGGCGCCTCGGAATCGAGATTTGCCAGGAAGCCGGCTGGGTCGGTGTTGGTGCCGACGAGCCTGCCCTCCTCGATCCACACCGTGTTGAGCGCACCGGTTTCTTCCGCCACCGCCTCGCGGCGACGAACCGCGGCAAAGGCCGCCTCCTTGTGCGGCACGGTGACGTTGCAGCCCACGAAGCCGCTTTTCGCGAAGCCGGCGAAGAATGCCACGATGCGCTCGGGCTCGACCGGCTGGATGACGTAGTCGCCGTCGAGACCCAGCTCGTTCAGCCAGAAACGATGGATCACCGGCGAGCGCGAGTGTCTGACGGGCCAGCCGATGACGCAGGCGATGGGCTTCACCATGATGGCGCCGGACGGTTCATGCGATCGCTCCCTGGCTTCTCAGATACGCCAGAAGCGGCAGCAGCGGCAGGCCGAGGATCGTAAAATAGTTGCCCTTGATGTCCTCAAACAGGCGGATTCCCTCGCCTTCGAGCTGGTAGACGCCGACGCTCTTCAGAATGTCCTCGCCGACCCGCTGAAGATAGGCGTCGATCTCGGCAGCAGCCAGCGGCCGCATGGTGAGTGTGGCGCTGTCGAGGGCGCGCCAGCGCACGGCGCCGCCCTGCGCAACGGCAACGGCCGAATGGAGGCGGTGGGCGCGGCCGGCAAGCCGCTGCAACTCAGCCCGCGCCGCGACCATGGTCTCGGACTTGGTGCCGCGATGGCCGTCGCAATCGAGAGTCTGGTCGGCGCCGATGACCAGCGCTTCGGGCAGGCGGCGGCTGACCTCGGCCGCCTTGGCGTCGGCGAGCGCCGTGGCGATTTCCGCCGGGGCGGCGCCGCGGGCGATCAGCGGCGTCTCGACGGCCCGCTCGTCCAGCGCGGACGGCTCGACGGTGAAGGCCAGGCCGGCATTGGCGAGAAGCGCCCGCCGCGCCGGGCTGGCAGAGGCCAGGATGAGCGAGGTCACTGGCTCGCCGGCCCCGCGTCCCGCGCCGCGCGATGGTCGCGATGAAGCCCCAGGATGGCCGCCGCGGTTTCCTCGATCGAGCGGCGGGTGACATCAATGACCGGCCAACCGTGCCTGGCGCAGAGCTTGCGCGTGTAGGCGATCTCGTCGGCGACGGAAGCCTTGTCGGTATAGGCGAGATTGGGCTGGTCGGCGTTGAGGCTGAGGATGCGGTTCTGGCGCAGCGCAATGATGCGCTCGGGGCTGGCGACCAGGCCGACGACCAGAGGCTTCTTGATGTTCTCGACATCGGGGGGCAACGGAATGCCGGGCACCAACGGCACATTGGCGGTGCGCACGCCGCGATTGGCGAGGTAGATCGAGGTCGGCGTCTTGGACGTGCGGCTGACCCCGACCAGGACAACGTCGGCGTCCTCGAGACGGCCGGCGAGCTGGCCGTCGTCATGCATCATGGTGAAGTTGAGCGCGTCGATGCGATGGAAATAATCGGCGTCGAGCGAATGCTGGGCGCCGACGCGGCGGTCGCTGGCGGCGCCGAGATAAGACTGCATGACCTGGTAGATCGGATCGAGAACGGAGACGCATGGGATGCCGAGCGCATGGCAGTGGCTCTCGAGCTTCTCGCTGATCTTGCGGTCGACGAGCGTGTAGAGGACGATGCCCGGCTCGGCCTCGATTTCTGAGAGGACGCGCGCCAGCTGCTTTTCCGTACGTACCAGCGCGTGCACGTGTTCGACCGCGCGGGTCTGCGCAAACTGTGCCGCAGAAGCGCGACCGACGGTCATCAGGGTTTCGCCCGTGGCATCGGAAACCATGTGAAGGTGGAAGAAGTTCTCTCGGTTCTGCACGTGCTTATCCCCTGCCCTGTGCATGGTGGACTGCATTGAGGGCAATCGAGCCGCAAGTCGCCTGCACTCTCCCGAAAGCGCAGGATTCAATCAACAGGCTTGCGCCTGTGGTGAGCGTGCTGCGGCAATTCGGCAAGTACGGGGGAATCCTCTACAATCCTTGAGTTTCCACAGGTCATCCACAATAGGTCAAGTGCTCGCCTGCGCCACATTTATGGTTAACGCATTATTAACGTGGGCCAATTGGGATTTCCTTGCTGGCGTGCGCGGATTCGTATGCTCTTTGTCCCTTTTTCGGTCTACCAAGCAAGGCAGTGGCGTTGGTGAGCGCTGACTTGGCTGACGGTAATCCACGGTCAATATGAAACAAAAAGAAGATTCTAAACTCTTTAGAGGACTCGACGTGGACAACGCTCGTGCCGAGCTGCATGGCAAGGTAAGTGCTGTTCTACAGGGAACGTGCCTGACGCCACCGCCAATCTGGCTGATGCGGCAGGCGGGACGCTATCTGCCCGAATATCGGGAACTGAGGGCGCGGGCTGGCTCGTTTCTTGATCTGTGTTTCGATCCGGAGCGTGCCAGTGTGGTGACGCTGCAGCCGGTCGAGCGCTTCGATTTCGACGCGGCGATCCTGTTCTCGGATATCCTGGTGGTGCCGCTGGCGCTCGGGCGCAGCGTGTGGTTCGTCGAGGGCGAGGGTCCGCGGCTCGATCCGATCGATGAGGCTGGCATCGCTGCACTCGGTGGAGAGGGGGCCGAACAGACGCTGGCGCCGGTGCTGGAAACGGTGCGGCAGGTGCGGCGGAAGCTCGGCAGCGGCAAGACACTAATCGGTTTCTGTGGGGCGCCGTGGACGGTTGCGACCTACATGATCGCGGGACGAGGAACGCCGGACCAGGCCCCTGCCCGTGCCTTTGCGTTAACAAGACCGGATGCATTCGCCGCCCTGGTGGCGCAGCTGGTGACGGTATCGGCGGACTATCTGGTGGCGCAGCTTATGGCTGGCGCCGATGTGGTGCAGATCTTCGACACATGGGCCGGCGTGCTGGATGAGGATGGGTTCGAGCGCTGGTGCGTGGCGCCGACGGCGGAGATCGTGCGGCGGGTGAAGAGCGCGGTGCCCGCGGCGAAGATCATCGGTTTCCCGCGTGGCGCTGGTGCCAGGCTGGAGCGCTACGTGGAAGCGACGGGGATCGACGGTGTATCAATCGACTGGAGCGTGCCGGTGGACTATGCGCGGCAGCGGCTGCAGGGCCGTGTGGCGGTGCAGGGCAATCTTGATCCGATGGTGCTGATGGCCGGTGGCGATGCATTGGAGCGTGCGGTGCGGCGAATACGCACAGGGCTAGGCGGTGGGCGATTCATCTTCAACCTCGGACACGGCATCCTGCCTGAAACGCCGATAGAGAATGTGAGGCGGCTGGTCGAGTTGGTGCGGGCGCCATGATGAAATCGCCGGGAATGCTGATGCTGCGGGCGGCGGTCATCGCGCTGGCGGTGGCGGCGCTGATGATTTGGCTCATCCCGAGCCAGGGCTATCTGTGGATGAAGGCGTTGCACATCGTCGCGATCATCTCGTGGATGGCGGGCCTGCTCTATCTGCCGAGGCTGTTCGTCTATCACTGCGAGGCGGAGGCGGGCTCCAAGCAATCGGAAACCTTCAAGGTCATGGAACGGCGGCTGCTCAGGGCGATCATGACCCCGGCGATGATCGCGAGTTGGGCGGTCGGGCTGTGGCTGGCCCGGGACCTCAGCCTGTTCGGTGACGTGTGGTTCCAACTCAAGCTGTTGCTGGCGCTGGCGCTGACCTGGGTGCACTGGTTCCTGGCGAATTCGGTTCAGGAATTCGCGGAGGACCGCAACGAGCGGCCGCAGCGCTTCTACCGGTTCATCAACGAGGTGCCGACGCTGCTGATGATCGGCATCGTCATTCTGGTGATCGTGCGGCCGTTCTGAGGGGCCGCGGCCGGGATGACGCTTTCGGCCTTGCGGTGGCGGGTACAAGCCATTATCTTCCCGGCCAACCGCACAAGCAGACAGGCGCCGGCGGCTGATATCGGCTGAAGAGGCGCCCCGACATCCAAAATCGGTCAGAAGTTCTGCGACCTCCCACTGTCGGTTCTTTTCCTGAACTCACCAGAGAAATCCCGCTCCATGCGAGAAATGAAACTGAAGGACCTGAAGGCGAAATCGCCTGTCGAGCTCTTGGCTTTTGCCGAGGAGCTCGGGGTCGAAAGCGCGAGCACGCTGCGCAAGCAGGAGCTGATGTTCGCGATCCTCAAGCAGCTTGCCGCCCAGGAGGTGGACATCATCGGCGAGGGGGTCGTGGAGTGTCTGCTCGACGGCTTCGGCTTCCTGCGCTCGCCGGATGCGAACTACCTGGCTGGCCCCGATGACATCTACGTTTCGCCATCGCAGATCAGGCGCTTCTCGCTCAGAACCGGCGATACGGTCGAGGGACAGATCCGCGGACCAAAGGAGGGCGAGCGCTACTTCGCCCTGCTCAAGGTCAACTCGATCAATTTCGAGGACCCGGAAAAGGCGCGCCACAAGATCCACTTCGACAACCTGACGCCGCTCTATCCCGACAAGCGCTTCAACATGGAGGTCGAGAACCCGACCTCGAAGGACATGACGGCGCGGGTGATCGATCTGGTGGCGCCGCTGGGCAAGGGGCAGCGCGCGCTGATCACCGCGCAGCCGCGCACCGGCAAGACGGTCATCCTGCAGAACATCGCCCACTCGATCACCGCCAACCATCCCGAGTGCTACCTGATCGTTCTGTTGATCGACGAGCGGCCGGAGGAAGTCACCGACATGCAGCGCTCGGTGAAGGGCGAGGTGATCTCCTCGACCTTCGACGAGCCGGCCACACGCCACGTCCAGGTCGCCGAGATGGTGATCGAGAAGGCCAAGCGCTTGGTGGAGCACGGACGCGACGTGATCATCCTGCTCAATTCGATCACGCGCCTCGGGCGCGCCTATAACACGGTGGTGCCGTCGTCCGGCAAGGTGCTCACCGGCGGCGTCGACGCCAATGCCTTGCAGCGGCCGAAGCGCTTCTTCGGTGCGGCGCGCAACATCGAGGAAGGCGGCTCACTGACCATCATCTCGACGGCGCTGATCGATACCGGCAGCCGCATGGACGAGGTGATCTTCGAGGAGTTCAAGGGCACCGGCAACGCCGAGATCATTCTCGACCGCAAGGTGGCCGACAAGCGGGTCTTCCCGGCGATCGACATCACCCGCTCCGGCACGCGCAAGGAAGAACTGCTGGTGGCGCCCGACCAGCTCAAGAAGATGTACGTACTGCGCCGCATCCTGATGCCGATGGGCACGGTGGATGCGATCGAGTTCCTGCTCGACAAGCTTAAGCAGACCAAGAACAACGCCGACTTCTTCGAGCAGATGAATACCTGACGGCGGGTGGTCGGCCGCGTGCGGCCGACGCCGTGCCGCGAGGACGCATGGAGGCGGCGGTCGGCGACCAAATCCCCCGGTCGTCGCAAGCGTCGTGGTCTAGGGCCGGAGACGTCCGACGACTTTCTGTCCGCCGTCGAGGGCGCGCCCAAAGAAATCGATGTAGAGCACCTGCGGAATGAAACCGAGCCGCTGCCGTCGTTCGACGTAGACGCAGATCAGTTGCGTCGGCACGCCGGCGATCGGCATGAGGGCGCGGACCTTGCCGTCCGGGGTGTGGTTGATGAGAACCGGTATATTTGGATAGGCATTGAGCCGGGCGACATAGTCGCCGGGATGGTCCTGCGAAGGTGCGAGCTGCACCCCGAAAGCGAGAGTGCGCTGCAGGAAGGTCAGCTCACGCTTTTCGCCCCGGCCTTCATACCAGCGCCAGTAGACGTGGACCGGGTCGCTGGTATTGACCGTCCCGTCCGCGCGCCGGTTCAACGCGTAGACGACCGTGTCGATCGTGTCGGAAAGCTGAAGATAGAAGACCAGATCCGCGTCTTGCGGCTGCGGATATCGCGGGTCGTCGGAGCAGAAAGACTGTTCCGCCGCCTGTGATGGACCGATGAACGCCAGAGCCAGAAGACTGGCCAGGACGAATTCGCGGAACACGACCACTGGTATGGTCCTCAGCTTGCAGTACCAGGACAGATCCACGTCGGCGTTTGCAGCCCAAACCAATGATTGCAAACCCACCTGCAGGGCCGCGATCTTGCCAGCGCCATTTCTTAATGTCGAGGCGGTTTCGGACGCCCCCCCTTGCGCCCTGAGATTGCAGAATCGGATTGCCGTGATGGGGTCCCCCGGCCAATCCCGAATGTGGGCTGGTCCCAGGCGTGCTTCAGACCGCAATACCTGGCGAACGGATGGACGTCCCTGGCACGGGTGATCAGCGTCAAGCTGGTTTATGGGCTGATCGGCGCCGCCATCACGGCTGCCAGCTTGGTGGGCTCGGTGAGCGGCAGGGAGCACGTCTCGCCGCGGCAGACATAGGCGGTGGGCTTGCCGTCGAGGGCGGGTTTGCCGGACGCGGGGTGAGAGGCCGGCAGGCGTGCGGTATCGTTATGCAGGGTGATGATGGTGTTGGGCGTGCCCAATTTGCGCGCGGCAGTCAACAAATCGTTAGCCGGCGAAGTATCAGGCTGGATGATGACGACGTCGGTGGCGGCGAGGCGGAAGTCGAGGGCGCTGAGGAGACCGGTGGTCGCAAAGAGATTGGTGGCAATAGTGGGCGCGGCGGTCTCGAGGATCGAGTCGGCATCGTCGCGATAGGCATCGTTGTCGGTGAGGCGCCAGAGGCGGATGAGGTTTGCGGCCATCAGCGAGGCGGCGGAGGGTGTGGCGTCGTCGGCGTCGGAGCGCGGGCGGATGATGAGGGCCTCGGCGTCGTCGGCGGCGAGGAAGTAGCCGGGACGAGCGGCATCCCAATGATGGCGCCTGAGGGCCGCGGCGAGGCGTTCGGCGTGGTCGAGCCAGGCGTGATCGAAGGTGGCCTCGTGGAGGGCGAGCGCGGCCTTGGTCATGGCGGCGTAGTCGGTGGCGAGACCGGGGAAGAGTGATTTGCCGTCGCGCCATGAATGGGCCAGGCGGCCGGCGCGGGTCATGGCGATGGTGACGAAGCGGAACGCTTCCGCGGCGAGCTCGATCCAGTCGGGGCGGGCGAAGGTCGCACCGGCAGCGGCGAGTGCCGCGATGGTCAGGCCGTTCCAGTCGGCGAGCACCTTGTCGTCGGTCGCCGGATGGGTGCGGGCGGCGCGATGGCTGAGGAGGAGTGCGCGGGCGGCGGCGAGACGCGTTTCGTCGGCATCGCTCAGGGGATCGGGGGTGCGCAGACGATTGGGAATGGAGACGCCCTCCCAGTTACCGCCCTCGGAGATGTCGTAGGTGTTGGCGAAGAAGGTGCCCTCCCCTGCCCCCAGGACGGCGATGACCTCGTCGCGCGTCCACACGGTGAAGCGTCCTTCGTGGCCCTCTGAAATCGGCATCGATGCTGGCGGCGAAGGCGCCGCCGGGGAGATGCATTTCGCGTTCAAGCCAGGCAATGGCCTCCTCGATTCGGGTCCGGAACAGAGGCTCGCCGGTGCCGCGCCAGGCGCCGGTGAGGAGCGCAATGAGCTGGGCGTTGTCGTAAAGCATTTTTTCGAAATGCGGGACGAGCCAGCGCGTGTCGGTGGAGTAGCGGGCGAAGCCGCCGCCGATGTGGTCGCAGATGCCGCCCTGGCAGATGCTGCGAAGCGTGGTGAGCACGATAGCACGGTAGCGCGTGTCGCCGGTGCGGTAGGCCGCGCGCCACAGGAACTCGAGCAGGCTGGCCTGTGGGAACTTGGGCGCGCCGTTGGTACCGCCGTGGACGGGGTCCATGAAGCCCAGCAGGCGCTCCGCCGCCTGATCGAGCAGAGAGCGATCGAGGGCAGCGCCGGGGCCGGTGGGGGCGGTGGAGAGATGTGCCATCAGCGCCGACGCATTCAAGGCGATGGCCTCGGGCTTGGCGCGATAGATGTCGGCGACTTCGCGCAGTACATCGACGAATGCCGGGCGGCCGTAGCGGGCGGACTTGGGGAAGTAGGTACCGCCCCAGATGGGTCGGCCGTCCGGCGTCAGGAACATGGTGAGCGGCCAGCCGCCCTGCTCGCCGGTGGCGTGGAGGGCGGCCATGTAGATCTGGTCGATGTCGGGGCGCTCCTCACGATCGACCTTGATGTTCACGAAAAGCTCGTTCATGACCGCGGCGGTTTCCGGGTCTTCGAAGCTTTCATGGGCCATGACATGGCACCAGTGGCAGGCGGCATAGCCGACGGAGAGAAGGATGGGCTTGTGGGTGGCTTCGGCCTCGGCCAGGGCGGCAGGGCCCCAGGGACGCCAGTGGACGGGGTTGTCCTTGTGCTGGAGAAGATAGGGACTGGCTTCGTGGCGGAGGAGATTTTCGCTCATCGGTCCGATCTAGGGTGATGGCGGTGGCCGGGGATACGATCTTTGCATTATCGAGTGGTCTGCCGCCAGCGGGCGTTGCGGTGATCCGCGTGAGCGGGCCAGGCGTTCGATTCGGACTCGAAACACTGGTCGGTGCGGTACCGGAACCACGTAGGGCGTCCTTGCTGTCCTTGCGGTCGGCAGGGAGTGAAATGCTCGATCGGGGGCTGGTGCTGTTCTTCCCGGGCCCTGCGAGCTTCACCGGAGAGGATGTGGCCGAGTTCCATGTTCACGGCGGTCGCGCGGTCGTGGCGGCAGTGCTGGCGGCGCTGTCGGAGATAGAGGGGTTTCGGCCGGCCGAGGCCGGGGAGTTTACGCGCCGGGCGTTCGGCAATGAACGGCTGGACCTGACCCAGGTGGAGGGGCTGGCCGATCTGGTGACCGCAGAAACGGAGGCGCAGCGGCGGCAGGCGCTCAGGCAGAGCGACGGGAGCGTGGGGCGTCTCTACGAAGGCTGGCGACGGCGGTTGGTGCGGGCACGGGCGTTAATCGAGGCGGAGCTCGATTTCGCCGACGAGGAGGACATTCCGGCTTCGGCGAGCAGCGGGGCCTGGGCGTTGGCCGAAGCGGTGCGGCAAGAGATCGTTAACCATATTGAGGACCGGCGGGGTGAGCGGGTGCGCGAGGGCGTCGAGATCGTGGTTGCCGGGCCACCCAACGCCGGCAAATCAAGCCTGGTGAACGCGATTGCGCGGCGGGACGTGGCGATCGTGACCGCGGAGCCGGGGACGACGCGTGACATGATCGAGGTGCGCTTGGACCTTGACGGCTATGCGGCAAC
This sequence comes from uncultured Alphaproteobacteria bacterium, assembly GCA_963830215.1. Taxonomy (GTDB): domain Bacteria; phylum Pseudomonadota; class Alphaproteobacteria; order Rhizobiales; family Kaistiaceae; genus CAVSRC01. The sequence goes on from CAWHLM010000015.1 coordinate 140,149, forward strand.
GCTGGTGGATACGGCGGGGCTGCGCGAGGCGGAGGGTGTTGTCGAGAAGGAAGGCGTGCGTCGGGCCGTGGAGCGGGCCGCGAGGGCGGACATCGTGCTTTGGCTGGGCGACGTTCGGGAGGGGCGTGTCACGCCGCCTGCCTTGGCGGCGCAGGTCGTGTACGTCGGGACGAAACTCGACCTGATCGATTCGGCCTCAGAACGAGATAGCATTCGTGCGGATTTTGATCATGGGGTTTCGTCGCTGACGGGCGAAGGGGTGGCGGAGCTGCTGGCGGGTCTGGGTCGGAGGCTGGCAGAGGAACTGGGCACCGGAGAATCGGTCGTGGCCACGCGGCTGCGGCACCGGAGGGCGTTGGCGGCTTGTGCGGAATCGATTGCCGCGGCGCTGAATGACGATGGCCGTGGGTTGGAGTTGCGGGCTGAGGACTTGCGGCGGGCGGGGGACGCACTAGGAAGAGTGACGGGGCGCATCGGCGTCGAGGAGGTACTCGACGTGGTGTTCCGGGATTTCTGCATCGGCAAGTGACATGGCTGTTTCACGTGAAACAGGATCGGGAATGATTGGTGCGAGTGGTCAGCGGATCATGACGGATACGAACCGATCCTTCGATGTGATTGTGGTTGGCGGCGGCCATGCGGGCACCGAGGCGGCGGCCTCCGCGGCGCGGACCGGGGCGCGGACGGCACTGGTCACCCAGTCCTTCGCGACGGTTGGCGCGATGTCGTGCAACCCGGCGATCGGCGGGCTCGGCAAGGGCCATCTCGTCCGCGAGATCGACGCACTGGACGGGATCATGGCGGTTGCGGCCGACCGCGCCGGTATTCAGTTCCGCGTGCTCAACCGGCGCAAGGGACCGGCCGTGCGGGGACCGCGGGCGCAGGCCGACCGTAAGCTCTACCGGCAGGCGGTGCAGGAGTTGCTGAGGGCCCAGGAGGGGCTGGAGATCGTCGAGCAGGAGGTTGTCGATCTGGCGATGGTTGGAGGGCGGGCAGCCGGCGTCGTGCTTGGCGATGGGCGGGTGCTGGGCGCTGGCGCCGTGGTGATCACGACCGGTACTTTCCTGCGCGGGCTGATCCATATCGGCGAGAGGAAGATTCCGGCTGGGCGGGTGGGCGAAGCGCCGTCGGTGGGGCTAGCGCGGACGCTCGAGCTGGCGGGGTTCCGGCTGGGCCGGCTGAAGACCGGCACGCCGCCGCGGCTGGACGGACGGACCATCGATTGGAGCGGGCTTGACCGTCAGGTGGGGGACGACCCACCGGAGCCGTTCTCGGCGCTGACCGGTGCGATCACGACGCCTCAAGTGGACTGTTCCATCACGCGGACCACGGACGCCGTGCATGAGGTGATCCGGAGGAACATCAAGCGCTCGCCGATGTTTTCCGGGGAGATCCAGAGCCGCGGCCCGCGCTACTGCCCTAGCATCGAAGACAAGATCATGCGCTTCGGCGACCGCGACGGGCACCAGATCTTCCTGGAGCCGGAGGGGCTGGACGATGACACGGTCTATCCCAACGGCATCTCGACCGCTCTGCCGGAGGCGGTCCAGGCTGAGATCGTGCGGGCGATCCCGGGGCTGGAAAAGGCGCGGATCACGCGTCCGGGCTACGCCATCGAATACGATCATGTGGACCCGCGGGAGCTCAGGCCCACCCTGGAGACGAGGCGGATCAAGCGGCTGTTCCTGGCCGGGCAGATCAACGGCACCACGGGCTATGAGGAGGCCGGCGCGCAGGGGCTGCTGGCGGGGCTGAACGCCGCGCGGATCGCCGGCGGCGGCGAAGGCGTCACGGTGAGCCGGTCGGAGGCTTATCTCGGCGTGATGATCGACGACCTCACGACCGCGGGGGTGACCGAACCCTATCGAATGTTCACATCGCGGGCGGAATACCGGCTGTCGCTGAGAGCTGACAACGCGGACCAGCGGCTGACGCCAATGGGCGTGAGGCACGGCATTGTGGGCAGTGGGCGGGCCGAAGCCTATCAGGCCAAGGCGGAAGCACTGGAGGCGGTGCGCGCGCTGACGCAGTCGCTGACCCTGACGCCGAACGAGGCCGAGCGCTACGGCATCCACATCAACCGGGACGGAACGCGCCGGTCGGCCTTCGACCTACTGGCCTATCCGGGGATGAGCATGGCGTCCCTGGCGCGGGTGTGGCCGGAGCTCGGATCGCTCGATCGATTCGTAACCGAACAGATCGAGACAGACGCGAAATACGCGGTTTATCTCGATCGGCAACGCTTCGATATCGCGCAGCTGCGTGAGGACGAGGCGGTGGCCATTCCGGACGATCTGGACCTCGACGGGCTGTCAGGCCTTTCGGGCGAGCTGCGCGACAAGCTGACGGTGGTGCGCCCGGCGACGCTCGGCCAGGCGGCGCGGATCGAGGGCATGACGCCGGCGGCGCTGGCATTGCTGCTGGGCGGCATCAAGCGACGGCGCGGCCGCAAGGTGGCGTGAGGCGGCGTGAAGGACGGGCTCGAGGCTCTGACGGACATCGTCCCGGTTTCACGTGAAACAGGGGAACGGCTCACCGCCTTTGTCGCGCTCCTCAGAAGATGGCAGAGCGCGGAGAACCTGATCGCACCGAGCACGCTGCCAGAGGTCTGGCGGCGGCATGTGGCGGACAGCGCCCAGCTCGCAGCGCTCTTCCCGGAGGCCCGCCGCTGGCTCGATCTCGGCAGCGGCGCGGGCTTCCCTGGCCTGGTCGTGGCGATTCTCCACGCGGATATGGACGGAACCGCCGTCCACCTGATCGAGAGCAACGGCAGGAAGTGCGCCTTCTTGCGCCAGGCGATTCGCACGACCGGGGCGCCGGCGATCGTGCATGAGGGGCGCATTGAGCGCCTGATGGCGGCTTGGTCAGAGCCGGTCGACCGGGTGAGCGCAAGAGCGCTGGCGCCGCTCAAGGATCTGCTCGCGCTGGCAGCGCCAGTGATGGAGCGGGGAGTTCCCGCGGCCTTTCACAAGGGTCAAGATTTTGTGCGGGAAATTGCCGAGGCTACTCAATCTTGGGGCTTCGATCTGGTAAAACACGACAGTCGAGTCGGCGACGGCGGCGCGATCCTCGACATCAGCCACCTCAGCCGTGCGCCGGACCCCATGGTTAACGATCGGTAAACGGCCGATGACACTGCCAAAGACACCGCGCGTGCTTGCTCTCGCCAACCAGAAGGGGGGCGTCGGCAAGACGACGACCGCCATCAATCTGGGCACGGCCCTTGCCGCCATCGGCGAGGAGGTGCTGATCGTAGATCTCGACCCGCAGGGCAATGCGTCCACCGGGCTCGGCATCGACCGCAGGAACCGCACGGTTTCGACCTATGACCTGCTGATGGGTGAGGCGACGGTGGCCAGCGTCGCCGTGCAGACGGCGGTGCCGCGGGTTTCGGTGGCCCCCTCGACGCTCGATCTGCTAGGCGTCGAACTGGAGATCGCCGCCCGGCCGGACCGGGCCTACCGTCTGCGCCATGCCCTGTTCGGGACGGGCGACGACGATTCGAGTCGCCCCCGAAACTATTCCTACGTCCTGGTCGACTGCCCGCCCTCGTTGAATCTGCTGACAATCAACGCACTCTCTGCGGCGCACTCGGTTCTGGTGCCGCTACAGTGCGAATTCTTCGCTCTGGAAGGGCTGAGCCAGCTGCTCAAGACGGTCGAACAGGTGAAACAGTCGCTCAACCCCGAGTTGAGTATCCATGGTATCGTTCTGACAATGTTTGACAGCCGAAACAATCTTTCCGGACAGGTGGTGGCGGATGTCCGCGCCCATATGGGCGACGCGGTCTACGACACCATCATCCCGCGCAATGTGCGCGTGTCGGAAGCACCGTCCTTTGGCAAGCCGGTGCTTCTCTACGATTTCAAGAGCACGGGAAGTCAGGCCTATCTCAAGCTCGCGGCGGAGATCATCCAGCGCGAGCGCCATCTGCGCGCTGCGTAAGGAAATTCGATTCGGCAGTGAAACAGGCGACCTATTTCAGGGGATAAGTGAATGGCGGAGAGCACGACGCGCAACAGACTGGGACGGGGGCTGGCGGCGTTGATCGGCGATGTCGAGAGCACCGCGGCGGAGCCCGCGGCCGGAGACCACGGACGCAGTCAGCGCCGGCTACCGGTGGCCTTCCTGCGCCCCAACCCGCGCAATCCGCGCAAGGCCTTCGGCGATGTCGATCTCGACGAGCTGACGGCGTCGGTGCGCGAGAAGGGCGTCGTGCAGCCGATCCTGGTGCGCCCGGTGGAAGGGGCGGCGGACAGCTACGAGATCGTCGCCGGAGAGCGGCGCTGGCGGGCGGCGCAGAAGGCTGGCCTGCACGAGGTGCCGGTGGTGGTACGCGAGCTTTCCGACCAGGAGGCGCTCGAACTCGCCATCGTCGAGAACGTGCAGCGGCAGGACCTGAACGCGCTCGAAGAGGCGATCGGCTATCAGCAGCTCATCGACGGCTACGGCTACAGCCAGAGCGAACTGGCCGACGTGATCGGCAAGAGCCGGCCGCATATCGCCAACACGCTGCGCCTCTTGAAGCTGCCAGAGGAAGTGCAGACCTATCTGCGCGAGGGCAAGCTGACGGCCGGCCATGCGCGCGCGCTGGTGACGCTTGAGGATCCGGTGGCAGCGGCGCGGCGCATCGTCGAGGCCGGACTCAACGTGCGCGACGTCGAGGCGCTGGGGACGAGTGCCGGCCGAAGGACATCGGCGGGCGGCAGGAAGCCGACCAAGGACGCCGACACGCGGGCGCTGGAGAAGAGCCTCACCGACCGCATCGGCCTCTCGGTGACCATCGACCACAAGTCCCATGGCGGGCACGTGACGGTCGCCTACAAGACACTGGAACAGCTCGACGACATCGTCCGGCGGCTGAGGGGATAGGAGCCTTTCGGGCAGGCAGGAACCCAGTAGCCGCAAGCGGCTTCGGCCTTACCACTGTCGTGGGCGAATACTGGGTCCCACCTGCGCGTCACCCGCGCGGGGACCCAAAGAGCCTCTATGCCGTGCTTGTCAGCGCCGAGCGCCGGCGGCCATGAAAGCCACCGCTTGCAGGGCATGACCAACGACCTCGTCGGCAATCGCGCCATGCAGGCGGCTGTCGTAGAGCGCCGAATCGAGGCGGGTGAGGGCGGCGTCGAGCGCCGCCGCGTTCCAGATGGTCAGCTGGCGGATGACGGCATTGCGCCGCTGAAAGAAGACCGGCGGGCTGGCGCGGGCGACCATCGCCTCGGGCTCAGCACCGGCATCGCAGGCGGCACGGGCCTTCTGCAGGAAGTTGAAATGCCGCTGGGCGGCGCCGACGATGACGGTGCCGGGGACGCCGGCGGCACGCAAGCGCCGGTAGACGCGGTCGAGCCCGGTAGCATCGCCGAGGGCGGCATCGTCGATCACCTCGTCGACCGCAGAAGCCGCGGCATCGCCGATGATGGCGCGCACGTCGTCGATGGTGATGGTGCCGGTGCCGGCGGCATAGAGGCAGAGCTTGGCGACCTCCGAGCGGCTGGCCATGCGGTCGGCGCCGATCATGGCTTTCAGCGCAGCGCGCGCTTCGGTCGTGATGGTGAGGCCGCTCTTGCGCGTCTCCTCGTCGATGATGCGGTCGAGATCGCGATCGGAATCGGCGTAGCAGGCGATCGCCGCAGCGCGCTCGTTGGTCTCGCACAGCTTGCGCAGGCCCGAACCCTTGCGCTGGTCGCCGGCGGCGATCACCACCCAGGAATCGACCGGCGGCGCGGCCAGAACGGCTTCGACCGCCGGCTGGATGGAGCGCGCTCCGGAAAGGCCAACCGTGACCACCCGCTGGCCGCCGAAGAGCGGAACGGCATTGGCCTCGTCGGCGAGACGGCCGGGATCGTCGGCAAGTGCCGCGGAATCGAGACGCACGTGGGCGAAGGGATCAGGGTTCTCGCCGAGGACGGCAGCGGCGAAGCGCTGGGCGCGCTCGGCGACCAGTCCCTCGTCATTACCGAAGATGAGGATGACGCGGACGGCCGCGTCTGGCTTCGCCAGAAAATGGTCGGCGTCGGCTGGCTTGATCTGAACCACGCGCCTCGGGATCCCCTGGCGGGCCGGCCGCTAGATCGTTCCCTTGGCGGCCGCGGCGGCGAGACGAATGCGGATGTCGTCGGCCACCAGGGCAGCAGCCCGGTTCTCGGCATCGAGCACGGCACGCTCGTTGGCGAAGAGCTGGTTCTTGGTGTCGTAGGAGGCAGACTGCCGGCTGGTGCTGCGCAGCACGATCTTGTCGTCGGCGGCCGAGCGCACCTCATAGGTGGCGGCGACGGTGATGGAATAGGCGGGGGCCGTGGCGATAGGCGTCACGCCCAGCGCGCTGGTGGTCGAGCTCACCGACAGCGTCATGTGATAATTGGCGCTGGCCGGCTGGCCCTTGCCGCCGTTGAGCTGGAAGATGAGCCGGTTGCGGACTTCCTGGCCGAGGCGGTCGCCAACCGGGTCGATGGTGATGTCGCCGAGCGAAGCGGCGACCGAGGTGCCGGCGACCGTGGGTGCATAAAGCGGCTGCACGGTGCAGGTGGCAAGCGCCGCCGCGGCGACCGCGGTGAGCAGGATCAGGCGGCCGGCCTTGCGGCCTTCCGCGGATCGGGTGTGGTCATGTGACGACATTCACGATCCTCTTCGGTACGACGACGATTTTCCGCGGTTTTTGCCCGTTTAGCGCCCTCTGCACCGCGTCCAGCGCGAGGGTCGCCGTCTCCACCTCAACTTGTGACGCGTCGGTGGCGATTGTCAATTCACCGCGCTTGCGACCATTGATCTGAACCGGCAGCGTGATGGTGTCCTCGCTGAGCAGGCTGCGGTCGACGGTGGGCCACGGGCGGGTGGCGACGAGTTCGCCATGGCCGAGCGCCGCCCAGCATTCCTCGGCCAAGTGTGGCATCATCGGCGCCATCATCTCGACCATCATCTCGAGCGCCTCGCGCAGTGCGGCGCCGAGCGCATGGTCGGCGGCGTCCTGGCGCTGCTGCGGCAGGATGGCAAGCGCCGCACTGACGGCGTTGGCGAGTTCGTAGATCTTGGCGACGGCGACATTGAAGCGGAGGCCGGCAATCGCGTCCTCGACGGCGGCGAGCGTGCGGTGGGCGACCTTGCGGAGCGCGATCGCATCTTCACTCACCTCGGCAGGCGGGGCACTGCCCGCTGGCGGCACGACCGGCGCCAGCGCCATCGACTCGCCGATCAGGCGCCAGACGCGCTGGAGGAAGCGCGCCGCACCGGCGACGCTCTCCTCGGTCCAGATGACGTCGCGGTCGGGCGGCGAGTCGGAGAGCATGAACCAGCGGGCGGTATCGGCGCCGTAGCCGGTCATGATGTCGCTGGGGTCGATCGTGTTGCGCTTCGACTTCGACATCTTCTCAATGCCGCCGATCTTGACCGCCTCGCCGGTGGCTATCTCGAAGGCCTTGCGGTTGTCGCCGTCGCCTTCGAGGCGCACCTCGGCCGGCGACAGCCAATGCGTCCTGCCGTCCGCCTCCTTGTAATAGGTCTCGTGGACGACCATCCCCTGGGTGAACAGGCCCTTGAACGGCTCGTCGATGCTGAGATGCCCGGTGGCGTGCATGCCGCGCACGAAGAAGCGCGAATAGAGCAGGTGCAGAATGGCGTGCTCAATGCCGCCGATATACTGGTCGACCGGCAGCCACGCGTCGGCGGCCGCCTTGTCGGTCGGGGTCTCCGCGTGCGGGGCGGTGAAGCGCGCGAAGTACCACGACGAATCGACGAAGGTGTCCATGGTGTCGGTTTCGCGCAGCGACGGCTTGCCGCAGACCGGGCAGGCGACGTGCTTCCATGTCGGATGTCGGTCGAGCGGGTTGCCGGGCTGGTCGAGAACCGGGTCGTCGGGCAGCAGCACCGGTAGGTCAGCGTCCGGCACCGGCACGACACCGTGCTCCTGGCAATGGATCATGGGGATCGGGCAGCCCCAGTAGCGCTGGCGCGAGATGCCCCAGTCGCGCAGGCGGTAATTGACCTGCCGCAGGCCTTGAGGCTTGCCGGAAAGCATCGTCGTTTCAAGGCGTTGTGCGACGGTCTCCTTGGCGTCGGCAACTGTCATTCCGTCGAGGAACTGAGAATTGATGAGCTGGCCGTCATCGAGATAGGCCTCGTTGCCGGTCGCGAACTGCTCGATCCACTTCACCAGGTCGCCGTCGGTGTCGAACACGTCGAGCGGCGCCACCACCGGAATGATGGGCAGATCGTATTTGGTGGCGAAGTCATAGTCGCGCTGGTCGTGCGCCGGGCAGCCGAAGATGGCGCCGGTGCCGTAGTCCATCAGAACGAAGTTGGCGACATAGACCGGCAGCGTGTGCCCGTCGCGGAAGGGATGCTTGACCGAAAAGTCGGTGGCGTAGCCCATCTTCTCGGCGGTCTCGATCGCTTCGGCGCTGGTGCCGGTGCGGTGGCACTCGTCGATGAAGCGCTTCAGCTCGGCGTTACCTTCGGCAAGCGCGGTCGCGATGGGATGGTCGGGCGAGATCGCCATGAAGCTGGCGCCGAACAGCGTGTCGTGACGGGTGGTGAAGACCTCGATCTCCGAGAAGCCCTTGGGCGGCCCGCCGGCGAAGGGGAAGCGGACGCGCATGCCTTCCGACTTGCCGATCCAGTTGCGCTGCATCAGGCGCACCTTGTCCGGCCAGCGGTCGAGCTTATCGAGGGCGGCCAGCAGGTCGTCGCTGTATGCCGTGATGCGGAAGCACCACTGCTCCAGCTCGCGTTGCTCTACGACGGCGCCCGAGCGCCAGCCGCGGCCGTCAATCACCTGCTCGTTGGCGAGCACGGTCTGGTCGATCGGATCCCAGTTGACCTTCGATTTCTTTCGGTAGGCGAGGCCCTTGCGGTAGAAGTCGACGAACAGCTTCTGCTGCTGGGCGTAATATTCCGGGTCGCAGGTGGCGAATTCCCGACTCCAGTCGAGCGACAAGCCCATCATCTTGAGCTGCGCGCGCATGGCGTCGATATTGTCGTAGGTCCACTTGCGCGGATTAACCCGGTTCTGCATCGCCGCGTTCTCGGCGGGCAGGCCGAAGGCGTCCCAGCCCTTGGGGTAGAGGACGTTGTAGCCCTTGGCGCGCATGAAGCGGGCGACCACGTCGCCGAGCGTATAGTTGCGCACGTGACCCATGTGGATGCGCCCCGAAGGGTATGGGAACATCTCGAGCACGTAGTATTTCGGCCGCGGGTCGTCGTTCTTCGTCTCGAAGATGCGCTCGTCGGCCCAGCGGGCCTGCCAGCGGGGTTCTGCTTCGCGGGGATTGTATCGTTCGGTCGCCATGGTCTTCGTGCAGCGCGCCGGCGCGCCGGGAGGAAAAAGGGGGCTTCGTCGGTCGCGGCGGACCATCACCAGAATCGGGCCGGCGGTCAATCGGAAAGGACCAGAAAAGCCGCCTTCCGCCTTGCCGGGCGTCCATCGCGGGGCTAATCAGGCCGCGGCCCCGAGGGGGCCGGGGGCGCAAGCCGCGCCGGTTTCGCGGGAACGATGGCGTGCAGGCAGAAGCACTCAGCCAGGTCCGCGGCCGTATTGCCGCAGCAGAGGCCGCAGCCGGGCGGCCGGCCGGTTCAGTGCGGCTGATCGCGGTCTCCAAGACCTTCGACGCCTCGGCGATCCGCCCGGTGATCGCGGGCGGCCAGCGGGTCTTCGGCGAGAACCGGGTGCAAGAGGCGGCGGGGAAGTGGCCGGCGCTGAGGATGGAGACAGCCGGCACCGAACTCCATCTGATCGGGCCGCTGCAAACCAACAAGGCGAAGGAGGCGGTGGCTCTGTTCGACGCCATCCACACCATCGACCGCGACAGGATCGCCGCGGCGGTCGCCGAGGAAATGGCGCGACAGGGGCGGGCGCCGCGCCTGCTGGTTCAGGTCAACACCGGCGCAGAACCGCAAAAGGCCGGCGTCCTGCCGGACGAGACGGACGCCTTCGTCGAGCGCTGCCGATCGGTGCATGGGCTTTCCATCGACGGGCTGATGTGCATCCCGCCATTCGACGAGGTGGCGGCGCCGCATTTCGCGCTGCTTGCCAAGATCGCGGAGCGGCTGGGGCTCCCGTCGCTATCGATGGGCATGAGCGCCGACTTCGAGACAGCGATCGCTTTCGGCGCCACCGACGTGCGCGTTGGCACGGCGATTTTCGGGGCACGGACGGCCCGGTTGTAGGGAGCCCGGACTAACGCACGTCGATAACGGTGCGCGGACCCATCCGGGCGAGCAGCCGGCGCATTGCGTCAGGTGCGACCGCAATGCAGCCTTCGGTCGGCGCGAATCCCGGCCCGGCGATGTGCAGGAAGATGGCGCTGCCGGCCCCCTTGCGTGGGTGGGCCAGATTGTAGTCGAGCACCACGATGACGTCGTAGAGACGGTCGGCGCGCCACAGGCGCTCGTGACGGCCGGCATAAGGCAGACGCACCGGGCGGTTGTAGCGCCGGTTGGCGGGGTCGTCGCACCAGCCGTCCTTGGGCGTGAGCGGCTGGATGGGCAGGACCGTTGCCGGCCTGGCCAGGCGGTCGGCGCGCCAGAAGACGGCGACCGGGTGCCAGCCGCCTCGCGGCGTGGCGCCGTCGCCCTCGCGTTTGCCTCCCCTGATCCCCGAGCGGCCCAGCGCGCAGGGCACCGTCAGGCCGCCGGCGGTGAGAAGCCCGCGTTGGGCGATGCTGCCGGTGGCAGCGACGATAATGCGCGGCAGCCGGTTCATCGTAGTGTCCTGGTCTGGCGGAAAATGGCGATTTCCGGCAGGGCGCCAACCCATTCCGGCCGGCAGCGGGCAACTTGCGCGGCCGGGGGCAAGCGGTCTACACCGTATCCAACGCCGAATCCAAAGGGTTTCCGCCAATTGCCGGCCGCGACGCCGGCCCAAGCGGTAAACGAAAGTCCGACCATGCCCGTCCGCAAAATCCTTGTCGTCGACGATGATGACATGCTCCGCGAGAGCCTGGTCGAGCAGCTCTCGCTCTATGAAGAGTTCGAGATCGTACCGGCCGAGACGGCGGCTAAGGGGGTGCATCGCGCCCGACAGGAGCCGATCGACTTGGTGATCATGGATGTCGGCCTGCCCGACATGGACGGGCGCGAAGCCGTCAAGCTCATGCGCAAGAGCGGTTTCCGGGCGCCGGTCATCATGCTGACCGGCCAAGATTCGGAATCGGATACGATTCTGGGGCTCGAGGCCGGCGCCAACGATTACGTCACCAAGCCGTTCCGTTTTGCCGTGCTCCTGGCGCGCATCCGCGCCCAGCTTCGCCAGCACGACCAGAGCGAGGACGCCATATTCTCCATCGGCCGCTACACGTTCCGGCCGAGTGCCAAGATGCTCGTCGACGACAAGAACCAGAAGGTGCGGCTGACCGAAAAGGAGACCGCTATCCTCAAATACCTCTACCGCGCCGGCGAGAAGGTCATCACCCGCGATGTGCTGTTGCACGAGGTATGGGGCTACAATTCGGGCGTCACCACGCACACGCTGGAAACGCACATCTACCGCCTGCGCCAGAAGATCGAGCGCGATCCGTCCAAGGCGGAGTTGCTGGTGACAGAAGCCGGCGGCTACAAGCTGGTGCCGTGAGCGGGATGGCGCAGGGCGACCGGGCAGTCAAATGAGCCTCGACAGCGACATCGCGCTTCTCAGGCGCGTTCCGCTGTTCAGCGACCTGCCGGCCGAGCAGATCCGCCTGCTGGCGTTCAGCGCGGTGAGGCTCGACCTGGCCGCGGACCAGGTGCTCTTCCGCGAGGGCGCGCGCGCGAACTCCGGTTACGTCGTCTCAAACGGCGGCATCCGGCTGACCGTCGGACCCAAGCGCAAGGTGGTGGCGAACTGCGAGGCCGGCGCGCTCATCGGCGAGCTGGCGCTGCTCATCGAGACCAAGCGGCCGGCGACGGCGACCGCCACGGTGGCCAGTCAAGTGCTGGAATTCGACCGCAAGCTGATCCTGAGAATGCTCAGCGAATACCCGCAAGTTGCGGTCAAGTGGCGCCAGACCATGTCGGACCGGCTGCTGGCCACGGTCAGCGATCTCGGCCGGGTGCGGGCGGCACTGAAGGATATCAAACCGCTGCCGGCACGCCGTTGATCGCGGCGGGGGGCGCGAAGCGGGCGATCACGGGAACGTGATCGGAGGGCCGCGGCCAGCCGCGGGCGCTGCGCACGATCTCGGTGCTGCGCAGGCGGTGGGCGAGGTGCGGTGTCACCCAGATGTGGTCGAGCCGCCGTCCGCGGTCGCCGGCCCGCCAGTCGGCGGCGCGGTAGCTCCACCACGTGTAGACCTTTTCCTCCATCGGGACGAAGTGGCGGATGGCGTCGACCCAGCCGCCAACCCGGCGCACTTCCTCTAGCCCTTCGGTCTCGACCGGCGTGTGGCTGACGATTTTGAGTAGCTGGCGGTGCGACCACACGTCGTTCTCATAGGGGGCGATGTTGAGGTCGCCGACCAGGATCGCGTGGCGATCGGTTTCGGCGCCGGAGAGCCAGGCCTTCATCTCGTCGAGGAAGGCGAGCTTGTGGGCAAATTTCTCGTTGACCGCGGGGTCCGGCTCGTCGCCGCCGGCGGGCACATAGAAGTTGTGAATGACGATCGCCTCGTCGCCGTCAGCGATGGTGACGGCGGCGTGGCGGGCATCGTCCTTGCCGCAGAAGGCGCGAACGTTGGAATCGAGGAACGGACGCCGCGAGACGGTGGCTACGCCGTGGTAGCCCTTCTGGCCGTTGACCAGGCGGTGGCGATAGCCGCGTTCAGCGAAGGCGGCGTGCGGGAAGCGATCCTCGGGGCACTTGATTTCCTGCAGGCAGAGAACGTCGGGCGCTTGGGAATCGAGAAACTCGGCGATAAGGCCGATGCGCAGGCGAACAGAGTTGATGTTCCAGGTGGCAATACTGAGGGGCATAAGGGGGCAAAAAGAACAAGCGGCAGAAATGTGGCAGTCACACTAGCCGTTTCCGTTCGCCCTGAAAAGAAAGCGCCCAGCCCCGGGGGAGGCTGGGCGCTCCGCGCTGTTAGCGCGGCACCGGTGAAACCCGGTGCCAGCGAGTCGCTCTCGGCGAGACGGGGGGCGCTACCGATGATGAGCGACCCGCCATGGAATCAAGATGGGGTGTGGCCGGGGCGTTTCAAGAGCCGAGCAGAAGGGCGGGAACGGCAGCAATTCAGAAGGTAGGGCCTGGGGTTATCCGAAACAGGTTCGGATTCTGGGGCTTTCCGGTAGCCGTGTCGTAGATGGCGACGGACGTGTTGAGACCCTGGGCGTCGGTCACCACCCATTGGCGCAATTGAAAGGTCTTGCGGTCGAAGATCAGCGTCAGCTTGCCTTGGGTGGCGGACGAGCGGTTGACGATAGTCAGCGACACCAAGTCGGGCTCTTCGCGGATGGACTGGACGACCTTTTGCGACGTGAGGTCGACATTGTCGGCGAGCAGGTAGCGCAGCGGCGTCGCGGCCAGCGGATAGAGTTCCTGCGTTCGCGTGCGGCCGTCGCGAATGGCAACCGAGCTGCCATCGGCGACGACGTCGAGCTTCGACGGCGGGCTGTAGTGGAAGCGGATGCGCCCCGGCCGGGTCATGAAGAAGACGCCCTCCGACTGCTCGCCATTGGGACCGAACTGGATGAAGCGGCCCTCCATGATGCGGAAGCTGTTGAAATAGGCGTTGATGTTGGCGAGCGTCCGCTGCTGCTCGACCGTGAAGGGTGAATTGGGGTCGGGCGTAAAGGCCGGCCGGGCGATGGCCGTGTTGGCCGGGCTCGTGAGCGCGGCCATGCCCGTGTAGGCGGGCCTCAGGCGCGGCAGCGGGATCCGGCCGCTGGCCGCGTCGGCACTCCCCGCCAGTCCGGACAGCACAAGCACGCAAGCGAACGCCGCGACGAAGCCGCGCCGGCACAGGCCGCCGCTTGTCCGTCGCTTCGCCCCGGTGGTGCCGGTCAATCGGATCTCCATGTCCGAGGATGCCCGCGCTGCCGATTCGCAGCGCCAGCCGATCATAGCAACTGGGCCGGCGCGATAGCGGCCGCGTGTGGCGAATTCGCGGCGCACCGGGGTGGTTGAATTGAAGCTCGTCACACTAGCCGCGGGGCGGCCCCTCATCTGTAGTGCGCTTCTTCGCCTTCGGGAACCAGGATCTCGCGCTTGCCGGCATGGTTGGCGCGGCTGATGACGCTTTCCTGCTCCATGCGCTCGATGAGCGAGGCGGCACGGTTGTAGCCGATCGACAGGCGGCGCTGGATGTAGCTGGTCGAGGCCTTGCGGTCGCGCAGCACGATGGCCACGGCGCGATCGTAGAGATCGTTCGATTCCTCGTCGCCCGAGGCGCCGCCCAAGCCGGAGCCGCCGTCTTCGTCCTCGTCGATGGTCACGGCGTGAAGGTATTCGGGCTCACCCTGCGCCTTCAGGTGAGCCACCACCTCCTCGACCTCCTGGTCGCTGACGAAGGGGCCGTGGACGCGCTGGATGCGGCCGCCGCCTGCCATGTAGAGCATGTCACCCTGGCCGAGGAGCTGCTCGGCGCCCTGCTCGTTGAGGATGGTGCGGCTGTCGATCTTGGAGGTGACCTGGAAGGAGATGCGGGTCGGGAAGTTGGCCTTGATGGTGCCGGTGATGACGTCGACCGAGGGGCGCTGGGTGGCCATGATGACGTGGATACCGGCGGCGCGGGCCATCTGGGCGAGGCGCTGGACGGTGCCCTCGATGTCCTTGCCGGCGACCATCATCAGGTCGGCCATCTCGTCGATGACGACGACGATGAACGGCATCGGCTCGAGCGACAGCTCCTCCTGCTCGTAGATGGCCTCGCCGGTGTCGGGGTCAAAGCCGGTCTGCACGGTGCGGGTGAGCGTCTCGCGCTTGGAGCGGGCCTGGGCCAGACGCAGGTTGAAGCCGTCGATGTTGCGCACGCCCAGCTTCGACATCTTGCGATAGCGGTCCTCCATCTCGCGCACGGTCCATTTGAGCGCGACGACCGCCTGCTTGGGGTCGGTGACCACCGGGGTGAGCAAGTGCGGGATGCCGTCATAGGTGGACAGCTCGAGCATCTTCGGATCGATCATGATCATGCGGCACTCGTCCGGCGTCAGCCGATAGAGCAGCGACAGGATCATGGTGTTGATCGACACCGACTTGCCCGAGCCGGTGGTGCCGGCGACCAGCAGATGCGGCATGCGGGCGAGATCGACGATCACCGGCTCGCCGCCGATGGTCTTGCCGAGACAGAGGCCGACGCGCGCCTTGGTCGTCTCGAAATCCTGGGAGGCAAGCAGCTCGCGCAGGTAGACGGTCTCGCGCTTGGCGTTGGGCAGCTCGATGCCGATGGCGTTCTTGCCGGGAATGACGGCGACGCGGCAGGAGACGGCGCTCATCGAGCGGGCGATGTCGTCGGCAAGGCCGATGACACGCGCCGACTTGATACCCGGTGCCGGCTCCAGTTCGTAGAGGGTGACCACCGGGCCGGGGCGGACGTTGACGATCTCACCGCGGACGCCGAAATCGTCGAGGACGCCTTCGAGCAGCCGAGCGTTCTGCTCGAGCGCGGCCTGGCTGACGGTGGTGGCCTTTTTGTCGACCTTGGGTTGGGTGAGGAGCGCCAGCGGCGGCAGCACGAAGCCGCTCTTGGCGGTCGACTTGCGGGTTTCGCGGATGGCCCGGCGGCCGACCTTGGGCTTGGCGGCAGGCGGCGAGACGCGGCCGGTGTCGACCGGCTCGCCGAAATCCTCTTCGCTGATCGCTTCGCCGGTATCTTGGGCGCCGGCGGCCCAGAGGTCGTCGTCGAGGCCGCCGAGACGGGGCTCGACCCGTATGTCGTCGAAGGCACCGGGCGTCCAGTCGACGGTGTCGTCGGCACGGCGGTGGGCGATGACGCGACCGATGAGACGGCGGACCATGCCGATGAGGCGGAGCGCCAGATGGGCGGCGAGGCCGATCACCAAAGCGAGGCGGGTCGGGCGCTCGTCTTCGTCCTCTTCGTCGTAGTCCTCCTCCATCACGGCGGCAATGTCGTCGTCGAGGTCCTCATCGATCTCCGGTTTGGCGGCAATGGTGCGTGCAACCGGCCGGACCGCGGGGATTGCGTCCTCCGCCTCTTCTTCGGCCACGACCGGTCCAATGAGGCCGCAGGCGTGGAGCATCAGAACGACAGAGGCGGCGGCGACGACGACACCGGTGATGAGCGCGCTTAGCCCGGCAGGGGTAGCGCCGATGAAGAAGGCAGGGATGCGCTGCAGAAGATCGCCCAGCGCCCCGCCAAGGCCGGTGGGCAAGGGCCATGTGCGGGACACGGGCAGGGTGGAGAGCGCCAGCGCGGCCATCAGCGTGCCGGCGATCCAGCTCACCACATTCCAGCGCTTGAGCCGGGTAGGCTGCGCGAATACGGCGCGCCATGCCCAGACCACCGGCGGAAGCAGGAGCAGCGAAGCGGCCAGCCCCAGGAGCTGGGTGAGAAGGTCAGAAATGATCGCGCCGGGGAAGCCCAGAACGTTGCGGATGGCATGATCGGTGGCGTGGCTGAGGCTCGGATCGTCGACCGTCCAGGTCGCCAGGCTGGCGGCGGCAACCGCCGCCAGAGCCAGAACCGCCAGCCCGACCATGGCGCCGACGTTGCGGCGCAGGACGTGACGGATGGCGCCGCCGCTGGACAGGGGAATGGAGGTCGATCGGGAGGAGAGGCGCATGGCGGACCCTGGACACGGGAACAGGACGGAGACCTTGAGAGACCGACCGTAACCGCCCTTGGTAAAGCCGCCATTAACCAAGGCCCCGGCGCGGGGGTTTTACCCGGCCGGGGCCTTGAATTGCGCGGTTTTCCCGCCGGAGCCCGAGTGGCCCCGGCGGGAGGAAGGCAGGCGAGACTACTGAACCACCTCGCCGTGCAGATTGATGTCGAGACCTTCGACCTCGACCTCCTTGGTGACGCGGAGACCGATGATGGCGTCGACCACCTTGAGAATGATGAATGTGACCACACCGGACCAGACGATCGTGGCGATGGTGCCCAGGAACTGGATCCAGACCTGGCCGGCATTGCCGTCGATGAGGCCGGAATGGCCCTGGCCGCCGACCGCCGAGACCGCGAAAACGCCGGTGAGGATGGCACCGACGAAGCCGCCGACGCCGTGAACGCCGAAGGCGTCGAGCGAGTCGTCGTAGCCGAGCTTCTCCTTCAGCCACATCACGGCCCAGGCGCAGATGATGCCGGCGGCGATGCCAATGATGAGACCGCCGGTGGGGTCGACCCAGCCGGAAGCCGGCGTGATAGCAACCAGACCGGCAACGGCGCCCGAGGAAATGCCCAGAACGCTCGGCTTGCCGCGCACCACCCACTCGGTGAACATCCACGCCAGAGCGGCCGCCGCGGTGGCGATCTGGGTGACCGTCATCGCCATGCCGGCGCGGCCATCAGAGGCGAGCTCGGAACCGGCGTTGAAGCCGAACCAACCGACCCACAGCAACGAGGCGCCGATGACCGACAGGACGAGATTGTGCGGCGCCATGTTGTCGGTGCCGAAGCCGACGCGCTTGCCGAGGACGAGCGCCGCGACCAGACCCGCAACACCGGCGTTGATGTGCACGACCGTGCCGCCGGCGAAGTCAAGAACGCCGAGCGTGCCGAGGAAGCCGCCGCCCCAGACCCAGTGGGCGATCGGGCTGTAGACGAAGATCGACCACAGGCCGATGAACCACAGCAGCGCCGAGAACTTCATGCGGTCGGCGAAGGCGCCGGCGATGAGCGCCGGGGTGATGATGGCGAAGGTCATCTGGAACATCATGAAGACCGACTCGGGGATGGTGCCCGAGACGGCATCGACGCCCATGCCGGCGAGGAAGAAGCGCGACAGACCGCCGACATAGGCGTTCATCCCGCCGCCGTCGGTGAAGGCCAGCGAGTAGCCGACGATCATCCAGATCACGGTGACCAGGCAGGTGATGGCGAAGCTCTGCATGACGGTGGCGAGCACGTTCTTCTTGCGCACCATGCCGCCGTAGAATAGCGCCAGACCGGGGATCGTCATGAGCAGGACGAGCGCCGTGGAAGTGAGCATCCAGGCGGTGTCACCGGCATTGATGGTGGGTTTCGCATCTTCCGCCAGCGCGGGTCCGGCCGTGGCCAGAAGCGCCAGGGCGCCAAACAGTGCTGGGTTCTTGATCCGGTGCATCATCGAACTTCTCCTGTCGGATCCCGCGATCCGGGACAAATCGGGAAAAACGCCAAGCCGGGCTGACCGGCGCTTCGTGGTCTCTTGGGAAATTGCGTTCATTGCGGCTCTTGCCCCCGGTTGCCGCTCTAGAGCGCGTCGGCGTCGGTTTCGCCGGTGCGGATGCGCACGACGTGGTCGAGGGCGAAGACAAAGATCTTGCCGTCGCCGATCTGGCCGGTCTTGGCGGCCGACGAGATCGCCTCCACCACCTTGTCAGCCTGGTCGGCGGGGACCGCGACCTCGATCTTGAGCTTGGGGAGGAAGCTCACGGCGTATTCGGCGCCGCGGTAGATTTCCGTATGACCCTTCTGGCGGCCATAACCTTTGACCTCCGTGACGGTGAGGCCCTGGACGCCGACCCCCGTCAGTGCATCGCGCACTTCGTCCAGCTTGAATGGCTTGATGATGGCCATAATGATCTTCATGGCGTGGTTCCCGTTTCAGTCCGCGGTCCGCCTCAACGAACACACGGAGCCCGCGTAAATCGGCTCATGCCGGGCGGCTGGGTGCCACCGACGGCTGTGACCGGCGAAAAGGGGAATCAAGCTCTGTGCCAATTGCGACGCTGCGCTGCAACGTGCTGAATCTGCGGGCACATTCGCGCCCGATTGGGAAGCGTCCGAAGTTCGCCAATCCAGATTGATTAAATTTTGGGCATTTCTAGGCTGTTGGCTATTTGGCGGGCAGCCCCTTAGCGAACCCGGATCAGTCCCTCCTGGGCGACCGACGCCACCAATTGCCCGTCGCGGCTGAACAGGCTGCCGCGGTTGAATCCGCGCCCGCCCGAGGCGGACGGGCTGTCCTCGGCATAGAGCAACCAGTCGTCGGCGCGGAACGGACGATGGAACCACATGGCGTGGTCGAGGCTCGCCGCCTGCAGGTCGGGGTCGAACACCATGCGGCCATGGGGAAAGAGCGCGGTGTCAAGCAACGTCATGTCGGAGGCGTAGGCGAGCACGCAGCGGTGGATCTCGGGATCGTCGGGCAACCTGCCGGTCGCCCTCACCCAGACGTATTGGCTGGGCTCGAGCGCCTCGCGGCCAAGATAATGACGCAGGTCGACGGGCCTGAGTTCGATCGGCCGCTCGCGCTCCCAGTAGCGGCGCACGGACTCCGGCGCGCCTTCCAGATAGAGGCTGGAGATGTCGCTTTCCGAGGGCAGTTCCTCGGGCGGCGGCACCGCGGGCATGGCGATCTGGTGGTCGAGCCCGGCCTCCTTGATCTGGAAGGAAACTTCCATGGAGAAGATCGGCCGGCCGTGCTGAATGCCGGCCACCCGTCTGCGTGGTGAAGCTCCGGCCGTCGCGTATGCGCTCGACCTCGTAGAGGATGGGGACCGCCGGGTCGCCGGGCCTGAGGAAATAGCCGTGCAGCGAATGGGCGACGCGCCCCTCGACGGTGCGGGCGGCGGCAACCAGGGCCTGGCCGATGACCTGGCCGCCAAAGATCCGCTGCCAGCCGATGTCGGGGCTTCGGCCGCGGAAGAGATTGTGTTCCAGCGGTTCGAGGTCGAGTATGGAAAGAAGGACGTCGATGGCGCTCGGCATGCGAACCGCCTGGCTTTTGGCCGCCGTTGCGGCGGGCCATTCTATCGACCAGCGCAGGGTGCGGGTGTCAAGCACAGGACGGTCGCCGGGAATGAACGACGCAGCAGCAGCGGATGACGTGCTGATCGCCGGCGGCGGCCAGGTCGGGCTGGCGCTGGCGCTGGCGCTGAAGCGATCGGCAGCGGATATGGCGGTGACGGTGGTCGACGCGGCCCCGCCGGGCGTCGGGCGCGCCGGGCGGGCTTCGACCATCGCCGCCGGCGGCCGCAAGATGCTGGAGCGTCTCGGCGTTTGGCCGGCAATCGCGGCGGCGGCGCAACCGGTGACCTCCATGGTGATCACCGACAGCCGCACGCGCGACGTGGCGCGGCCGGTCTTCCTGACTTTTGCCACGGCGCAAGCGGATGGCGAAGCCGCGGCTCATGTGGTTGCCGATGGCCTCGTGGTCGAGGCTCTCCATGCGGCGACGGGCGCGGCCGGCGTCACGCTGATCGGCGGCGATGCGGTCAAGGATTTCGCTGTCGGGCCGGCGGCGGTGACGGCCGAGACGCTGAAGGGAAGGCGGCTTGCGGCGCGATTGCTGGTGGCGGCTGACGGCGCCCGCTCGCGGCTCAGGGCGTTTGCCGGCATCACCACGGTCGGCTGGTCCTACGGCCAGTCGGGAATCGTGGCCACCGTCGAGCACGAACGCGACCATGGCGGGCGGGCTGAGGAGCATTTCCTGCCGGGTGGGCCGTTTGCGATCCTGCCGCTCAAATCAACCGAAGGGGGGGGCAAGCAGGCGTCGCTGGTTTGGACCGAGCCGACCGAGGTCGCCGAGCGGCTCACCACCGGGGACCCGCTGGCCTTTGCCGTCGAGCTGGAGCGCCGATTCGGTCACCGTCTCGGCGCCATGCGCGCCATCGACAAGCCGCAGGCCTTCCCGCTCGGCCTGTCGATCGCGCGGGCGTTCGTGCAACCGCGCCTTGCCCTTGTCGGCGACGCTGCGCACCGGGTCCACCCGATCGCGGGCCAGGGTCTCAACCTCGGCTATCGCGACGTGGCGGCGCTGGCCGAAACCCTGGTCGAGGCACATCGTCTCGGCCTCGACATCGGGACGCTGACGGTGCTGACGCGCTACCAGAGCTGGCGGCGCTTCGACACGGTCGAGATGGGGCTCGCGACCGATGTCCTCAACCGGCTGTTTTCCAACGACAATCCGGCGCTGCGCATCCTCCGCGACGTCGGCCTGGGAGTTGTCGACCGGCTGCCCAATCTCAAGGACTGGTTCGTCAACGAGGCGTCTGGCGCCGCCTACGGAGCGCCGCGGCTGCTCACCGGAGAAGCGATCTAGATCTGGCGCGGGGGGTGCTTCCGCGGCCCCTGCCTCGTGTTCAGCTTCTCGATTTCGCCGCGGATGAGGGCGCGGGCGCGGGTAAAGTAGTCGATGAGCAGCACCAGTTCGGCATCGCTGTAGCTGGCGGCAAGCGCATCGGCGGCCTTGCCGAAGGAATCGTAGTAGGCGCCGCCGCGCGCGATCGTCTTCGGCAGGATGCTGACATAGACCTTGCGGCGGTCATCCGGGTCGCGCTCGCGGCGCGCAAGACCCGCCTTCTCAAGACGATCGATGACGCCGGTGATGGCACCAGTGGTCAGGCCGGATTGTTTCGCCAACTCGCCCGCCGTGACGCGCCCCCTCAGCGAAATGATGTCGATG
The DNA here is from genome assembly GCA_963830215.1 of uncultured Alphaproteobacteria bacterium. Taxonomy (GTDB): domain Bacteria; phylum Pseudomonadota; class Alphaproteobacteria; order Rhizobiales; family Kaistiaceae; genus CAVSRC01. Next base: position 161,560 of record CAWHLM010000015.1, read on the forward strand.
CATTCGAGGTCGCTGTGGCTGACGCCGAGGTGGCGGGCAACGGTCTCGGCGAACAGCGTGCCGAGCGCGCTCGATTCCCGTGCAGCGCGGTTCAGTGCCTGGACCAGCTCGGCGTGCCGGGCACCCCTCTTGACTTCCGGTTTCGCTTTGGCCATTTAGCTTAGTTACTAAGAGAGTAGTTGTATGAGATATTCGCAAGACAAGATAACTGGCGTGGTGCCCGGTCGTCAATGGCGGCGAGACGGTCGCCCGGAAGCGAGGATGACAATGAGCAACGAACGCAATCAGGACGATTGGAAATACGCCAGCAAGGCCATGGCCTGGTACGGCTGGGGGTCGCCCATCGGCCTCGGCGTGTTCCTGGTCTGCCTGGCGGCCGTCGCCGTGCTCGTGCGCTTCGCGCTCGTTGGCGGTTGAGGCGGCGAGCATGATGCGCTGGATGAGACGGTCGCGCGACCTCGGCATCGCGGGACGCATGGCCCGCTGGTACGACCGCAACACGCGCGGCCACCGCATGGACGAGATGCGCGGCTATGCCGCGGAAGGCGCGGCAATGATTGTCGATGGCGCGCGGGTTCTGGAGATCGCGTCGGGACCCGGCCATCTCGCGATCGAACTCGCCAAGTGCGGCCACTACCGGATCACCGGGCTCGACATCAGCCACGACTTCGTGTCGATCGCGCGGCGGAATGCCGTGGAGGCCGGTGTCGAGGTGGATTTCCAGCAAGGCAGCGTGGCGGCGATGTCGTTCGAGGATGCCGCCTTCGACTTCATCATGTGCACCGCGGCCTTCAAGAACTTCCGCGAGCCGGAAAAGGCGCTGGCCGAGTTGCACCGGGTGCTGAAGCCGGGCGGCACGGTCCGGATCGTCGACATGGACCGGCGGGCCAGCAATGCCGAGTTCGACGAACTCACCCGACAGATGGGGGTGCGCGGCGGCGAGGCGCTGTTCATGAAGCTGATGTTCAAGCACTTCCTGCGCCGCGGTGCCTATACGCGCGAGGAGTTCGAAGCGTTGCTCGGCCGCAGCGCCTTCGACTATTTCACCATCGAGAAACGGGGCACCGGCTTTGTGATCACGCTGGCGAGGGCACCGACTGGTGCCGTCAGTCCTCCAGCGGGCGCGCCTCGTCCGGCAGCATGATCGGCACGCCGTCACGGATGGGATAAGCGAGCTTGGCGGCGCGGCTCACCAGCTCCTGCCTCTCGGCGTCGTATTCGAGTGTCGTCTTGGTCAGCGGGCAGACCAGGATCTCGAGCAGCTTCGGGTCGGTGAGGCGCTGGGCGCGTGAGGATTCGCTCATGGCCGGCGGCTCATTGCAGGGTCGGCCCGTCGCCGGCGGGGTTCTCGCGGGTGAGGGTCATCTCGGTGAGGGCAACCAGGGTCTCGGCGCGGGCGCGCAGATCGGGCGCCTCGAGCAGGGCCTGCTTCTCGGCGACACCGAACGGCGCCATCATGGCGAGCGTATTGACCAGTGTCTCGTTGGAGGCGCGGTCGACGCTTGTCCAGTCGGCATCGAGATCGTGGGCGGCGAGATAGGCGCGGAAGGTGCGTAGCACCGATGTGCGATCAACGGCCTCCTCGCCCATGCAGCCGGCGAGGTCGTCGGCGAAGGGCCCAGCCGTGACGCGGCACTGGCGGAACGGCGTTCCCGCTGCCACTTCCTCCAGGATGCGGAAGCGCGAAATGCCGGTGAGGGTGACCAGGTAGCGGCCGTCGCCGGTCTCGGCAAAGGAGGTCAGCCGGCCGGCGCAGCCGACGGCAAACAGGCCGGGACCGTTTTCAACGACGGGAACGGCGGCATCCGGCTGAACCATGCCGATCACCCGATCGCCGGCAAGGGCGACATCGATCATGGCCAGGTAACGCGGCTCGAAGATATTCAGCGGCATCTCCGAACGCGGCAGCAGGAGCGCTGCGGCCAGCGGAAATACCGGAATGACCGCCGGCAGATCGTCGGCCGCCCGATAGGTCGCGTTACCCGCCTTCATCAAGTCCTCAGGCAAACAAGAGGGACGACAGCCGGCGACGGCCGGCCAATGTCGCTTCGTCGGTCGGCCCCCAAGCCTCGAAGAACTGAACGAGCTGCTTGCGAGCCTTCTCGTCCTGCCAACTACGATTCCTGCCGACGATTTCAAGGAGCTGGTCGACGGCACCCTCACGATCGCCCTTGGCATTGAGCAGGAGGGCAAGGTCGAAACGGGCGTCGAAATCCTTGGGATCGGCGGCAATGCGTGCCTCCAGCGAGGCGGCGTCGCCGAGCGCTTCGCTCTGCGCGGCAAGTTCGATCTGGGCGCGCACGGCAGCAACGGCAGGATCCTTGCCGGCCGACTCGGGCAGGGCGGCCAGCGTGTCGCGGGCGGCGTCGAGATTGCCGCCGGCGATGTGGCACTTGGCGAGGCCGACGAGCGCCGGAACCGACTGGGAATTCGCCTGCAGTGCGGCGGCGAACATCTCGGCGGCGCCGGGTGCGTCGCCGGCTTCTAGGCGGCGGCTGCCCTCGGCAACGAGCTGATCGGTCTCGGAGGGGCCCTGCTGGCCGGCGAGGCGATCGATGAAGGCCCGCACCTGGCTCTCGGGCAACGCCCCGACGAAGCCGTCGACCGGCTGGCCGTTGGAGAAGGCGATGACCGCGGGGATCGACTGGATGCCGAGTTGTCCGGCAACCGCGGGGTGCTCGTCGATGTTCATCTTGACCAGGCGCACAGCACCGCCGGCGGCGCGCACCACCTTCTCGATGATCGGCCCGAGCGTGCGGCACGGCCCGCACCACGGCGCCCAGAAATCAACCAGAACCGGCTGGCGGGTGGATTCCTCGATGACGTCCTTGGCGAAAGCCTGCGTGGTGGTGTCCTTGACGAGGGCAGCGGCCTGGCCGTTCCCGGTCGGCGTGGCGCCGTCGCCCGTCTGGGGCATGCTCATACTCATATCTCTGTTCCGTGCTGTTGGCCCCAGGTGGGGGCGGCGGGTCTCGGGTCGGAGCTAAACATGGAGCGTCGGCCGGGTTTTTACAATTCGAAGACGGCGGCGACCTGCCGCACCGCGGCCGCCCGGCCGGTGCCGACGATATTGCCTTTCCTGGGCCGGAAACGATATAAGCCCCGCTCAGGCCCACCGGGGCCAAGTGAGCGGGTGTAGCTCAGGGGTAGAGCACAACCTTGCCAAGGTTGGGGTCGAGGGTTCGAATCCCTTCGCCCGCTCCAAATTTCCCAACCATCAAAGATGCCCGAAATCCGCGGTTTCTGCGGGTTCTGGGGCTCGTGCAGGCTATCCGCGCCGGAGGCGCCGAGAACGGTCCGGAAGGCCCGTGGTTGCTTGCGGGTTGCAGGTTCGGCCGCAGCAGCCGAATTGAAGTCGTGGTGTTCGGGCAGTGCGGCGGGGTACGGCTGAGTGCGGTGGAACGCGGGAGGTTACTTGGTGGTTTCGGCGTCTTTCGGGCACACGTCGTTAACCGGCGCGGTTTATCACCAACCAATGCCGGCCGAATCTCGCCAACCTCGCCTCGCGGTACTGATCGACGCTGATAATGCTTCTGCCCAGATCGCGGACGGGCTCTTCGCCGAAATCGCCCTAATCGGGGAGGCTAGTGTCCGTCGCATTTACGGCGACTTTTCCAACGCGCGTTTGAAGGCTTGGGTCGAGACGCTGTCGCGGTACGCCATCATCCCGCAGCAGCAGTTTGCCTACACCACCGGCAAGAACGCCTCCGATATCGCGCTGGTCATCGACGCTATGGACTTACTTCACAGTGGTCGTTTTCAGGGCTTTTGTCTGGTTTCATCGGATAGCGACTTCACACGCCTTGCCGCCCGCATCCGGGAACAGGGGGTCGATGTGTTTGGCTTTGGAAAGCAACAGACGCCGGCCAGCTTTCGGCAGGCCTGCCGAAAGTTCGTCTACACTGAGAATCTGCGTTCGGGCGGGAACGATCCGAGTGCTTCACCCAAGACGAAGCCCCTTGAACCGGCAAAGGCCGCAACTCCGATCATTGCCCAAGTCGTGGCCCAGATGGAGACTGACGACGGCTGGGTTCAACTGGGCGCGCTTGGCAGTCAGTTGGCGAATCTGAAATCGGACTTCGACCCGAGAACCTTTGGATTCCGAAAACTCATCGATCTTGTTCGTGAGACGCAAGCGTTCGAGATCGACCATCCGCCGGGCAGTCACCCGCGAATCCGGATCAAGGGAGCTCCTCGTCCTCGATCGAAGACCAGGGCGTGAGCCGAGCGCACCCGCCCTGTTACACGTTCGGGTGCGACAGCCGAATTGAAGTCGTGAGGTCGGGCAATGCTCTCGAGCACAAAGGGGTGCGCTCGAGGCGTTGAGCGATCCGATCGTGTAACCGGCGGGATCTACGGCGTGGCAGCCGCTTTCAGCTTCAACAGAGGCCGGACCTTGACCCGGACGCTTGCCGGCTTTGCGGCACCCTTCATCATTTCACCGGTCGCCGGGTTGCGGATCAGCGTTCCCGCTTTGCGGGCCGGCTTGACGCGGCCCTCAGGCCCGAGGCTTCGAGGTATTCATTGATCGAGACGAGATCTTTGCATTTGAAGATTGGTGGAAGCGCGTCGAAGCACTGATTGGCCGTGCAGACACCATCATCTTTGTTCTCTCGCCCAATGCGGTTGGATCCGATGTTGCCGCTGGAGCAGTTCGGTACCGGTTATGCCCCGAAAGGCATCATGCGCGCCGACTGGCGATCCCGGTCCACAGCCGCGACGGCGAGCTCCTGGCCTATTGCGGGCGGGCGGTGAACGGCCAGGGGCTACGTGCGTGTTCCAGCTAAATAGGTGCGATCGCTGCCGTTGGGCCCGGCGGCCAGTGTGCACTCAGCGGCCGACGATGCGAATTTCCGCAAGCAGACGCACCGCAAGGCGGACTAGTTGCGCCTGCGTGCGCGTGCCAGTTCGCGCCAGCGCCGTGCGCAGGTGGAAACGCGCGGTGTGAATGGTGACGCCCTGGCGTTCGGCGTAGCTCTTGAGATCGTCTTCGGCGGCAAGGCCGGCGACGAGTTCGCGCAGAGGCCGGCGACAAGCCCAGCGCCTGCCGAAGGATTTCCGGATCCGTGCGCAAGCGCAGTTCCGGATCGTGAACGATCAGGAGCACGCCCGAACGGGTGCGGCGGCGCCCCGACATTTCCAGAAGCGACGCGGGCGTCGGCGAAACCAGAACTGCGTAGGGCAGCAAATCCGGCCGCCGTGGCGCGGCCATCACACCGCCGGGTCCGCCGCGCATGACCGAGACTATAAGCGCTTCGATGCGGCGGCGCGCATCGCTGTTGGCGAGCACCGGCCGTCCGGCGCGATCGAGCGAGAAACCGTCGTCGCGCTGCGCGATGGCGCGCAGCACGTGATTGGCGAACAGCGAAGCGCCCGATGAGTCGAGCAGCAGAACGCCGGCGTTGTGACTGTCGAGCGCGGCTTGCAACCCGTCAGCTTTCGCCTGGAGGCCGAGGAATTCCCGGCGCCGCATCATTCTTTGTCGGAAGCCGCAGGTACTGACGGCGTGTGACCTCACAAGGTGATCGATGGTCAATGCGCGGTGCAACCTTGACCCGGTTTCTAAGTCTAAGTCCGACAGTTGGTGGCTAGCCGCGATATCCGTCACGGCGGTGGTCCTCGGGGTTCCTTTGCTTCGCGGATCAACGACGCGATCGCGGGAGCCGCGAAATTCCGGTAGCGTGAAGGGAAATGCGAGATTGCGCCAATGTTGGACGAGACTTTCATCAAAGCCTTCATCGCTCACCGCAAGCAGGGCAATCTCTTCCACGATGGCGCCCGCGATGCGCATGAGGTGTTCCAGTCCTCGACGATCAGTGCCCTGCTGGAACGTGTCTATGACGGCCAGACGACGATCAGCGAACTGGCAAGGCACGGCGATTTCGGATTGGGCACTTTCAACGCCCTCGACGGCGAGATGACCGTGCTCGACGGTGTGTTCTACCAATGCAAATCCGATGGTCGCGCCTATGTCGCCGAGCCGACGGCGCAGACGCCGTTTGCGGTGGTTATGCGCTTCGACCCGACGGTCGAGATTTCGGTGGACGACCCAATGGATTTCAAAGCTTTCGCTCACGCCCTGGATGCCGCGGTTCCCAGCCGGAACATCTTCTATGCTCTCAAGGCGGGAGGCGTGTTCGACCAGGTTAGGGTTCGTGCTGTTCCGCGCCAGAAGCCGCCCTATCCGATGATGTCAGAGGTCGTCCACAAGCAAGCGGTGTTTGATCACCATGACATCGAGGGCAGTATCGTCGGCTTTCGTTTCCCCGACTACACGGTCGGACTGAACGCACCGGGCTATCATCTGCACTTCATATCGGCCGATCGCAGTGTTGGTGGCCACGTCCTGGAGTTCTCGACCCGGCAAGCCCATGTCGAGATCGATATCACCTCCGATTTTCACATGGAGCTGCCAGAAGCCGGCGCCTTTCTTGACGCAGACCTCGCCAAGGACAACGCCGCGGCGATTGACGAAGTCGAGAAATGACCGCTGCTGCGAGTGAGCCCGCGTCCGTCGATCGGGCGCTAGTAGACCTATCTGTCACATGGGCCGTCACATCGGGTGGTGGTTGGAGCAGAGGCCGATCTGCCGAGGGTGTGGTCTTTTGTTTGCTCAAACTACTCTTGGGTGGGCCGCCGCCATGAATTTGGACCTCGAATGGTTGCGACCAATTGAGTTGGGACCCTCGGCGGCTACCATTTACAAACTCGATTTGGATCGGATTTCGCGCGCCGGCCAAAGACGGTCGGTACGAATTGCCCGTCTACGCTCCCGGCACAGTGTCCGGATGCATCGCTTCGACTTCAGCGGCGGAAAGCAACGAACGTAGCTCGGCTCCGCCAGCCATCAGCTCGGTCACTTCGCCGATGGATTTGTCGGCCTTGCTGAAAGTGGCAAGTGTCTCCCCGCGCCGAAGGATCAGGAATTCATCCCCCACAGAGTGCGCATGGTAAGCGTTGTGGGTGATGAAGACGACCGCAACATCACGGGTGCGAACGGTGTCGATCAATCGCAGCACGGTTGCGGACTCGCGCACCCCCAAGGAGGCGGTCGGTTCGTCGAGCACCAGCAGACGCGCGCCGAAATGAAGGGCGCGGGCGATGGCCAGCGCCTGGCGCTCGCCGCCGGAGAGCTTGCCGACAAGCTGGCGGCCGTCGTTGACCCGGCTGATGCCCAGCTGCTTGAGGCCATCGAGGGCAATGCGGCTGGCTTCTTCCATGTCGATGCGGCGGAAGAGCCCGCGGCCCTTGGTGGGTTCGGCGGCGAGCACAAAGTTGCGGGCAACGCTCATCAGCGGCAAGGTGCCGACTTCCTGATAGACGGTGGCGATGCCGCGCTCGCGGGCATCGCGCGGCGAATGGAAATGCGTCACCTCGCCATCGACCAGCACATCTCCGCTGGTTGGCTTCTCGACGCCGGTTAGAATCTTGATCACCGTCGACTTGCCGGCGCCGTTCTCGCCGAGCAGACAGAACACCTGGCCCGGCACCACACGCATGTTGAGGCTCGATACCGCCTGCACGCCGAGAAACGATTTCGAGACGTTGCGGAGTTCGACGAGCGGGGTTGAGGCATCGGTCATGTCAGCGTCCTACCGCAAAGCGGCGAAGGCGATTGTTGGTGATCACCGCAAACAGCAACAGCAGGCCGATAAACAACTCGGTCAGATCGGCATTCCAGCCGAGGAAGAAAACGCCCATCGACACGATACCGTAGGTGATCGCCCCGAACACTGTGCCGAGGAGGGCGCCATAGCCGCCAGTCAGCAGCACGCCGCCGATCACGCAGGCGGCGATGCCGGAGAAGACGTATTGGGCACCGAGCGTCACGCTGCCGTTCTGGAAGGTATAGGTCTCGAGGATGCCGACGTGCGCGGCGCCGAGAGCCGTGCAGACGAAGAGGATCATCTTGACGCGGCTAGTGGGCACGCCAGCGAGGCGCGCAGTCTCGAGGTTGCCGCCGGTGGCATAGGCCCAGTTGCCGAACGGTGTCCGACGCATGACGTAGATCGCGGCGGCGGCGATGATCAGCCAGTGGACGAGCGAGATCTGGAATTCGTTCCATTTGAAGGCGTAGAAGAACGCCGCCGAGCCTGCAGACACCGCGGAAATGCTGCTTGAGCCGCTGAGCGCGATCGAGATCGCAAGGATGCCACCGGTGACCATGAACATCGTCGCCAGCGTGACGATGAACGACGGCAGGCGCGTACGAACCACGATGATGCCGTTGACCAGCCCGACGAGGATGGCTGCGAGGTAGGCGGCGCCGGCGCCCAGCCACGGGTTAAGGTCGAAGTAGCCGGCGCAGATCGCCACGATCATCGAGGCGGCGCCGACCATCGAGCCGACCGAGAGGTCGAATTCTCCGGCGATCATCAGCATGGCAATCGGAATCGCGATGATGCCGAGATCGGCCGCGGTATCGAGCCAATAGGCGGTGCCGAGGACGGTGAGAAATCCGTTGTGGCCGGCGACGACCGCGAAGAAGACGAAGACGACGATCGCGGAGATGAGTGCGCCGGCTTCGGCCTGAACGACCCACTGCATCAGGCGCGAGGGGCGGCGGCCGTTGTTACGGCCGCCGCTGTCAATGGATCTTTTCGAGGCAATCTGACCAGGGCTTGCTTCAACCGCCATTGGAGCCATGGCGAACGCTCCTCGTCGTTGGCCTCAATCCACTTCGTCTACTTCGCGCCAACCACGTTCGGGTACTTGTCGAACACCGCGCGGATCTTATCGACATTTGACGCGTCGACGAAGCTCGGACCGGTGGCGACGTTGCCAACCGGCGCCAGGCCGAACTTAGCGTAGTGGTAGGCGAAGAGCACCCCATAGAAGCCATCGAGATAAGGCTGCTCGTTGATCAGGAACAACATTTTGCCGTTCTTGACCTGGTCGAGGGCGACAGAGGACAACTCCATCGTACCGACCGAGACCTTGCCGGTCATCTGCGCCGTATCGACGGCGTTGGTGGCGGCGGTTCCGACCGCTGCGTTCTCGGTGAAGATGGCGTCGATGCCCGCATGGCTCTGCATGAAGGCGCCGATGTCGCGGGCGACCTTATTCTGGTCGGTCGAATCGGCCGTCGGCAGTTCGAGATTGATCGACGCGATGCCGAGGGCCTTGGCCTTGTCGCTCAGCCCATTGCAGATCTTCTGCAGATAGGGATTACCCGGCACGTTGATCACGCAGAGAATGTTCTTCGCACCGTTGGCGTGCAGGTGCTCGGCGGCGGCCGTGCCGACCTCGATCGGGTCCTGGCCGACGTAACCGAACGCGCCATCGGCCTTCCACTGGTCGCGGCCCGACTGGTTGACATAGACCGGGATGCCCGCAGCGACGGCCTGCTTGATCAGTGGGTCGACGACCGAAGTAATGAAGTCGCCGACGACGATGACGTCGGGATGCTGGGCGATGGCTGCCTGCATGGTGCGAGCGGAGGAGGCTTCGATGTCAGCCTCATCGATCGGAATGTAGGTGAGTTTTACGCCGAGTACCTTGGCGGCGTCGTTGGCGCCCTGATAAAGCGGCGGGAAGAATGAGTCGTTGAGTGGCCCGGAGACGAAGGCGACGCTGATCTGCTGATCGGCGGCATGCGCCGGAGTGAGTACACTGGCGGAGAAGGAGGCAGCGAGCGCGGCTGCTCCGAGGCCAGACAACAACGCGTGCGTGGTCTTGTTCAAGATGATGGTCCTCCCTTTGAAAAACCCCCGACCAAACATGGCGTTGGAGTTGTTTGGCCGATACCTCCCGGCCCCTTGGACTCTCGACACGGTCCGTTCGATGTTGTCGGGCCAGTGTCATTTTGGTAAGACATTTCTCAGACAACGTCAACGTCAGGGGGCGACGTTGTCCGAGTGTTGCAGCGATTCGGTAGGCACGTTCAGGCCCAATACCGGGAGATAGAATGGCTCTCTTGCTTGATCGAAAGGCGATTGGGCGCGCCGATGGCATTATTGCCGCCGATTTGTCGGAGAAGATGAATGCCATCCAAAGCGAACAGCGCTACGCCGAAGACGACGGCACGTACGACCTGAAGCGGACGCGCCTGTGGCTGGACGAGTACGCCGCGTTGACGGCGCGGGGCGGCACGATTCCGGGGATCGCCACCGAGGACCAGACCGTCGAAGCACCGGACGGTCCGGTCGCCACGCGCATCTACAGTTCAGGCGGGCCGGGGCCGACGCTGGTCTTCGTGCATGGCGGCGGCTGGGCCATCGGCAGCATCGAAACGCACGATCACATCGCCCGCTGGCTGGCCGCCGAGATCGGCGGACATGTCGTCCAGATCGAATACAGCCTCGCTCCTGAGCACCCCTATCCGACCGCGCTCAACCAGGTCGCCGCGGTGATCTCGGCGACTCTGGCGGGAGCGCGGCGATCGCCGGTGCTCGTCGCCGGCGATTCGGCCGGCGCCAACCTCGCGGCCATGGCCATCCTCCGACTGTCGATGGCCGACCGGCAGCAGATAGCCGGTTTCGTTTCGATCTATGGCGCCTACGCCCCCGAGATGAACCTCTCCTCGCACCGGCTCTACGGCGACGGCCGTTTCGGACTTTCGGAAGCGCAAATGCGCTGGTTCTGGAATCTGTATGCCCCCCACCTGCCGCCCGAGGAGCGCGGCAGGCACCTGAGCCCGCTCACGGCGGATCTCGCCGACTTCCCGCCGACCCTCTGCATCGGCGCGGAATGTGACCTGCTGCTTGACGATACGCTTGCCTTCTACGGCGAGCTGGCCCGTGCCTGTGTGGACGTCTCGCTCTCGCTCTGGTCGAGCTTGCCGCACGGCTGCATGCACTTCGTCGGCGTGGTCGACAGTGTCACGCAAGCCGCCGGATCGATCGTCCAGTACGTCAAGAGCCGCCGGCCCCGCACGGCGGTCAAGGATACCAGCGTAATCGTCAAGCTGCCGCGCCCGTCGGCGCCCGCAGCGGCGGTGCTGCCGGCGGTTGCGCCGATGCCGATAACCGACAGGCAGTCGGAAGAGACGCTGGTCGACGTGGAACCCCTGTTCACGACCAGCCGGTCGCGACTCCACGGCTCGGTCGCCCATCGCATCGCCACGGACATCATCAAAGGCACCTTGCCGCAAGGATCGCTCCTCCCCAACGAAGACAATGCGAGCGCGTCGTTCGGCGTGTCGCGCAGCGCCTATCGCGAGGCGATCAGGACGCTCGCGGCCAAGGGACTGGTGTCGGCTTTGCCGAAGGTGGGCACGCGCATCGCGCCGCGCTCGGCGTGGCAGATCCTCGATCCGGATATCCTTGCCTGGCACTTTGAACTTGGCGCCAGCGAGGAGTTCATCCGCAACCTCTTCGAGCTGCGCAAGATCGTCGAGCCGAGCGCTGCAGCCCTCGCGGCGATGCGCCGGAGCCAGGAGCAGTTGTCGCGGTTGGCGGATTCTCTGGCGCGCATGGCACGGATGAACCCGCGAACGGGAGCCTGGCTCAATGCGATTATCGGGTTCCACCACGAACTCCTGGTGGCGGGGCGCAACGATGCGGTGACCTCGCTTTGGCCGGCAATCCAGACCACGCTCCGCTGGTCGGTCAAGCTCCAGATGATGTTGCCGACACTCGTCCTGGCGCACGATCCGGTGGCCGATCACGCCCGGGTGTTCGAAAGGATAGCCTCACAAAGCGCCGAGGGCGCCCTCACTGAAATGGCGCTGCTGATCGATTCCGCATTGGACGACACCCTGTCGAATTTGAAGCGGATCAACCAAGCACGGGCCGGCTAGGTAGGCGTGAGCCGCTGGCGCTCCGACGGATCATTCAGTCATGCTGCCCTGTCCGCCGGCTTGGCTTCTGGGCTCCGCAGCGATTTCCTGGCTCCTTGCGAAGCTGGCTCCGGTCGTCGTGCTCGACCTCCCCGACTAGCTGGGCTGGGCGACCCTTCGCATGCGGCTTCATCTGGCCGGGCTCCGCCGCGTTGCTGTTTCTGCTCAGAAAGACCCCGGTTGAGCCCGACACCCCCCAAGGTGATCAACCGCAATCCGATCTATCCCGGAGACGTGGAGAGGCCTCAATGAAGTGGGAGGACCTCCATGTCGCAATCGAGACGCGGAGCGGCCCGACGAGAAGTGCGGTGCCGACATATCCTATTTTTGCGAGGGGTGGCTCTATCTGGCCGTCGTCATCAATCTCTTCGCCCGCCGGGTCGTCGGCTGGGCGGTCGGCGACCGGCTGCATTGGGATCTGGCCCTGGCAGCCCCCCGCATAGCTCTCCTGACACGTCGTCCGTCAGCCGGGCTAATCCACCATTCCGACCGCGGCAGCCAATATTGCTCCAACGACCACCATGTCGAGCTACGGCGTCGCGGCATCCTGATCTCGATGTCCGGCAAATGGGAACTGCTACGATAACTCCATGGTCGAGACGTTCTTCAAGACGCTGAAATCCGATCCCGTCTGGCGCACCATCCTCCAGTTTCGCACCGAAGCCGAGCAGGCCATTGCTCGCTATATCGACGGCTTCTACAACCCTGTCAGGCGGCATTCGGCGCTCAACTTCGTCAGCCCCGTTCAATTCGAAGGACTGAGCGCCAAGAGATGAGCAGCGGCAAGAGTCGGACGGTGAAATATCGGAATCCAGCAACCAGGCGCCTATACTCACCTTCGCAAAAAGGGGAGCGATGGATATGCAAACCATCAACGCCGCAGCTGCGGAGTTCCTGGCAAAGAAGCGCATCGCCGTCACCGGCGTCTCGGCCCACTCAACGGGCCACGGCAGCAACACTGTTTATCGGCGGCTGCGCGAACGGGGCTACCAGGTGTTCGCGATCAATCCGAACGCGGACGAAGTCGAGGGCGACAAGTGCTATCACGATTTGAAATCCGTCCCGGAAGGGGTGGAGGCGGTTGTGATCGGGACCCGCCCAGAGATTGCGGATGCCGCCATGCGTGAGTGCGCCGAGATCGGAGTCCACCATGTGTGGATGCACAAGGGGCCGGGCCCCGGGAGCGTGTCTGAGAGCGCGGTCGCCTTCGGCCGGGACCACGGGATTAAGGTGATCGACGGCGGCTGCCCACTGATGTTCGATCCCACTGCCGACTTCGGTCACAAGTGCATGAAAGCAATTCTCACGCTGACGGGCACGGTGCCCCGCGGCGTCTGACAGGCTGACCTACGACTGGCGAATTGAAGTCACGTGTTCCGGGAGTGCGCCGGAGTCCACGCTGGCGCCTTCGGTCTTCCAGCATGCCGTATCGCGCGCACATGCATCCGAGCCAAAGGCCCAATTTTTGTCCCGCCGCTTGAAAGCCGCTGCACTTGGTTCGTTGGACAGGCGCATGCTGAGGTAACAGCGATAGCGCTAGCGATGGCCACCGCGGCGGTCACGGCGCTGACGTACGGAGCGGCGACGCTTGCTCCGGCGATTTCCGCCGTCCCGCAGCGTCCGACCTCGGTCTGCAGCTGTTGGTAGGCTGCCTCTTCGAAGGCCAATTCATCGGGCAGCCTGTCCGACTGTCCCTCGAAATGCCGATCGATTGGCCGGTCCTCATCGAATACCGTTACCCGGTACCGGTCGAAATCCGAGGCTTTGTGACCGAGCCCTGCATCAACGATGCATTCAAAGCCCGTCCTGGCCATAATCCTGCGCGGTTCGATCTTGTCGACGCCGCACAGCGCGAGGCGCGGATCTTCGTCCTCCAGCCGATCCCCGCCCAGAAGACGGCGATCGACACGCCGGACCTCGAATCCCTTCGCCGTCGCCCATTGCTCGGCAATTTTCGTCTTGAGGTCTCCGTAGGTCTCCCCCCGGACCAGTATTGATGTCGCCCAGTTTTCATCGGCGACCTTGTCCCGGTCCTGAAGGACGATTGATACGTCTGCGGGGTTGGCATAGGGCAGGGCGGTCAGCGCCCAGAGGAAGGCCTGGCCTAGATTACCCAACCCCACCGGCGCTTTGGTCAGGCTGCTGCGCTTAAGCGGCCTCGATCGCCGCTAGACGCCTGAGTTCTTTGCTGCCTGCCGCCGAATCGGAACCTACTCGCTGATACCGAGCAAAGCCTGCTCACTCTTCCGGTCGAACAGATAAAGCCTGTCCGGCGGGAACGTCGCGTACACCTTTTCACCCTCACGCAAGCGCACCTTGTCGGCGACCAGCGCGCTCAGCCGCTTGCCGGACGCAAGCTTCGTCCGCACCAGCGTCGTGTGACCGAGCGGCTCGACCGTGTCGACCGCGCCGGCAATGCTAAGGATGGCGCCCTCCGCCGGCCGGTCGGAAAAGACGATATGTTCTGGTCGTACGCCGATTGTAATTTCGCCATCGCTAGCGCGGGCGAGCGCAGCGCGGGCACTGCCGTCGACGGATAGCGTCGTCAACTCGTCGGGCAGAACGATACCCTCTCCCGTGGCGCGGCCGTCGAGGAAGTTCATCGGCGGGCTGCCTATGAAGCTGGCGACATAAGCGTTCTGCGGCTGCTCGTAAAGGTCGGTGGCACTGCCGACCTGCTCGATGCGGCCATTGCGCATGACCACGATTCGGTCGCCCATGCTCAGCGCCTCGACCTGATCGTGGGTGACGTAGAAGGTCGTCACCGCCAGCCGCTCCTGCAGCTTGATGATCTCGGCGCGCATCTCCATGCGCAACGCCGCGTCGAGATTGGAGAGCGGCTCGTCCATCAGGAACACGCGCGGTTCGCGCACGATCGCCCGGCCGAGCGCCACGCGCTGGCGCTGGCCGCCCGACAGTTCACGCGGGCGGCGATCGAGGATCTGCTCGATGCCAAGGATCTGCGCTGCCTCCCGCACCCGCCGTTCGATCTGGTCCTTAGGCAGCTTTCGCAGCCGCATGCCAAATGCCATGTTGGAGAACACGTTCAGGTGCGGAAACAGCGCGTAGTTCTGGAACACCATCGCCACGTCGCGCTTGTGCGGCAGCTCTTCGGTAACATCCCGATCGTCGAACAGCACGTGTCCCTCGGAGGCCACTTCGAGACCGGCGATTACTCGCATGGTGGTCGTCTTGCCGCAGCCGGACGGACCGACGAACACGATGAACTCGCCGTCCTCCGTGCTCAGCGAGAAATCCTCCACGGCGACGAACTCGCCATAGCGCTTCCACAAGCGACGAAGCTCGACCTTGGCCATGGACACATCCCTCTCGGCGGCGTCTCTCCGCAAGCGGGTCGCCGCTCTTTGTCTGTTCGGCAGCCAAAGATTGTTGCACCTGTGCACGCACGCTGTCCACAAGCGATCGAAGCGCTTGCGCTGCTTTGCCGCGTTGCCGGCTCAGAGCAATTGCCTGCGCCGGTCAGGAACAGCGTTGACCGCATGAGGCGCTGGGATTAGCGTTTCGGGTCTCGATCGTTCAACCAAGAAAAGAGAAAGGGGTGAACGCTTCGATGTCCTCAGCAGCGGTTCCGCGTCGCTGATGTCGGGCAACAGCGCGCTCACGCGACGGCCTGCGGAATTGCCGACATTTTAGCAAACGAAGAACAACAGGTGTCGTCAGGTGCGACGCTGGAGGAGGCGACACCACCTGGCGCGCAGTCATGCGGAGGAAGACAATCATGACGAGTCAGTATGACGCTGACAAGAAACTCGACGGTCTGCTGCGCGACTATCTTCGCGGAAAGATCGACCGGCGCCAGTTTCTATTTCTGGGGGCGGCAGCCGGCCTGTCCGCCAGCGCGCTTGGCTGGCTGGTGCGACCGACACCGGCGCGGGCGGCCAATCTGGTCGACAGTGATCCGGTCGCTCCATACGAGTCGGGGATTACGCCGGAGCGCATCGCCTTCCTGAAGACCAAGCCCTACAAGGGCCAGACCCTCAACATCATGGTCTGCAAGATCACGGTCGGCGACTGCGTGAAGTATCACGCGCCGCACTGGGAGGAAGAGACCGGTGCCAAGGTGAACATTGCCGAGGTGCCGATCGAGACGCTCTACCAGCAGATCTTTTCCGATCTCAGCAGCGGCCTCGGCAGGTACGACGCGTACATGCCCGGCGCCTGGTTCTACGGCGATTTCTTCGTGCCGGAGAAGCCCTACATCGTCCCGATCGACCAGTGGATCCCCGATCCCAAGCATGGCTACTGGGATCCCGGCGAATGGCTGCCGTCAATCCGCAAGCTTTATTCGTGGAACGGCAAGATCTACGGCGGCCCGATGGATGCCGATGGTCAGGCGCTCTACTATCGCAGGGACCTTTTCGCCAACGCGGACATCCAAGCCAAGTTCAAGGCGAAATACAACTACGACCTGCCGACGCCCCCGCAGACGATGCAGCAGTACCACGACGTCTGCGACTTCTTCACCGGCTGGGACTGGAACGGCGACGGCCAGAATGACTGGGGTCTCTCGCTTCACGCCAAGGTCAATGAGCAGGGCTTCTTCCACTTCCTGACGCTGTCGGCGCCGTTCATCGTCTCTCCGGACAATAAGTACTATTTCTTCAACCCGGACACGATGAAGCCGCTGATCAACTCCGAAGGCCACCTCAAGGCGCTGGAAGACTACGTCAAGTTCCTCGCCAACGGGCCGAAGGAGCAGATCGCCTGGACGCTCGGACAGGGCTGGAACCTGTTCCTTGCCGGCAATTCGGCGACTGAGCCGACATGGGGCGACCTGCCAACGCTGGCGCAGGATCCGAAGACCTCCAAGGTCCAGGGCAAGATGGGCGCTGCTCCGCTGCCCGGCACGACCGAGGCCTTCAACCCGATCACCGGCGAGTGGAAGAAGTACGAACTCAACCGCGTCGGCAACACCGACGGCGGCAGCTGGCACCTGGTCATCTCAAGCCTCTCGAAGAAGCAGGAGATGACGTACGACTTCCTGTCCTTCATGGCGAACAAGAAGAACGCCTTGTGGGAAGTGGCGACCGGCTGGACCGGCGTGCAGCCCGGATTCAAGTTCGAGTACTTCCCGCCGAACGGCTCCGGCGACCCGGCACAGTGGAAGGCGCTTGGCTGGAACGAGGACGACGCCGTCAACTACCTCGCTGGCTACTACCAGGCGCTGGCAGCACCGGTGCAGCAGGAATACCTGCGCATTCCGGGCGCCGCCGAATACTGGCATGAACTCGACGTCAACCTGTCGGCGGTCCTCGGCGGCCAGATGAAGCCGAAAGATGCGCTCGACACCATTGCGGCGTCCTGGGAGAAGATCACCGACCGCTATGGGCGCGACAAGCAGAAGGCGCTCTATCAGGCATCGTTCGCCTGAGACAGCGATCCGGCCCGCGGCGGCTCGCCGCCGCGGGCCCATCCATCGGATAACCGATACGGGGGACTCGGCGTGGCTGGCGGCGTGCGAAGGCTGGAGAGCGGCGGAGCGTTCAAGTACGCGCTGCTGCTGCCGGCGGTATTGTGGGTGGTGGCGTTCACTTTTGGACCGCTGATCGCAGTCGTGCGCTACAGCTTCGCCAACTATGTGCTCGGCCGGGGCATTACCGGCTATGTCGGTTTCGACAATTACATGGCAGTGCTGACCTCGCGCCAGTTCTGGTACAGCATCTGGGTCACGCTCATCTACGTCGTGGTGGCGGTGCCCATCGAGTTGGTGCTCGGATTCCTCGCCGCCTGGCTGGTCAATCTCAACGCGCCCGGCTCGAAGGCCTTCCGCACGCTCATCGGCTCGCCGCTGTTCACGCTCGAAGTGGCGATCGGCTATCTTGGCGTGACCTTCTTCACCGACCAGGGTGGGCTGATCGCCGTTCCGCTCGCCGCGCTCGGTATCCACGTTCCGTGGATGTCGACCGGCTACGGCGGCATCGCCGGCGCCATCCTGCTCGACGTCTGGCGGTGGACGTCGTTCATCTTCATCATCGTCCTCGCCGGCCTCAGCTCCATCTCCACTGAGCTGTACGACGCGGCAATCCTCGATGCCAAAAGCCACTGGCAGGTGATGTGGCATCTGGCCTTGCCGCTGGCGTGGCCGGTAACGACGATCGCCATCCTGCTGCGCATCGTCGAGTGCCTGAAGGTGTTCGCGATCCCCTTCGCCTTGACCTCGGGAGGCCCCGGCACCAGCACGCAGACATTCAGCGCCATGGACTATCTGACCACCATCCAGTTCTTCGACTTCGGCAAGGGATCGGCGATGGCCGTCGTGTTCCTGATCCTGGTTTCGGTCGTCATCGCGCTGTTCTTCAACCGGATGCGCAGGGTGCTGGCCTAGGGGGCGGGAGAAAGACGATGGGCAACATCCTGTGGATCCGCGCGAGCCTGTGGTCCCGCGTTCTGGTTTACATCCTCTTGGCCGCCGCAGGGATCTTCACGCTGGTGCCGTTCCTGTGGGCCGCCGTCAATTCGGTCAAGACACTAGCCGAGACCTTCCAGCTCGGCGCCTTCATCCCGTTCGTCGAGTTCCAACCGACGCTCGATTCCTGGCGCGACGTGCTGAACGACCCGCAGACGATCAACGCCTTCGTCAGCAGCTGCGTGATCAGCGCCGGCACCACCATCTTCGCGCTCGTCCTCGGCGTACCCGCTGCCTACAGCCTGGCGCGCTACGAATTCCGCATGAAGTCGAACGACATCGCGCTGTGGTTCCTGTCACAGCGCGTGTTGCCGCCAGCGGTCGTGCTCGTGCCCTTCTATCTGCTTCTCGTCTACCTCAGACTGATCGACACCTGGATCGGCCTGATCCTGTGCAACTCGACCTTCAACCTCGCCTTCGTCGTCGTGATCATGCGCGACATCTTCCGCGACGTGAGCACGGAGATCGAAGACGCCGCCAAGGTCGAGGGGGCTACGCCCTGGCAGATCTTCTGGATGATCGCCCTGCCGCTGTCGCTCGACGGTCTGGTCGTCTCGTCGGTGCTGGTCTTCGCCTTCACCTGGAACGAGGCTCTGTTCGCCGCGGCGCTGACCTCGCAGCAGGCCTCGCCGTTCTCGGCCCTGGTGCTAGCCTCTCGTTCCACCCGCGGCGTCGATTTCAACACCGCCGGCGTCAACACCATCATCGGCATCATCCCGCCGGTGATCTTCTATTTCTTCGTCCAGCGCTACCTTGCCCGCGGCCTGTCGTTCGGGGCGGTGAAAGGTTAGGGGATTCTGCCAACTTCTACCAACGTGATGGGCGGAGCTTCGCCGCGAGATGGTGATGACACCTGCGGGTCGAAGCCACAAGGCCCGCATGTGATGCAGCGGATGGCTCTCCGACAACCGATCAGTGTGGTTGCGGCTGATCGAACGGAAGAGCGCCATCGAGCAGTTGTGACGATCGGATTGGAGGTCACCAAGTCGATCTTTTGAGTGCGTGCGACGGAGAGCAACGACGCAACAGACCGCTGGCCGTGTTAGCCGTGCTCACCCTTCGAGGAGAGCCATCGGAAAGGGTAAGCCACCGAGTCGAAACGCTGCCGTCCCAATGCGCCAATCAAGCTGACGGGCGCGGAGAGTCCGCTACTGGCGCAAAGCGGACCTTGCGGTTCGCCGAAGGGACGTTGGCTATGTGACGACAAGCTGATGCACCGAGCTCAATGCGGGTAACCCGGAATCCGCTGCGGGTTACCTCGCGGTTACAGTCACCCGCCTCCGCTCTAGTTCACTGCGGTGCTCAGGATTTCACTGTGGTCCAATTCGTGACCTGCCCAGAGACCGTGTTCTCCGGCGCACCGCGGCGCACTGGGGCGCACTCCAACGCATTGGGTGAACGGTGTAATCTCTAGCTTGCCAAGGTTGGGGTCGAGGGTTCGAATCCCTTCGCCCGTTCCAATTTTCCCAACCATCGAACGTGCCCGAAAGCAGCGGTTTCTGCGGGTTCTGGCGCGCGCAATGGGGAGTGGTAGTTGGGCGTCTCGAGGGGTTTGGAAGACCCGTGGTTACCTCGTGGTTACAAGTCCGCGCGCGACGGTACGGGAGGGCTACCTACCAGTGGCGATGTTCGACCGATTGCGTTTCGCCATCGTGCACGACCCTCGAGCCGTTCCAGTGCCTGAAATCAGCGGTCGCCGCTTCCCACCATAGGGGTTGGCTGCGGGGCAGATGCAGTCCAAGACCGATGGTCAGCGGGAACTGCGATGCTCCGGAAATAGTTGGGCGCGGCTGTGGGGCCGGCGGTTGTCGGGGTGAAACGAGCACGCGAAGTTGCTGCCGCCGTCGTTCGAGCCCGAAGGATGTTTCCATCACGTTGGCCCACGCAAGTACTCGCTGAAGACCCATGACAAAGAGCCCGCGCTCAAACGGAGGCTTCGTTGCCTCGTTCGACGAGCGTCGCTTCGCGCATTGCCGGCCAGTGCCACGGCATTAATCAAAGGTTATCGGACAGCGGCTAGTTTTGGGCTCTCGCCAAAGGAGCTTCGCTGATGCGATCGACCGATCAGGCAGGTCTCGCCGCGGGCCGTTCGATTGCCGCCGATCGGCTACTGCTTGGCACGTTCACGGCGGCGATATTCCTCAGCGCGTTTCTGCTGTTCGCAGTGCAACCGATGTTCGCCAAGATGATTCTGCCCCGGCTCGGGGGATCGTCGGGGGTGTGGTCGGTTGCAATGGTATTCTTTCAGGGAATGCTGCTCGCCGGCTATGCCTACGCGCATTGGCTTACCCGATATTTCGGCGTCCGCCGCGCCACCACCATCCATCTCGCGGTGCTGACCGTCGCGGTTTTTGCCATGCCGATCGCAGTCGCGGAAGGCTGGCGCAATCCGCCCGAAACGGGACAGGCGATGTGGCTGATCGGGCTGTTTGGGGTATCGGTCGGGCTGCCGTTCTTTGCGGTCGCCGGCAACGGGCCGCTCCAGCAGGCCTGGTTCGCACGGACCGGACATTCCCAAGCCAAGGATCCTTACTTCCTATATGGCGCTAGCAACATCGGCAGTTTTGCGGCTCTCCTGACTTATCCGCTCCTGTTCGAGCCTATATTCACCCTCGCTGACCAGAGCGCGTTGTGGACGGCCGGCTTCCTGGCGCTCGTCGTCATCATCGGCGCGGCGGCGATCCTGACGCTGAGAACCGTTTCCGATCAGGACGCCGGTCGCGACACGTCGGCGACGACCGCGGCACCGGCTCTTGCAACTGTCTTCAAATGGATCGGCCTCGCGTTCGTACCGTCGGCGCTGCTCGTGGCTGTGACGGCGCACATCTCCACGGACATCGTCGCCATTCCGTTCCTGTGGATCGTGCCCCTGGCGCTCTATCTTCTAACCTTCGTCATCGCGTTCCAGCGCAAGCCGATCGTGCCGCATCGGCTCGTCCTGCTGATTGTGCCCCTTCTGATCGCGCTACTCGCTGCCCCCGCGCTCGCAATCGTTCCGTCGCGATATTTCTTGGCGGGTTTGGCGGTGCACCTCGGTTTCTTCTTCTTTGCCGCGCTCGCATGTCACGGCGAGCTGGCGCGCCGCCGCCCAGACGCAGCCCATCTCACCGGCTTCTACCTGTCGATGTCGCTCGGCGGCGTGCTTGGAGGCATCTTCTCGGGATTACTTGCGCCGGTGATTTTCTCCTCGGTGATGGAATATCCGATCCTGATGGTGGCAACGCTTATCTGTCTGCCCGCGTTCTGGGCGGTCGCGCCGCGACGCATTGCGCGCGACCTTGCGATCGCCGCGGGAGCCACCGTACTGCTCGCCACGCCGGCCACGATGGGGTTTGCTCCGACCAGTGCCTACGGCACGATTAGCTTCGCAATCCTCGTTGCCGGAGTAGCGGTGATCGTGCTCGCTCGCGCGGTGCCGGCGCTGCACCTCGGCGTTGTGGTCGGCGTCATCGCGCTTACCGCCGCCTACCGCCCGTTAGTCGGCCATACTGAAACATATCGGTCCTTCTTCGGCGTGAATAAGGTCGTCGAGACGCTCGACGGCAAGTTTCGCCTGCTTGTGAACGGTTCGACGCTGCACGGCGCCGAACGCATCCGTAATGACGACGGCACTCCGTATACCGGCGCGCCGGAGCCGACGACCTACTACTACGCGGGCGGGGCATTGGCTGATGGCGTCGCGGCCGTCCGCGCGGTGCGCGGCCATCTTTCCCACGTCGCTGTTGTCGGTCTTGGGACGGGCACCATCGCGTGCCAGCGGCAGGCCGGCGAGGACTGGCGCTTCTATGAGATCGACCGGGCCGTAGTGCGGATCGCGACTGATGCGACCAAGTTCCGCTTCCTGGCGATCTGCGCGCCGGAGGCTCCGATCGTCGTCGGCGATGCCCGGTTGACGCTTGCAGAAGTAGCCTCGGGAACGTTCGATCTCATCATCCTTGATGCGTTCTCGTCCGACACCGTGCCGGTGCATCTTCTCACTCGTGAGGCGATCGCCGGGTATTTTGTGCGGCTCGCGCCCGGCGGCGTACTGCTCTTCCACATCTCGAACCGTTACATGGATCTCGCCCCGATCGTCGCCAACGCGGCGGCGGCGAGCGGACTTGTCACCCGCATCGGGGAGAGCCATCCCGACGCGGCAGCCGCGGTGGAATACGGGGAGGGCTCGATCGTGGCCGCCGTCGCTCGACAGACGGGCGACCTCGGCCGTCTTGCCACAGACGGCGGCATGTGGCGGGCGCAAGCCATCGACCCGTCTATGCGCACGTGGACAGACGACTACTCCAACGTCCTCGGCGCCATTCTGCGTGGTCAGCGGCACCGCGCAGGCAGCAACGATTGATCTTTGCGCAATAAATGACTCAATAAATTCTCTTCAATCTGGCGCACTATACGCTGAAACATCTGTGGCGGTAGTAGTTACGCTGAAAGCCTCAATTTTGATATGCGGTCGAAGCCGCGAAAGCGTTGAAGCTGGAATAGGCCGTTAGTTGGAGAGCGACCGCCGCGGCACACCGGCAATCGGCGCCGCAAGAGTGGCACAAATGGGAAACCCCTTTGGTCCGGGAGAAATGCCGATGCGGTAACCGTGGTGCCTTGCGCGGTTACCTCGCGGTTGCAGTCTCCCGCCTCTGTTTCAGTTCAAAGCAATGTGCCGGAGTTCAGTGCAGTCCATTTCCCGGTGACCCCGCAGACGGTGAACTCCCGCGCACGACGGCGCACTGACGTGCAAGGCGACGCATTGGGCGAACGGTGCAATTTCCCGTTTGCCTCGTCTGCCGCCGTCTCACCCCACCGGCGGCAGAGACTTGAGCGCCGGATAGAGCGCCCGATAGCGCGCATAGATCTCCTCATAGAGCGCCGACTCCCGCTTGCGCGGCTCAATGCGCTTGCCCGGCTTCACCATGGCGGCAATGCCGTCGTCGATGGTGTCGAAGTAACCGGCGCCCTTGGCAGCAAGCACCGCCGCCCCCACCGAAGGTGCGTCTCGCGAAGCAGGCACGGCGACTGGCAGCCCGGCGGTGTCGGCGTGGATCTGCAGCCACAGCGGCGAGGCGCTGGCACCGCCGCCCACGGTGATCTCCTCACTGCGGTAACCGGCCTCGGCCATGGTGTCGAGGATCAGTCGGGTGCCGAAGCCGATGCCTTCCATGATGGCGCGGAAGACGTGATGCGGCTCGTGGGCGAGCGTCAGACCGATGATGGCGCCACGTGACAGGGGATCGGTGTATGGGGTGCGGTTACCCTGAAAATGGTCCTGCACGATCAGGCCGTCGCTGCCGGGCTCCACTTCCGCCGCCTTTCGGTTGAGCTCGTCGAGGTCCATGGTCCCGTTCATCAGGCGGCCGAGCCAGGCGACGATCGATCCGGTCGAGGTCTGCCCGCCCTCGACCAGATAGCGGCCGGGATAGATAGTGTCGGCATAGGCGCCCCACATGCCGGACGCGAAGATCGGTTTGTCGGTCACGCCGAACTGGAGGTGTGACGAGCCGGTGATCAGTGCCAGCTGGCCGGGCTTCGCTACGCCGAGGCCGACCATGCCGACCAGCGCGTCGACGCCTCCCTGCACGACCTTGACCGAGGTGGAGAGGCCAAGCTCGTCGGCGGCCTTGCCGCAGAGCGGGGCGATGACATCGCCGGCCGCGACGATGCGTGACGGCCACTTCTCCTTGAGCGCATCGAGGCCCAGCGTCTCGATTAGCGAATCCGGCCGGCCGCCGCGGTCGGTTGAGAAGTGCCAGCGCAGCGAGACGTTCGAGAGGCTGCCGGCGCGTTCACCGGTGAGTTGCATCGTCATGTAGTCCTGATATTCGCAGATGGTGTGGGCGCGCTCGAAGGTCTTGGGCTCGTTGCGTGCGATCCACAGGGCCTTGGGCACCATCCATTCAGCCGAGACCGGCCCCTTGCCCGCACCGTTGACCATCAACGCCGGGTCGCCGGTCGCCAGCACCGCGTCGGCTTCCTTGCCGGCGCGCACGTCCATCCAGATGATCGCCGGGCGCAGCGCATCGCCGTTCTCGTCGAGCGCCACCACCGTGCAGCAGGTCGTCGCCAGAGCGAGCGCTTCGATCTCGGACGCATCGACACCGGACTCGGCGATTGTCTTGCGCGCCGCGGCGACGAAGCAGCGCCACCAGTCCTCCGGCGCCTGCTCGGCGCGCGCGCCGCTGGAAAAACGGGTCTCGTAGGGAACGGCTTCGCTGGCGATGCACCGGCCGGTGAGATCGTAGATGCGCGCCCGAATGCTCTCGGTTCCGCCATCGGCCGTCAGGAAATAGGCCATTCT
>CAWHLM010000016.1:0-43748 GCA_963830215.1 uncultured Alphaproteobacteria bacterium
AAATTCGCGAGATCGCCAGCCGGCATTCGATCCCCATCGTGGAGGACAAGCCGCTGGCTCGCGCAATGTACGACGCAGTCGAGGTCGGGCAGTCGATTCCAGCGGAATTCTACCGCGCGGTCGCGAAGATTCTGCACCACATCTACACGAGGCTGGCCGATGCACGCACATGAGCAAGAAGCATACAT
Organism: uncultured Alphaproteobacteria bacterium; assembly: GCA_963830215.1. Classification (GTDB taxonomy): domain Bacteria; phylum Pseudomonadota; class Alphaproteobacteria; order Rhizobiales; family Kaistiaceae; genus CAVSRC01. The sequence goes on from CAWHLM010000016.1 coordinate 189, forward strand.
TCCACAGCGGATGAGTCGCGCCGAACTGCTCGCCTGCGAGGCCATGCTTGCCGACGGCCTCAAGGAGTTCCTGTCGGAACTCGCCATGGTCAATGGCGGCGTCATGGTTGCCTACATCTGCAATCAGCACCACGCCAACCTCGACGACATCATCGGCTCGTCCACCGAGCATCGCATCAAGCCGGGGCGCCTGATCTACGCCAGCGACTCCAGGTCGACTTTGATTGGGGGGAGGCGCCGTCGGTGTCCATCGCCATGGAGCTGCGCGACGACCGGCTGACGGCGTTCTTCAACGTCATTTTCGGCGGCGACCACGTCGCCATCGACCTCAACGCCATCCATTTTCGAACGGAGCGGGCAGCGCGCGCGACAATCTCAGGCTGTTTGCGGCGGCGGTAGCCGATGCGCGCGTGAGCTAGAACGGGCCGCCAGCTTCAGGCAAGGTTGTCGTCCAACTCTGGAACGTGCAAGCACGAGGAGGAGTCGGTGCAGCCGGTCTACTTGTTCACTCTCGCTTCCCAGAACGAACGCTGGGCGACCGTCCGCCAGGCCGCGGTGACGAGCAACATCGCCAACGCCAACACCTATGGCTACACGGCCGTCGACATCCAGCCGTTTTCCGCGGTTCTCGACGATACCGCGCAGGTAACCCTGGCGCGCACCTCGCCCATGCACCTCGGTGCCTCTGGCGATGCGGGCGATCCGGCGGTGCGCAACTGGGAGCCGAAGGATACCGGCAAGCCGGTGGCTCTCGACCAGCAGCTCATGCTCGCCGACGAGACCAACCGCGCCTTCTCGCTCGATACCGGCATCGTCAAGGCGTTTCACCGCATGCTGTTGACCGCCGTGAGGTCGGGCTGATGATCGATCCGCTGAGCGCCGCAACCAGCATCGCCGGGGCCGGGCTCGAAGCCCAGTCGATCCGTCTGCGCGTGGTGTCGGAGAACCTTGCCAACGCCCAGTCGGTCGGCAAGACGCCGGGCGCCGATCCCTACCGGCGCAAGACGGTCGTCTTCGCTAGCGAATTCGACCGGCTGCTCGGCGCTGCGACCGTCGAGGTCAAGACCGTCGGCACCGACCAGTCGCCATTCCGCGTCGAGCACGATCCGAGCAACCCGGTCGCCGACAAGGACGGCAACGTCAAGCTGCCCAACGTCAACATGCTGGTGGAAATGGCCGACATGCGCGAGGCGAGCCGCTCCTACGAGGCCAACCTACAGATGGTCAAGGAAGCGCGTTCGATGACCACCCAGATTCTCGACCTGTTGAGGAACAGCTGAAGATGATCAGTGCGCTCTCCGGACTGGGGGCGGTTGGCACCCCCACGAACGTCACCCGACCGACGGCGACGCCGGCGGCGGGGGGAAGCGATTTCGGCAAGGTCCTCGCCGATGTCGCCACGAATACGGTCGATGCGCTGAAGGCAGGCGAATCCGCCGCTATCGGCGGCATCACCGGCAGCCGCTCGGTGCAACAAGTCGTCGACGCCATGCTCAATGCGGAGCAGGCGCTGCAGACCGCGATTGCGGTCCGCGACAAGCTGGTCTCCGCGTACCAGGAAATCAGCCGGATGAACATCTAGAGGAGTAAAGCGTCATGCGCGCGTTGGCCATTGCGGCAACTGGCATGTCGGCTCAACAGACCAATGTTGAGGTGATTGCCAACAACATCGCCAATATCAACACGACGGCGTTCAAACGCGCGCGGGCGGAGTTCTCCGATCTCATCTACCAGACCGACCGTGCGGAAGGCGTGCCCAATCGTGGCGGAGAGGACGTCGTGCCGGAAGGCGCGCAGATCGGCCTCGGCGTCCGCACCGTTGGCGTGCGCAATCTCCACATCCAGGGGTCGCTGGCACAGACCTCCAATCCCCTCGACGTGGCCATCAACGGACGCGGCTGGTTCCAGATCACCGGCCCAAGCGGAGAAACGCTCTATACACGCGCCGGCTCCTTCAACAAGAACGCAACCGGCCAACTGGTGACCGGCGACGGCTACACCGTCAATCCGGCGATCACGATTCCAAACGATACCACCGAGGTCACGATCAACGAATTGGGCGAGGTGTACGCGACCACGGCAAGCGCGACAGCGCCGCAGCTGCTCGGCCAGCTGTCGCTGGTCGACTTCGCCAACGACGCCGGCCTGCAGCCGCTCGGCAACAACCTTTACCGGGAGACAACGGCATCGGGCGCGCCGATCGAGGGCGTTGCCGGCGACCCCGGCTTCGGCTCGATCCATCAGGGATATCTCGAGCAATCGAATGTCGATCCCGTGAAAGAGATCACGGAGCTGATATCGGCGCAGCGCGCCTATGAGATGAACTCCAAGGTCATCACGGCGGCCGACGAAATGCAGCAAGAAGTCTCCCAGGGCATCAAGTGATCGCAGACATGAGCTTCACCCGCATCCTCTCCCGCAAGGCCGGCAAACTGGCAGGGCTGGCGGTGCTGGCCGGCTGCCTCTTCGGCGGCGTCGCCATCGCCGCTTCGCCCGAACAGCTGCCCGTGCCGGCGGTGACTATCTATCCGGGCGACATCATCGCCGCCGACATGTTGAACAACGGCACGTTCCCGGCCGGAACCGCCGAGACCTACCCGATCATATCCGCGCCGAGCGAACTCATCGGCAAGGTCGCCCGGCGCACGCTGCTGCCGGGGCGGCTGATCGCACGCAACACGGTCGGTGAGCCGGACCTCGTGGAGAAAGGCAAGATCATCCCCATCCGCTACGAGCAGGGGCCGCTGACCATTACGACATCGGTTCTTGCCCTGCAGTCGGGCGCTCTCAACGACATGATCCAGGTGCGTAACATCGACAGCGGCAAGGTGATCGTCGCCACCGTCGCCGCGGATGGCAGCGTGCGTCTCGACGCCAGATGAAACGCCTCCTGCTCCTCGCTGCTGCCGTCATCCTCATCGCCTCGGGAGCGCAGGCGACGCGCATCAAGGACATCTCCACGGTTCAGGCCGCCCGCGAGAACCAGCTGATCGGCTACGGCCTGGTGGTCGGCCTGCAGGGGACCGGCGATTCCATGCGCAACTCGCCCTTCACCCAGCACGCGCTGCAATCGATGCTCGACCGTATTGGCATCAACGTCCTCAACGGTCAGATGCGCGTGCGCAACGTCGCCGGCGTCATGGTCACCGCCAACCTGCCGCCTTACGCCTCGTCGGGCACGCGCATCGATATCGATGTTTCCTCGATCGGCGACGCGGTCTCGCTGAAGGGCGGCACCTTGCTGATGACGCCGCTGTCGGGTGCCGACGGGCAGGTCTATGCCGTCGCCCAGGGGCCGATTTCCGGTTCGGGATTCGTTGCGGCCGGTTACGCGGCAAGCGTGACCGAGGGCGTGGCGACCGGCGGACGTATCCCCAATGGCGGGATGGTCGAGCGGTCGATCCCCGGCGCGTTCGAGGATTCACGACAGGTCGTCGTCGAGCTCTTCAATGCCGATTTCGCCACCGCAACGCAGGTTGCCGACGTCATCAACGCCTATGCGCAGACCCGTTTCGGCCATGCCGTGGCCCATGAGCGCGACATGCGCTCGGTCGTGCTCGCGCGGCCCAAGGAAATCAGCGCAACCCGGTTCATGGCGGAAGTGGGCGAACTGCTGGTCTCGCCAGACGCTCCGGCGCGCGTGGTCATCAACGAACGCACCGGAACGGTGGTCATCGGCCAGGACGTGCAGATCTCGACCGTGGCGGTGACCCACGGGACGCTGACGGTGAGCGTATCCGAGACGCCCTTTGCCTCGCAGCCGCCGCCGTTCTCCAAGGGCACTACGACCGTGCTGCCGCGCACCAGCGTGACCACGACGGAACCGGACGCGCACATCGCCGTGGTCGGCGGTGCCAGTCTCGAGCAACTGGTCTCCGGCCTCAACAGAATCGGCATGAAGCCGACCGACGTCATCGCCATCCTGCAGGCGATCAAGACGGCGGGAGCATTGCAGGCGGAGCTGGTTGTGCAATGAAGACAATCCATGCTGCAGTGCTGATGGTCGCCCTGTCGGCGCTTGCCGGCCCCGGCCCGGCATGGCCGGCGCTTGCCGCGGAACAGGCCAAGGCCGATCAGACGCAGCCGCCAGCGGCCGACGAGGCCAGCGCGGCGGACAGCAGCGGCGCGAACGCCGCCGCCTACTGCAAGAACATCGCCAATCAGGCGGCCGATGCGCGCTATGCGCGCCAGGCCGAATCGCTGGCCGCCATGACCAAGGCTCTCGACGACCGCATCGCGGCGCTCGAAGCCAAGCGGGCGGACTACGAGAAATGGGTCGGCCGGCGCGAGGATCTGCTCAAGCGGGCCGACGAGAGCGTGGTGGCCATCTATTCGCAGATGCGGCCCGACGCCGCCGCCCAGCAGATCGCCGTCATGCAGCAAGAGGCCGCCGCCGCCATCCTGTCGAAGCTTCAGCCGCGCACCGCCAGCGCCATCCTCAACGAGATGGACCCGACGGTGGCGGCCACGCTGACCAATGTCATGGCCGGGACCTCGGCCGCCGACAACGCACCGGGAGCCGGAAATTCGTGACCCGCTTCCTGCCCATCCTGGTGATCCCGGTCTTCATGGCCGGCTGCCAGACCGAACAGACCGCGACCACGGGCGGCAATCCGCCGCTGTCGGTCGTCGGCCAGGGCCTCAACGTGAAGCGCGCCGCCCTGCCACAGGCCTTCGCCGAGCCCGACATCCATGCCCCGCACTCGCTGTGGAGTCAAAAGAACCAGGGCCTGTTCCAGGACATGCGGGCGCGCAATGTCGGCGACATCGTCACGATCGCCATCGACATCAACGACATGGCGCAATTCGATAACACCAGCGGCCGCTCGAAGCAGGCCAACGCCAAGGGCTCGTTGGGCTTCGATCTCGGCTGGGGCGGCTTCGGCATGCCCGCCGGGAAGTCGGGCAACGCCTCAGCCGATCTCAGCGCCAGCGGCTCGGCGGACGCAAAGGGCACCGGGTCGATCGACCGCTCGGAGAAGCTGCACCTGTCGATCGCGGCGGTCGTCACCGAAGTCCTGCCGGAGGGCAACCTGCTGATCAGCGGATCGCAGGAGGTGCGCGTCAATCATGAAGTCCGGGTGCTGACCATCGCCGGCATCGTGCGGCCCTACGACATCGCCGACAACAACATGATTTCCTACGACAAGATCGCCGAAGCCCGCATCTCCTACGGCGGCCGCGGCAAGATCAGCGAGATGCAATAGATGGCCGGCCTGTTCGGAAAGAAGAAGAAGGATCAGGCCGCGCCGCCCGAGCCGGAAGACGACGACATCGACGATTCGGACCTCACCGACGTCAACGATGACTCGTCCGTGGAGCTCAAGAAGGCCGAACTCGCCGCCAAAGGTTCGAAGTTCCCGCCGTGGATGGGCATTGCGATCAGCGCGCTGGCGATCACCGCGGTGGCGGCCGCCGGCGGCGTCCTCTTCGGGATCAAGACCGCTCAGACAATCGAAACCACCATTGCCAAGCGCGACGCTGCCGCCGCGACGGCGGCGGACAAGCACCTCATCGCCATGAAATACAGCGGCGATACCGTGGTCAAACCGCTCGATGCCGTGGTGACCAATCTCGCCTCGCCGTCGGATACCTGGGTGCGGCTCGAGGCATCGATGGTGTTCAAGAACGGCGCGCTGGCAAATCCGGAGGTGACCGGCGCCGAGGTCCGCCAGGACATGCTGGCCTATCTGCGCACGGTCAATATCGCTCAGCTCGAGGGGCCGAGTGCGCTGCAGCATCTGCTCGAGGACCTCAACGAACGGGCCGCGGTGCGCACCAACGGGCGCGTCAGCGAGCTGGTGATCCAGACCCTCGTCATCCAGTAGGGACAGCCCGATGCGGAATTCGGCGGTTGCGTCACGGTTGACGGTGCGGCTCGGGCCACTGCTCGCGGCAGCGATCCCGATGCTGCTGGTGACGGCAAGCGCGCACGCCCAGACCCAGGCGTCCCTCCTCGACACGCTCATTCCGGCCGATGGCGCCAGCGTCTCGGGGCGCATCGTTCAGCTGGTCGTGGTCCTGACCGTCCTGTCGGTGGCGCCGGGCCTGCTGATCATGGTGACGAGCTTCACCCGCTTCGTCATTGCCCTGTCGTTCCTGCGCTCCGGCCTTGGCATGCAGAGCACGCCGGCCAACCTGGTGCTGATCAGCCTGTCCCTGTTCATGACCTTCTACGTCATGGCGCCGACCTTCGACCGCGCCTGGCAAGACGGCGTGCAGCCGTTGCTCAACAACCAGATCAGCGAGCAGGAGGCCTATACCAAGATCTCGGACCCGTTCCGCACCTTCATGGCCGGGCAGGTGCGTCCCAAGGACTTGAAACTATTCGAAGATCTCGATGCGACCCGCATCCACGGCGCGGCCAATGCGGCGCCCGGCACGCTCCCGCCGGTCACGGGGGCGGCACCCGGCGTCTCCGCCGCTGCCGCCGCCGAGGAGGCCCTGCCGCCCGACAAGGTGGACCTCAGGGTGCTGATCCCGGCCTTCATGGTGTCGGAGCTGAGGCGTGCCTTCGAAATCGGCTTCCTGATCGTGCTGCCGTTTCTCATCATCGACATCGTCGTCGGCACGCTGGTGATGTCCATGGGCATGATGATGATGCCGCCGGCGATTCTGGCGCTGCCCTTCAAGATATTGTTCTTCATATTGATTGACGGCTGGAACCTGCTCATCGGCGGGCTCGTGCAGTCGTATTTTTGACGGGCGGGCTGGAAACCAAGCGGTAATATTCGCCTGTCATTATGCCGGTCATGGCGAGTTGGGGCCGGGGCTTGCGCGGGCACATTCGTCCGCACGCCAGGTCATCCCAAAGGCATGATGCCGCCCCGCCATACCGGTGCGAGCCCGGTATGTCCGTGACAACGACACACTAGAAGGGTTCGCTATGACATCCCTGTTGACCAATAACTCTGCCATGGTCGCTCTGCAGACCCTGCGGAGCATCAACTCGCAACTCGACCAGACCAACAACCGCGTTTCGACCGGCCTGCGCGTCAACACCGCTGCCGACAACGCCGCCTACTGGTCGATCTCCACCACCATCAAGTCGGACAACGGCGCACTCGGCGCGGTCACCGACTCGCTCAGCCTCGGTGCGTCGACGCTGACCACCACTTATAACGGCCTCAATGCCGCGATCACCGCGCTCAACGACCTCAAGGATCAGCTGACCACGGCGACCGGCGCCAACGTCGACAGGGCCAAGGTTCAGCAGACGATTGAAGCCGACCAGGCCCAACTCTACGCTGTCGCGAAGTCCTCCTCCTTCTCGGGCCAGAACTGGCTGTACTGGGGCGACACCACCACCAGCCCTCCTGCCACCTCGAGCATCGTGTCGTCGGTGTCACGCGACTCCAACAACGACCTCACGATCGGCACGATCGACGTCGGCCTTGACGCTATCCGGCTTTATGGCAATGGCGGCGCCGTGACCGGCATCCTCGACCAGGTCATCTCCATCCAGGGCTATACGGCAACCGGAACTAATCCGGCTACGGTGGAGTCGGCAGCCGTCAATTTCACCGATGACACCGATCAGGTCACGTTCAACGTGACCAGAATCGGCGGTTCGGCCAAGGCGGTCACCATCGATCAGACCACGCTTGCCAATGCCGGCATCAACGGCACACACGATCTGCAGCGACGGCGACCTCGCAAGGTGCTCAATCAGGCCCTGACGGATGCCGGAGTTGCCGGCATCACCGGCGTCAGTCGACGGCACACCACCATGTGGTCTGTCAGCTTCTCTCGCTGACAACTTCGTCATCGGTGCCGCGACCGCCGCTGGTACGGATGCCGGTGGAGGCACGCCGACCGTCGCCGTGGCCGCCCTCGGCCTGCAAGGCACTGACCTGACGGGCGGCTCAGGCACCGTGACGCCTCGGCGCGGCCAGCCGATATCGACATCACCTCACGCAGCGCCACCAGCGCCACCATCCAGGGCTATCTGAAGGTCGTCGACAAGGCCCTGTCGCAGGTGACCAGCGCGGCCTCGCAGATCGGCACCTATCAGAACCGGGTGACCTCGCAGCAGAACTTCGTCAAGGCCCTGTCGGACGCCAACACGACTGCCGTCGGCGCCCTGGTCGATGCCAACATGGAAGAGGAATCGACCAAGCTGAAGGCCCTGCAGACCCAGCAGCAACTGGCCGTCCAGTCGCTGTCGATCGCCAACGCCAGCACGCAGAACATCCTGACGCTGTTCCGCTAATCGCGGTAGCGAACCCCACTCAGCGGTTCTGTTGTATCAGGGGCCGCGCCCTTCGGGGCGCGGCCCCATCCTTTTGCGCGCAACCTTCACGCAAGGTTGACCTTCGAGATTAGCCGGGAGCCGGTGTCGTCACACTCGCCTCCGGGCGCGTTCGCCAGCGGTTCGGTCAGGCCGGTGGAACAGGGCGCGAAAAGAAGGAGCGCGACTGCCGATGGGGCGGGATGCTGTTGAACGCTTGTGGACCAGTATCGTCGGCCTCGGCGGCCGCCGGCTGATCGCACTGGCCTTGGTCGGCGTGGCCGTCATGGCCGTGATCGGCGTCGGTGCCTACTATCTCGGCCGTCCGCAGCAGGAGGTCCTCTATACCGGCTTGACGCGCGACGATGTGGCGCGCATCGGCGCGGCCCTCAAGGAAGCCGGCATCGAATTCGACGTCAACGCCGACGGCCAGACGGTTACCGTCAACTACGGCGATACGGCCCATGCCCGCATGCTGCTGGCCGAGAAGGGCCTGCCGGAAAGCGCCAATTCCGGCTACGACCTGTTCGACAAGGTGGGATCGTTCGGCCTGACCTCGTTCATGCAGAACGTCACCAAGACGCGGGCGCTGGAAGGCGAACTGGCGCGCACGATCCAGAGCATCGACGGCATCACGGCGGCGCGGGTGCATCTGGTGCTGCCGGATTCGACCTCGCTGCGCAGCCAGCAGCAGGCCGCCTCGGCGTCGGTGGTCATCCGCACCGAAATGCCCACCAATGCGAGCCCGGCCCAGGCGATCCGGCACCTGGTCGCCGCCGCCGTCCCCGGGCTCAAGGTCGACAACGTCACCGTGCTCAACACCGAGGGCCAGCTGCTGGCCTCCGGCGATGACATGGAGAGCGCCTCCGCCGGCAAGATGGCGGCCGTCGAGCAGACCGTGAACCACGAGATCGAGGACAAGATCCGGCGCACGCTGACGCCCTATCTCGGCATCGGCAATTTTCAGGTCAGCGTGGTGACGCGGCTGAACCTCGACCGCTCGACGACCAACGAGGTGATCTACGATCCGTCGTCGCGGGTGGAGCGGTCGGTGCGCATGGTGCGCGAGAACGCGCAGGCGCAGAACTCGTCGAGCGACGCCGCCGCTTCGGTGCAGCAGAACCTGCCCGATCAGGCCAACAAATCGGGCTCGAACGGCAAGAACTCGAACGAGAACAACGACCGCCGCGAGGAAACCACCAATTACGAGGTCTCCTCGCGCACGATCGAGACCGCGCATGACGGCTTCAACGTCGAGCGGCTGTCGATCGCCGTGCTGGTCAACAAGAACCGGCTGGACGAGGTCGCCAAGCAGGGCCCCGATGCCCTGCCGGTCGAGCACCAGATGATGGACATCGAGCAGCTCGTTTCCGCGGCCTCCGGCTTCACCAAGGACCGCGGCGACCAGCTCAAGGTGGCGTCGGTCGACTTCGTCAACGACCTCGGCGCGGCGCCCGCGGAGCCGGGCATGCTGAGCGTGCTCATGGCGCAGGCGGGGGGCCTGTTCAATTCGTTCGCCATGGTCGTGGTGGCCGTCGTCGTCGTGCTGTTCGGCTTCAGGCCAGCGGTCCGCATGATCGTGTCGCAAGCGCCGCATTCGATTGCGGCAGCGCCGGAGCTTGCGGCGGTCGAGGCCAGCCACGCGCCGGCACTCGGCACGACGGTGCCGCTGGACAGCGAGGACAACGTCAACCTGATCGAGGACGTCACCAAGCGATTGAACCGCTCGCCACAGAAGCGGCTCGAGCAGATCGTCGAGTATGACGAGGCGCAGGCGGCCGCCATCCTTCGGCAATGGCTGCACCAGGACGAGGCGGCATGACCGTGAAGGCCGCGGCGGCCCACCTGCCGCGCTTCGCCAGCGGGCCGGCTCCCGAGATCGCCAGTGCGGGGTTTCGCCGGCTCAACGAGAAACCGGCGCCGCTGCCGGCGGAGGACCGGCTTTCGGTCCAGAACGCAGCGGTCGCCGAGGCGCTGGCGGCGGCGCAGGCCGAGTTCGATGCCATCCGCACGGCCGACCTCGCCGAGTTCGATCGCCGCCTGGCCGAGCGGGAGACCGAAATCCACGCCGCGATCGGCGAAACGCTTTCGGGTCAGGTGAGCGAGGGGCTCGCGGCGATCGAGGAGCGCGTCGGCCGGCAGGTCGCCACAGTTCTGCTGCGCTTCCTCGACCAAGCGGTGCGCGAGCGCGCCGTGAACGAGCTGATCGAAGCGGTGTCGGCGCTCGTCACGGGCGGTAGCGCCACCCGGGTCAGGATTGCCGGTCCTGCTGCATTGACGGAGCGGGTCGAGGCCGCCATCGCGCCGACCGGGGTGCCGGTCGAGCGTGCCGAAAGCAGCGCGGCCGATGTCAGCGTGACCATCGACGATACCGTGGTGGAAACCAACATCGCGGCGTGGATGGAGCGGCTGATGACGCAAGCCGAGGCGGCGGGCAATGGCTGACACCGCCTCTCACGAACTGATCATCATCCGCCGGCACGAGGAAGAAGAGCACGCGCAGCACAGCTCGGCATGGAAGGTGGCCCATGCCGACTTTATGACGGCGATGATGGCCTTCTTCCTGATCATGTGGCTGATCAACGTCACCGACGACAACGTGCGCAAGGGCATCGCCCAGTACTTCAATCCGATTCACATGTCCCAGGGCTCGAGCGAGCTGAAGGGGCTGAGCACGGTCAAGAACGCCGACGCCTCGGCCAAGAAAGGGCACGGCCAGATGCCGGTCCCGGGGGCGAACATCAATCCGATCGAACTCAATGCCGGGCACGCCGAGACCAAGTCGATAAGCCCCGAGGCCGCCGCCGCGGCCCTGAACGCGGCCGCGGAGCTGGCGGCAAAACTGACGGCAGGCAGCAACCTCGGCGACACGCAGAACAAGGACAAGAGCGCGGGGTCCACCGCAGATGCCCTCAAGAAGATCAACGCAGCCGCTGCCGCTCTAAAGCCGCCCAATGGCGGATACGATCGCGAGGCCTTCCAGGATCCCTATGCCGTACTGGCCAAGCTGGAGAAGGAATACGTCTCCACGCAGGCGACCAGCGTCGACGTCGTGACCGGCGACGCGCGGGCCACCGGGATGCCGGGCGGCGAGATCGAGCGCGACCCGTTCGATCCGTCCTATTGGCAGATGGTGCCGCTCCCCGCCGCGAAGGCGAGCCAGGCCGGCAAGCCAGGCACGGCGCGGCCAACGCCGGAATCCGGCAAGCCGGACGCGGCCGCGCTGTCGCCGAGCGAGGCGGCGCCGGCGGATGCATCCGCCAAAGCTGCCGCGGCGGCGCCTGAGGTAGCAACAGCGGCCACGCCCACCATTGCGGAGCCGCAGACGGCAGTGGCGAAGGATGCCGCCGCGGAACCGCCCGCTGCCGCCGCCGCGGCGAAGGCAGACGAAGCCAAGACCGTTGCGGCCGCGGCGACGGAGATCGCCAAGGACATCAAGAATTCCGTCGCGTCGATGATGGTCGGCAAGGCCTCGCCAGGCCTCGCGGTCGCGGCGACGGACGAAGGCGTGACCATAAACCTCACCGACGATGCCGATTACGCCATGTTCCCCGTCGGATCGGCGGTGCCGGATCCCAAGACCGTGGTGCTTCTCGAGCACATCGCCAAGGTTCTGGCAAAGCAGCCGGGCCGGATCGTCGTTCGCGGACATACGGACGGGCGGCCGTTCCATTCGGCGGACTACGACAACTGGCGGCTTTCGGCGGCGCGCGCGCAGATGGCTTACTACACGCTGTTGCGCGGAGGTCTCGACCAGTCGCGGGTCATCGCCATTGAGGGCCACGCCGACCGCGCCCTGAAGAATCCGGACGATCCCTACGCGGCGGAGAATCGCCGCATCGAGATTCTGGTGAAGGACACGCCATGACGGCGCGAGCGCTGATTGCGACCTGTGCGGCTGCGGTCCTGGTCTGGTCGGCCTCGGCGGGGGCCGATCCGCTCCCGGCGGCCTCCCAATCGACCGCCGGCGGTGCAGCGGCCTTCCTGGCGACACTGTTCGCCAAGCCGCAGCCGCCAGTAGCCACGACGGAACCAATCAGCGTGTTGCCGCCGGTCGCTGCGGAGGCCCGGCCACGCGCCGTCGCGGTGCGCGTGCCGCCGCTGCCGCGTCTGCGGCCGCCCTATGCCGCCGTCGCCAAGGCCGATGTGAAGGCCGCTTCGCCGGACGAAGTGGCAACCGCCGCGCCGGGAATTGACCGCACCGTCACCGGATCCGTCGGGGATCCCGGGTCAGCCGGCGCGTCCGGATCGCCCATGCCGACCGATGCCGCCGAGCCGCCGAAGTCCGCCGAGGACGCGACGGCGAAGCCGGCCGTGACGCACGAGATAACCACCGTCCAGCGCTCCGACGGCCTGCTTGGCGACCCTTCCGAATATCTTCCCGACGAGCCGTCGGCGCCGGCGCCGAAGGTGCCGGCACCGGAGACGGTGGAAGGGCCGAAAGGCGAAGGGCCGCGCAGCGCGGCCAAGGACGAGGCGGCGCTGGCCGCGGTGCCGCTGTTGGGCACAGCCCCCTTCGAGCTCGTGCGCACCCTGCAGGACCTGCAGGATCGCATGGCAGAGGGCGATGTGCAGGCGATCGCGGCGCAACGCGCCCTGATGATCCAGATCGACAAGGCCTTCACGTCCGCCGATCCGGACGTCTGGCAGGACAATCGCAATGCGGTGGCGGCGGTGACCTACGTCCTCTCCGGCGGGCGGCCGGAGATATTGAAGACGCTGGCCGCGCTCGATCCGCCACCGGCGATCGACCACCGGCTGATCGAAGGGGTCCTCGATTATGCCAGCGGCAACGCCGATGCCGCCGCACCCCTGCTGGCCGACATCGACCCCACCAGCCTGCCGGCGAGCATGGCGGGGCAGGTGGCCATCGCGCAATCGGCGCTGGCCGTGAAGAGCGACCCGGCCAAGGCGATGCAGCTCTTGGCGGTCGCCCGTCTGATGGCGCCCGGCACCCTGGTCGAGGAGGCCGCCATCCGCCGACAGTTGCTGGTCGCCGACCGGCAGCGCAACGAAGCCGAGGTCCGCTCGCTGGCGCGCCAATATCTCGATCGATTCCGCCACTCGGTTTATGCGGGCAATTTCAGGGTGCGGTTCGCCGCCGCCCTCAGCCACATGTCGCTCGACACCGAAGACCGGTTCGCTGAACTGGACGACATGCTGGCGATGGTCGAGCCGGAGTCGCGCTGCGACCTGTACCTGACGGTCGCGCTGGCCTCAGCCGTCAACGGCCGTATCGCGGCCACCAAGCTCGCCGCCGAGCGGGCGAGCGGTCTGGCGCTGGCGGGCTCGGTGCAGGAAGCGCGAGCCAAGCTCTACCATGCCGCCGCTCTGGCAGCGATGCCGGAACTGGTCGACAAGGCGACCTCTGAGATCAAGGGGCTCAATCGCAGCCTTCTGGCTCCGTCGGATCAGGCCTTCTACGACGTGGTCCGCTCGACCCTCGACGGCGTGCTTTCGGGCACCGACCTCAGCACGATCAAAGTCGTCGCGGCCAAGCCGCTGGGCGCCGGAGCACTCGTCGAAGAGCCGGACATCATCAAGAAGGCGCAGGCTGCGCTTGATGACACGGCAAAACTGATCGCCAGCACCCAATGAACGTCACGTTAACCATACCGGCGGATGCCGGGACCGAACGCGCCTCCACGACCCTGCGCCGCGGCAACGGTGCCGATGCGGATGCCGGAAATTTCCGCGCCTTGTACGATCAGGTCGCGCAGGCGACGGCTGCCGAGCGACGCCCGCAATCCGACTCACCATCGGCTCCAACGGACACACCGGAGGATGGCGAAGCCGATGCGGCCCCGCGGCGCGCTGACGGGCGTCACGACGGCGACCAGATGACGCAGGATGCGACGCAGGACGGGGTGAGCGACAAGCCAAGCGACAGTCGAGCTGTCCCTCATCAGCGCATGGATAAGGATGCCGCCGACGATCCTGTGAACCGGCGGGATGCCGGGCAGTCGGACCGCAAGGACGACAGCGCGGCGTCGCCGGCCGATGCAAGCGCCGCCGTGCCAACGGGGGCGGCGGTTGCCTTGTCGCTGGCGCAGGTCAACGGCGCCGGCCTCCTACGGCCTGATGCGGTGTCGGCCGCCGGGTCGATCGATCACGGAAAGGTCGGGCGAGCCGTTCGCCCTGAGTATGATGGCGCCGCGGTCGGCGAACCGGGAAAGGATGCGGCCGCCGAGGCTTCGGCAAAGCGGGCGAGGGGAGACGCGCAAACGGATTCCGGGCGCGTCCGTCTTTGGGCGCGGGGCGACTCCGCCGCGGCCTTTGCCGCATCTGACAAGCGATCGCCGTGGGCAGCAAACCGGCACTGCGGCGAAGGCGCCACAGAGCGATGAACAGGCCACGCCGCCGGGCGTCTCCGCCGGGTCGATCGATGCGCGGGTGGCCGCCTATGAACGGCACCTTGCTCCTGCCATACCCACTGGCGCGCCGAAAGCGGTCAACCCGGCCGTGCGAAGGGGCGCAGGCGAGGCGCGGTCGAGGCCGAGGACGGATCGCCGGCGGTTTTTCGCGCTGCGCGGAAGGATCAGTAGCCGGGAGAGCCTGGCTTCTGCCGATCGCGATGGTTCGTCGGCATCAGCGAAAGACCCTGCCGACCGGCAGACTGCCGGGCGGGACGGGATTGCGGACTCAGCGAAACCGCCTCGGCACGACCGTCCGAGGGCCGCCAAGGCAGGACGACGGGGCCGGCCGTCTCCATCATGGCCAAACACGGGGAGCAGAAGCAGCAGGCGGTAGTCAGCGGTTCGCCCGCGGGCAGCAATCCGGCTGCTGGTGCATCGGCTCGGCGCCGGTCTCGCCGCTCACGGCCGGCGTGGCGCAGGGCATTGCCGGCGCCCTCGATGCGGCACGGGCGGCTGTGGCGCAGGCGGCGCCTGCGCGCTCAGACGGCGCAACGAACGGCGCTCCGCTCGGAGCCGGTGCGGACCATCGCCCTCAATCTCGACATGCGCGAATACGGCCAGATCGACCTGCGCATCAGCCTCAATGGCAACACGGTCAACGTCCATCTCAAGGCCGATCGCCAGGAGACGGCCGACGCGCTGGCGCGCGACGATGCATCGCTGCGCGATGCGCTGCATCACGCCGGCTACGAGGCTGGGCAGGTTCAGGTCGACAAACGCGACGCGGGGGGGCCGCGCCTCGGCGATGCCGCGGCCTCCGGCCAGCAGAGCGGCGGGGCGGGCACCGGCGCTTCTTCCGGGCACATGGCCAGCGACCAGCGCGCTGCCGTCGCCGCGGCCGCAGGCACAGCGCGGCAGCGATGCCTTCGCCCTTCACGAGCAGGATACCCACGATGCCCCTCGCCAGGATCGTTATCGCGGCCCTGATCGCCTTTACGTCTAGCGCGGCGCTGGCGGCGCCAGCGAATCCGTGCGAGGGCGAGATGCGCGCGGCGGCGGTCAAGTATGAGGTGCCGCTCGGGCGTGCTCTATGCGGTCGGCCTCACCGAGTCGGGCCGCAAGGACTCGCTGCAGCCGCTGGCCATGAACATCGCCGGCGAGGCCTATTTCGCCACCAGCCTCGACGACGCGATCCGCCGCTTCGACGCGGCGCAGGCGGACGGCATCAAGCTGATCGACATCGGCTGCATGCAGATCAACCACTATTTCCACGGGCGTGAGTTCGCTTCGCTGAGGCGCATGTTCGACCCGCACGCCAACGTGGACTACGCCGCCCGCTTCCTCAAAGTCCTACGCCGGCAGGAGGGGAGCTGGACGCTCGCCGTGGCGCGCTACCACGCCGGGCCCAACAACAATCCGGCGCAGAAGCAATATGTGTGCACGGTCATCACGAACATGGTGGCCACGGGATTCGGCGCCTGGACGGACGAGGCACGCAACTTCTGCAAGTAGCCGGATGGTTACCGCTTCCTTGCTTTCTGACGGCACGATTTGAAACCTGATGCTCGCGGTTCCTTTATCCGCCTGCGCTAGTCTCTCCGGCAGTGGATGCCAAAGGGGCGGGCGAAGGTCATGTCAATCGACTATTCGATGCCGATATTGGTGGTGGACGACTATCAGACGGTCGTCCGCATCATGCGCAATCTTCTGCATCGGGCCGGCTTTGCCGAAATCGATGTGGCCAGCGACGGCGAGGAGGCGCTCGCCAAGATGCGCGAGCGCAAATATGGGCTGGTCATCTCCGACTGGTACATGGCGCCGGTCGACGGGCTGGAGCTGGTCAAGCAGGCGCGCGCCGACGAAGCCCTGAAGGCCACGCCGATCATCCTGGTCAGCGCCGAAGGCTCACCCGACAATCTCAAGGCGGCCAACGATGCCGGTGCGTCCGGATACGTGCTGAAGCCGTTCGACTCCGAGACCCTCAAGGCGAAGATCGAAACCGTCCTGGCGGCGGCCTGAGGCTGCAAAGAAGCGCCCGACGCCGCCCGTCTCGCGGGCGTCCGTTAGCGATTGGTTTACCATATTTGCCCCACAATCGCGGGCGTTCAGCGTTGCGTCGCGTAGCCGGCAGTCTGTCCCGGAATTTCCCAAGAGTAGTTGGTGTCATTGGGCCGCCGATTGCGGCCGATGCCCATCTCTTTGGCGAAGCGGACCGGCCCGGAACTCGATACCGCCTGGGGGCATACATGCATATCGTCGTCGATGAACGGGACGAGGTGACCGAAGCTTATGCCGCCTCATTCCGCGGTGAAGGAGTCGCCAGCCTCGGCCTGCAACCTCTTGAATTTCGCGAATGGCTGTTCGCGGCGTCTTCGGACGACATCGACTCGGTGCAGTCGGTCCTGCTCGGCGAATGCGAAGACCGGCCGACGCTGCCGCGGCTGATCAGAAGCCGCACTGACGCCCCGATCATCGCGCTGGCCGAAATCCGCTGTCTCGATTCCACCCTCGAGCTGTTCACGGCCGGCATCGACGACGTGGTGCGCAAACCGGTCCACGTGAAGGAGCTGATCGCGCGCTCGGAGGCGATCTGGCGGCGCGTGAACCAGAAGTATCGGCAGGTGAGCTGCGAGCGCCTGAAGATCTTCTTCGACGGCCGCGACATCGAAATCGACAACAAGCCGCTGGCGCTGCCGCGTCGCGAGCGCCACATCCTCGAATTCCTCGCCAAGAACACCCATCGCCGCGTCACCAAGACGCAGATCTTCAACGCCGTCTACGGCGTGTTCGAGGAAAGCGTCGACGAGGTCGTGGTCGAGGGCCACGTCAGCAAGCTGCGCAAGAAGCTGCGCCTGCAGCTCGGCTATGACGTGATCGATGCCAAACGCTACCTCGGCTACCAGTTCACCGGTTTCGATGCGGGCCGGGGGCGGGCCGTGCCACCGAGGGCAGCGGAAGACGACGTCGACTTCCTTCCATCGGAGCAAGAACGCCGGTTCGTCGAGGCCGAGGCCGCCTGAGCCGATCGGCGGGCAAGCCGAAGCGAAGCGGAGGAAATGCGCCGCAGTCGGTATTGCCAGGACCTTTCGCGCGACTTGGAACGATTTGCTCCGAAACGCTGCCCCGCGACGAGAATATTCTCCGGGTCCGCTTCATTTTCAGAAACCTGAATGTGTATTCGCGGCCGGTTTTCGGTTCTTGATGTGCTGCCGACAAAACGCGGCGCGACTCTTGCGTCGTGGCAAGGCGCCAAAGCAGCGGCGTCCGACGGTTGCCGCCATAGTGTTGCCGTTCGGTAGACTTTGTTTCAGGCGGTGACTATGAACCGATGCGCAGGGCGCCGGGATTTCGAGACATGCAGGTGACAGCGACGGCCGTGATGGCACGAAGACGACGAGGCGATACCGAGGGACGGCCTGGAACGGATGCTCGGCAGTGCGCAGCACGCCAGCGAGTTCCTCAAGGCGATGTCGCATGAGACGCGGCTGGTCATCCTGTGCCTGCTGCTCGACGGCCGCAAAAGCGTCGGCGAACTGGAGCAGAAGCTGCAACTGCGCCAGCCCTTCGTGTCGCAGCAGCTCGCCCGCCTGCGCGCCGACGAACTGGTCGAGGCGCAGCGCGACGGCAAGAACGTCTATTATTCGATTGCCCGGCCGGAGGTGGCCGAAATCATCAGCTCGCTCTACCGCGCCTTCTGCAAGGTCTGACGTTGCCTCCACAATCGTGCGCCGGGCCGGCCTTTGCCGGCCTCGGTGCGCCGTACTGGGGACGCCGGTCTCCGGAACGCGATTGACAGCGGTTGCGGCAATGCCGAGGCTCTGCCTGGGGGCTAAGGCCTCGCTCTCGGAGGGCGATACGTGCTGGAGGCAATCGGGCGTCAAGTCGAGGATAGTCGGGACGATCTGGTGGCGCTCACCTCGGAACTGGTCCGCATCCCGACGGTCAATCCGCCCGGAGAAGCCTATCGCGACTGCTGCGAGGCGATCGCCCGGCGGCTCAGACCGCTCGGCTTCGAGGCGATGTTCGTCCGCGCCGAGGGAACGCCCGGCGACAGCGACCGCTATCCGCGCTGGAACGTGATCGCTCGCCGCGAGGGCCGCAGCCCGGGGCCCTGCGTCCATTTCAACGGCCACATCGACGTGGTCGAGGCTGGCGCCGGCTGGAGCTTCGATCCGTTCGGCGGCGCCGTGCGCGACGGTCGTGTCTATGGCCGCGGCACCTGCGACATGAAAGGTGGCCTGGCAACCGCGATCGTGGCGGTGGAGGCGTTCCTCGCGCTCTACCCAGACCATCCCGGCGCCATCGAGATTTCCGGCACGGCGGACGAGGAATCGGGCGGCTATGGCGGCGTCGCCTATCTCGCCGACACGCGGGCTTATGGCGCGGCCGCGCATCGACCATGTCATCATCCCCGAGCCGCTCAACAAGGACCGCGTCTGCCTCGGCCATCGCGGCGTCTGGTGGGCGGAGATCGAGACCAAGGGGCGCATCGCCCACGGCTCCATGCCGTTCCTCGGCGACAGCGCCATCCGCCACATGGGAGCGGTGCTCGACGCCTTCGAGGCGGAGCTCTACCCGGCGCTCGCCGCTCGGCGCACATCCATGCCGGTGGTGCCGGACGGGGCGCGCCAGTCGACGGTCAACATCAATTCGATCCACGGCGGCATGGGCGAGGACTATTCCGGCTTCCCCTCGGCCTGCGTCGCCGATTCCTGCCGCATGGTCATCGACCGGCGCTTCCTCATCGAGGAGGACCTCGCCGACGTGAAGGACGAGGTGCGCGGCATCCTCGACCGCCTCGCCGAGACGCGCGCGAAGTTCCGCTACGAGCTGCGCGACCTGTGGGACGTGATCCCGACCATGACCGAGCGCGATGCGCCGGTAGTGCGCTCGGTCTCGGCGGCGATCGCCGCCGTGCTCGGCCGCGACCCCGACTACGTCGTCTCGCCCGGCACCTACGACCAGAAGCACATCGACCGCATCGGCCGAATCAAGGATTGCATCGCCTACGGGCCAGGCATCCTCGATCTCGCCCACCAGCCGGACGAATACGTGGTGATCGACGACATGGTGGATTCGGCTAAGATCATGGCACTGGCTACGCACCATCTTCTCTACGGACAGGTATAGCAATCCACCGGCCGGTCCCGGCCCAAGGGGAGGGAGAACCATCCATGCAGGCACTCAGGCTGGCGGCCCTGGCCGTCTTGGTTGCGGTGGGTCTGGCGCCCGGCGCCGCCTCTGCCGCGCGCACCGACATCACCATCGGCATGGTGCTCGAGCCGCCCGGCCTCGATCCGACATCGGGCAATGCGGCGGCGACCGACGAGGTCACCTATGCCAATATTTTCGAGGGCCTGACGCGCATAGACGAGACGGGCGCCGTGCAGCCGGATCT
This sequence comes from uncultured Alphaproteobacteria bacterium, assembly GCA_963830215.1. Classification (GTDB taxonomy): domain Bacteria; phylum Pseudomonadota; class Alphaproteobacteria; order Rhizobiales; family Kaistiaceae; genus CAVSRC01. Next base: position 20,173 of record CAWHLM010000016.1, read on the forward strand.
CGCCCAGTCCTGGGACATCTCGGATGACGGCCTCACCTACACCTTCCACCTCCACGACGGGGTGAAGTTCCACGACGGCACGCCGCTCACCGCCGACGTGGTGAAGTTCTCGCTCGACCGCACCACCGCACCCGGCAGCACCAACGGCCAGAAGCAGCTCTTCGCCGCCATCGACAAGGTCGAGGCGGTCGATCCGCTGACCGTCAAGGTGACGCTCAAGCATCCCGAGGGCGACTTCCTCTACAATCTCGGCTGGGGCGACGCGGAGATCGTGGCGCCCAACAGCGCTGCCGGCAACGCCACCCATCCGATCGGCACGGGCCCGTTCAAGTTCGTCGACTGGGTGAAGGGCGACCATGTCGACCTTGCGAAGAACCCGGACTACTGGGGGACGCCGGCCAAGCTCGACAAGGCGACGTTCAAGTTCATCTCCGATCCGACCGCGGCCTTCGCCGCGATGATGGCCGGCGACGTCGATGCCTTCCCAAATTTCCCGGCGCCGGAGACGCTGGCGCAGTTCAAGTCCGATCCGCGTTTCAAGGTGGTGATCGGCACCACCGAGGGCGAGACGATCCTGGCCATGAACAACGGCAAGAAGCCGTTCAACGACCTCAAGGTGCGCCAGGCGATGTCCTATGCCATCGACCGCAAGGCGATCATCGACGGCGCCATGTTCGGCTACGGCACGCCGATCGGCAGCCACTTTTCGCCAGCCGATCCGGGCTATGTCGATCTCACCGGCCTCTATGCCTACAATCCGGCCAAGGCGAAGGAACTGCTCAAGGAGGCCGGCTATCCCGACGGCTTCAAGGTGACGCTGAAGCTGCCGCCGCCGAGCTATGCGCGGCGCGGCGGCGAGATCATCGCCCAGCAGCTCAAGGCGGTCGGCGTCGACGCCCAGATCATTCCGGTCGAATGGGCACAGTGGCTGTCCGACGTGTTCAAGAACCGGGACTACGACCTGACCATCGTCTCGCACACCGAGCCGGCGGATTACGGCATCTATGCGCGCGACGACTATTATTTCGACTACCACTCGGACGCTTTCAAGAAGCTCATGGATGAGCTGAACCTGGCGACCGACCCGGCCAAGCGCATCGCGCTGCTCGGCGACATCCAGAGAAAGATCGCCGACGACGCGGTGAACGTGTTCCTGTTCGAGCTCGCCAAGACCGGCGTGTGGAACGCCAAGATCAAGGGTCTGTGGGCGAACTCACCGATCCAGGCCAACGACCTGACCAAGGTCTATTGGGAGAATTGAGGGCACTGGCGTCGGCCGGCGGCGTGTCCGCCGGCCATCGTCCGTGACGGCACGAGCCAGATGGCATCCTACGTCGCAACGCGGTTCGCCTCCCTGCTCGCAACCCTCGTTGCCGCCAGCATCGTCATCTTCCTGGTGATGGAAGTGCTGCCGGGCGATCCGGCCTCCTTCATGCTGGGGCTGAACGCCGACCCCGCCACGGTCGCCGCCCTCAGCCATCAGCTCGGCCTCGATCAGCCGCTCATGCAGCGCTACCTGATGTGGATCGCGGGCTTCGTCCACGGCGATTTCGGCATCAGCTACACTTACCGGGTGCCGGTTGCCGAACTGGTCGCCCAGCGCCTGTGGGTCAGCCTGCCGCTGGCGCTGATGGCGCTGGCGCTGGCCGTCGCCATCGCCTTTCCGGTCGGCATCATCGCGGCGACCCGGCGCAACCAGCCGGCCGACCTCGTCATCATGGGGGCGACCCAGCTCGGCATCGCGGTGCCGAACTTCTGGTTTGCCATGCTCCTGGTGCTGGCCTTCTCGCTTGGCCTGCACTGGTTCTCGGCCGGCGGCTTTCCCGGCTGGAACGCCGGTCTCTTCGCGGGCCTCAAGGCGCTCACCCTGCCGGCGATCGCGCTCGCCTTGCCGCAGGCCTCGATCCTGGCGCGGGTGATGCGCTCCTCGTTGCTCGACACGCTGCATGAGGATTTCATGCGCACCGCTCGCGCCAAGGGCTTGACCGCGGACCAGGCGGTGCGCCGCCATGCGGTGCGCAATGCGCTCATCCCGGTGATGACCATCATCGGGCTGCAGTTTTCCTTCCTGCTTGCCGGCGCGATCATCATCGAGAACGTGTTCTACCTGCCCGGCCTCGGCCGTCTGGTCTTCCAGGCGATCGGCCAGCGCGACCTGATCGTGGTGAAGAGCGTGGTGCTGCTGCTCGTCGCCGCGGTGGTCGTGGTCACCTTCGCCGTCGATCTCGCCTATGCGGCGATCGACCCGCGGCTGCGGAGGCACCGGCCATGAGCGAGCGTCCGCCGGACACCGTGCCGGCGCAGCCCGCGGTCCAGCGACGGCCGCATGGCAGCATGGTGGTCGGCGGCGTCATCACGGTCGTCATGGTCGCCATCGCGCTCCTTTCGTTGGTGTGGACGCCCTACGACCCGGCGGCCATCTCGATTCCCGACAGGCTGCTCTCGCCCTCCGCCCTGCACTGGCTGGGGACCGACCATTTCGGCCGCGACGAGCTCTCCATGCTGATGGAGGGTGCGCGCAATTCGATGGCCGTGGCGCTGATTGCCGTCGGCGTCGGCGTCGGGCTCGGCGTGCCCCTGGGCCTGCTGGCGGCGGCGCGGCGCGGCTGGCTCGACGAAGTGGTGATGCGGGTCAACGACCTGGTCTTCGCCTTTCCCGCCCTGCTGCTCGCCATCATGATCACGGCGCTGCTCGGGCCCGGCGCGGTCAACGCGATCCTCGCCATCGGCATTTTCAACGTGCCGGTCTTTGCGCGGCTGACGCGCGGAGCGGCGCTGTCGCTGTGGACGCGCGACTACGTTCTGGCCGCCCGTGTCGCCGGCAAGGGGCGCTGGCTGATCTCGATCGAGCACATCCTGCCCAACCTGTTGAGCACGCTGGTGGTGCAGGGGACGATCCAGTTCTCGCTGGGCATCCTGGCGGAGGCTGCGCTTTCCTATGTCGGGCTGGGCACGCAGCCGCCGGCGACAAGCTGGGGCCGCATGCTCGCAGATGCACAGACCATGATCGCGCTGGCGCCACGTCTGGCGATCCTGCCGGGGCTGGCCATCGTGCTCGCGGTGCTCGGCCTCAACCTTCTCGGCGACGGACTGCGCGACGTGCTCGATCCCAGGTGGCGGCGGGCGCGATGACCCTGCTCTCCGTCGAGGACCTGACCGTTTCCATCGGCTCCACGCCGATCCTCAAGGGCGTGTCGCTCTTCGTCGGGCGCGGCGAGGTACTCGGCGTTGTCGGCGAATCGGGCTCGGGCAAGACGATGACGGCGCTTGGCGTCATGCGGCTGCTGCCCCACCGCGCGATTGCCGGCGGCCGCGTGGTGCTCGACGGTGCCGATCTGATGGCGCTCGACGAGGGTGCCATGTGCGGCCACCGCGGGAATACGCTGGGCATGGTCTTCCAGGAGCCGCTGAGCGCGCTCAACCCGGTGAAGACTATCGGGGCGCAGGTGGCGGAGACGGTGCGCGTGCATCGCGGGGCAGGCCAGGCGGACGCCGCGGAGCTGGCCCGCGAGGCGCTCGACCGGGTCGGCCTGCCGATGGCACGATTTCCGCTCGACACCTATCCGCACGAATTGTCAGGCGGTCAGCGCCAGCGCGTGGTGATCGCCATGGCAACCGTGCTCAAGCCGAAAGTGCTGATCGCCGACGAGCCGACGACTGCCGTCGATGTCACCACGCAGGCGCGCATCCTCGACCTGTTGCGCCGGCTGGTCGCCGAGGACGATGTCGGCCTCGTCCTCATCAGCCACGATCTTGCCGTGGTGGCCGAGATGGCCGACCGCATCGCCATCATGAAGGATGGCGCGGTGGTCGAGCACGGCGAGACAGTCGGTCTCTTTCGCGGCCTGAAGAATCCCTATTCGCGCATGCTGTTCGCGGCCTCGACCTATCGCTCCGAGCGGACCCGGCGGCTCACCCCGGATGAGGGCCACCACGCACCGATCCTCGATGTCAGCGGCGTAGTTCAGGAGTACCGGCTGCCGCGGCAGAAGCTGTTCGAGCGGCCACGCCATTTCCGCGCCGTGGACGATGTCGGCTTCACCATCCGGCGGGGCGAGAATCTCGGCTTGGTCGGTGAATCGGGCAGCGGCAAGTCGACGCTTGCCCGCGTGATCCTGGCGCTGCTCAAGCCGCGCGCCGGTGCCGTCACGCTCGACGGCGCCGATTTTCTCGGCAGCCGCGGGCAGGCGCGCCAGGCGCTCCGCCGTCATGTGCAGGCGGTCTTCCAGGATCCCTATGGCAGCCTCGATCCGCGCTATCGGGTGGCGCGGATGATCGCCGAGCCGTTTCATCTCGACCGCTCGAAGCCGTCGGCGCTGGAGCGCCGCAAACGGGTCGACGAGGCGCTTGTCGCGGTGGGTCTGACGCCGGCCGACGGCGACAAATATCCGCACGAGTTCTCGGGCGGCCAACGCCAGCGCCTGGCCATCGCACGGGCGCTGATCACACGGCCCTCGCTGATCGTTCTCGACGAAGCGGTGTCGGCGCTCGACGTGTCGATCCGCGCCCAGATCCTCGACCTGCTGGCCGATCTCGGCGACCGCTTCGCCGTTTCCTACCTGTTCATCTCGCACGACCTGACGGTGGTGCGCGCCATCACTGACCGCGTCGTCATCATGCGCGACGGCAAGATCGTCGAGCATGGCGAGACCGAGCGCATCTTCGCCAATCCGAGCCATCCCTATACGGCCGAGCTGATCGCGGCGACGCCGAACCTTGAACGGGCGCTTGCCGCCCGCGAAGAGCGCAACGCTAGGGTGTAGAGGTTCCCGTGGGGACCTCGCAGCCTACAATCCGGCCGCTTTGCGCAAGGCGGCGTTGATGCGTTCCTGCCAGCCGGGGCCGGCTTCCTGGAAATGGTCGAGAACGTCGCGGTCGAGGCGGAGCGTCACCTGCTCCTTGACGCCGGGAAGGGTGGACGGCTTAGCCGTCGGCTCCGGCAGGGGCGGCGCCTTGGCACGGAACACGGCCTCGGCTGCCTCACGTGGGTCACTGGGGCGTCTGGCCATGGCTAATGCGCCGTGTTGAAGGCACGTTCGAGCATGCGTCGGCAGGCTTCGGCCTGTTCGCGCACGGTGTCTTCGCCGAGGGCCCGCGCGATGTCGCGGAGGTCGCGGATGGCCACGTCGACGGCGGTGATGAGGTCGATGTCGAGTCCCTCGTCGTCGTCGGGATCGGCGCGGCGCAACGGAAACTGGATAATCTCTGCCATTTACGAATGTCCTGCCGGCGAATCACTCATGCGCCGGTATGACCATTCCGACAGCGAAAGGTTGCCCAGAAGTTTACCGGGCGGAAAGCCTATTGGCGCGCTCGCGGGCGGCGGGCAGGCCGGCGAGCGCCGCCGCGATCACCCGGTCGAGCGGCGGCTCGATCGAGACACGCACGACCAGTTCGTCCGGGCCGGGCGGCTCCAGGGTGGCAAACTGGCTGTCGAGCAGGCTCGTCGGCATGAAATGGTGCTTGCGGCGCGCCATGCGGGCTCCGATCGTCTCTTTCGAACCTTCGAGCCAGACGAAGATCACTGGCCGGCCGGCGGCTCGGGTCAACCGTTCGCGATAGACGCGCCTCAGCGCCGAGCAGGCGACAATCAGCTTGCCGTCCGATTCGGCCAGAGCCTTGCCGATGGCGTCGAGCCAGGGCCAGCGATCCGCGTCGGTCAAGGGAACGCCGGCCGACATCTTGGCGATGTTGGCCTTGGGGTGGAATTCGTCGGCGTCGCGGAACGGCATGCCGAGGCTCTGCGCCAAGGCCTTGCCGACGGACGTCTTGCCGCTCCCCGCCACACCCATGACGATGATCGGGACGGAATCTGCGGCTTCCTGTGGTGCGTCGGGCATGGTCCCCTGGCTTGCCGATGAGCTTGTCGATTGGTGGCGCCTTGCGCCCTATATCTAGGTCATTCTCAGCAGAGGGGGAGTTAGCCCATGCAGAAACTGCAAAGCCAGGCCGTTCACCACATCACCCTGGTCGGGGCCGACCGGCAGACCTCGATCGATTTCTGGGAAGGCGTTCTGGGCATGCCGTTCGTCTTCGAGCAGCCCAATCTCGACGTTCCCGAGGAGAGCCACCTCTATTTCGACCCCGGCGACGGGCGGCTGATCACCGTGTTCACCAAGGAAAGCCGCAAGCCGGACGCGACGCCCACCTCGCGCGACGTCGGCGTGGTCCACCACATCGCCTTCTCGGTGTCGCGGGCGACCTTCGCCCAAGCCGTGCAGCGGCTCGACGAACGCGGCATCGAGCATAGCGGCGTCAAGGACCGTGGCTTCATGGATTCGATCTATTTCCGCGACCCGCTCGGCCTGCTCATCGAGCTGGCGTCCTATCGCTTCTTCCCGCCGGAAGGCGTTTCCTGGGGCGAGGTGATGCTGGAGGCGCACAAGCTGCGGGTGGCGCGGGGCGACTACAACATCGCCGAGATCCATCTCGCCGACGCCATCGAGAACCTGACCAAGCGCATACGCGGCAGCCTGTCGGAGGATCGCTCGCCGAAGAATCCCTATTAGCTATGGTATCGTGGTGAGGGCGACGTGTGTTGAGCCCGCGGCTCAAGAAGCGGAAGGGGAGGAATCAGATGACTGCCAAGCTTTACATTCTGGAAGTGTCGAATACGAGCCGGCCGATCCGCGCGCTGATCGCGGAATACAAGCTGCCGATCGAGGAGGTTGCGCTCGATTTCTACAAGGGCGAGCACGCCAGCGAGCCCTACATCTCGCTCAACCCGAACGGGCTGGTGCCCACCCTCGACGACGATGGCTTCGTGCTCACCGAAAGCTCGACGATCATGAAGTATCTCGCCGACAAGTACGACCTGCCGCTTTATCCGAAGGGATTGAAGGAGCGGGCGAAGGTCAACGAACTGATGGACTGGTTCAATACCGGCTTCTATCGCGACTACGGCTACAACGTCGTCTATCCGCAGATCTATCCGCACCACAAACGGCCGGATGATGCCACGCACGCGGGCACGATCGAATGGGGCAAGGCCAACACCAAGAAGTGGCTGAAGGTGCTCAACGACCATTGGCTGGGCAAGGGGAACAAGTTCCTGACCGGCAACCAGATGACCATCGCCGACATCTTCGGCTATGCGCTCATCACCTGCGGCATGGTCACCCGCGACGAGTTCAAGGACTATCCCAACATCGAGCGCTGGATCAAAGAGGTCGAGAAGCTGCCGAGCTGGAAGGGCATCAATGCGGCGCTAGAAGGCTTCCGCGACTATGTTAAGAATCAGGCCTTCGTCAACGTGTGATCGGGCTCATCCGATCGCGGGAAACGATGAGGCGCCATTCGGCGCCTCATTGCTTTTCGGGCTTCGCCTCGCTCCAGTCGGTCAGGTGCGACTTGTAGCTCGAGCGCGGCAGGCTGCCGAAGGGCACCAGCACCACCTCGGCGGTGAAGATCAGCTTGTCGCGGATGCGCGCGCGTATGGTCTCGGTGAGGCCCTCGCCCGACTGGCCCTCGGCGAGTTCGACCATGACCTTCAGCGGCGGGTCCTGGCGGAAGCGCTTGACGCGCGGGCGGATGGACAGCACGCCGCTGACCGCAGGCACGAACTCGTTGACCACCTCGCGAACGGCGGTCGGAAAGACGTTGACGCCACGCACGATCAGCATGTCGTCGGTGCGGCCGATGCAGCGCACGCGCGGCGCCGTGCGGCCGCAGGGGCAGGGGCTCACCCAGACGCGGACGTGGTCGCGGCTGCGGAAGCGCAGCAATGGCGCGGCGCGGTGGCGGAGGTGGGTGTAGACCAGCTCGCCCTCGGCGCCGTCGATGAGCGGCACGGGCGCGCCGGTCTCAGGGTCGATCAGCTCGAAATGGACGAAGCCACGCCCGCTGAAATGCATGCCCTGGCGATGATGGCACTCGCCCCACAGCGACACGGCGATGTCGCCGATGCCCATGGCCTCGGTGACCTCGGCGTCCCAGGCGCCTTCCAGGCGGGCGCGCATGGCAGGCTCGCCGCCGCCAGGCTCGCCGGCGACGAGCAGGCGGCGCACGCTGGTCTCGGCCGGGTTGATGCCGTGCTCCAGCGCCCATTCGGCAAGGTGGAGCGCATAGGACGGGGTGAGGGCGATGGCATCGGCCTTGAGCAGCCGGACCGCCGCCATCAGACGGTCGGTGTTACCGCTGCCGACCGGAATGATGGTGAGGCCGAGCTTGGTGAAGGCGTCGATGGTGGCGCCGGCGACGAAGGGGCCGACATTGTAGGTGGCGATCAGGCGGTCGCCTCGGCCGATGCCGGAGGCGGCATAGGAGCGCGCCGAGATCACCGCCCAGTCGGCGAGATCGTCGGCGGTGAGCGGCACATAGCTTGGGGTTCCGGTGGTGCCGCTGGTCGAATAGATGCGCGCGACCTCCGCCATGGGCACGGCGAGGTGGGTGCCGATCGGCTCGGCTTCGCTGCGGCTGGCGCGCAATTCGTCCTTCTCGGTGAAGGGCAGGGCGCCGATGGAGTCGAGACCGCCGACCGCAGCGGAGCCGTCGAAGCCGGCCTCGGTGAGCTTCTTGCGGTAGAAACGCGAGTGGGCAAACAGGCGGGCGATCTCAACGCGATAGAGCGCATCGTCGCGCTGAACCTGCTCCTCCCAGGGAAGAGCCTCGACGGCGGGTTCGAACATGGGGTTACCGCCCTCCCTCGCCGCCGTCATAGGCGATGGCCTCCTCACCGCGGGCGGCCATCAGGAAGCCGATCGGCCGCTCCTGCTCCTCGGCCAGATGGGCGAGCAGGCCGGCGGTGCGGGCAAGCAGCGGGATCGCCTTCACCATTGTCGCCGGGAAGCCGAGATCGAGCAGGCAGGCGGCAATCGGCATCGACACGTTCATCGGCAAAGCGCGGGCCCAGACCGTCTCCACCGCCGGTGCGAAGCGGCGGGCAAGGTCGATGAAGGGACCGGCGATGCCGCGGTCGTCGGCGAGCGCCAGGATGCGCCGGGCACGCGGATCGACCGGCTTGTGCAGCGGGTGGCCGAAGCCCGGCATGGGCTGGCGGCGCTCGTGGATGGCGCGCGCCACGGCAATGGCGGCGGCATCGGCATCCTCGCCGGTGACGACGCGTTCGCGGGCCTCGGACAGAACGGCAGCGCACGCCTGCGAGGTGCCGAGGATGACCGGCCCGCAGCCGAGGATGCCGGCGGCGACGGCCGCCTGAAGCGAATCGGGGGCGGCGTCATAGGTCATGCGGGCGGCAATCGCAGTCGGCGTCAGGCCATGCTCGGCGATGGCGACCAGCAGCAGATCGAGGAAGAAGCGCTGGTCGGCGGTCGGTTCGCGGCCGGTGACCAGCAGGTGGAAGTATTCGGTGAAGGTCAGGCGCCCCATGAGATCGTCGACGAGGTCGCGTCCGCGCACTTCGACGCGGGTCGCGTCGGCCGTGGCGATGGCGCTCTTGGCCGTTCCCGGCTTGCCGATGAGCACGTCTTCCCCTCCCAGTTCCCGTTGCCATGTGTGGCGCGGGCGGCCCGCGACAAGACTATCAGCAGGCTCGGCGAAGCGACAGGCGGCGTCAGCTGCCGGAATTGCTCCATGGTCCCGGTATGCCCGGCGGTGGGACCGGTGGCGCCTCGCCCCAGGGATGAGCCTCGCCGGCGGCAGCGGGACTTTCGGCGGGCGCCGGGACGGCGGTCGGCTCCGGCGGCGCCTCGACAATGGGGCCGGGATCGTGGCCGCCGGCAAATTTCACCAGGTTGGCGATGCGCGCGTCGATCGGCGGGTGAGTGGCGAAGAGGCCGCCGAGGCCGGATTGGCGAGGATGGTCGAGGAACATCTCCTGCACCTGCGCCGGCGCGTGGATCTCCGAATGGCCGGCGATCTTGCGGAGCGCCGAGATCATGGCGTCGGGATCCTTGGTGAGTTCGACCGAGCCGGCATCGGCCAGGAACTCGCGCTTGCGCGACACCGCGAAGCTGAGGGCGATGGCAAGCAGCCGCGCGATGAGGAAGATCGCAACGGCGATAAGAATGAGGATGATGACCGCACCGGCGCCGCCGCCGCCATCGCGGCCGCGCGAGGACGACCCGCCGCTGCGTCCGCCGCCTCCGCCTCCGCCGCTCCCCCAGCTCCATCCGCTGCCGCCGGTCCTGCCGCTGCTGCTCGACGAGGTCGACCAGAGGAGGGCGCGCGGCACGCGGATGATGAGGTCGCCGGCCAGCGAGATGATGCCGACGAAGACGGCGGAAATGACCAGAAGCTGGACGTCGCGGTTCTCGATATGGGTGAGCTCGTGGCCGAGCACGGCATCGAGTTCGGCGTCGGTGAGCGCGTCCATCAGGCCGCGGGTGACGGTGATCGAATACTGGCCCTTGCGCACGCCCGAGGCGAAGGCGTTGCGCGCGTCGGTCTCGATGATCCGGAGCTGCGGCGTGGTGATGCCGCGGCTGATACAGAGCGTTTCGAGGAGATTGTAGAGGCGCGGCTCGGCCTTGCGGTCGACGCGGTGCGCGCCGGTGACCACGTCGATGATGCTCTGGTTGGCGAACCAGGCGATGACGAACCAGACGAGGGCACCGCCGAGCGCGACCGGAATGAGCGACGGCGTGAGGTAGATCGCGTCTTGGATGCCCTGGCCGACCGTGGGCTCGTTCAACGCTGCGATGAGAATCGCGAAGGCGAAGCAGATGAGCAGCAGCAGGACGGGGAAGCCGGCCAGAAGCAGGAGCGACTTCAGCCGGTTGTTCCAGATATAGGTCCTGAGGCCGTAGGCGCCGAGCACGGGGATGGGCTCCGGTCAGCGGCCCGGCGGCAATGCCGGGCCACGCGCGTTCAGAATTTCACCTGCGGCGCGGCCTCGACCGCGGCGCGCTCGCCCTCGTCGACCTCGAAGAAGGTGCGCTGGGTGAAGCCCATGGGGCCGGCGACCAGCACCATCGGGAAGGACTGGATGGCGGTGTTGAACTCCTGCACGGCATTGTTGAAGAAGCGCCGGGCGGCGGCGATCTTGTTCTCGAGGTCGGAGAGGTCCGACTGGAGCTGCAGGAAGTTCTGGTTGGCCTTGAGGTCGGGATAGGCCTCGGCGACGGCGAAGAGCTGGCGGAGCGCGCCGGTGAGCATGTTCTCCGCCTTGGCCTGGGCCTCCGGGCTCGAGGCGGCGACGGCGGCGTTGCGCGCCTGGGTGACGGCCTCGAAGGTGCCGCGCTCATGCGCCGCATAGCCCTTCACCGTCTCGACCAGGTTGGGCACGAGATCGTGGCGCTGCTTGAGTTGGACGGAGATGTCAGACCAGGCCTGATTGACGACCTGCCGCAGGCTGACCATGCGGTTGTAGAGCATGATCGCATAGATCGCGATCACGACGATGATGCCGAGGATAATCCAGCCGGTCATGGTGGCCTCCGTGGTCGGATTCGTCGCCGGCAATCTAGCAGCGGGCGGCTGCGGGGGCCACACGGCCTGTGACCGCAGTCACCGGCTCGGCTCGTCGTCACCTTCCGGTCCGCGCGCCAAGCGCTCCCTGATGACGGGCTTGATGATGGCGTTGATCTCTTGGCGCAGTGCCTGATGGCAGAGACCTGGCGCGTTGCGCAGCGGTGGGGCCGGACTTTCCGGACGGCACCCCGAGACGCAGCCGGGACCACGTCGCAGGCGCCGACCTCCCCACGCGAGCCGGTGCCGGTACCGGGCACGAGTCCCTCGGCAGGAGAGGCGAAAGCGATCCTACGGCAGGTCTGGAAAGCGGGAAATAAGTCGAGGAGTTGTGCGCGGGGGCGAACCGTCCCCGGATTGCGCTGCGCTCCATCCGGGCTACCGGGCGGACCTCCTCCATCGAGGCCCGCCTGCGGGGGGCGCCTCAGGACGGGGCCCGATGGAGCGCTCCCAGCACCGTAGGGTGGGTTAGCGCCGAACGCGCGTAACCCACCGAGGCCGGCGCATGGATGGTGGGTTACGGTGCTCGCGCGCCTAACCCGTCCCATGATCCGCCGCTCAGCCAAACTTCAGGAAGAGCTTCGAGTAGGGTGCCTTGAGGCCGCCGAGTGCGGCCTTGGCGGCGGCGGCATCGCCGGCCCGCGCCGCATTGCCGAGTTTGGTCACGCTGTCCACCATGCCGTCGAGCAGCGCCTTGTAGGCGGCGTCGCTGGCTTCCGCCGGCGGATGCGCCGAAACGTCTGCGGCGAGATAGGCCAGCACCGCAGCGTCCCCGCCGAGCGTGGCCAGGCCGACGGCGTCGAAGCCGCTGTAGTCCTTGCCCAGCACCTCCTCCATCTTGGCGTGGTAGGCGTTCATGCGGTCGGAGAAGCCGATGACGCCATTGCGCTCATGCAGGCCGCCGATCGCGAAGCGGATCGCTTCCAGCGTTTCGTGGGCCTTGGGCAGGTCGCCGGCAGCGACCTCCTGCGCCGCGGCGTCGGCGATCGCGGCGACCTTGGCTAGCGTCGCGGCATAGGCGGGATCGTCGGCATATTGCGGCGGGGCGGCGACGTTGGCCGCGGACAGGGCCGACCACTTTTGCTGGAAGGCGGCGACCGCCTGCACTGCGGCCTCAGGCTTGTTGGCGTTGGTCTGGAAGAGGGCGCCGCGATAATCGGCATAGGCGCTGCGCATCGCGGTCTCAAAATCGGCAACCGGTCCGGCGCTGGCTCCGTTCACGAAAAGGAAAGTGAGGGCGGCGGCGCCGGCCAGACGCGAAAAGGGGGTCATGGGACGTGCTCCTGAAAAGGCGTTAAATTCCATTCTTTGAATATATACGTGCTGAGCGCTGGGATTCCTACGCTGGTCGAAGGTGCATTTCGGCTGCTCTGCGGCCTTTTTGCGGAATTCTTAACAAGGCCGCAGGGCTGGCGGTGCTATCTCGACGGTGCGCGCCCCATGTCCCCAAGGGAGGTCCAAGCCCATGCTGCGCATCGCGTTGTTTGCCCTGATCGCCCTGCTGCCGGTTGCCAGCGCGCCGGCTGAGGAAGGGATTTCCTACAAGACTCTGGTCACGCCGCTGATTGCGACCAGCCAGACGATCATCGGCCAGCCGCTGACCTATCCTGCCGGCACGGCGAAGGTGACCGCGGTCATCGTCACCATTCCGCCGGGCGGCGAGACCGGCTGGCACGAACACGCGGTGCCGCTGTTTGGCTACATGCTCGACGGCGTGCTCACCGTCGACTACGGCGACAAGGGCACGCGCACCTACAAGCCCGGCGACAGCCTGATGGAGGCGATGAACTGGCCGCACAACGGCACCAACAAGGGCGACGTGCCGGTGCGCATCCTCGCCGTCTACATGGGCGCCGAGGGCGTGCCCAATGCGACGCCGGTCGCCAAATGAGGCGCGGAGAAGACGATGCAGATGCCCCGAAGTGAAGACCAATTGAGCGAGCCCGCCCCCTTGCCGCGACGGCGGCGCGGCCTGTCGATCGCCGTCTGGGTGCCGGCCCTCGTCGGGCTCGCCCTGGTGCTGGTGCTCACCGCCTTCACCTCGCTCGGCATGGCGGCGCCGGGCGGGCCGGCCCAGACGGGCGGTGGCGCGCTGTCCAGCCAGGTCGTTTTGCTGTAGCGCCGGGCGGCTTCGGGCCCTCGCAGTTTGCCGCCGGCTCGGCTACTTTGCCGGCCGCATGAACGAGGACCTCGACAAGGGACAGGCACAAAGCGCGCTTGCCGACACTCTGGGCGCGGCAATCGCGCAGATCCAGGCCGGGGACCTCGATCGGGCCACGGCCGTGCTGCACGCGGCCGGGGGCGCGGCGCTGAAGAACCCGGTCGGCCGCAACATCATGGGCGACATCCGCCTCCGCCAGGGGCGGCCGCGCGATGCGCTGCGCGAGTTCGATGCGGCGGTGCGCATGGCGGGCGGCTTCCCCGAGGCGCACTGCAACCGTGGTGTGGCGCTGCAGGAGCTCGGCCGGCTCGCCGATGCCCTTGCCGCCGAGGACAGGGCGCTGGCGCTGAGGCCCAACTACGCGACGGCCCATTTCAACCGCGGCAACATCCTCAGAGACCTGCGCCGCCCGGACGATGCGATCGCCGCCTACGACCAGGCGCTCAAGGCGCAGTCGACCTATCCGGAAGCGCTGGTCAATCGCGGCATGGTGCTGGTCGACCGCAAGAGGGCGGTCGACGCACTGAACGACTTTCGCCGGGCACTTTCCCAACGCCCGGGCTATGTGGCAGCCCATGTGGGCGTCGCCAACGCCTACAGCCAGCTCAACCAGGTGCCGGAGGCGCTCGCCGAAATCGACAAGGTTCTGGCCAGTGACCCTCAGAACCGGGAGGCGCTGCTGGCGAAGGTCAACACTCTGCGCGACGCCAAACGTGCCGAGGAGGCGCTGGCGATCGCCAACACGATCCTTGCCCGCCACCCGGCGGATGCCGCCATCCAGGTGAGCCGCGCCTATGTGCTGGCCAAGCTGAAGCGCTACGTGGAGGCGCTGGCTGCGGCGGAGGCGGCCGTGGGCATCGCGCCAAGGAATCCGGAGGCGCAGCTGGTGCGTGGATTGCAACTCTGCCAGCTTGGCCGCCACGACGAAGCATTGAAGGCACTGGATCTGGTCGAACGCGCCGGCGGTTCCGGCGCCAATCTGCACCACGCGCGGGCGGTCACGTTGGGCAATGTCGGCCGCATCGACGAGTCGCTCGCCGCCTATGATCGCGCCATAGCGGAAAGTCCGGACGACGCCCTCCTGCGCTACCATCGCGGCTTCGTCTTCCTCACTCGGGGCGAATACGACACAGGCTGGGCCGAGCAGGAATGGCGGCTGAAGACCAGCACGTTCAACCGGCCGGAAATGCTCAAGGTGGCGCCGTTGTGGACGGGCGAGGACGTGGCCGGCAAGAAGATGCTGCTCTATTCGGAGCAGGGTGCCGGGGACACCATCCAGTTCGTGCGCTATGCCCCGGCGGTCGCGGCGCGCGGGGCGCGCGTGTCGATGGTGGTGCACGAGTCGCTGCGCCGGCTGTTCGCGGCGAATTTTCCCGACATGGACGTCAGCAGCGATATCGGCCTGCGCACGGGCTTCGATTGTCAGGCGCCGCTGATGAGCCTGCCACACATCCTGGGGACAAACAGCGAGGCTGCGATCCCGCGCGATGTGCCCTATCTCACCGCCGATCCCCAGCGCGTCGCCAAATGGGGCGCGCGTCTGGGCGGTGAAGGGTTCAAGATCGGCATCAGCTGGCAGGGTAATTCCGACTATCCCAGCGATCAGTTCCGCTCGATCCCGCTGGCTGAGTTCGCACCGCTGGCGGCTGTGCCGGGCGTGCGCCTGATCAGCGTGCAGGCACTGTGGGGTCTCGACCAGCTGCACAACCTGCCGGCCGGGATGGTGGTGGAGACGCTGGGCGAGGAGCTGGTCAACAACCCGGACGGCTTCCGCGAGATGGCCGCAGTGATCGCCAATCTCGACCTGATGATCGTATCGGATTCGGCGCCGGCGCATCTTGCCGGTGCACTTGGGCGGCCGGTATGGGTGGCGCTCAGCAAGCACCCCGACTGGCGCTGGCTGATCGGGCGCAGCGATTCGCCCTGGTATCCGACCATGCGGCTGTTCCACCAGGCGGCGGCGGGCGATTGGGCGGGCCTCTTCGCCGAGATTGCGGCGGCGCTCGGCGACGACGTGGCGCTGAGGATGCGGCCGTGAAGCCCGGTGCATCCGGCGGCAACCGGGCCACGGCCGAAGCGGCGATCGGCCAGGCGGCCAGGCTCGCCCAGTCGGGACGGATGCGCGAGGCCATCGATCTCCTGCGGCGCGACCGCGCCGCCATGGCCCATCCGGCTGGCTGCAACCTGCTCGGCATGCTGCTGATGCAGACCGGTGCCGTCGAACCGGCGCTCGGCTGCTTCGACAGGGCGGTCGGACTGGCCCCGGCCTTCGCCGATGCGCAGAGCAATCGCGGCGTCGCGCTGCAGGAGCTCGGCCGGCTGGAGGAGGCGCTTGCCGCCTTCCAGATGGCGCTGAAAGCCGCTCCCGGCCATCGCAATGCGCTTATCAACAGCGGCAACGTGCTCAAGCTGCTCGAACGCAACGACGAGGCGGTCGCGGCCTTCGACCGCGCTTTGTCGCTCAAGCCCGACGATGCCGAGGCGGCGCTGAAACGTGCCTATGTGCATATGGCCCGGCAGGACCACGCGGCATCGCTGGAGGATTTCGATCGCGTGCTGCGCCTGGAGCCGGGTCGCGGCGAGGCGGCGCTTGGGCGGGTATCGGCGCTTGTGTCGCTCAAGCGCTACGATACGGCGCTGACAGGCATCGACCGCATCCTCGCCGCGCGGCCGGCCGACACCGACGCGGCGGTCGTCCGCGGTCAGATCCTGGTGGAACTCGACCGCCCGGCGGAGGCTCTCGCCCTTGCCGAGGATCTGCTCGGGCGGGGGCTTGGCGGCAGCAAGGCGGAGATCGTGCGCGCGGCGGCGCTGTGGCGGCTCAGGCGGCGCAGCCAGGCCATTGCCGTCGGGGCGGCGGCGGCCCGCCGCTATCCCGACGACATACAGATCCGCCAGGCGCTGTCGCAATACTATCTCGGCACCGGCGATTTCGTGCATGGCTGGGAGGCCTATGAATTTCGCGCCGGCACATTCGACCCTAAGCAGAAGCCGTTCGAGAAACGGGCGCCGCGCTGGGCCGGCGAGGCACTGATCGGCAAGACGATCCTGGTCTTCTCCGAGCAGGGCATCGGCGACACCATCCAGTTCGCCCGCTTCCTGGTGAACCTCCACGAATCCGGGGCGAAGGTGAAGGCGCTGGTGCAGCCGGTCCTCCTCAGCCTTGTCCGCTCGCTTCCCGTTCCGGTCGACTGGTTCGACCGCGTCGGCGATATCGGCGACTTCGACTATCAGATTCCGCTGCTCAGCCTGCCGTGGATCTTCCGCACGGAGATCGACAGCATCCCGGCGGCGGTGCCCTATTTCACGCCGGAAGCGGAGCGGGTGGCCGCCTGGCACGCGCGGATCGGCGGCGAGGGCTTCCGCATCGGTGTCGTCTGGCAGGGCAATCCGCGCTATGGCAACGACCGCTACCGCTCGCCACCGCTGAGATGCTTTGCGCCGCTGGCGGCACAGCCAGGGGTGCGCCTGATCAGCCTGCAGGCGGTGCACGGACTCGACCAGCTCGAGACCCTGCCGGACGGGATGGCGGTCGAATCGCTCGGCGAAAAGATCACCGCCAATCCGGACGGCGTGTCGGAAATCGCGGCGGCGATGGCGGCGCTCGACCTGGTGGTTTCGTCCGACACGGCCATGGCTCATCTGGCCGGGGCGCTGGGCCGTCCGGTCTGGGTGGCGCTCAACGACGAGCCTGATTGGCGCTGGCTATTCGAGCGCGCCGATTCGCCCTGGTACCCGACCATGCGGCTCTTCCGCCAGAAGACCCGCGGCGACTGGGAGGGGGTGTTCGCGGAGATGGCGGCGGCGCTTCAGGAACGCATGGTGTAGCCCGCAAGGAGCGAAGCGGATTGCCGGAACGCATCTCCCGGATTTCGCTCGCGCTCCATCCGGGCTACACGCCGTGGATGGCGACGCCGCTCAATGCCGGAAGTGGCGCATGCCGGTGACGACCATGGCCAGGCCGCGCTCGTCGGCGGCAGCGACGACTTCCGCGTCGCGCATGGAGCCGCCCGGCTGGATGACGGCGGTGCAGCCGGCATCGGCCGCGGCGATCAGCCCGTCGGCGAAGGGGAAGAAGGCGTCCGAGGCGCAGACCGCGCCCTTGGCGAGCGAATGGTCGAGATCGGCCATCTTGCCGGCTTCCTCGGCCTTGCGGGCGGCGATCGTGGCCGAATCGACGCGGCTCATTTGGCCGGCGCCGACGCCGGCGGTGGCGCCGTCTTTGGCATAGACGATGGCGTTCGACTTGACGTATTTGGCGACGCGCCAGGCAAACAGCAGGTCGGCGATCTCGGAAGACGTCGGGGCGCGCTTGCTAACAACCTTGAGGTCGCTCTCCGTCACCATGCCCCAATCGCGGTCCTGCACCAGCAGGCCGCCGGCGACCGAGCGCACGGTGAGCAACCGCGCGCGCGCGTCGGGCAGGCCGTCGGCGATGAGCAGGCGGAGGTTCTTCTTGGCGGCGAGGATGGCGGCCGCCTCCTCGGAGATGCCCGGCGCGATGACGACCTCGGCGAAGACTTTGACGATCTCGGCAGCGACCTCGGCATCGAGTGGCCGGTTCAAGGCGACGATGCCGCCATAGGCAGAGACCGGGTCGGTTCTGAGCGCCTTCTCGTAGGCGTCCGCGAGACTGCTGCCGGTCGCCACGCCGCAGGGATTGGCGTGCTTGATGATGGCGACGGCGGCAGAGGCCGCCGGATCGAACTCGGCGACCAGCTCGTAGGCCGCGTCGGTGTCGTTGATGTTGTTGAAGGAGAGCTGCTTGCCCTGAAGCTGGCGGGCGGTGGCAACGCCCGGACGGCTGTCGCCGGTGCGGTAGAGACCGGCGCTCTGATGCGGATTCTCGCCATAGCGGAGCGCCTCGGCGAGACGGCCGGCGAAGCTCCGCCACTCGGGCAGCGTGTCGTCGAGGGTGGCGGCGAACCAGCCGGAGATGGCGCTGTCATAGGCGGCGGTGCGGGCGAAGGCCTTGGCGGCCAGACGCCGGCGGAGCTCGAGCGTGGTGGCGCCGTCATTGGCGTCGAGCGCCGCGGTGAGGGCGGCATAGTCGGCCGGGTCGACCACCACGGCGACATAGCCGTGGTTCTTGGCGGCGGCGCGAATCATGGCCGGTCCGCCAATGTCGACGTTCTCGACCGCGGTGCGCTCGTCGGCGCCAGAAGCGACCGTGTCCTCGAAGGGATAGAGGTTGCAGACAAGCAGGTCGATGCCGCCGATTTTGTGCGCGCTCATGGCAGCGGCATGGCCGGCGTCGTCGCGCACACCGAGAAGCCCACCGTGGACCGTCGGATGCAGGGTCTTGACGCGGCCGTCCATGATTTCGGGGAAGCCGGTGAGGTCGCTGACATCGCGCGAGGTGATGCCGGCGGCGGTCAGCGCGGCGCGGGTGCCGCCGGTGGAGATGAGCTCGACGCCGCGACGGGTGAGCATGTGGGCGAGCTCGACGAGGTCGGTCTTGTCGTAGACGGAGAGGAGGGCGCGGCGGAGCGATACGTGGTCGGGAAGGGGCGAGGACGCCGGTTTGATGGCCATGACGGATCGGTCGTTTCTCGGATGGGGATTTGCGGACGCCGCATATCACGGAATGGACGGAGGACAAATTGTGTCCCGAGGTCGCGGGGGCTCCCGCACGGCGAAAAGAGCCGGGGAGGAGTTCGCTTTCGGTCGGCTGTCCGGGCGCGCGAAGCGCTCAGCTCTGGCGGGCGCTTCTGTTGCGCGGCGGGGCGATCAGGCGACGGCGCTGGCTGCCGAAGGCGGTGCGGTGCAGCCGCCAGTTCACCACCGGATCGCGCTGGATGCGGCCATAAATGACCAGCTGGTCGGTCTGCCGGTTGCCGCGGGTATCGGACATCAGGATGCTCTCCTCGACGACCAGCTCGCCGGCATCGGTCTCGAACTCCCAGGTCTCGCCGTTGGGCAGCTCAAGTGCCACGGCGTGGGCGATGGGGGTGGCGCGCACATTGGCGTGGAGGTGGAAGCGGATGGCGTAGGTGTCCTTGCCGCCGCGCCCGACCGGCTTGCCCGAGGGCGAGACGAAGGAATCGGTCCCCTCCAGCCGGTCGCCCTGCTCGGCGAGGCTGAGAAAGCGCTCGTGAACGATGCCGTAGCGCTCGACATAGCCGTTGTGGCGCATGGCCACCACCGTGGCGCCGGGCACGGCCTGGCGGTCCACGTCGACGCGCGTCGGGCCCGCGACGATGGCCTCGCCCAGCCAGTCTCCGAGGGTGGTGCGGGTGAGGAAGCGGCACGACGAGGTATCGTTGACGGTGGCGGTGGAGTGCGCCGCCGTGGTGCGCGCCAGGCGCTTGAGCGAGGTGGAATTGGGCGACGGCACGCCGCAATTCACGATCAGGCGCTGGTGGCCGACGCTCATCTCGAAGGACAGGCAGCCGGCATGGGCGACGGTCGAGAACTCGATCGGCGGCGGGCGGCCGGCGTCGATGATGACGGTGGTGGTGCCGGCGTCGATGCGCTGATAGCCGCTGCGTGGGGCGCTTGCCGGCAGGGCGGCGCGAGAATCGTCATAGGCGAGCACGGTGGCAAGCTGGTCGGTGGCGGTGTCGGCGATGCCGTTGAAATGGGCGAAGCCGCCGTCGCCCTGCCGGAAAAAACGCAACATCGGCATCATGCGGTCGATGGCCGAGATGAGGATGCGCGAGGGACGGCCGCCGCGTGCCGCAAAGGCCTGGCGCAGCGGCAGAAGGTCGATCATGGCGGCGAGGATGGCGCCGGGATTGCGGCTGACATGGCCGCCGTCGGGCAGGATCTGGTTGACCAGCTCGAGGTCGAGGCGGCGCGCCGCCTGGCGCAGGAAGCGCGGCTGGTCGGACATCGAAAGTGCCGCGGCGGCGAGCGCGATCATCACGCGCAGGCGCGGCAGGCCCGGGGCGCCGTCATAGGCGACGCGGCGCAGATGGCGGACCTGACGGGTGAGCGAACGCAGGAAGCGCCGGTAGAAGGCATAGTCGCAACTGTCGAGGATGAGCGGCGTCTGCGACAGCCAGGCGCTGATGCGCTGCGCCATGATGTCGGGATCCCAGGCGACCGGCTCGTGACGGCCGGCGAAGCGGATCCACTCGTCGATGAGGCTGCGCGCATTGGAGCGCGACAAGGTCATGTCGGTGGCGCGCAGATGGCGCAGCCAGCCGAAGGAATGGAGCTGGCGCGACCATTCCAGGTTGGGCGGCTCGGCGTCGAATACCGAGAAGCCCTCGACATCGACCCCTTCGCCGAAGAAGACCCAGCGGCCGGCATAGATGTCGAGCGCGACGGTGGGATCGGCGGTCCTCAGATCGATGGGGGCGATGAGCAGGCGCTCGGGCACGGTGCCGGCGTAGCGCCAGCGGTAGAAGATGCTGGCGTGGAAACGATGCGCGACGGTGCGGATGACGGCGCCGGCGGCAAAGCGCATCTGCCGACCTTGACCGGACGCCGATCCGATCGCCATCGCTCAGCTTCTCCCCTTCGCAACCGGCCGGCCTTTCGGCCGAATCGCCGCCGCCGGACTATCGCCCTTTTCCGCTCTTGCGGGCAAACGGATCAAGGCCTCACGCCCTTTCGAGACGCATGACGAAAAAGCCGTCCATGCCGGGCGGTACGCCGTCGCCGGCAGTGTGGCAGGGGAGCGTCCGCACCGTGCCGGATGGTGTGATCGCACGGTCGAGACCGCCGATCTCCGCTGCGGTGATCGGCTTCAGCGTCAGGCCGTTGCGATGAGCGGCACCGGCTGCGTGATGCTCGCCTTCCTCCGGCTCGAGCGAGCAGGTGCAATAGACGAGCGTGCCGCCGGGCTTGAGCATGGCGGCGGCGCGGTCGATCATGCGCGCCTGCACCTCTGCCAAGGTGACGATGTCCTCCGGTGTCTTGAGCCAGGCAACATCCGGATGGCGGCGGATGGTGCCGGTCGTCGAGCAGGGCGCGTCGAGAAGCACCGCGTCGAACGGCTCGGCCGGCTGCCAGTCGAGAATGTCGGCGGCCACCGTCTCGGCTGAAAGATGCAGGCGGGCGAGATTGGCGGAAAGCCGCTTCAGCCGGTTGGCGGAGATGTCCACTGCCGTTACCCTTGCCCCGGCGGCGGCAAGCTGCATGGTCTTGCCGCCGGGTGCGGCGCAGAGATCGGCGACACGCTTGGCCGTCACGTCGCCGAGCAGGCGGGCCGGCAAGGCCGCAGCCGTGTCCTGTACCCACCAAGCGCCGTCGTCGTAACCGGGAAGCGCTTCGATCGCGTGCGCATCGGCAAGGCGGACGGAGCCGGTGCCGGTGAGGCTGCCGCCAAGCTTTTCCGCCCAGCCGGCGGGGTCGCTCTTGACCGAGATATCGAGCGGCGCTTCGCCAAGATGCGCTTCGGCGATGGCGCGCGCCGTCTCCTCGCCGTAAGTGGCGCACCAGCGCTCCCACAGCCATTCGGGTGCGTCGAGCCTGGCAGAGTCGATATAGGCCAGCAGCGCGTCGCGCTCGCGCGCAATGCGCCTGAGCACGGCATTGGCGAGGCCCTTGAGGTGGCGCGTCTTGGAATCGGCAGCGATCTGGTCGATGGCGAGCGAGACCGACGCATGGTCGGCGACCTCCATGAACAGCACCTGGGTCACGGCGATTTCGAGCACATGGAAGAAATCGCGAGAGCGCGGCGGCTTCTTTTCGATGAGCCGGTCGAGAAGAGCGTGGACCTCGCCGTGACGGCGGAGCGCGGTGGAGGCGATGGCGCGGGCAAGCCGGCGATCGCGGTCTTCCAGTGCGGCGAAGGCGCGGTCGCTGTCGAGCAAGGCGTCGAGCGGCTGCCGGCGGTCGAGCACACCGGCGAGCAGGGAGGCTGCGGCGGCGCGGGCGGCAAAACCGGCGGGATTCGTTTGGCTGGCGGATTGATTCATCGGGTCAGTGGGTTAAGCCACCAACCGGCGGGTAACAAGCCTTATCCCCATGGGCCCCTTTGGCGGCCGGTGGTGCCGACCCTGGGCACTGCAACCGAGGGTCGGGTGGCGGAGCCGGCGGCGGGACGCATGCCCGATGCACGCGCCATCTCCATCAGCGCAGCAATGCGGTTCTCGGTCGCCGGATGGGTGGAGAACAGGTTGTCCATGCGGGTGCCGGAGAGCGGATTGACGATGAACAGATGCGCCGCCGCCGGGTTCTGCTGGGCTGCGACATTGGGGATGCGCTCTGCGGCATTGGAGATCTTCGCGAGCGCCGAAGCCAGCGCCTCCGGGCGGCCGCTGATCTCGGCGCCGGCGCGATCGGCGGAATATTCGCGGGTGCGGCTGATCGCCATCTGAACGATCATGGCGGCGAACGGCGCCACCAGGGCGGCGATGAGCACGCCGACGATCCCGAGCGGATTGTTGCGGTTTCCCCCGAGGCCGCCGAAGAACAGGCCAAAATTGGCGAGCATGGAGACGGCACCGGCGAGCGTGGCGGTGATCGTCATGGTCAGCGTGTCGCGGTTCCTGACATGACCGAGCTCATGGGCCATGACGCCGGCGATCTCGTCACGCGAGAGCATCTGCAACAGGCCGGTGGTGGCGCAGACGGCGGCGTGCTCGGGATCGCGCCCGGTGGCAAAGGCGTTGGGCTGCGGATTGTCGGAAATATAGACGCGCGGCATGGGCAGGCCGGCGCGTGCGGCAAGATCGCGGACAAGGTCATAGAACTCCGGCGCGCTCTTCTCGTCGACCTCGCGGGCGCGGTTCATCGACAGCACCAGCCGGTCGGCGTTCCAGTAGGAGAAGAGGTTCATGCCGGCGGCGAAGACGAAGGCGACCACGGCGCCGCCGCTGCCGCCGATGAGGAAGCCGACGCCGATGAAGATCGCGGTCAATGCCGCCAGCAGCATACCGGTGCGAAGCGTATTCATGGGACTGCCGTAACGTCTCCGGTGTCGCCCTCAGGTCCCGCATTATGTCGGGAGGCCCCTGCCGGCGTGCAAGGGAGCAAGCGGCAGCAGGGGCGGGACGACCCGTTCCACGCGCACTTAGTCGTTCAGCAACTTCTGGTATATGATATTGACTGCTTCAATTGTCGCGCGCTATGGAGTTCAGGAATATATTCCTGT
>CAWHLM010000017.1:0-189667 GCA_963830215.1 uncultured Alphaproteobacteria bacterium
GCGCGAGCGGGCGGTATCGACGCTCGATTCGGTGTCGGCGTTCATGATTTCGAGATCGGGATAACCGAGATCCTTGAGGATCGGACCGGCGATATCGACGCCGCGCTGGCAATCCTGGCCGATGCCGGCCATGTAGCCGGAACGCGGCAGGATGACGCCGACCTTGAGCGGACCGCCGGCGGCGCGGACGATCGAGAACGGTGCCGTCCCGGCGACCAGGCCAAGGGCACCGGCGCCCGCGGCAAAGGTGCGGCGGGTGATGCTCGGACCGGCGCTGCCGGTCCCTGACTGCGACTTGCGGCTCATGTCATTTCCCTCCCTTTTCAAAGCCTGAGCAGGCTCCTTGCATTTTCCTTCAGGATCAGCGGCCGGACATCGGGCTGGATGTCGAGCGCCGCGAAATCCGCCAGCCAGCGATCGGGGGCGATTGCGGGCCAGTCGGAACCGAACAGCACTTTGTGCTTGAGGATCGAATTGGCGTATTTCACCAGGATCGGCGGAAAGTACTTCGGCGACCAGCCGGAGAGGTCGATGTAGACGTTGGGCTTGTGCTGGGCGACGGCGAGCGCCTCCTCCTGCCAGGGGAAGGACGGGTGCGCCAGGATGATCGGCATGTCCGGAAAATCGGCCGCTACGTCGTCGAGATAGAGCGGATTGGAATATTTCAACCGCATGCCCATGCCGCCCGGCATGCCGGAGCCGACGCCGGTCTGGCCGGTATGGAAGAGCGCCGGGACGCCGGCCTCGGCGATCGCCTCATAGAGCGGATAGGCGCTGCGGTCGTTGGGGTAGAAGCCCTGCATGGTGGGGTGGAACTTGAAGCCGCGGATGCCAAAGTCGGCGGTGAGCCGCCGCGCCTCGCGGACGCCGGCCTTGCCCTTGGCCGGGTCGATCGAGGCAAACGGGATCAGGATGTCGGAGAACTGGCCGGCAAGTTCCGCCATCTCCTCGTTGGCGTAGCGGCGGAAGCCGGTCTCGCGCTCGGCATCGACCGGGAAGATGACGCAGGCGATCTTGCGCTCGCGATAATAGGCGGCGGTCTCCGGCACGGTCGGCGGGTGGGGGTGGGGCGACTTGAAATAGGCCGTCATCGCCGCCTGGAAATCGTCGTAGCCGTCGTCCGGGTGGGTGCCGCAGGGCTCCTCGGCATGGGTATGGACGTCGATGGCGACGATCTCGTCGAGGTTGATGGTCACGACACCCTCGCCGCCTGTGAGAGCTTCGCCAGAAGGCGAAGCAGGGTGTCGCGCTCGCGCGCGGTCAATGCGGTGGTCGCCGCCTTGTCGCTGACCATCAGCTGCGGGACGGTCTCTTCGACCGTGGCGCGGCCCGTCGCGGTGAGGTGAAGCTCGACGGCGCGGCGGTCCTGGGCCGGCACCCGCCGCTCGATCAGGCCCTGGCCTTCCAGCAGGCGGATGATCTTGGCCATGTTCGACCATTTGATGCGCAGCGCATCGGCGAGCACGCCCTGGCGCACGCCGGGATTGCGGCCGATGGCGATCAGGATGCCGATCTGGCCGGGGGTGATGCCGCGCCGGGCGAAGTCGCGGAAGAACGATTCGAAGAGCTGCAGCTGCGCCAAGCGCAGCATGAAGCCGGCAAGCTCGGCCAGCGGACCGAACGCGACATCGTCGGGTGTCGCCGCGGCCGACGCGGGCTCGCCGGAAGCAGTGCCCGTGGCGGCCGAAGGAAGAGCAACCTTCTCGTCGTGCGTCACCTGCGGCTCACCTCTTGTGCGGCGCGACGACCTTCGCCGCGCGCTTGTCGAGAAAGGCCTTCAGGCGTTCGCCTGCCTCGGGGCTGGTCTGGGTGAAGGAGGCCATCAGCGATTCGACGAAGAGGCCGTCGTCCTGGGCCATGTCCTGGATGCGCGGCAGGGCATTGATGATGGCGTAGTTGGAGAGCGGCGCGTTGCCGGCGGCCACGCTGGCCAGCTCCCTCGCCTTGGCAAGCGCGGTGCCGGCCTCGACCACGTATTGCACCAGGTTGCAGCGCTCGGCCTCGTCGGCAGAAAGCACGCGTCCGGTCAGCATCAGGTCGGTCATGCGCGCCACGCTCATCAGGCGCGCCACCCTTACCGAGCCGCTGCCGCCGACGAAGATACCGCGCTGACCTTCCGGCAGGGCGAAGAAGGCGGTCGTGTCGGCGACGCGGATATGGGCAGAGGCAGCGAGTTCCAGTCCGCCGCCGACGACCGCGCCGGTGAGCGCCGCCACGAAGGGGATCGTGCCGCGCTGAATGCGGTCGAAGACGGCATGCCAGCGGCGCGAACCGTGGATGCCTTCGATCGGGGTCTTGTCGACATGCTCGGCGAGGTCGAGCCCGGACGAGAAATGCTCGCCGACGCCGTAGATGACGCCGGCCTTGGCCTCGGCGGAGGCGCGCTCGACGGCAACCGCCAGCGCCTCAACCATGACGTCGGAGATGGCATTGCGCTTCTCGGGCCGGTTGAGGGCAATCAGCGCAATGTCGCCCTCGCGGGCGTAGGTGACGAGCGGCTTCGACATCTAGGCCCGCATTCCTCCCATGGCCGATTTGCGGCCGATTCCCTAGGCTTTTATGGTGTTTGGGCCAGCCGTCGGGCGTCGTCGCGCCGGCCAAATTTGTTTCCTAGTGGACGAAATACCGGGTGACGTGTCAAGATGAATTGCTCGGGGAGCATTGCCGGGCCGGCTGGAGGGAGGCCGGCTAGGGTCTATATTCAATGCTTCCGGCCGCGTGGGGAGGACACGCATTTTGACCGTAGCCGCTGCGAGCGTCGCCGCCATCGAGGCGGCGCCCTTGCGCAAGGTTCGTTTTTGGGAGCCCGAGATCCTCGTCGACCGGCGGTCGGACGGGACGATCCTGGTGCGCCAGGCCGGCGAACTGCCAGCCTTCCCGCCGCGCCTGACCGACCGGCTGGTGCACTATGCCGGGGCCACGCCCGATACGCTCTTCCTCGCTGACCGCGACGGCGGCGAGGATTGGCGCACGGTCAGCTATGCGCAAGCGCTCGATCGCGTGCGCCGCATCGGCGAGGCGCTCATCACGTTCGACCTGTCGCTCGAGCATCCGCTGCTGATCCTGTCGGGCAACGACATCGAGCACGCATTGCTCGGGCTTGCCGCGCAATATGTCGGCGTTCCCTATGCCGCCGTGTCGCCGGCCTATTCGCTGGTCTCGACCGACTTTTCGAAGCTCCGCGGCATCGTCGACAAGCTGCAGCCGGGCCTGATCTTCGCCGCCGACGGCAAGCCGTTCGGCCCAGCGATCCGGTCGGTCGCCCCGGCGTGGACGCCGGTCGTCACCGTGCGCAACCCCATTTTGTCGCGCGCCGACATCCGGTTCGCCGATCTCGAAGCCCATCGGCCGACCGGCGCCGCCGACGCGGCGCATGAAAGGGTCGGGCCGGACACCATCGCCAAGTTCCTCTTCACCTCGGGGTCGACCGGTTCGCCCAAGGCGGTCATCAACACGCAGCGCATGATGACCGCCAATCAGGAGATGGTGCGCGACTGCTTCGCCTATATGCGCGACGAGCCGCCGATCGTTCTCGACTGGGCGCCGTGGAACCACACGGCCGGCGGCAACAAGGTCTTCAACATGGTGCTCTACAATGGGGGCACCCTCTATATCGACGATGGCCGCCCGACCCCTGCCGCCATCGGCAAGACCGTGCGCAATCTCAGGGAAGTTGCGCCGACCTGGTACTTCAACGTGCCCAAGGGCTACGAGGAACTGATCCCCTACCTGGAAGAAGATGCGGAACTGCGCGAGCGTTTCTTCAGCCGTCTCAGCATGATGATGTATGCCGGCGCCGGCCTCGGCCAGCACACCTGGAGCGCGCTGGAGCGGCTGGCCGTGCAGGCGACGGGGAAACGCGTGCTGCTGGTCACCGGCCTCGGCTCGACCGAGACCGCACCCTTCTCGATGATGTGCACGGTCGACCAGCGCATCGCCGGCAATATCGGCGTGCCGGCGCGTGGCCTTGAACTGAAGCTGGTGCCGGTCGACGGCAAGCTCGAGGCGCGCCTCAAGGGCCCCAACATCACACCCGGCTATTGGCGCGATCCCGAGCGCACGGCGGAAGCCTTCGACGAGGAAGGCTTCTATCGTCTCGGCGATGCCTTCCGCTTCGTCGATCCCGACGACGCCGCGAAAGGCTTCTATTTCGACGGGCGCATCGCCGAGAACTTCAAGCTCAATACCGGCACGTGGGTCAATGCCGGGGCGCTGCGCACCCAGCTCATCGATGCGCTCGGCGGACTGGCGCGTGACGCGGTGATCACCGGGCTCGACCGCGACTTCGTCGGTGCCATTGTCGTCCCCGATATGGCGGCCTGCCGCGTGCTCGCCGCGAACGCGACGGACAACACCCCGGTTGCCGAGATCCTCGACGATGATCGCGTGCGCGCCGATTTCGGCGTCCGTCTGGCGGCGCTCGCCCGCGAGAGCACCGGCTCCTCGACGCTCGTGCGGCGGATCGTGCTGTTCGGTGGAACGCTGTCGATCGACAAGGGCGAGGTCACCGACAAGGGCTCGCTCAACCAGCGCGCCGTACTCGCCAACCATCCCGATCTGGTCGAGGAAATCTACGCAGGCTCGCCGCGGGTGATCGCCTTCAAGGAAGGCGGCTGAAACAGCGAATAGCGAAATAGCGAGTAACGAATAGTGCGTGGGTGGCCGGCAACTTGCTATTTCGCCATTCGCTACTCTCTATTCGCTCCCCTACTTCGGTGCCATGCGGAGCGCGCCGTCGAGGCGCACCACCTCACCGTTGAGGTAGGGGTTGGTGACCATGGCCCCGACCAGTGCGGCGAACTCCTGCGGTTCGCCGAAGCGCGCGGGGAAGGGGATCGAGGCACCCAGTGCGGCCTGGGTTTCCGCCGGAAGTTCTTCCAGAAGCGGCGTGCGGAAGAGGCCGGGTGCGATCGCGAGAACGCGGATGCCGAAGCGGGCGAACTCGCGCGCGGCGGGAAGCGTCAGCGAGACGATGCCGCCCTTGGAGGCGGCATAGGCTGCCTGGCCGATCTGACCGTCATAGGCAGCGACCGAAGCCGCGGAGACAATGACGCCGCGCTCGCCGGTCTCGGTTGCCTGCAAGGTGCTCATGGCGGCGGCGGCAAGGCGCATGACGTTGAATGTGCCGATGAGATTGACCCGGACGACGCGCTCGAAGGCCCCGAGCGCCATGGGGCCGTCGCGCCCGACGATGCGCGCGGCCGAGCCAATGCCGGCGCAGTTGATGAGAATGCGCGCGGCTTCATGCGTCGCTGCGGCTCTGGCGATCGCGGCTTCCACGCTGGCCGGGTCGGTGACGTCGCAGGAACAGAAGACGCCGCCGATGTCCGCGGCAACGACTTCGCCGGCCGTTGCATTGCGATCGAGTACGGCAACGCGCGCGCCCTCGCGCGCGAGCAGCCGGGCGGTTGCGGCGCCAAGGCCCGATGCGCCGCCGGTGACAAGCGCGGCCGATCCGCGGATTTGCACGCCCATCCCTCCCTATCCATCGCGACGCGACTCGAAGCATGCCTAATTGCCCGAGACCGGCAAGCGCGACAAGGTCTTCACATGCACAAGGCGACCGTGATCGGCAGTTCGCTACAATGCTGCTCAATTACCGCTTGACTGCAGCGGACGGCGGTCCACATTAGAAATGCGACGGGCTGGTTCGCTCGTCGTCCGATTGGTCAGACAGGAGGATGCCATAGCATGTCTCCGCCGGGCAGCCACCGGCCCCGCTAGACGGGGCCACAAATCCGAAAATCACATCGCTGACATACGGACGAATGCGTCCGATTGATCGGTTGTAAACCGACAAAGCCTCAAATGAGGAGCGGCCCCGCCTGACACACCCCGTGCGGCGGGGTCCGTTTGTGTATGCTGTCGCGTGTCGGCCTCGGGCCGGCGATGGTTCAAGACCGATCGAAGAGAGACGAACTCATGAAGCTTGCGAATGACATCAGCGTGGTCACCGGAGCGGGCCGCGGCATCGGCCGCGAAATCGCGCTCACCCACGCGCGCGAAGGCGCCAAGGTGGCGCTGCTGGCGCGAACGGCGACCGAGATCGAGAAGGTGGCGGCCGAGATTGTCGCTGCCGGCGGCTCGGCGCGCGCCTACGGGGTGGACATCATCGACCTCGACGCGGTGACGAAAACCTTCGCGACGATCGAAAAGGATCTCGGCCCGGTCACGGTGCTCGTCAACAACGCCGCCGCCTTCAGGGCGATCGGCCCGATCTGGGATGTCGATCCGGCAGCATGGTGGGGCGACGTCGAAACCAATGTCCGCGGCACCTTCAATTGCTGCCGGGTGGTGCTGACTGGCATGAGAGCGCGCAAGCGCGGCCGCATCATCAACCTGACCGGCGGTGGCACGTTCTCCTCCTTCCCCAATGGCTCCGGTTATGCCACCAGCAAGTCGGGCATCCTGCGCTTCACCGAATGCGTCAACGACACGCTTGCCGGCAGCGGCGTTCTGGTGTTCGCCATGGACCCCGGCCTGGTGCGCACCAGCATGACGGCCTACCAGCTCGAGAGCGCGGCGGGACAGAAATACCTGCCCGATATCGAAAGCCTGTTCGAAAGGGGCATCAACGTTCCGCCGACGATGGCGGCAAATCTGAGCGTCGAGATTGCCCGCGGCCGCTTCGACAAGCTCGCCGGGCGCATGTTCATGGCGGCGCGCGGCGACATCGACCTCACGGAGGCGGCGGTGGACAAAATCGTGGCGGACGACCTGCGCAGCCTGCGCGTCAACGGCATGCCGGTGGAATAGGCGCACGCGCCATCGGTAACCCCTTGTTTTCGGTGCGTGCCCATTCGTGATCTGCGATTGGTGTCGTCGGGGCGGTGGCTGCGGTATTGGCTGCCCCCATCGCCCGGTGCGGTCCAGCGGCCGAGTCGGGCGCAAGAGGTGGTGCGATGGCAAACAGCGTCCGCGTTGCTAGTGTCCAGTTTCAGCACCGGGCCGGCGACAAGGCCTACAACATCGGCAGGGTGGCGGCCTTCGCGAGGCAGGCGGCGCGGAAGGGCGCCGCTCTGGTCGCCACTCCGGAAATGTGCATTTGCGGCTACTGGCATGTGCCGGGGCTCAACCGGGCCGAACTGGAGGCGCTGAGCGAAAGCGTTCCCGACGGGCCGTCCGTCGTCCAGGTTCGCTCCCTCGCAATGGAACTCGGCATCGGGATCGGTGCGGGACTGCTCGAGCAGTCGCCCGACGGCCGCCTGTTCAACAGCTATTTCGTGGCGCTGCCGGATGGCGCCATCCATGTGCACCGCAAGCTGCACGCCTTCGAGCACGACGAGATCGCCAGCGGCGACCGCTACACCGTCTTCGACACGCCCTGGGGCATTCGCGTCGGCATCCTCATCTGCTACGACAACAACATCATCGAGAACGTCCGGGCGACCGCCTTGCTCGGCGCCGATGTGCTGATCGCGCCGCACCAGACCGGCGGCTGCGCGTCGCGCAGTCCGCATGCGATGACGCCGATCGACGTCGACATCTGGCGCAACCGCCACAGGGATCCGAAGGCGATCGAACGCGAATTCCGCGGGCCCAAGGGCCGCGGCTGGCTGATGCGGTGGCTGCCATCACGGGCCCACGACAATGGGCTGTTCGTCGTGTTCAGCAACGGCGTCGGCGAGGACAGCGGCGAGGTGCGGACCGGCAATGCCATGATCATCGACCCCTACGGCCGCATCCTCAAGGAGACATGGGCGGCGGGCGACAGGATGGTGGTCGCCGCCCTCGACCTCGACCTGTTGCCGCTGGCAACGGGCCGACGGTGGCTCAGGGCGCGACGGCCGGAACTTTACGGAAGTCTGGCCGAACCGCGGGCCTATACCGTCGCTCCTCGCGAGGCGCGCTTCTCCGAGGCGCCGGTCAAGCTGTCCTAGCCTCGGGGGCCCATCCGCCGTTCGCCGAAGCCCCGGCCGGTTTCCGCAGTGCATAAGCTGCCCCCATGCGTTGACCCGCCGCCTCCCAGGCCGCAACGTCGCCCGTGGGGGCGAGTGGGCTTCCTCCGGGCGTAACTGGCGCCAGTTTTGCTAGGTTTTCGGGCTCTGCCCGTTGGGGGCGAGAAGCGGGCGCCGCCGGTGTGCGAAAAAACGGCTACCCATGCCTTTCAGGAGGGACAAATGCGCAAACTTCAAGCAGCGACTGAGATTCGCGATCGTCGTGGGATCGTCCGGCGGGGCGTCCTGGGTCTGGTCGCGGCCGGCGTCATGGCAGCCGCGGGGCTGGCGTCTCATGGTGCGCTGGCGGCGGACCCGATGAAGGTCGCCGCCGTCTTCGCGACGCCCATCGAAGAGCCTTGGGACAACCAGATTCACGTGGCGCTGCTCAAGGCGCAGAAGGAGATGGGCATCGAATACAAATGGGCCGAAAACGTCCCCTCGGCCGACTATGCCCGTGTGCTGCGCGAATTCGCGCGCGACGGGTATCAACTGATCACCGGTGACGCCTTTTCGGCCGAGGACATCACCCGCCGGGTTGCCAGGGAATTCCCTAAGGTGGCTTTCGTCTTCGGCTCCGGCCAGGGACCGACGGAGCCGAATTTCTCGGTCTTCGACAACTGGATTCATGAGCCGGCCTATCTGTCCGGCATGATCGCCGGCAAGATGACCAAGTCGAACATCATCGGTTCGGTCGCGGCGATGGATATTCCCGAGGTCGACCGTCTGGTCAATGCCTTCTGTCAGGGCGCCAAGGACGTCAATCCGGCGGTGAAGTGCAAGGTGACCTTCATCGGCTCGTTCTTCGATCCGCCCAAGGCCAAGGAAGCGGCGCTGGCGCAGATCGCGGCCGGCGTCGACGCCATCTTCGCCGAGCGCTTCGGCGTCATCGAGGCGGCAGCGGAGAAGGGCATCATCGCCTTCTCCAACATGTCCGATCAGTCGTCGCTGGCCCCCGATACGGTGGTCACCGGCCCGGTGTGGGACATGTGGCCGACCGTCCAGGCAGCGATCAAGGAAGTCCAAGCCGGCGTCTACACGGCGCAGGACTACGGCACCTTTTCCACCATGGCCAAGGGCGGCGCGTCGCTGGCCCCATTCCATGCCTGGGAGCAGAAGCTGCCGGCCGACGTCATGAAGCTGGTCATGGACAAGCAGAAGGCGATCCTCGACGGCGACTTCCGGGTGTCGGTCAACGAGGCGACGCCGGTCTCCGAATAGCCGGTTGAACCAGGGAAGGTGGCCGCGAGCCGCCTTCCCGCCCCTGCCCAACCTTCGGAGACGAGGCATGAGCCCGCCGCCTCTGGTCAGCATGCGCGGCATCTCGAAGAGCTTCGGTCCTGTGCAGGCCTGCGCGACGGTCGATCTCACCGTGCATGAAGGCGACATTCTGGGCCTGCTCGGCGAGAACGGCGCCGGCAAGACCACGCTGATGAACATCCTCTTCGGCACCTATGCGGCCGATGAGGGGACTATCGAGGTCGACGGCAAGGCGGTCGCGATCCGCAGCTCGCACGATGCGCTCAACCTCGGCATCGGCATGGTGCACCAGCACTTCCATCTGGTGCCGCGCCACACGGTTCTGGAGAACCTGCTGGTCGGCCGCGCCGGCCCCGACGGTCGGCTGACGCGGCGCATCGTGGTCGAGCGGCTGGCGGCCATCGGCCGCGACTATCACATCCATCTCGATCCCGACCGACTGGTCAGCGATCTCTCCATTGGCGAGCAGCAGCGCGTCGAGATCGCCAAGTCGCTGGTGCGCGGCGCTCGCATTCTGGTCCTCGACGAGCCGACGGCGACGCTGACGCCGCAGGAGACCGAAGGTCTGTTCGCGGCGCTCAGGGCGATGACCGCGCGCGGCATGGGCGTCATCTTCATCTCCCACAAGCTCGCCGAGGTGATCGAGATCACCAACCGCATCACCGTCATGCGCCAGGGGCAGGTGGTGGCCGAGCGCGACAATCAAGAGGGCCTGTCGAAGGGCGAACTGGCGCGGCTGATGTGCGGCCGCGAACTGAGCCCGCCCGAGCGTCCGCCCCAGGAAACCGGCCTGCCGCTGCTCAAGCTCTCCCATGTTTCCGCCCCCGGCCTCAATGACGTGTCGCTGACGCTCTCGGCCGGAGAGATCGTCGGCATCGCCGGGGTCTCCGGCAACGGCCAGCGGGCGCTGGCCGATGTGGTGGCCGGCGTTCTGGCGCCGACCGCTGGCATCGTCGAACTGCATGGCGAAGTGGTCACCGGGCTCACGCCGCGCTTTGTGCAGGCGCAGGGCATCGGGCGCGTGCCGGAGGACCGGCTCGCCATTGGGATGATCGGTGCGCTGCCGCTGTCGGAAAGCATGGCGCTGCCCTGGGTCGGCGGGCCGCCCTTCAGCCGGCGCGGCATCCTCGACCGCAAGGCGATCCGCAAGTTCGCCAGCGACCAGATCGACCGCTTCGATATCCGCACCTCCGGCCCCGATGCGCGCACCGGGACGCTGTCCGGCGGCAATCTGCAGAAGGCGCTGCTGGCGCGCGAAATCGCCCGCGAGCCGAAGATCCTGCTTGCCGCCCAGCCGACGCGCGGCATCGATGTCGGCGCCACCGAGTTCATCCATGGCCAGTTCCTCGACCTGCGTGCGCGCGGCGGCGCCGTGCTCCTGATCAGCGAGGACCTGGAGGAGCTGTTCCAGCTCTCCGACCGCATCGCCGTCATGTATGGCGGGCGCATCGTCGCCGACTTGGCCGTCGAGGAGGCGACGGTCGAGCGCATCGGCTTGTTCATGGCCGGTCTGGAGGAGGAGGTGGCATGATCATCCGAGTCTGGCGCGGCTATGCGGCTCGCTCGAATCCGGAAGGGTATCCCGAGCATTTCAAGCGTGTCGTGGTTCCCGATCTGCGCAATGTCGACGGGTTCCTCGGAGCAGATCTGGTCAAGCAAGTTGCCGGCGACGAGATCACCTTCATGGTACTGACGCGGTGGCAATCGATGGAAGCCATTGCCGCGTTCGCGGGCGACGACGTGGGCAGGGCCGTCGTCGAGCCCGGCGCCGTCGCGGCGCTCGCCCGGTTCGACCAACGCGTCGAGCACTATGAGGCCATCGAAGAGGTGGCGCCCAAGTGATGCGCTTCAGGCTCGAACGCCGGCACGAGACGCCGATCACCGTGCAGATTCTCCTGCCGCTCGCCGCCGTCGTGGTGGCGCTGACTTTGTGCAGCGTGCTGGTGTGGCTGGCCGGCGCCAGCGTTCCCGAAGCCTATGCGCAGCTCCTGCTCTCCAATTTCGCGACCACCTACGACATCCAGGACATGCTGGTGAAGGCTTCGCCGCTGCTCTTCACGGGCCTGGCGGTGGCCGTCGCCTTCCAGGCAAAGTTCTGGAACATCGGCGCCGAGGGCCAGCTGATGGCCGGCGCCATTGCCGCCTGCTGGATCGGCGAGCGCACCTGGCTGCCGGCGTTCAGCCTGGTGCCGCTGATGGTGGTCGGTGCGGCGGTCTTCGGTGCCCTATGGGCGCTGATCCCGGCGCTCCTCAAGGTCAAGCTCAAGGTCGACGACGTGGTCTCGACGCTCCTCCTCAACTTCATCATGCTCTACGGCACCACGGCGTTGCTCGAAGGGCCGTGGCGCGATCCCAAGAGCGGCTATCCCAATGCGCCGTCGATCCGCGCAGCCGCGGAATTCCCGATCATCTACGGCGACACGGTGCATCTCGGCATCCTGCTCGCGGCGATCGCGACCATCGTCATCTGGTGGATGCTCACGCGCACGACGCTCGGCTTCCGCATCCGCGCCGTCGGCCACAATGCCGCCGCCGCCAACTATGCCGGCATCGGAGTCGGCCGTATCATCATCATCGCCGCGCTCATCTCCGGCGCGCTCGCCGGACTCGCCGGTGCCGGCGAGGTGGGCGGCGTGCGCTATCAGGTCACCGCCGACCTCACCTCCGGCTACGGCTATGCGGGCATCGTCATCGCCACGCTGGCCGAGCTCAATCCGCTCGGTGCAGTGCCGGCAGCGCTCTTCTTCGCCATGGTGTTCAACGGCGCCGGCACCATGTCGCGCAGCCTCGGCGTGCCGATCTATCTTGCTGACGTCATCCAGGGCACGGCGCTGATGACCATGGTGGCTATGCGCCTGTTCGCCACCTATCGCCTGCGCATGGTGCGCCATGCTTGAGACCGTCGCACAGATCCTGCAGGTCTCGTTCTTTGCTGCGATCATCCGCATCTCGACGCCGCTGTTGCTCGCCACCCTCGGCGAGCTCATCAACGAGCGTGCAGGCGTGCTCAATCTCGGCATCGAGGGCATCATGCTGCTCGGTGCCATGGTCGGCTTCTCCACCGCCTATTTCACCGGCAATCTCTGGCTGGGGCTGGTCGCGGCTATCGCGGTGGGCGCGCTCGCCGGTCTGGTCATGGCTCTGCTTGCCGTCGTCTTCGGCGTCAGCCAGCATGTCTCGGGCATCGGCATGACGATGCTGGCGACCGGCCTCGCCTTCTATTTCTACCGCCTGATCTTCGGCCAGCCGGCGGTGCCGCCCAATATCGTGGCCTTCCAGCCGATTGATATTCCTGGGCTTTCCGCGATTCCTCTGGTCGGGCCGGTGCTCTTCAGCCAGACGATCCTGACCTATGTCGCCTTCTTGGCGGTGCCGGTCATTGCCTTCCTGTTCTATCGCACCGCATGGGGCCTCGACCTCAGGACGGTCGGCGAGAATCCGCGCGCGGCCGATGCCGCCGGTATCAGCGTGTGGGGCGTGCGCACCCAGGCGCTCATGATCGGCGGCGGAATGATGGGCCTAGCCGGGGCCTATCTCACCATGGCCCAGTTCAATTCCTTCACCTTCGGCGTCATTTCCGGGCGCGGCTGGGTGTCGATCGCGTTGGTCGTCTTCGGCCTGTGGAGCCCGTGGCGCTGCGCTGGCGGTGCGCTGCTCTTCGCGGCGCTCGAAGCGCTGCAGCTCCGCCTGCAGGCGACCAACATCCTGCACCTGCCGTATCAGGTCTTCCTGATGCTGCCCTTCGTCTTCACCATCGTGGCGATGGCATTCGTCTCACGCAGCGCGCTGGCGCCTGCCAGCCTGCTGATCCCGTTCCGTAAGGAGGAGCGCTGATGGCCGGTCAATTCGATCTTCTCGTCAAGGGCGCCAATCTGCCGGATGGACGTACGGGCATGGATATCGCCTCCGTCGGCGGCAAGATCGTCGCCGTCGCGCGCGGCATTACCGGCGAGGCGGCGCGCGTGATCGATGCGACCGGGCGGCTGGTGTCGCCGCCTTTCATCGATTGCCACTTCCACATGGATGCGACGCTGTCGCTCGGCCTGCCGCGGCTCAACCAGTCGGGCACGCTGCTAGAAGGCATCGCGCTGTGGGGCGAGTTGAAGCCGCTTCTGACGGTGGAGGCGGTGAAGGAGCGGGCGCTCAAATACTGCGACCTGGCGGTGGCGCAGGGCCTGCTTGCCATCCGCAGCCATGTCGATGTCTGTGACGACCGGCTGCTGGCGGTCGATGCGCTGCTCGAGGTGAAGAAGGAGGTGGCGCCCTATATCGACCTGCAGCTCGTCGCTTTTCCGCAGGACGGCTACTACCGCTCGCCAAACGCCGCCAAGAACCTCGAGCGCGCGCTCGACAAGGGCGTCGATGTCGTCGGCGGCATCCCGCATTTCGAGCGCACCATGGCGGACGGCGGGCAAAGCGTCAGGGCGCTGTGCGAGATCGCCGCTAAGCGCGGCCTGATGGTCGACATGCATTGCGACGAAAGCGACGACCCGCTGTCGCGCCACATCGAGACGCTGACCGCCGAGACCAAGCGTCTCGGCATGGCCGGCCGCGTCGCCGGCTCGCACCTCACCTCCATGCATTCCATGGACAACTACTACGTCTCCAAGCTGCTGCCGCTGATGGCTGAGGCCGGGGTGCATGCCATCGCCAACCCGCTCATCAACATCATGCTGCAGGGCCGCCACGACACCTATCCCAAACGCCGCGGGCAGACGCGTGTGCCGGAGATGCGCGCATACGGCATCAATGTCGCCTTCGGCCAGGATTGCTGCATGGACCCGTGGTACTCGCTGGGCTCCGCCGACATGCTGGAGGTCGCCCATATGGGGCTTCATGTCGGCCAGCTCTCCAGTCGCGAGGCGATGCGCTTCTGTTTCGACACGGTGACGGTGAACGCGGCGAAAGTGATGCAGCTCGATGGCTACGGTCTCGATGTCGGCTGCAATGCCGACATGGCGGTCCTCCAGGCCGCCGATCCGATCGAGGCGGTCCGCCTCAAGGCGCGGCGACTCACCGTCGTCCGCCGTGGCAGGGTCGTCGCCGAGACCCCTGCCCAGCTCGCCAAAATCAGCCTCTCCGGCCGGCCCGCGACCGTCGATCCGGCGGCCTACGCGCCGCCGCTCGGCTGATCGCCCGGCTCGCAAAGGCCGAATTACAGGTTGGTCGTTTTCGGGTGGCTTTGGTGCGGAGCCGCGTCCAGCCTCGTGGCACCGAACCAACTGGGCGCAACATGCCGACATCCGCGACCGTCAATCGCCCCATGAGAGCCTTCGAGTGGGGCCTGTTGCTCACCCTCTCGGTCCTCTGGGGCGGCTCGTTCTTCTTCAACGGCGTTGCGGTCAGGGAGCTGCCGACCCTCACCGTCGTCTTCAGCCGCGTCGCGTTGGCGGCCCTGATTCTTTGGGTGGCGCTCAGGCTGGCCGGTGAGCCCATGCCCAGCGCGCCGCGGATCTGGGCGGCCTTCTTCGGCATGGGGCTGCTCAACAACGTCCTGCCGTTCTCGCTGATCGTCTGGGGGCAATCCCACATCGCGTCGGGTGTGGCATCGATTCTCAACGCAACGACGCCGCTGTTCACGGTCGTCGTGGCGCATCTGTTGACGAGCGACGAGAAGATGACAAGTGGTCGGCTGGCGGGGGTCGTCATCGGCCTGGCCGGGGTCGCTGTGATGATCGGCGGCGAAGCGCTGAAGTCGCTCGGCGTCGGTGTCGTCGCCGAACTTGCGTGTCTTGCCGCCGCCGTCAGCTACGCCTTCGCGGGCGTGTTCGGTCGCCGCTTCAGGACCATGGGGCTGCGCCCAATGGCCACCGCCGCCGGTCAGGTCACAGCTTCAAGCGTTCTGCTGCTGCCGGTGATGCTGATTGTCGACAAGCCGTGGACGCTTGCCGTGCCGAGCACGAACGCGCTGCTCTCACTCGTCGGCCTCGCCGCGGTTTCAACGGCGCTCGCCTATGTCCTGTATTTCCGTATCTTGGCAACCGCCGGCGCGACGAACCTTCTGCTGGTGACGTTACTCATTCCGGTGACCGCCATCCTTCTCGGCGTGATGGTTCTCGGTGAGACCCTGGTGCCGAGACATCTCAGCGGCATGGCGTTGATCGGGCTCGGGCTTGCGGCCATCGACGGACGGCCTTGGCGCGCGCTGAGGTCGGCATTCACCGGTCGTCCGCCTGTGGTGCACTCGGACGGCGACGGCATCTGACAGGACGGCGGACCACTTCTGCGTCGCGTGGCGGCACGGACGTGGTTTCGGAAGCGAAACCGATGTGGCAGGGCCGCGCGCCGCCGGACCCTCAACCGACGTTAATCCTAATCAAACCCCAACCGCTATCCTCAACCAAATATGAACGAATGGTAACCGGGGCTGACAGCCGGCTGAAAGCTGGTTGCTGCCAGTATGCGATCCACGGTTGGGGCATAAGAACCGTTCCGTCCCCCTTTCGCATGAGTTGCAGTCCCATGAAGAAGTTCGCTCTTTCGGCCCTCGTGATTGCCGCCTCCGGCGCCTATGTGTGGAGCCAGGCCGGCACGGCCACCGACCCGCTTCTCGCTGATGCCGGCATCCAGACCGGCAGCATTCAGCCACAGACGCTGACTTCGGCCAGCAGCATGAAATTGGCGCCGCGCGAGGTGCCCTTCGTGACGCCCGCAACGACAGCGCGCGTCGCTCCCGCGCCGACGCCCACCTTCGCCGCTGAGGCGCCTGCCGCCGGGCAGCCGCTGCCGCCTCTGCCGGCCCCGACGGATTCCTCCGGCTTTGCGCCGGCGGCCAGCGACACGCAGCCGCCTGCCGATGTCACGCCGGCGGCCCCGGTCGTGGTTGCCGAGGCCCAGTCGCCGGCGGCACCGGCCGATCCGGCGCCCGCGCCGGCCGATACCACCGCCGTCACCGTTCCCATGCCGCGCCTGCGCCCGCCCTATCATCAGGTGGCGGCAGCGGCGCCGACGCCTGCCCCCGCGTCGGCGCCCACTTCCACGCCCGATCCGGCCGCCCCGGTGTCGCCATTGGCGCGCATCGCCGTCAGCACCTCGGGCCTCACCGACGGCACCTATCGCGGCCCGGCGGTCGATGCCTATTACGGCCTCATGCAGATCGAGGCGGTGGTCCATAACGGCCGCCTCGCTACCGTCCATGTGCTGCGCTATCCGAACACCCACGGCACCTCGATCTATATCAATCGGCAGGCGCTGCCGATGTTGCGCGACGAGGTGATCAGTGCCCAGAGCGCCCGTGTCGACATCGTCTCGGGCGCCACCCTGTCGAGCCGCGCCTTTATCCAGTCGCTGCGCGCGGCGCTCGACAAGGCGCGGGCGTAGTCGGCGCCGCCATGCGTGTCACGCGGCTTCTGATGGGCATGCCGATCACGGTCGAGATCGTCGGCGGCAACGGCGCGGCCAGCGCCACGATCGAAGAGACCTTCACCTATTTCGACGCGGTCGACCGGCGCTTCAGCACCTACAAGGACGACAGCGAAATCTCGGCGATCAACCAGGGCCGCCTTGGCGAAAAGGACTACAGCGCCGAGATGCGCGAGGTGCTGGCGCT
Organism: uncultured Alphaproteobacteria bacterium; assembly: GCA_963830215.1. GTDB lineage: Bacteria > Pseudomonadota > Alphaproteobacteria > Rhizobiales > Kaistiaceae > CAVSRC01. The sequence continues at coordinate 16,747 of CAWHLM010000017.1, forward strand.
CGCCGAGCAGACGCGGCAGGAGACCGGCGGCTATTTTGACATCCGCACGTCGGCCGGCACGCTCGATCCGTCCGGCATCGTCAAGGGCTGGGCGATCCGCAATGCGGCGGCACTGGTCGCCCGCTCCGGCGCCCGCGACTATTTCGTCGACGCCGGCGGCGACATCCAGTCGTGCGGCCACAATTCCGACGGCAAGCAGTGGCGCGTCGGCATCCGCAATCCCTTCGATCAGGCCGAGATCATCAAGGTCGTCGAGCCGTGCGGCAAAGGGGTGGCCACTTCGGGCACCTATGTCCGCGGCCAGCACATCTACGACCCGCACGCCCGCGGCGTTGCCATCGAGGAGATCGTGGCGCTGACCGTGATCGGGCCCGACGTGCTCGAGGCCGATCGTTTCGCCACCGCCGCCTTCGCCATGGGCCGCAGCGGCATCGGCTTCATCCAGCAGACGCCTGGCCTCGAAGGCTATCTCGTCGACCGCAACGGCCGCGCGACGTTCACCAGCGGCTTTGAAGGCTATTGCACGCCATGATCAAGATCATCGATCGTTTCCTCGATCACACCACCATGTACCGGCTGGTGCTGTGGCACCTGATCGCGCTCGTCGCCGTCGCGCTGGCGCTCAGCTTCTTCGGGCTGGTGCCCTACGCCCCGATATCGATCGTCTTCTCGACGGCGCTGGTGCTGGCGGTGTGCTGGATCACCAACCTCGTCTTCGCGCGCGTCTTTTCCGTGCCGGCGAACCAGGAATCGATCTACATCACGGCGCTCATCGTCGCGCTCATCATGAGCCCGGTGGGCCTCACCGACATGCGCGGCATCGGCGCGCTCGTCTTCGCCTCGGTCTGGGCGATGGCGTCGAAGTACATCTTTGCCGTCGGCCGCAAGCACGTCTTCAATCCGGCGGCCTTCGGCGTCCTGCTGCCGGCGCTCCTGATCAACCAGCCGGCCACCTGGTGGGTTGGCGGCAACCTGTCGCTGCTGCCGGTGGTGTTCATCGGCGGCGTGCTCATCGTGCGCAAGCTCCAGCGCCTCGACCTGATCGTGACCTTCCTGGCGGTGGTGCTGGCGACCATCCTGGCCACCACCGCACCGTCGCACTACGCCATGGCGATCTCGGAGACGCTGAAGTCGTCACCGATCTTCTTCTTCGCCTTCATCATGCTGACCGAGCCGCTGACCCAGCCGACGACGCGCCTGCCGCGGCTCGCCTTCGCCGCGCTCGTCGGCTTCCTGTTCGCACCCAACGTCCATATCGGCTCGTTCTATTTCACCCCCGAGATGGCGCTGGTCATTGGTAATGTCTTCGCCTGGGCGGTCAGCCCCAAGGGCCGCTTCGTGCTGACGCTGGAGCGCATCGAGCGGGCGGCGGCCGACACCTACGATTTCGTCTTCTCGACGCCCAAGCGGCTGGCTTTCCAGTCGGGCCAGTATCTGGAATGGACGCTTGGGCTCGACCATGCCGACAATCGCGGCAACCGGCGCTATTTCACCGTCGCCTCGGCACCGACCGAGGACGAGGTACGCCTCGGCGTCAAGTTCTACCGCAAGCCCAGCGCCTTCAAGCGGGCCCTCGGCGACCTGGCGCCTGGCGACACCATTCATGCCGCCCAAATCGCCGGCAACTTCACCTTGCCGTCCGATCCGGACAAGAAGCTCGCGTTCCTGGCCGGCGGCATCGGCATCACGCCGTTCCGCAGCATGCTGCAGTATCTCATCGACCAGGGCGAAGCGCGGCCGATCGTCGTGCTCTACGGCTGCGAGAGCCAGGAGGACATCGCCTATGGCGACGTGCTCGACGCGGCCGAGCGCAAGCTCGGCATCCGCACCGTCTATGCGGTGGCTCGCGGCACGCGGCGCGGCCAGTACCCGGGCTACATCGACGCCCGTCTGGTCAGGGCGGCGATCCCCGACTACAGCGAGCGCACCTTCTACATCTCCGGCCCCCAGGCCATGGTGAAGACGTTGCGCCATGCGCTCACCGGCATGGGCGTGCATCGTTCGCGCATCAAAGTGGATTTCTTCCCCGGCTTCGCCTGAGCGGTAGCGAGGCATTCGGCAGTCGGCATTCGATCGACTGCCCATTGCCGATTGTCCTCCCGTGCCCGCTTGAAGCGCGGCCCGCCCCCCGCAATACTGCCGCCCACTGGTGATGGGGGAAGGCAATGTTTTCGTTTGTGCGCGCGCGGCACGTCTACGTGGTGCTGGTGCTGGCGATTCTCGGCGCCGCCACGCTGATCCGCCTTGCCGATCCGTTCTTCGTCCAGGCGCTGCGCCTGATCGCCTTCGATTCCTACCAGAAGCTCGGGCCGGCCAGCTACGACCCGAACCTGCCGGTCAGGATCATCGACGTGGACGAGGAGTCGCTGGCGCGCATCGGCCAGTGGCCATGGCCGCGCACCACCATGGCCAAGTTGCTCGACACGCTGGGCGGCGACGGCGCGGCGGTGGTCGCCTTCGACGTTCTGTTCTCGGAGCCCGACCGCACGTCGCCTGAAGAAGCGGTCAAGCACATGACGCCGGACGAGGCGGCCGCCTTGGCACCGCTGATCGCCGGCAAGGAGAGCCACGACCAGGCCTTCGCCGACGCCATCGCCAAGAATCCGACGATCCTGGCCACGGCGCTTACCGCCCGGCCATCGCCGCCGCCGCCGCTCAAGGCCGGCTTCGCCACGGTCGGCGACGACCCGAAGAACTTCGTGCCGGCCTTTGCCGGCGCCAATGTCAACTTGCCCATCCTTGATGGGGCGGCGGCCGGCATCGGCTCGATCAACTGGCTTCCCGACCGCGACCAGGTGGTGCGGCGGATTCCGCTGATCTATCGGGTCGGCGACCAGTACGTGCCGACGCTGACTACCGAGGCGCTGCGCGTCGCCTTCCAGGCGGGCTCCTATGTGCTCAAGGGGTCGAACGCCAGTGGCGAGACCGCCTTCGGCCAGCAGACCGGCCTCAACCACATCCGGGTTGGGGACATCGAGATTCCGACCGATGCCGACGGCGGCATCTGGCTGCATTTCCGGCCGCACGAGGCGCGCGCCTATATCCCGGCCTGGAAGGTGCTCGCCGGTCAGGTCGACCCGCAGGAGGTCGCCGGCCGCATCATGCTAGTCGGCACCAGTGCCCCCGGCCTGATCGACCTCAGGGCGACGCCGCTCGATGCCGCCATTCCCGGCGTCGAGATCCATGCCCAGGCCATCGAGCAGATCCTGCAGGGTGCGCAGACTGGCGCCTCGCTCAGCCGGCCGGACTATGCGGTTGCCGCCGAACTCGTGCTGACGCTGGTGCTGGGGCTGGCCCTCGGTTTCGTCATCCCGAGGGTCAAGCCGCTGACCTCGGGAGTGCTCGGCCTGGTGGTGATGGGCTCGCTGCTCGTCGGCGGCTGGCTTGCCTTCGACAAGCTCGGCCTCCTGTTCGACCCGACCTATCCGGCGGCGACCGTGTTCCTGCTGGTTGCCGCGGCGTCCACCTACGTCTTCCGCCAGACCGAGAAGCAGCGCGGCGAGGTGCGCCGTGCCTTCAGCTACTACGTGTCGCCGATGGTGGTGAGCGAGATCATCGCCCATCCGGAGAAGCTCGAGCTCGGCGGTGCCGTGCGCGAGCTGACGCTGCTCTTCTGCGACGTACGCAACTTCACCTCCATCTCGGAGACGATGACGGCGCACGAGCTGACCACCTTCATCAACAACCTGCTGACGCCGCTGTCGGAGATCATCCTCACCAATCGCGGCACCATCGACAAATACATGGGCGACGCCATCATGGCGTTCTGGAACGCGCCGCTCGACGATGACGATCACGCCGAGCACGCCTGCCAGTCGGCGATTGCCATGGTCGGGCGCATGAAGGCGCTCAACGAGGAGTGGCGCGCCGCGGCTGAGGCCGCCGGCAAGCCCTACAAAGACGTCGCCATCGGCATCGGCATTAATTCAGGCGATTGCTGCGTCGGCAATCTGGGTTCCGTGCAGCGCTTCGATTATTCGGCGATCGGCGACGACGTCAACGTCGCCTCGCGGCTGGAAGGCCAGTCGAAGGTGTACGGCGTGCCCATCGTCATCGGCGAGTCGTCCTACAAGGGCATCCCGGAGCTGAAGGCGATCGAGCTCGACATGATGCGGGTGAAGGGCAAGGCCCACCCGGCGCGCATCTACACGCCCTACTCGGTGCTCGATGGTCCGGACGACGGGTTTGAGCGGCTGGCGATCATCCATGCGGCCATGCTGGAGGCCTATCGCGGCCGCAACTGGGACGGCGCGGAAGCCAAGATCGCCGAGTGTGAGGCGGTCGGCGTCCACAGGCTTGCGGCACTTTATGCGCTCTACCGCGGCCGCATCGCCGAGTGGCGCGAAACACCGCCGCCGCCCGATTGGGACGGAACCTTCACCGCGACGTCGAAATAGTCAGGCTCCAGCTTGTGACGGCGGTCACAGTCCTGCTATTCCCCCCTGCCCTAAGATTGGGCAGCGGCTGGGCGTTGGGACAAGAGATTTCATGGACCCGAACTTAGGGGCTGGCGTGATCGTCGCGGTCTTCCTGTGGCTTGAGATCAAGCATTTCATTTTCGACTACGTGGTGCAGACGCCTTATCAGTTCCGCAACAAGGGCACCTACGGGCACCCTGGCGGCATCCTCCATTCCGGCATGCAGGCGTTGGGGACGATCCCCGCATTCTTCATCCTGCCCACCGGCTGGCTGATGGGTGTGGCGATCGTCATAGGCGAATTCATCGTCCACTATCATGTTGACTGGTCGAAGGAGCAGTCGCTCCGGCGGATGAAAGTGACCACGACCGATGCCTGGTACTGGCGGATCTACGGAATGGACCAGCTGGCCCACCAGCTCACCTATGTCGCGATCGCGGCACTGCTCGCCGGCGTGATTTGACGGCTTTTTCGTAGCAATTCGTTCACCAGAACGGGAGCTTGCGGCGGCGGCCCGGGCGTGCTTCGCTTGGCTGCCGCCGGGGGGCGAGAGGCACGCCAACCGGCGTTGAGGAGATGCGGTCCATGTCGAAACGGTCACTGATTGTGGCGGTGCTGGGAACTGTTGCCGCGGCAGTGGCGGGCCCGGCAGCGGCCATCGAGGCGAGCGGCACGGCGGTCGCCGTGCTGCGCGACACGGCGGCGAGCGGTCCGGGCGGCGATCGCGCGCTTGTGGCCGATGGCCCGGTCTTCACCGGCGATGTCATCAAGACGGACAAGCGCGGCACCGCCCAGCTGCTCTTCGCCGACAAAACCAAGATGGTGATCGGCCCCCTGTCGCAGGTGACGATCGACCGGTTCGTCTTTCACGGACCGTCCAAGGACGGAGCGTTCTCGATCAACGCGCTGCGCGGCTCGTTCCGCTTCATCACCGGCGTCAGCGCCAAGAATTCCTATTCGATCAGCACGCCGGTTGCGACCATCGGCGTGCGCGGCACGAAGTTCGACGGCCATGTCGGCGAGGACGGCACGACCACCATCGCCATGTGGGATGGCACGGTGCGCATCTGCGACAAGGCGACGCCCCGCCGCCACTGCGCGGTGATCTCCGGCGCCTGCAGCGTCATCCAGCTATCGCCTGACAAAGGCTTCAACTGGGTGAAGGACATCTACAAGCGAACCGACCTGGTCGATCACTCGATTCCCTTCGCCTTCCGGCAGGGGCGGCTCGCCAGCGCGTTCCGTGTGTCCTCGGGCGGCTGCGACACCCCCAATGTCGATCCGCCGCCGAGCAGACATTCGAATGGGGCCAACAGCGCGCCGCCACCGCCGACGCCGCGCCGACGGGACGCCGGATACGAATACGCAGGAGCCGGCGGACTTGCAGCCAGCTGGGGCTGACTGCGCTGGCGCGAGCGAGTGACGGGCCGACTACGGTGCGCGGCGGGGCGTCCAGCGCAGGCGCTGGGCAAGGCGGCAGCCGCCGCTGCCGGATATGGGCAAAATCGTGACGCATTCTTCAAATGCGACCGAAATTCCCGCAGGAATCCGCCGATTGGCGGCTCATTCGGCGCCGTGGTCTGCGGGTTGAATTGGGATTCTGGCTTGCTAAAATCGAGAGCGTGGTGATTCGGAACGTCTGGCGTTTTTGCCGGTTTCGGGCTCGCCGCTGAAAGAGCTGCTTTATGGCTTGATATTGTGTTGCCTGCCTTTTTGATGACGCGGTGATTGGACACAGGTTATTTGAATTCGGATCTTTTGCAGGGGCCGTTTTTTGGCCATGCGCAGTCCGTTTGAAGCAAAGGGGTTTGGGCTCTCGACAAAGCCGCCGGGTCGCGCCGGCGGCTTTGGTCGTTTTGGGGCGAGGGGTGTGGTTTTCCCGGCCGTTGTCCTATGTTAGCGCTCGGTGGCGGCCCGAGGTGCGTTTTGGAATGCTCGCAGCAATCAGACAGTTTTTCGACCGCCTGACCGATGTCGGCGATAGCGTCGACATGGGGGAGGATGAGGTGCGGCTGGCGGTGGCCGCGCTGCTCTATCACGTGATCGCCGTGGACGGCGTGGTGACGCCCGCCGAATCCGCCATGCTGGTCGAACTGCTCAAGAGCCGCTTCGGCCTCGATCCGCAGGATACCCAGTCCCTGGTCGCGGCGGCCGAGACCGCCGACGACGAGGCGGTCGACCTCTTTCACTTCACCAGCCTGCTCAAGCAGCGGCTGGAGGTTGCCGACCGCGAACGCATCATCGAGATGATGTGGCGCCTGGTCTTCGCCGATGGCGGCATGCACGAGTTCGAGGAGAACGTCGTGTGGCGCGTCGCCGAACTGCTGGCGGTGCCCTCGGATGTGCGCATCCGCCTCAAGCTTGCCGTGCGCGACCAGGCCGGGTGACGCCATGCGGCCGATGCTTATCATCCTGCATCAGGAGCACTCCACCCCCGGCCGGGTCGGTCACCGGCTGAGCGAGCGCGGCTACGAGCTCGATATCCGCCGGCCGCGCTTCGGCGATCCGCTGCCCGAGACGCTCGCCGGGCATTCGGGGGCGATCATTTTCGGCGGCCCGATGAGCGCCAACGATCCCGACGACTACGTCAAGGCGGAGATCGACTGGATCAAGGTGCCGCTCGGCGAGGGCGCGCCGTTTCTCGGCCTTTGCCTCGGCGCCCAGATGCTCGCCATCCATCTCGGCGCGGCGGTCCGCCCCCATGCCGACGGCCACATCGAAGTCGGCTGGTTCGGCCTGAAGCCGACCGAGGCCGGCCGGCAGCTGATTCACAAGTGGCCGGATTGCGTCCACCAGTTCCACAGGGAAGGCTTCGATCTGCCGGCCGGCGCGACGCTGCTGGCGCAAGGGGCCGCCGACACCTTCCCCAATCAGGCCTTCTCCGTCGGCGAGGCCGCCTTCGGCATCCAGTTCCACATCGAACTGACCACGGCGATGGTCGGCCGCTGGACGGGACATATCGGCGACCGTGCCAAGCTGCCCGGCGGCCAGGCTGCCGACAAGCACTTCCAGGGCCGCGCGCTGCACGACTGGAAGACTCAGGCCTTCCTAGACGCCTTCCTCGATCTGTGGCTGAAGCGCGACCGGCGGGCGCCCACCCGGCTTGCCCAGGCGGCGGAGTAGGCGGGCTCGCAATCTGCGACGACGACTCGCAATCTGCGAGGCACGGCCGGTTACCGGAACCTTAATTCAATCAATAAATTGCGATTCAAATTGACGCCGACCACAAGGGCTGGTCCGAGCGCCGCTGGCAGGACCTTTGCCAGGAGGGAGCCACGCTGATTTCTGGTTGTGCGTAGTCAGCGAACAGACTGGGCGGGGGAGGGCGGAGGCCGTCGACCCCCGGCAAGCTCTCTCCCGTCCGGTCTACTCCCTGCGTTCCACCGGAACGCGAACGATGGCCCGGAGCAGCGCGGCGGCCGCTCCGGGTCAATCTCTTTTTGGCCTTCGCCCTTGCGTCCCGAACACGAGATCGTGACGCGCCGCACGGCGGTCGGCGCGAATAGGGCGGCGCCTGAGCGTGTTCCCGCTGTCGACCGTCACGGGAACAGCCGCCATGAATGCGCCACTGCCGAGTTCCGCCAGCATGGCGGCTTCGCCCGTCGCCGCACACGATGTCCGTCTGCTATCGCTGGTCACCCGCGTTCCAGCGCATGTCCTGCCGCAGGAGCGTGTGCGCGAACAGGCTAAGGCGTATTTCAGCCAGCGGACCGGGCTGTTCGACCATCTCGAGCCGGTGTTCGCCAACGCCAGGATCGCGACGCGCTATGCCTGCCAGCCCTTCGACTGGTACCTGGAGCAGCGCAATTTCGGAGAGAAGTCGCGGCTCTACGCCGAGCACGCCACGGCGCTCTGTCTCGGGGCCGCCACGGACGCGCTCGCTGCGGCCGCGCTCGAGGCAGCCGAGATCGACGCGATCGTGGTCGTCAGCACCACCGGTGTGGTGACGCCGAGCCTTGACGCCCGTCTCATGAATCTTCTGCCGTTCCGGCGCGACACGATCCGTCTGCCGATCTTCGGGCTCGGCTGCGCCGGCGGCGTCCTCGGCCTGACGCGCGCGGCGCAGCTCGCCCGCTCGCGACCCCGCATGCGCGTGCTGCTGCTCGTGGTGGAACTCTGCACGATGGCGATCCGTCACGACCGCGCCTCACCGAGCAATATCGTGGCAACGGCATTGTTCGGCGATGGCGCCGCCGCGGCGATACTCGAATCCGACGGTCGCGGCGGCTTGGTGGGCGCCACCCCGGCCATTGCGCGCATCGGCATTGGTGGTGAGCACTGCTGGCCGGATACGCTCGATATCATGGGCTGGCACGTCGACGGCCACGGTCTCGATGTCATCTTTTCGAGCAGCATCCCGCAGGTCGTCACCGACGATTATCCGGAGGCGCTCGCCGGGTTTCTCTCGCGTTCGGGGCTGAGGCGCGCCGATTTCGTCCGGCCCTGCTGCCATCCGGGCGGGGTCAAGGTGATCGAGGCGCTGGAATCGGTCTACGACCTGGCGCCGGGAGAACTCGACGCCGAGCGCGAGATCCTGAGCCAATACGGCAACATGTCGGCGCCGACCGTGCTCTTCGTGCTCAATCGCCTGATCGCCAAGGCGCTGTCGGGCCCGGTCCTCATGTCGTCGCTTGGCCCTGGCTTCACAGCGGCCTTTCAGCTCGTCGACCTCGGTCCCCATTCATGATCCTTGGCTGGCCGCATCTGCTGATCGCCTTTGTTGCCATCGAGCGAGGGATCGAACTCGTTCATGCGCGACGCAATGCCCGTGCCTTGTTGGCAAGGGGCGGGCGAGAAGCGGGGGCCGGCCATTATCCCCTGTTCTTCGCGCTGCATGGAACCTGGCTGTTGGCCCTCACCTATTTCGCGAGAGCCGAGCTGCCGCCCGATTGGGCCTTGCTCGCGGCGCTCGGCCTGCTCCAGGTCGTGCGCCTGTGGGTCATCCGCTCGCTCGGACCCTATTGGACGACGCGGGTCATCACGCTCGCTGGCGAGCCGGCGGTCACGCGCGGGCCCTATCGCTTTCTCAGGCACCCCAATTACGTCGTCGTCGCTCTCGAAATACCTCTGGTCTCGCTGGCGCTGCATCTGCCTCAGATCGCGCTGCTGTTCGGTTGCCTCAATGTCCTGCTGCTCCTCCACCGCATCCGGGTGGAGGACGCCGCGCGGGCGGAAGCGGCGCTGCACCGATGACGCTGTCATTCGCCCGCGGAGACGTCGATCGCGCTCGCGTTGGGCTGTCGTGCCGGCCGTGTCCCGCGACCGGACCAAGGGAAACACTCCCTGTTCAGTTCGTGGGACAACTCGGGTAGGTTCGCGTCTCGCGAACGGGGGGCAGGCCGTCCCATCGACGGGAACCATGACAGCCGACGCTCATCAAGCCGTGATGGAGGGCCTTGCCGCGCTGCTGCCGCGGCTATGGCGCTATGGGGTGGTGCTGTCGGGAAACCGCGACACGGCCGAGGAGCTGGTCCAGGCGACCTGTGTCAGGGCGCTGGAGCGGAGTTCCCAGTTCACGCCCGGCACGCGGCTCGATCGCTGGCTGATCGCCATCCTCCATTCGATCTGGCTGAACGAGGTGCGTGCCCGCAAGGTGCGCCAGGGCCAGGGTCTGGTGGACGCCGAGACGGCCCTCGTCTTCGACGGAATCCGGGAGATCGAGACGAATATTCTGGCCGCCCAGGTGTTACGGCAGGTGCAGGACTTGCCGGAAGTGCAACGCGAAACGGTCTATCTGGTCTACGTCGAAGGGCTCGCCTACCGCGAAGCGGCCGAGGCGCTTGGCATCCCGATCGGCACCGTCATGTCGCGTCTGGCCGGGGCGCGGGCGAAGCTCGCGGGCCTGGCGACGGACGCGCAGGAAAATGGTGAAGAGCATGGCTGATCCGATGGATGGCCACCCGAGCGACGACGCTCTGCTGACCGCCTATATCGACGGCGAACTCCCCGCCGGCGATCGCACGGGCGCTGGAAGAGCGGCTTGCCGGCGATGCGGCCCTGTCCGCGCGGCTCTCCGAGCTGAAGCGCGGCGGGCGGGACTTCGCCGGAGCCTTTGACCTGCTGCTTGCCGGCGCCCCGCATGAGCGCCTGTCCGCCCTGCTTGCCGGCGCCGTGGATGAGGTGCGCCCGCCGCAGCGTCGCACCTGGCGCGCTTGGCGGCTTGGGGCGATCGCCGCGGCCATCGCCCTTTTCGTGCTCGGCGCCGGAGCCGGCTATCTGGTGCCGCTGGCGACCGGCCTGGTGCAGCCGGTGAAGGTCGCCGAAGCGCCGAACTGGCGGCAGGCGGTGGCCGAATATATGGGCTTCATGACGCCGGACACGCTGGCCGTTATCTCCGCCAACCCGTCGGAGCTCGCCAACGAGCTGTCGGCGGTCGGCGAGAAGCTCGCCCTTGCTCTCGCGCCCGACCGGCTGGCTCTGCCGGATGCTTCGCTGAAGCGGGCGGCGCTTTACGATTTTCACGGCAAACCGCTGGTCCAGCTTGCTTACCTGTCGCCGGCCGACGGCGCCTTTGCCTTCTGCATCATCGCCAACGGCAAGCCGGACGCTCAGGTCGCATCCGAGGAGCGCGAGGGCTTCAACATCGTCTTCTGGAACCGCAACGGCCTCGGCTACATGCTGATCGGCAAGGCCCCGACTGCCACGCTCGAAGCCTTTGCGGGCGACCTCAAGGCCAAGGTTTCCTGACCTCCGCTTACGCGTTCACATAGGTCGACGGCCCGCGCACGTTCTCGTCGATGCTGAGCTTCTGGCTGAGCGAGGGCATTGCCCGCTCGGCGCAGTCGGTGCGTGGGCAGGTGCGGCACGACACGCCGATCGGCGTCACCACCTGCGGATCGGCGACATTGAGGCCGTCGGCATAGACAATTTCGGAAGCGTAACGAATGTCGCAACCGAGCCCCACGGCGCGCTGGCCGATGCGATGCGGCAGGCCGCCGGCGGCGGCAAAACCGGCGGCGCGGCCGGCGGTGCGCGCCACGCAGAAGAAGGTGCCGCCGTCCGGCATGCGCGAGACCTGGATGCGCAACATGCCGGGCGTCGAGAAGGCGTCGTAGACGTTCCAGCGCGGGCAGGCGGCGCCGAAGCGGGCGATGTGGATGCCGGATGCCGAAAAGCGCTTGGAGATGTTGCCGGCGATATCGACGCGGATGAAGTGGAAGGGGATGCCTTCCGCCCCCGGCCGCCTGAGCGTCGAGAGCCGATGGCAGGCCTGCTCGAAGGAGACGCCGAAGCGGCTCTTGAGGATCTCGATGTCGTAGCGTGTCGTCTTGGCGGCGTCGAGGAACAGGCGATAAGGCATCAGCACCGCGGCGGCAAAGTAGTTGGCGAGCGCCGTGCGCATCAGCGCGCCCGCCTGTTCGCTCGAGAAGCCGCCCTCGTCGACGATGCCGTCGAGCACGTCGTTGTGGCCGAGATAGGCGATCTGGTGGGCGATCTGGAAGATGCGGCTCGAGGCGGTGAGCATCTCGGAGATTTCGAGGCGGCGTGCCAGGCGGTCGAAGTGGCGGTAGCGGCCGGGCATGTCCTCGGCGCGGCGGACCTCGACGGTGACCGAATGATGGTTGCGCAGAAGGTCGATCAGACCCTGATGCAGGGTGTGGATGGAAAGGCCGTTCTCAGTCCATAGCCGTTCCGCCGCGGCCTCGAGCTCGGGGAAGTAGTTCATGCGACGCTGGATGAAATCGGTCACCTCCTCGGAGGGGATGGCGACCGGCGACGGCCCGTCGGCGGCGTCCTCGCCGGCGCCGCTGGTCTCTTCGAGCGGGCGGTGGCGCCGCCAGGAATCGTAAATGTCGAGCACCGCACGGCCGACCGCCGGAAGCGTGGCCACCAGTTCCTGCACGTCGCTCGCCTTGACCTCGGCATGCTCGAAGACCGGGTCGGAGAAGGCCTCCATCAGCTGCAGCGACAGGCTCTGGTCGGTGTCGGCGGTGAAGTCCTTGAGGTCGATGTGGAATTTTTCGACCAGCTTCAGGAGCACACGCACCGTCACCGGCCGCTGGTTGCTTTCGAGCAACGTCAGATAGCTGGCGGAGAGGCCCAGTTCGCGGGCCATCTGCGCCTGGGTCAGGCGCTTCTCCTGCCTCAGCCGGCGCAGCCGGCCGCCGATGCGCATCGCCTTCATGGCTCTCCCCTGCAACCCTTACAATGTTTGCAACATTACAAACACGATCTGTGTGTTTGTTGACAATATTCAGGATTTCATCGTGATTTCAGATATTTATTGACCAGTGCCGTTTGTCAATGAAAATTGCATGGCAGATCAAGGGAGGGAACAGCCATGACAAGCCCGACGGGGCGCTTCGCGGGCATCCGCCGCGACTACACGCCGGACGACGTTAGCAAGCTGCAGGGCTCCGTCGTGGTCGAGCATACGCTGGCCCGGCTCGGGGCCGAGCGCCTGTGGCAGCTTCTGCAGGACCGCCCGTTCGTGCCCGCGCTTGGCGCGCTCACCGGCAATCAGGCGCTGCAGCAGGTCAAGGCCGGGCTCGAGGCGATCTATCTGTCGGGCTGGCAGGTCGCTGCCGACGCCAACAATGCCGGCGAGATGTATCCCGACCAGTCGCTCTATCCGGTCTCGTCGGTGCCGGAGGTCGTCGCCCGCATCAACAAGGCCTTCACCCGTGCCGATCAGATCGCGCGGCTCGATGGCGACAGTGCGACCCACTGGTTCGCGCCCATCGTCGCCGACGCTGAGGCCGGCTTCGGCGGCTCGCTCAACGCTTTCGAGCTGATGAAGGCGATGATCGAGGCGGGCGCCGCCGGCGTTCACTTCGAGGACCAGCTCGCCTCCGAAAAGAAGTGCGGTCATCTCGGCGGCAAGGTTCTGGCGCCGACCCAGGCCTTCATCCGCACGCTCAACGCGGCGCGTCTGGCGGCCGACGTCTGCAACGTACCCACCGTGCTGATCGCGCGCACCGACGCCCATTCGGCGACGCTGATCACCAGCGATTTCGACGAGCGCGACCTGCCGTGGCTGTCGGGGGAGCGCACGGCGGAGGGCTTCTTCCGCCTGAAGCAGGGCGGCGACCACTCGGTCGCGCACGCCATCGTGCGCAGCCTCTCCTATGCCCCCTATGCCGACGTGCTGTGGTGGGAGACCTCCGCTCCCGATCTTGGCGAGGCGCGCGAATTCGCCGAGGAGATCCACCGGCATCATCCGGGCAAGTTGCTCGCCTACAACTGCTCGCCATCGTTCAACTGGCGAGCCAAGCTCGGCGAGGCGGCCATCGCCCGCTTCCAGGAGGACCTGGCGGCGATGGGCTACCGCTTCCAGTTCGTCACACTGGCCGGCTTCCACGCCCTCAATCTGGGCATGTTCGAGCTGGCGCGGGGCTACCGGGCGCGCGGCATGGCGGCCTATTCGGAGCTGCAGCAGCGCGAGTTTGCGGCCGAGGCGGAGGGCTTCACCGCCGTGCGCCACCAGCACGAGGTGGGCACCAGCTATTTCGACGCGGTGGCGATGGCTGTCTCCGGCGGCGCGTCGTCGACCGTGGCGATGGCCGGCTCCACCGAGAGGGAGCAGTTCGAGGGAACCCGGCCGCTGGAGAAGGCGGATGCGGCTTGAGCCGCGCTCGAAGAGAGGCTCGACATGATCGAGGAATACTGGGTCGTCGGCGGCCGCTATCGCGATGCGGACTTCGTCGCCCTCAAGGAAGGCACCAGCGAGGTCTACGGGCCCTTCGTCACCTATGACGAGGCGCTCAGCTCATGGAATGCGCGCACGGAACGTTCGCGCGCCGAAGCCACCACGCGCTTCTCGGTCGTGGTCACCGCACGTCGTCGGTGATCGCGACGCGCCCGGCAGGGCTCCTTGGGAGGGGAGTCCTGCCACCCCTCTACTCGGGGGTGACGCTATCCGGCCAATGCCTTCAGCTGCGCGTCGATGGCTGCCTTCAGCTTCTCATAGGGCTGCGCGCCGACCATCATATCCTTGCCAACGAGGAAGGATGGCGTGCCGCCGACGCCCATGGAATAGCCCTCATTGGCGTCGGCCTGCATGGCATTGGTGTAGTCGCTCTGCTTGTCGGTCATCAGCTGCTTGACCTTGGCCGCGTCGATGCCGGGAATCGTGGCGGTCAGCGCCAGGATGTCGTCCTCGTTGCCCCAGCCGGCATTCTCCTGATCCTGGTGGTCGAACATGGCCTTGTGCCATTCGGCGAACTTGTCGGGGGCCACGGCCCACACGGCGCGCGCCGCGCGGCTGGCGACGTCGGAATCCGGCCCGAGGAAGGCGAAGTCCTTGAACACGATCTTCAGCTTGCCGGGGTCGACATAGTCCTTGATCAGCTGCGGGAAGACGGTCTCTTCCTCCTGCTTGCAGTAGGGGCACTGGTAATCGAACCAGTAGGCCATGACGACCGGTGCATCGGCCTTGCCGATATAGGCGGCGCCATCGGTCTTGACGTCGGCGATGTTGGCGGGCGGCGCCGGCGGCTGACCGGGCGGCGAGGCCGAATCGACCGGCGCCAGGGCTGCCTGCTGGAGCGACGCCTGGTGGGCGGTCCAAACGATCGAACCGGAGATCATTCCGCCGGCGATGATGATGGCAACCGGGATGAGGATGTCGCCGGGCGAGAGCTTGCGCATGGGACGAAGAATCCTTGTGGCCGTTCGGTGATGCGACTGGTCGCTCCGATTCCGGCGGCAACGGGGCGACGCACCGGCCGGTGGGCGGCCGGGCGACGAAACCTAGACCGATTTCCCGTCGGACAGAATCAATTCCGCGTCAGCGGCGATCCGCGTCTCTACCCGGCGCTGGCGGACGATGACGCAACCACATGGTGCTGGGCGCAGGATCGTCATGATGTCCATTGTCCGCCCTCGAATGCGTCACCATGTTGATTCTAGCTACTTGGGCTTCGGGCGCCACTCGGCGCGGCCTCTCTCAATAGAGGGAGTTCAGGTCGTGCGGGCGGGGTCCTCCGAGGAGCAGATATGGTGATGCCCGGCGTTTTTGCCGGGAAGAACAACGGATGAGCAGGATGGAAACCCCGGTAGAGATCGATTTTCAGGGCGCAACCTTGAACCAGCACGTCCAGCAGTCGGTGGTTGCGCATATTGCTGCGCTCGAGAAGCGGTTCGGGCAGATCATCGCCTGCCGCATCGCGGTCACCGCGCCGTCGGCGCATCATCAAAGCGGCGGCCCCTATGAGGTCGCCATTCATCTGGCGCTGCCCAACGGCCGCGAGGTCAATGTCGACCGCACGGCCATCCAAGATGAGCGCTTCGCCGACCCTGCCTTCGCCGTCAACGACGCCTTCAAGCGGGCGCGCCGCCGCCTGCAGGATCAGGTGCGCCGCATGCGCCGCAGCTGAGGATGTGGGGCGAGAGGATGAAGAAACGGCGCCGCATCACCGATGAAGACGGTCCGTCGATCGACCTCACGATCTCGCCGGAGACGGTTTGCTTCCTGATCGTCAAGGCGCGTGAGTTCGACGTCAAGGATGCGGCGAGCGAACCGGACCCGGGCTCCAATCCCGCCGACGACATGGATGCGGCTGTGCTGGAGGACCATGAAGACGATCCGGTGGCGGAAGAGCTGATCTCGGCCATCCACGATCTCTCCGAGGACGAGCAGGTCGACCTGGTGGCGATCGCGTGGCTGGGGCGGGGCGATGCCCCCGTGGCGGATTGGAACGACCTGCGTACGGCCGCCGAGGAGGCCCACAACAAGCGCACGGCGCGCTATCTGATCGGCATGCCGCAACTCGGCGACTACCTCGAGGAGGGCTTGGCTCTGCTCGGCCGCAGTTGCCAGGAATACGAGATCGGCCGCCTCTAGGCCGCTGTCGGGGCGATGCCCAATGCGCCCCCGCGGCGTCGGTGCCGCGGAGCCGGCTTGATTCAGCGCAACGCCCTATGCGTCCGCTCCTGTCATCACATCCCCATGCCCTTTCCTCTTGCCAAGGGGCGTCGTGGCGGATTCCGGCCGGCGTCCCGACCGGAATGACAGAATGCAGGTCGACCTCCAGACCGAGGCCATCGCATTTCTCACCGATCCGCTGACCCACGGGCCGGGCGCGGGTGCGGTTGAGGTCATCGAGACGCACATCTCGGTGGTCGTGCTGGTCGGCGCGCGCGCCTACAAGCTCAAGCGCGCGGTCAAGTTCAACTATGTCGACTTCTCGACGGCCGAGTTGCGTATGGCCCTGTGCGAGCGCGAGGTGGAGCTCAACCGGCGCGCCGCCCCCGACCTCTATCTCGGCGTCAGGCGCATCACGCGGGCGGGGGACGGGAGCCTCGCCTTCGACGGCGACGGTCCGCTGGTCGATGCGGTGGTCGAGATGGTGCGCTTCGACCAGGACGGTCTGTTCGACCGCATGGCGGTCCGCGGCGCCCTGACGCCGGCGTTGCTCGCCGAGCTCGCCACTGCGGTCGCCCGCCTGCATGAGACGGCGCGGGTGGAACTCGCCGGCGGCGGGGTCGACAACATCGCCGCGGTGCTCGCCATCAACGAGCTGGCACTGCAAGGCGTGACTCTGTTTCCTGCCGATAGCGTGACGCGTTTCGACCAGGCCTTCCGCGATGCCCTGGCGCAAGCCGCGCCGCTGCTCGACCGGCGTCAGAGCATCGGCAAGGTGCGCCACTGCCACGGCGATCTGCACCTGCGCAACATCTGCCTGTTCGAGGGCCACCCGACGCTCTTCGACTGCCTGGAATTCAACGAGACGATGGCCACGGTCGACGTGCTCTACGACCTCGCCTTCCTGCTGATGGACCTGTGGCACCGCGATCTGAAGGCGGGCGCCAACCTCGTGCTCAACCGCTATCTCGACCTCCTCGACGAGAGCGACGGGCTGCCGCTGGTGCCGCTGTTGATGGCGATCCGCGCCGCTGTCCGCGCCCATGTCAGCGCGACACGGGCGGAGGAGCCGGCCGAGGCGGCCAATGCCAAGACGCTGCGCCGGGAGGCGGTCTCCTATTTCCGTCTGGCGCAGGCGCTGCTCAGGCCGGTGCCGCCGCGGCTGGTGGCGATCGGCGGCTTCAGCGGATCGGGAAAATCGACGGTCGTGGCGAAGATCGCCGAGGCCATCGGCGCGCCGCCGGGCGCCCGCGTGCTGAACAGCGACCGCATCCGCAAGCGCATGAGCGGCGTCGCGCCGACGACGCGGCTGCCGGCGCCGTCCTATCGTCGGGAAGTGTCGCGGGCGGTCTACGATACGCTGGGGCAGGAGGCCGAGTACCTGCTGGCGCTCGGCCACGGCGTCGTCCTCGATGCGACCTTCCGGCGGCCCGAGGACCGCGCTCGGATCGAGCAGATGGCCGCAGCCGTGGAGGTGCCTTTCACCGGCATCTGGCTGGATCTGCCTGCCGAGAAGCTGATCGAACGGGTGGCGCGGCGCGGTGCCGATCCGTCGGACGCCACCACCGAGGTGATCCGCAATCAGATCGCCCAGTTCAGCGGCCCGATGACATGGCCCACGGTTGCCGCCGACGGTAGCGTGGATGAGGTCGTCGGGCGCGTCCTGGCGCTCATCGGCGCCGTCTGATCAGACCGGGAAAGCCGTGCGGATCGCGTCGACCAGCGTGTTGCCGGTCAGCGGCTTCTCGACGATCGACACGGAGGCGGCCGCGGCGCGCATGCGCAGGTGCGGGCCGGGATTGGTGGTGATCAGGATCGCCGGGATGGTGGTGCCGCGCCGGCGCAGTTCGTCGAGGAGCTGCAGCCCGTTGCCGTCGACCAGGTTATAGTCGAGAACTAGGCAGCCCCAGCTCTTGCCCGAGGCATCGGCCAGCAGCGCCTTGGCCGAGGTGTAGGTGTGGACCGAGTAGCCCTCGATCTCGAGGGAGAACTTGAGCGAGGCGAGAATCGCCGGGTCGTCGTCGATCACCAGGACCGGACGTTCGACGGCCAGAACCGGCGGCGCCAAGGATGCGGAATCCGACTGCTGATCCGTTGCCATCGCCAATGAAAGTCACAGAAATGGCCGTTTTGCCTTGACGCAGGTCAACGGCCCCGCGGCCCTCAGGTGTCGGCGAGCAGCGCCATGCGGACCAGTTCCGACAGGCTGCGGGCCTGCATCTTGGTCATCACGTTGGCCCGGTAGACCTCGACCGTGCGGGCGCTGATGCCGAGATCGAAGGCGATCGTCTTGTTGGGATGGCCGGCAACCAGGCCGTCGAGGACCTGCTGCTCGCGCGGCGACAGCGAAGCCAGCCGCTCCTTGACCTCGGCCTTGCGCAAGTCCTGCTCGCTGTCTTCGCGGTTCTTGCTCAGCGCCATGCGCACCGAGGCCAGCAGCGCATCGTCGTCGAACGGCTTCTCGAGGAAGTCGATGGCACCCAGCCTCATGGCTTCGACCGCGAGCGGCACGTCGCCGTGTCCGGTCATCACGATCACCGGCAGGGAGGCGCCGCTTTCATGCAGGCGGCGCAGCAGCTCCATGCCGTCGATCTCGGGCATGCGCACGTCGGTGATGATGCAGCCGCCGGTTATCTGCGGCAGCGCCTTCAGGAAGGTGACTGCCGATTCGTAGACATGAACCTCCACGTCAGCGGTGCTGAGCAGGAAGGCCAGGGAATCGCGGGCGTCGTCGTCGTCGTCGATGATGTGGACGACGTTTTCATTCGCCATCGGCATTCTCCGCGAGCTTGCCGCTGGCCAGCGTGAAGCGGAACACCGTGCCGCCCGAGGGGTTGGGTTCCGCCCAGATCTCCCCGCCGTGGGACTGGATGATGGTTCGCGAAATGGAAAGGCCGACGCCCATGCCGTGGCGCTTGGTGGTGATGAACGGCTGAAACAGCTGCCGGGCCACCTCCTCGGCCAATCCCGGCCCGGTGTCGGCAACGCTGACTTGGACCATATCATCCCCCGCCGGTGCGGTCGACAGGACCAGTTCGCGATCCTCGACCTCAACCATCGCTTCGATAGCGTTGCGCACGAGGTTGAGCAACACCTGTTGAATCTGCACCTTGTCGGCGAGCACCAGGTCGTGGGCGCGGTCAAACTGGAAACGGACGCGCACGCCGTGCTCCTTGGCGCCGACCAGGGCGAGCGCACTGGCTTCCTCGATCAGCTTGGCGACGCTCTCCACCCGCCGCTCGCTCTCGCCACGGCTGACGAAATCGCGCATGCGGCGGATGATGTCGCCGGCCCGGAGCGCCTGTTCCGCGGCCTTGTCGAGGGCGTCGCGCAGACGGCCCCAGCGCTCGTCGGCCTCGCTGTCGATCAGCCGGCGAGAGCCCTTGATATAATTGGCAATGGCCGACAGGGGTTGGTTGAGTTCGTGGGCGAGCGTCGAAGCCATCTCGCCCATGGCGGTCAGACGCGAGATGTGGATCAGTTCCGACTGCAGTTCCTGCAAGCGCGCCTCGGTTTCCTGGCGCTGGGACAGGTCGCGCACGAAACCGGTGAAATAGCGCCCGTCGCCAGGGCGCATTTCGCCGACGGCAAGCTCCATCGGGAAGGTCGAGCCGTCCTTGCGTTCGCCGACGACGATGCGGCCGATGCCGATGATGTGGCGCTCGCCGGTCTTGCGGTAACGGGCAAGGTAGCCGTCGTGCGCCTCGCGATAGGGCGCGGGCATCAGCATGCTGACATTGTTGCCGATGGCTTCCTGGGCGCGATAGCCGAAGAGCTGCTCGGCGGCGCTCGAGAACGACTGCATGATGCCGTTCTCGTCGATGACGATCATGGCGTCGGGAACGGTGTCGAGGATCGATTGCAGATGCGCCTCGCGGATCTCCAGTTCGCGCTGGCGATTGACCGACTGCGCCCGGCTGCGCTTCAGCCGCATGCCGAACCAGGACATGGCAATGCCGACGACGACGAAGGCGGCGATGTTGACGAGGTTGGACGCGGTGGCCAGTGCGGCCCCGCCGGATTCGGCGATTGCCAGGACAAGGCTGACCACGGTGGCGGCTATGCCCGGGCCGAAGCCACCGAGGCCGCCCGCCACCAGGATGGCCGGGACGAATAGGACCAACTGCAGGTTGCCGTGCAGTGGCGCATAGAGCAGCAGGCGGACGACGACCGTCAGCGCCACGGCCGCGGCGGCGACGGCATAGTCGCGCACGGGTCCCGGGCGAAGCACTCTCACGGTGCCCTGCGACCGGAGTTTTCCCCGGTTTTCAGCGGTTTCTGCCATGCGCTCTGCTCGTTCTGAATTCCTATAAATCGGCTACGTATTACCCCGTAGGGAGATTACCCGAATTTTGCGAAGGCCGGCCCGCTGTTAGCAAATCACCGCGACAGATCGAACCATGGAGCGGGTCATGCTCATGCATAAGTCGGGCGACATTGCCACCACCAAGCCGGTCCTGCCGATCCCTGCCGGGATGCCGGAGGTCAACACGCTCGCCGACACCTTCGCCGTCATGGGCGCGGCCATGCGATTCGAGCACAATTCCGAGATTTTCGGCGAGGGCGAGCCGGCGGAATACTTCTACAAGGTCATCAAGGGAGCGGTCAGGACCTACAAGCTGCTCAACGACGGCCGCCGCCAGATCAGCGCCTTCCACCTCGCCGGCGATATCTTCGGCCTGGAGGCCGGCAAGGAGCATCGCTTCACCGCCGACGCCATCGCCAATTCGACCGTTCTGGTCATCAAGCGCTCCACCCTGATGACGCTGGCCAGCCGCGACAGCGAGATCGCCAACTGCCTGTGGACGCAGGCCACCGGCGATCTGCTCAGGGCGCAGGACCACATGCTGCTGCTCGGACGCAAGAACGCCCATGAGCGCGTCGCCAGCTTCCTGCTCGAGATGGCCGAGCGCGGCAAGGGCCCGGAGAGCGTCGAACTGCCGATGTCGCGCCAGGACATCGCCGACTATCTCGGCCTCACCATCGAGACGGTGTCGCGCACGCTCACCCTGCTCGAGAACGAGGCTGCCATCGAACTGCCGACCTCGCGCCGCATCCTGCTGCGCGACCCGGCGGCGCTCCGCCGCCTCAACGCCTGAAACGGCCGGCGAGAGCGCACCAGCCAAGCATGGTGCGCGGGAAGAGGCTCGTGCCGGCCGGTGAAACCCGGCCTGACGGCGACCATATAGAGGTCGGTCGTCATCAACACGAGCCGAGGGCGTCATGTCCAGGATCTCCATCGCTCCGGATGACTGGGTGGTCGTCTGCGATGGCCGCAAGTGGCTGATTTTCCAGAATAAGGGCGATGCGGACCGGATCAATCTGGTCATCCGCGAGGAGCGGACGGGCGAGAACCCGCCGACGCGCGACCAGGGCACCGACCGGCCCGGGCGGATCGCATGCGTCGGTGGGCAGCGCCCGCAGCGCCGTCGGCCAGACCGATTGGCACGATCAGGCCGAGCGCGACTTCCTGACGGCGCTTGCCCAGCATCTCGACAAGGCGGTGCAGGCGGGCGCGGTCCGCGGCATCGTGCTGGTCGCGTCGCCGCGGGCGCTTGGTATGATCCGCCCGCAACTTTCCGCCGCGGTGGCCAAGCACCTGCGCGGCGAAGTCGACAAGGACTATGCCGGCATGCCTGTCGCCGAGATCGAGAAGCGGCTGGGCGGCTGAAACCGCAACCGGGCCCGCGGCCGGGGAAACGATCGCCATGACGATACAGGCGGCCACCGGGAGGACAGAAGAAGCGGTCTTCGAGGTGGCCGGTCTGACCAAGGTGTACCAGACCGGCGATGTCGAGGTGCATGCGCTGCGCGGCATCGACCTCGATCTGTTCGCGGGCGAGCTGGCGGTCATGCTCGGCCCCTCGGGGAGCGGCAAGTCGACGCTTCTCAACATCCTCGGCGGCCTCGACACGGCGACGCGCGGGCGCGGTGCGTCTTCCGCGGGCGCGAACTGACGCGCTTTTCCGACCGCGAGCTGACGCAATACCGGCGCAACTACGTCGGCTTCATCTTCCAGTTCTACAACCTCATCCCGAGCCTCACGGCGCGCGAGAACGTGGCGCTGGTGAGCGAGATCGCGCCCCATCCGATGAAGCCGGAGGAGGCGCTGGAGCTGGTCGGCCTGGGCAACCGGCTGGACCACTTCCCGGCCCAGCTTTCGGGCGGCGAGCAGCAGCGCGTCGCCATCGCCCGCGCCGTCGCCAAGCGGCCCGAGATCATGCTGTGCGACGAGCCGACCGGCGCGCTCGATTCGAAGACCGGCATCCTGGTGCTGGAGGCGCTGGCCTCGACCAATCGCGAACTCGGCACCACCACGGCGATCATCACCCACAACGTCTCGATCGGCCTGATCGGCGACCGGGTGTTCCGCTTCATCGACGGCCGGATCGCGGGCGTCGAAACCAATGAACGCCGGCTCGATGCCAGCGAGATCGCGTGGTAGCCCCGATGCGCGCGCTCGACCGCAAGCTTATCCGGGACTTCAGGCGCCTGTGGGCGCAGTCGCTGGCCGTCGCCCTGGTCATGGCCTGCGGTGTCGCCACGCTGATTCTGGCCATCGGCACCTACCAGTCGCTCGACGAGACGCGCTCGGCCTATTACCAGCGCTATCGCTTCGGCGACATCTTCGCTTCGGCGACGCGCGCGCCCAATTCGCTGAAGAGCACGATTGCGGCGATCGACGGCGTGGCGGCGGTCGAGACGCGCATCGCCAGCCCGGTGATCCTCGATATCCCCGGCTTGCGCGAGCCGGCCACCGGGTCTGGCGATCTCCATTCCCGAGAGTGGCGACATCGCGGTCAACGACGTGTTCCTGCGCCAGGGGCGCCTGCCCGGCGGGGCACGCGGCAACGAGGTCGCGGTCAACTGGAACTTCGCCGAGGCGCATCACTTCACCGTCGGCTCGACCTTCGACGCGGTCATCAACGGCTCGAAGATCAAGCTCAGCATCGTCGGCATCGTTCTGTCGCCGGAATACATCTACGCGCTCGGCCCCGGCGACATGATGCCGGACAACCGCCGCTTCGGCGTGCTGTGGATGCAGGAGCAGGTGCTGGCGCCGCTGTTCAATCTCGACGGGGCGTTCAATTCGGTCAGCCTGCGCCTGCTGCCCGGCGCCGGCGAGAGCGTCGTCATCGAGACGCTCGACACCCTGCTCGAGCCCTATGGCGGCACCGGCGCCTATGCGCGCAAGGACCAGCTCTCCAACGCCTTCCTCGACAGCGAACTGGTCCAGCTCAAGGGCATGGCCGAGATCATCCCGCCGATCTTCCTGGCCGTCTCGGCCTTCCTCATCAACATGATCCTGTCGCGGCTGATCTCGCTGGAGCGCGAACAGATCGGCCTGTTGAAGGCGCTGGGCTACGGCCGCTTCGCCGTGGTCTGGCACTATCTCAAGCTGGTGCTGGTGATCGCTTCGATCGGCACGCTTATCGGCATCGTCGGCGGCAACTGGCTCGGCCGCGCCCTGACGCGCCTCTATACCGAGTTCTACAGCTTCCCGTTCCTCATCTTCCGCGAGACGCCCGGCATCTATCTGGTCGCCGTCGGCATCAGCTTCGCCGCGGCGATCCTGGGCGCGCTCAGAGCGGTGTCGTCTGCCTTCGCGCTGCCCCCGGCCGTCGCCATGCACCCGCCGGCGCCGCAAGTCTATCGCCGGGCGCTCGGCGGGTTGTTCGGCGGCCGGCGGATCTTCTCGCAGCTCACCACCATGGCGCTCCGCCATGTCTTGCGCCATCCGGTGCGCTCGGCGCTCACCGCCGTCGGCATCGCCTTCTCGGTGGCGCTGGTCGAGGTGGCGCTGGGGACGATGGATTCGGTCGAAGCCATGCTCGACGCGGTCTACTACCGCACCGACCGGCAGGACGCGACGCTGTCCTTCAACACGCCGCGGCCGCCCGCGGTGGTGAGCGCGGCCCTGAACCTGCCCGGCGTGATGACGGCGGAGCCCTATCTCGACCATCCGGTGCGCATCTCGCAACGGCCACTATTCGCGTCAGCTCGTCATCACCGGCAAGCCGCCGGGCACCGACTTGAGCCGCGTGCTCGACCTCAACCTGAAGCCAGTCGTCCTGCCGCCCTCGGGCCTCGCGCTCGGCGACCGCGTCGCCCAGATCCTTCACGTCAACGTCGGCGACATGGTGCGCGTCGCGATGCTCGACGGCGACCGTCGCACCGTCGAGGTGCCGGTGACGCAGATCATCCAGAGCTATATCGGGCTGGTGGTGTACATGGACATCGACGCGCTGGCGCGGCTGGCGGGCACCGGCCCGCGCGTCTCCGGCGTCCACATTGCGCTGGATTCGGCCCGGCTCGACGACCTCTACGCCGCGGTGAAGAAGACGCCGCAGATCAGCTCCGTGGCGCTGCAGACCATATCGCGCCAGCGCATGCAGGAAACCATGCAGCAGAACATGAACATCTCGCTGTTCGTCTATTTTGCGCTGGCCGTGATCATCGCCTTCGGCGTCGTCTACAACAGCGCCCGCATCCAGCTTTCCGAGCGGGCGCGCGAGCTCGCCTCGCTGCGCGTGCTCGGTTTCCGACGGGCCGAAGTCTCCAACATCCTGTTCATCGAGGTTGGGGTCATCGTCGCGCTCGCCCAGCCGATCGGCTGGCTGGTCGGCACCGGCTTCGGTTGGCTGATCACACAAAGCCTGGCAACCGACATCTTTCGGGTGCCGTTCGTCATCGAACTCAGGACCTACGCCGTCGGCACGCTGGTGGTCGCCGCCGCCGCGTTGTTCTCGGCCGCGATCGTTCGTCGCCGCATCGACCGGTTCGACCTCATCCGGGTCCTCAAGACGCGGGAGTAGAAGAGACATGCTTGCCACCTGGATCAAGCGCATCCTGGGAATCTTCGCCATCGTCGCGGTGGTGGGGATCATCGTCTACGCGCTCATACCGGCGCCGGTCGGCGTCGACATCGCCGTCATCGGTCGTGGTCCCTGGAAGTGACCGTGGACGAGGAAGGGGTGGCCGAGATCCGCGATGTCTTCCGCGTCTCGGCGCCGATTGCCGGCAAGCTCAACCGCATCCCCGTCCATGTCGGCGACGCGGTGAGCCCGGAGGGCGAGGCGGTTGCCGCTATCCAGCCGGCGGAGCCGCCTCTGCTCGACGTGCGTACCCAGCGCGAGTTGCAGGCGGCGGCGGGTGCGGCGCAGGCGGCGGTCGGGCTGGCGAAGGCGCAGGTGACCAGCGCCGAGGCCAGCGAGCGGCTGGCGAGTTCTGACCTCGACCGCGCCAAGCAGCTTGCCGAAAAGGGAGCGATTTCGTCACGGTCACTGGAGAAGGCGGTCACCGACGTCGATACCGCGCACGCCGCGGTCGAGCAGGCCAAGGCCAATCTGGCACTGCGCCAGAGCGAACTGGCGAGCGCCGAGGCACAGCTCATGCAGCCCAGTACCTCCGGCACCGGAAGCGGCAGCGCGAACTGCTGCGTTCCGGTGATGTCGCCGATCAACGGCGTCGTCCTCAAACTCCTGGTCGAGAGCGAGCAGGTGGTTGCCGCCGGCACGCCGCTGATCGAGATCGGCGACCCCAAGGACATGGAGGTGGTGGTCCACCTGCTGTCGTCCGACGCGGTCGAGATCAAGCCCGGAGCGCCGGCAACGCTGACCGACTGGGGCGGCGAGGGCGCGCTCAACGCCCATGTGCGGCGCATCGATCCGGCCGCCTACACCAAGGTCTCGGCGCTCGGCGTCGAGGAGCAGCGCGTCGATGCCACCCTCGACATCTCGGACCCCTACGAGAAATGGCAGGGCCTCGGTCACGAATACCGGGTGATGGCGCACATCCGCACATGGAAGGGCGGCGACGTGGTCAAGGTGCCGGTCGGCGCGCTCTTCCGCCGCGGCGCCGACTGGAACGTCTTCCGCGTCGTCGACGGCAAGGCTGTGCTGACCCGCATTCTCCTGGGCCACCGCAATACCCACGACGCCGAGGTGCTGGGCGGGCTGTCGGCGGGCGACACGGTGGTCCTCCACCCCAGCGACCAGGTGACGGATGGCGTCTCCGTCAAGCCGCGGCCGGGCGAAACCGGGTAAGGGTTGACCGGAGTCAAGGCGCCCGGCGTTTCGCGCGTCTATACCTGCCCAGGTATTTTGAGCGGAGCAAAAGGAATATGGGCATGGATTGCGTACAGGCCGCAGATGATGTCGTGCAGTCCTCGGCGGCTCTGACCAAGGGGATTCCAGAGGCGATGGCCGGCTTCGCAGCGCTCGGCAAGGGCGCCTATGCCGACAAGGTTCTGAGCCGCAAGTACAAGGAGCTGATCGCGCTGGCGCTGGGCGTCGCCGCGCGCTGCGACGGCTGCGTTGCCTACCATGCCAGGAAAGTGGCCGATCTCGGTGCGACCCGCGAGGAAGTCGTCGAGGTCCTCGGCGTCTGCGTGCAGATGGGTGGCGGGCCGTCGATGGTCTATGGCGGCGAGGCACTGAGGGCCTACGACAGTTTCGTTGCCGAGAAACAGGCAAAGAACGCGGCCTGACGGGCCGGTGGCCGGGCACCGGCCGAAATCGCCGGAGTATCCGCCCCGCCGGAGATCTTTTCGGGGCGACGATGGGGGCGGATGGGCACGGCCGATTTGCGTCGACCGTGCCCTCTCTCTTTTTTCCGGCGCGGAAAGGCTCTAAGCCTGACGCCGCGAGACCCTCACCCGGAGACCCCCCAACGTGTCGACCATCCGCATCGTGGCCGGCCCCTTCAGCTTCGAGGCGCGCTTCGAGGCGGCGGCGGCGCCCAAGACCTGCGCCAAGTTCCAGAGCCTGCTGCCCTACCGGGAGCGCATCATCCATGTGCGCTGGAGCGGTGAGGGCTGCTGGATTCCGCTGGGCGACCTCGATCTCGGCCTCGGCTTCGAGAACCACACCAGCTATCCGGCGCCGGGCGAGATCATCCTCTATCCCGGCGGCATCAGCGAGACGGAGATCTTGTTGGCCTATGGCGGCGTTCATTTCGCCAGCAAAGTCGGTCAGCTGGCCGGTAACCACTTTCTCACCATCACCAAAGGTCGGGAAAACCTTGTGGCTCTGGGCAAGCTATGCTTATGGGAAGGTGCGCAGGACATCCTGTTCGAGCGGCTTTGAGGGCCGGTTGCGACATTCTGCGGGTTCCCGTGGGCGGGTTTGTGCCTCGACATTACCGGATTCTGTCCCTAAATCAGTGGTGACGGCCTCAGGGGCACTGATTCGGCCGTTCTTTCACCAATTGTCATCGAGAGTTCGCAATGCGCCAGCAGGCGAAGCCTTTTACAGTAGAAATCAAGAAAAGCCGCAAATCTGCCAGTGATCATCAGCCGCTCTTCGGCTTCCTTGAGGAGGCGGCGGCGGTTCATGCACCCGAGCCGCCTGCAGCGCGCCTGTTCGACGGGCACAACGGTCAGAACGGCCATAACGGGCACAACGGCGCCGACCGTGCCGATATCGGGGCCGATGTCGCCCGCGTCTTCGGCACCGCCGAGGTCCGGCATCCGGCGAACCGCATCCTGCCCGACCTCACGGCAAAGCCGGTGGTGGTTGAGGTGGAGGAGGAGGCGCCGCGGCAGCGGCGGCCGCGGATTGCCAAATCGAAGGCGCCGCGAATCCCCAAGCCGAAGCCTCTGCCGGTCACGCTGAGCGAGCCGGTCGTGCATCACGAGGTCGGGGCTGCTCCGGCGCCCGCCATCCGCGTCCACCGCCGGCCCAAGGACGAAGGCGGCCTCGCGCGCGCCGAGCGCTGGAAACGCCGCCTGCCGCGCTTCGCGCGCTAGCCGTTCGTCCCTGCTAGTCTGATTGCTGTTCGCGCTCTTGCGGGCAGGGCAGGGGCCATGGCCGACATCATCGCCATAGACGATCCGGACGATCCGCGCATCGCGCCCTATCGCGACGTGCGCGAGCGCGATCTCGTCGGCAGGAAGGGCCTGTTCGTTGCCGAGGGCGAGGTGGTGCTCAACGTGCTGTTCGGCGGAGGCGCGCGCCACCGGCCGCTGTCGCTGCTCATTGCCGAGAAGCGCGTTTCCAGCCTTGCCGATCTGCTTGCCAAGGTGCCGCAGGCCGTGCCGGTCTATGCGGCGGCGCAGCCGGTCATCGATTCCATCACCGGCTTCCATATCCATCGCGGGATTCTCGCGATTGGCAAGCGCGCGCCGATGCCGTCCGCTGAGGCGTTGCTTTCCGGTCTTGGCAGCCGCGCTCTGGTCGTGGTGCTTTCGGCCATCGCCAATCACGACAATATGGGCGGTATCTGCCGCAACGCTGCCGCCTTCGGCGTCGATGCCGTGCTGCTCGATTCCGATTGCTGCGATCCGTTCTATCGCAAGGCCATTCGCGTTTCGGTCGGCGCGGCGCTGACGCTGCCCTTCGCCCGGGTCGAGACGGCCGAAGCGGCGCTCGACCTGCTTTCCGCCCGCGGTTTTCAGACACTGGCCCTGTCTCCGGCGGGCAAGGTTCCACTCAACGATGTGAAGCGCGCGGCCCGCGTCGCCGCGATCTTCGGAGCGGAAGGGCCGGGCCTGGCGCAGGCGGTCATCGACCGCGCCACTGCCGTGCGCATCGCCATGGCGGGAGGCATGGATTCGCTCAACGTGGCCACAGCCAGCGGCATCGTGCTGCATCATCTGGCCGCCGGCCTTTAGCCCGGATGGAGCGAAGCGCAATCCGGGTTGGCGCCTCCCGCAGTCCGCTGCGCTCCATGCGGGGAACGGAACTCACCCCAGCTCGAACGTCGTGATCCCGAAGGTGCGGTCAAGCGGCAGCGCCGGCTCGGCCCCGCGATACATGCGCGCCGTCTCGAACACGGGCTTGAGCCCGTGGCGCTTCGCCAGCGCCACCGCTTCGGCGTTGGGCTCGGGCACGTCGAGGAAGATCGGCGCACCGTGGAGCCGTCCAGTCAGGCCTGCGAAGAGGCGCTCGGCGATGTCGGCCGTGTCGGCGAAGAGCGGGCCGATCTTGTAGCCCTCGCGGCATTGCCGGACTGAGCCATAGCCGCAAATCGAACCTGCTTCCACGAAAGCAAGCGTGCGCCGGCCGGGCGGCTTGAGCCAGGCGCGCAGGAAAGTTTCGCGCGGCGCCGGCTGCAGCGAGCGGTCGTAGGCGACGATCGAACCGGCATGGCCGGCGGGACGGTCCGCAACGAGTTCGACGATGCGCATGTCGGTAATCTCATGGGCGGCGGCAATGCCGCCGTAACGGACGTTGCGGTGGGCAAGTGCAAAGCCTGACCTGGCGCAGGTCGCCTGCTGCTCGACGCCGCCGTCGAGGCCGATCGTGCGGCTGCCCATGCGGGCGATGCCCGCCTGCCAGATGGCGCGGCCGTGGCCCTTTCCGCGAAATTCCGGCCGGCAGATGTACAAGCCGAGAAAGCCGTAGGCCTCGCCATAGGTGACGACCGAAATGCAGGCGACCGGCTCCTCGCCGAGGAAGCCCATGAGGAAGCCTTGCGGGTCGGCGGCGAAGAAGGGCTCGGCGTCGTCGAGACCGGGGTTCCAGCCCTCCGCCGCGGCCCAGTCGAGCGCGCGATCGAGATCGGCGCGGCGCATCGGGCGGATGGCGAGCGCACTCACCGGACGTCTCAGAGCTTCAGACTGTCGGCCACCGTGGCGATGTGGCGGGCGAGCGTTTCGGTGAAGGCCGATTGCCATGTCGCAAGATCGCCGTCGGCGGCTTCCGGCGGAAACAGCGTGGCGCGCGACGAGCTGATGAGCCCGCCTTCGCGGCCGGCCGGACCGGACTCAAGCGCCGCGGTGAATTGCTTCAGGTCGCCGCCCTGATAGCCGAAGCCGGGGATAAGAAAGAGCGATCGCGGCAGAAGCGTACGGATATCGACCGCCTCCTGCGGATAGGTGGCGCCGACCACCACGCCCAGCGACGACCAGCCGGTCTCCGGGCCGACCAACGTTTGTGCGATTGGTGCCAGCGCCAGGGCGACGCTGCCATAGACCGTGCTGTTGCCGACCTTCAGGTTCTGGAAATCGCCGGAACCGGGATTGCTGGTCTTGATGAGCACCAGGATGCCGCGGCCGTCGCTGCGGCAGAATTTCAGGTATGGCTCCAGCGTGTCGACTCCCATGTAGGGATTGACCGTCAGGCACTCGACCGGATTGGGGCTGTCCGGCGATAGATAAGCTTCGGCATAGGCCTCCGCCGTCGAGCCGATATCGCCGCGCTTGACGTCGAGGAGGACGATGGCGCCCAGCTCGTGGGCATGGGCGACGACGCGTTCCAGCATGGCGATGCCGGCGGAGCCGAGGCGCTCATACATGGCGCTCTGCGGCTTGAACGCCGCCACTTGCGGCGCGGCGATGTCGACGACGGCGATCAGGAAATCCTCGATGGCCGCCACCGTCTCGGGGTCGCGCGCATCCATGTCGCCGCGGCGGAAGGCCGCCGGGATCATGGCGAGGTGCGGGTCGAGGCCGAGGCAGAAGCAGTGGCCGAGCGAGCGGCTGCGGGAAATCACCGCGTCGGCGAAATGGAAACCGGCCTGCAGCCCTGGTGCTCCGCTGCCGGCGGTCACTTCGGTGGCGTCCATGGCCGATTCCCCTCGTTTGGCGCATGTTGCCTGTTCCCGTCGCCGCGATCAATTCGCGCCAGCGCCAGGTTCCCGCGAAAGCGGGGACTTGAAGAGTTGCAGCCGGGCGCCGGCTGGTGTGTATCTGCCTTTCGATGGACCGAATCGCGATCATCCGCCCTGACGACTGGCACCTGCATGTGCGCGACGGTGCCATGCTGAAGGCGACGCTGCCGGCGAGTGCCGCCGTCTTCGGCCGCGCCATCATCATGCCCAATCTGGTGCCGCCGGTGAGGACGCTCGCCGATCTCCGCGCCTATCGCGGAAGGATCACGGCGGCGCTGCCTTCCGGCCACCCCTTCCGTCCGCTGATGACCCTCTACCTCACCGACGACACCGACCCTGCCATGATCGGCGAGGGCGCGGTCTCGGGCGATCTTACGGCGGTCAAGCTCTATCCCGCCGGGGCGACTACCAATTCCGACAGCGGTGTCACCGACATCGCCAAGGTCGGTCGCGTCCTGGAGGCGATGCAGGCGGGCGACGTTCCGCTTCTCGTCCACGGCGAGGTCACCGACCCGGACATCGATATCTTCGACCGCGAGGCCGTGTTCATCGAGCGGGTGCTGATCCCGCTCCGCACGCGCTTCCCGGAACTCCGCATCGTTCTGGAGCACGCCACGACCAAAGAGGCGGTGGACTGTGTGCTTTCCGCCGACAGCCACCTCGCTGCCACCATCACGCCGCATCACCTGATGATCGACCGCAACGCGATCCTCGTCGGCGGCATCAAGCCGCATTTCTACTGCCTGCCGATCGCCAAGCGCGCCGGCGACAGGGAGGCACTGCGCAAGGCGGCAACCTCGGGCGACCGCCGCTTCTTCCTCGGCACCGATTCGGCACCCCATCCGGTCACTGCCAAGGAGTGCGAATGCGGGGCGGCCGGCATCTTCTCAGCACCCGTGGCACTGTCGGCCGTCGCCCAGGTCTTCGACGAGGAAGGCGCGCTCGATAAGCTGGAAGCCTTCGCTTCGCTCAACGGCGCGGCCTTCTATCGTCTGGCGCCGAACGGCGACCGCGTGACGCTGGCGCGGACGAAGCCCGTGGATGCTGGCTTCGTCGCGGTCGATGCATCGGAATCGGAGATACGGGTATTCCAGCCGC
Source organism: uncultured Alphaproteobacteria bacterium (assembly GCA_963830215.1). GTDB lineage: Bacteria > Pseudomonadota > Alphaproteobacteria > Rhizobiales > Kaistiaceae > CAVSRC01. Next base: position 48,622 of record CAWHLM010000017.1, read on the forward strand.
CGACCCCTATCGGCTGGTCGGTGGTGGACGGGTTGCGGGAGACGAGATGACGAGCTTCACGGACAAGGCGACGATCGCGGAATTGACGGCGCGCATGCTGCTCGAGGTGAAGGCGGTGCACTTCCGCGCCGACGAGCCCTACAAGTTCACCTCCGGCCTCGCGAGCCCGGTCTATACCGATTGCCGCAAGCTCATCTCCTTCCCGCATGTGCGGGGCACGCTGATGGATTTCGCCGTGGCGACGATCCTTCGCGAGGTCGGCTTCGCCGCCATCGATGCGGTCGCCGGTGGCGAGACGGCGGGCATTCCGTTTGCCGCCTGGATCGCCGAGCGCATGGCGCTCCCCATGCAATATGTGCGCAAGAAGCCCAAAGGCTTCGGCCGCAACGCGCTCATCGAAGGCGACTTCCGCGAGGGGGCGCGCACGCTGCTGGTCGAGGATCTCGCCACCGACGGCGGCAGCAAGCTCAAATTCGTCGAGGCCATGCGCCAGGCCGGCATGGTGGTCGAGCACGCCTTCGTCGTTTTCTTCTACGACATCTTCCCGGACACGCGTGCGCAGCTCGGCGGGGCCGGTATCACGCTCCACTACCTCGCCACCTGGTGGGACGTGCTCAAGATCGCGCGCGCCGAGAAGACCTTCGACGCGGCCACCCTCGACGAGGTCGAAAAGTTCCTGCACGGCCCGGCCGAGTGGTCCAAGGCCCACGGCGGCATCGTGCCGGGGTGAGGTTTGTCCAGGCGAGGCGTCTGAAGAGTCCCACCTCCCCCCTTGTGGGGAGGTCGGATTTCCCCGGTTGGCGTCAGCAAACCGGTCTTGGAAATCCGGGAGAGGGGTGCGCCAATGCGGGAAGGCACGTGGCTGATGGCGCGGGCCGCGTCCGCGCGAATTCGGCCCCAGGCATTCGCCGCGCGGGCGGAAATCAGCTCGGTGCCCGTACCCCTCTCCCTTTTCGTCCTAAGCCTCTCGGCGGCTCGCGCCGCCTGCGAGGCCAAGGCCGAAAGCCCTCCCCCACAAGGGGGAAGGGGCAACGTCTCGGGCCCTCAAGACCTATCCCTTCGCCGCCTTCAGCGCCTTGGCCTTCTCGACCTGCTCGCGCCAGGGATATTTCGGCTCGTAGCCGAGCACCGCGCGCGCCTTGTCGATGGAGATCAGCGACTCGTTCGCCGTGATCTCCCGCTTGCGCTTGGTGCCGGGGAAGACCTCGTCGAGCAGTTCGTCGTTCGCGCGGCTCATCACCGAGTCGGCATTGGCGATGCCGAAGACATGGGCGCCCTTCAGCTTGGACTTGAGCGCCAGGTCGACGGCCTGGGCGCCGTCGCGGGCGTCGATATAGGTCCACAGGTTCCAGTGGCGGCTGCGCGGATCCTCGTCGAAATCGGGGAAGCGCGCATAGTCCTCCGGCTCCATCACATTGGAGAATCTGAGGCCGATGATCTTCATCTCGGGGTCCCAGCGGCAATACTGCTCGGCCATCTTCTCGCCAAGCAGCTTGGACAGCGAATAGGCGCTCTCGGGCCGCTCGACCTCCTCGTCGACCGGCGCGTATTGCGGCCCGCCCGCATAGGGAATGCCGAACACCGTCTCACTCGACGCCCACACGACATTGCGGATGCCGTGCTGCCGGGCGGCCTCGAAGATGTTGTAGGTGGACAGCATGTTGGTGGCGAAGGTGACGTGGTTGGTCGCCAGGCCAGGCGCCGGAATGGCGGCGAGGTGGACGACGCCGGTCACCTTCTCGACGCGCTCGTCGATCGCCGACAGCGCGGCAACAGCGTCGCCGAAATCGGTGATGTCGGCGCGGGCGTAGCGCACGTCGGTGGGCAGCGGCGGGTTGTGCCGGTCGGGCGGCGGCGCCATGTCGATCGAGGTCACGTCATGGCCGTGGTCCATCAGATACCTCACGACGACGCGCCCAAGCTTGCCGCTGCCTCCGGTGACGATGATCATCGCCAGCTTCCTTCTCTTGCGATTGTTTGAGGAGTTCGTCTGACTTACCGCTTTCGCGCCCGCAAGGCAAAGGTGCCCGGTGCCGCAGAAGCTCGCGCCCCGCGCCGCTTTGCGGCAGAGTGAGCGGCAGAGGCAGGGGCATGGACAGCGACCCGACGAAAGACCGCACCAACGACCGCTGGTCGGACATGTCCGACCCGGAAGCCGCCGCCGAAGCCGCGCGCCGGCTGGCGCACCGGGCGAGCGCGCCGTCGGAGATCGAGGCCCGCCGGCGGGCGCTCGACCTTCTCGATCCGCGCCCGGGCGAGATCGTCATCGACGTCGGCGCCGGCAGCGGCTTGCTCAGCCTGGAGGTGGCCGCGCGGGTGGCGCCTGGCGGCCGGGTCTTCGCCGTCGATCCCTCTGGCCCGCTGCTTGCCCACGCCCGCGCTGCGGCACAGGCCGCCGGGGTCGGCCACATGGTCGATTGCCGCGTCGCCGACGGGCGCAAGCTGCCCTTCGGCCCGGCCGCCTTCGACGCTGCCTTTTCGCATTGGGTGTTGCTCCACGTGGAGGCGCCCGGCGCGGTGATCGCCGAGATGAAACGGGTCACGCGTCGCGGCGGGCGCGTGATGTGCGTCGAGATGGACTGGGAGACGACGATCGTCCATCCGGCGCCGGTGGCGATCACCCGCCGCATCCTGCAGCACTCCCAGAGCCGCCACGTCGACGGCTGGTCGGGTCGGCGCCTGTCGCCGCTCTTCCGCGCGGCCGGCTTCCGCGCCGTCACGGTCGAGCCGATCGTCGACGTCGATGAAGGCGGCGGCAATCGCGTCTGGCTCGATTATCTCGTCGAACGCGCGGCGATGGCGGTCGTCGGCAAGGCGGTCACCGAGCAGGAGGGGCGCATCTGGAGCGGGCGCCTGGAGGAGGCCTTTGCCGCCGGCGGCTTCTTTTTTTCCGTCACCCAGTTCGCGGTGATGGGACGGGTGCCGGAATAGAGAGCGACCGCGTGATGCCGAGCACCTTGCGGATCGAGTCGATGGTCTGTCTGTGCAGATCCTCGGCCTTGTCGATCTGCACGTGATTGAGGTCCGGCCTGGTGATATTGTCGATGATGCCGGAGAAGCCGCGTCCCCCGACGACCTCGACGTCGCCGCCGATGGCGGAAGTCGAGCGGTAGTTGATCACCCAATGCACGTTGGGTGGGACACGCGCTGTGGCGGTTGCGTCGTAGAGGACCAGCAACGCGACCGGGATGTTGCGCTTATCCAGTTCGTAGGCCATCAGCAGGATCGTGTTGGCACCCCACGAATGACCGACGAGGACGACCGGAAAGGGACGCGTCCTGTAGGCCTTGACGATTGTGGCCGTGTATTCGCGCCAGTCGTCGAAGGCTAGCGAAACGGCAGCCACGCCGTCGGCATTCATCTCGTCAGCGAGCGTGTTCATGCCGCTTGAGAAGATGCCCAGCGCACCGCGCAGGACGTAGACCGGTGTCCCGGGTGTGGGCCGGTCCCCCGCGGCGGCAGCGATCGATGCGGTGAAAAGGCAGGCAGCCAGCGCCAGGAAGACGGTGGTGATGAGATGTCGCATGCGCATGGTGGCATTCGCCATCGTTTGTTGGCCCGCGCCGCGGCAAATGTGGACGAACACGATTCGCCCGTGCGCGGGCTGAGATACCTTCGTATCGGGTTCCGCCGCCTCGCACAAAACGACAAGCCGTCGCGGGCCGGATCAGACGATCAGCACCGCCCGGAAATCGTTGACGTTGGTGAGCGTCGGTCCGGTCGTGACCAGATCGCCGAGGGCATGGAAGAACGACCAGCAGTCGTTTGCGGCAAGGCTTGCGCGGAGATCGAGGCCGAGCCCACGGGCGCGAGCAAGCGTGTCCGGCGTCACCACGGCGCCGGCATTGTCCTCGCTGCCGTCGATGCCATCGGTGTCGCCGGCAAGCGCGAAGACCCCCGGCGCCCGATCGAGGGCGATGGCGAGGCCGGCGAGGAACTCGGCGTTGCGCCCGCCCTTGCCCTTGCCGCGCACGGTCACCGTCGTTTCGCCGCCGGAGATGAGAACGGCCGGCGGCGCAACCGGCCTGCCGTGGCGGCGCACCGATAGCGCGATGCCGGCCATGACACGGCCGAGTTCGCGCGCCTCGCCTTCCAGCGCGTCGCCGAGGATGAGCGGCGTCACGCCGGCGGCACGGGCGACGTCGGCCGCCGCTTCGAGGCTGGCGAGCGGCGAGGCGACGATGACGGTGCTGGCATGGCTCAGCCGTTCGTCGCCGGGTTTGGGCGTCTCGTCCTCCGCCTCGGCCAGCCGCCGGGTCACCGCTTCGGGCGGCGTGATGGCATAGCGGGCGAGGATGGCGCGGGCGTCGGCGAAGGTGGACGGGTCGGCGACGGTCGGGCCGGAGGCGATGATCGACAGATCGTCGCCGGGTACGTCGGAGATGGCGAGCGCCGTGAGCGGCGCTGGCCAGGCCGCCGCGGCCAGGCGTCCGCCCTTGATCGCCGAGAGGTGCTTGCGCACCGTGTTGATCTCGCCGATGGCGGCGCCCGAGGTGAGCAGCGCGCGGTTGACCGCCTGCTTGTCGGCAAGCGTGATACCCTCTGCCGGCAGCGCCAGAAGGGCCGAACCGCCGCCGGAGATCAGGCAGAGCACCAGGTCGTCTGGGCCGGCGGAGGCGGCCAGTTCCAGGATGCGCAGGGCGGCGTCCTCGCCGTGCCGATCGGGCACGGGATGGGCGGCTTCGACGACCGCGATGCGGGCGCAGGGAACGCCGTGGCCGTAGCGGGTCACCACCAGGCCGGAGAGCGGCCCCGGCCAGTTGTCCTCCACCGCTTTGGCCATCGCGGCCGATGCCTTGCCGGCACCGAGCACGATGGTGCGCCCCGTGGGCGACTGGCGGCAGATGGGGCGGCACGACCGTGCGCGGGATCGGCTGCGGCGATGGCGGCGGCGAACAGCTCTCTCAGGAATTTCCGCTCATTGCCCGGTGTCATGCCGCCCTCCGTCGGCGGGCGCCGCGTCTCAGGCGATCTCCTTCAGCCACGGCGGATCGGCCCCGGCCCGCGACACGGTCACGGCAGCCGCCTTGGTGGCGAAGGTCAGCACATCGGTCAGCTGCTCGCGGCCGAGCTTGGCGACGGCCTTCTTGGTCAGCAGGCCGAGAGCCTCGAGCCGGGCGAGAAATCCGGCGGTGAAGGTGTCGCCGGCGCCGACCGTATCGACGACCTTGGCCGCAATGCCGGGCACCGAGACGGCGTTGTGGGCGGTGATCGCGGTCGCCCCCTCGGCGCCGCGGGTCAGGATCACCACCTTGGCGCCGAGGTCGAGCCAGCGGCGGCCGAGCGTCTCGAAGCTCGTGCCGGGCGCGATCCAGTCGAGGTCCTCGCCGCTCAGCCGGGCGATGTCGGCCATGGCCAGCAGCCGGTCGAGACGGGCAAGGTAGCCGTCGCGGTTGCGCACCAGCGTCGGGCGGATGTTGGGATCGAGCGAGATCACCCGGTCGTTCTGCTCGCGCCGCATCAGGGCTTCGAGCGACGAGCCGACACGGCTCGGTGGCCAGGCTGAAGGAGCCGAAATGCAGCGCCGCGACGGTCTTCGGAAAGGCCGGCAGGTCGGCTTCGGTCAGCATGCGCCCGGCCGAATTTTCGTCGAAGAAGGCGTAGCGGGCGTTGCCGTTCTCGAGCTTGACGAAGGCCAGCGTGCTCGGCCGCTCGACGTTGGCGACGAAGGAGAGGTCGACGCCGCTGTGCTTGAGCGCCTGGCGCAACATGTCGCCGAAGAAGTCGGTGGACAGGCCGCCGAAATAGCCGGCACTGGCGCCGAGGCGGCTGATGGCGATGGCGACGTTGAAGGGCGAGCCGCCGGCCGCCGGCTGAACACCGCACTGCCATCGGCGCCGGTGCGCGGCAGAAAATCGATCAGGGCTTCGCAGCAGGAAATGATCATTGACCTCAAACCCGACTTGCTCAGCCGGCTGGCAGGGCTTCCTTGAACAGGACCTCGCGATCGCGGGCGAAGTTGGCGAGCAACGGCAGGCACGCACCCCCAATGGCGCGTGCGCCGCTGCCGATCACACCTTCGGTCGCCGTGACCGGCGAGAGCCCCTGCCGGTCGAATTCCCCGAGCCGGGCGTTTACGCGGTCCACCATACGTCGGCGGATATCGACGGGGAAAGCGCCATCGATGATCACGGCGGGGAAATCCATCACCGAAATGGCGGCGACGATGGCAAAGGCGATGCCCACCGCTGCTTCCTCGATCCAGGTATCGACCACCGTGCCGAGATCGCCCCAATCGTCGGGCGAGCGCCACAGAATCGCAGCGTCGCGGCCAATTTCGTTCAGCCGGTCGGCGAGCAGATAGAGCGAGGCGGAGCGAATCAGCTGCTGGGTGACGGGTTGGCCGTCGGTGCCGCGCGTGGCCACGGGCATGGAGCCGAGCGCGCCGGCATTGCCGGTGCGGCCCGCAACGAGGAGGCCGTTGAGGACGATGCCGCCGCCGATGAACGCGCCGATGAAGAGGTAGAGGAAGTCGGAATGCTGCTCGGGATTGCCGAACGTCAGTTCGGCGGCGCATGCCGCCGTGGCGTCGTTGGTGAAATAGACCGGCCACGGACAGATGCGCTGGATGTTTTCCTTGAGGTCGAAGGTGCGCCACTGCTCCAGCACCGTGTGCGGTGCGCCGATCTGCGCCTCCCAGTTCCACAGCTCGAACGGCGCAGCGATGCCGAGCCCGGCAACGCGGCGCTTCTGCTCGGGCGTCAGCGTCGCGGCGAGTTCGGCGAGCCCGGCGTTGACGAAGGCGAGCACGTCATCGGGCGTCGGATAGCTGCCGCCGAAATGGGTGTCGCGGCGCACCGAGCCGAGGAAGTCGATCAGAACGAGATCGTTGACGCGGCGGCCGATCTTGAGCCCGAGTGAAAACGCGCCTTCCGGATTGAGGGCAAAGGGCACCGAGGGCTGGCCGATGCGGCCGCGCTGCCGGTTCTGCTTGGCGACCAGCCCGTCGGCTTCGAGCTGGCGCATGATGACGGCGATGGTCTGCGCCGAAAGGCCGGTCTGGCGGGCGATCTCGGCCCGCGGCACGTTGCCGTAGCGGCGGATGAGCGACAGGACCAGCCGTTCGTTGTAGAGGCGCACGCCGCTCTGGTTGGTGCCGCGGGCGAAATTCGGCGCGCGCGGCCGTGCTGCTTCCGCAGCGGCGCTGTCGCCGCCCGGCGTTGCCTGCCGGTCGGGCGGGTTGCCCGTCTGGTCTGCTGACGACACGCTGATCCGTCCTCTCTCGGGCCAAAGGGCCGTTCCCCGCGGCATTTATGCGTAGCATGCCCGCCGTGACGATGCGGGTCGGGCGCGCCGCGTGTCAATAATTAAATCCGATGGATTTAAATTGACAATATGTCCGACCTGTTGTGTCGTTGGGGGGTCAAACTCTGCGGCCGGCCATGGGCGCAGGCCCCATGGGAATACGGGCGGGCCACCAGCGGAGAGACGTACCTATGATGGGCCGCCACACGGCGGCCAGCAGGTTCACTTGGGAGGAAATCCGTGCAGAAACACCTGAAACTCATCAGTGCCTGTGTTGCCGGCGCCATGGCGTTCGGCCTCGGCGCAGTGACGGCACAGGCGGCCGATCTCGTCGGCCTGATCACCAAGACCGAAGGCAACCCCTTCTTCGTCAAGATGCGCGAGGGCGCCCAGGCGAAGGCCAAGGAACTCGGCCTCACCCTGCAGACCTATGCCGGCAAATTTGACGGCGACAACGACACGCAGGTGGCGGCCATCGAGTCGCTGATCGCCGCCGGCGCGAAGGGCTTCGCCATCGTGCCGAGCGATTCCTCGGCGATCGTGCCGACCATCAAGAAGGCGCGCGACGCGGGCCTCATGGTTATCGATCTCGACACGCCGCTCGACCCGATGGATGCGGCCGACGCGACGTTCGCCACCGACAACCGCAAGGCCGGCATGCTGATCGGCGAGTGGGCCAAGGGCACGCTCGGTGACAAGGCCGCCAGCGCCAAGATCGCCTTCCTCGACCTGGCCACCAACCAGCCGACGGTCGACTATCTGCGCGACCAGGGCTTCATGCAGGGCTTCGGCATCGACGTGAAGGACGCCAACCACTACGGCGACGAGAACGACCCGCGCATCTGCGGCCATGAGATGACCGGCGGCGCCGAGGACGGCGGCCGTACGGCGATGGAGAAGCTTCTCCAGAAGTGCCCGGACGTGAACCTGATGTACACGATCAACGAGCCGGCGGCGGCCGGTGGCTATGAGGCCATCAAGGCGGCGGGCAAAGAGGGCCAGGTGCTGGTCGTGTCGATCGACGGCGGCTGCCCGGGCGTGAAGAACGTGCAGGCCGGCATCATCGGCGCCACCTCGCAGCAGTATCCGCTGAAGATGGCGGCGATGGCCCTCGAAGCGATTGCCAGCGGCAAGCTGCCGGACGGCGTCGCCAAGGGCGGCTTCTTCGATACCGGCGCTCAGCTAGTCACCGACAAGCCGGTGCCCGGCGTTCCGTCGATCAGCGTCGACGAAGGCCTGAAGCTCTGCTGGGGCTGATAGTTCTCAACTGCATAAAACCCACCTAGACTGTGAGCAAACAGGGGGAGCAGCCGCAAAGGCTGCTCCCCCAAGCCGCGGGGCAATAGCGGCAGGGGAGGACCATGAACGAGAGCAGCAGCAGCGGCCCGGTCGCGGCCGCCGAGTATGAGAAGGTCCTGGCTGAGGCCGATGCCAGCGCCGCCGCCTTCGAAGTTGAGCACCGCGGTGCGTTAAGGCGGCTCCAGGAATTCCTGCACGCCTTCCCGACCGCGATTCCATTCATCGTCCTTATGATCGGGCTGGCGGTCTTCAGCATCCTGGTCGGCGGCCGCTTCTTCGCGCCGTTCAACCTGTCGCTGATCCTCCAGCAGGTGACGATCATCGGCACGCTGGGCATCGCCCAGACGCTGATCATCCTTACCGCCGGCATCGACCTGTCGGTCGGCGCCATCATGATCCTCGCCTCGATCGTCATGGGCCGTCTGGCGGTGGTCAGCGGAGTGCCGGTCTTCATCGCCTTTCCGGCGGGGCTGCTGGTGGCGCTCATCTGCGGCTACATCAACGGTGCGCTGGTGACCTATCTCAAGCTGCCGCCGTTCATCGTCACACTGGGCACCTGGAGCATCTTCGGGGCGCTGATCCTGTTCTATTCGCAGAGCGCCACCATCCGGCAGCAGGATATCGCGACCGCGGCGCCGTTCCTGCAGGTCACCGGCAATTCGTTCAAGCTCGGCGGCGCGCCGATCACCTTCGGTTCGCTCCTCATGCTCCTCTTGGCGGCCGTGGTCTGGTACATCCTCAACCGCACCGCCTTCGGCCGCCACGTCTATGCCACCGGCGATGATCCCAATTCGGCGCGTCTGGCCGGCATCAGCACGACCAGGACGCTGCTCGCCGTCTACTCGATGGCCGGGTTCATATGCGCCATCGCCGGCTGGATCATGATCGGGCGAATCGGCGCGGCCAGCCCGCTGGCCGGAGCGAATGCGAACCTCGATTCGATCACCGCCGTGGTGATCGGCGGCACCAGCCTGTTCGGCGGGCGCGGCTCGATCGTCGGCACGTTGATCGGGGCGCTGATCGTTGGCGTCTTCCGCGACGGCCTGTCGCTCTACGGCCTCGACAATCTGTGGCAGGAATTCACCGTCGGCGTGCTGATCATCGTCGCGGTGACCATCGACCAGTGGGTGCGGAGGATCGCGTCATGAGCGCGCAATCTGGCGAGGCCATCCTGCAGGCGCGCGATATCGTCAAGCACTTCGGCCGGGTCGTGGCGCTCGACCATGCCGATTTCGACCTCAAGCCGAACGAGATTCTCGGGGTCATCGGCGACAACGGCGCCGGCAAGTCGACGCTCATCAAGATGCTTGCGGGGGCGCTGTTTCCCGACCAGGGCGAAATCCGCCTCGATGGCCAGGTCGTCCACTTCCGCTCGCCGCTCGATGCCCGCGCGGCAGGCATCGAGACTGTCTATCAGGACCTCGCTCTATCGCCGGCACTGTCGATCGCGGACAACCTGTTCCTCGGCCGCGAGCGGCGCAAGGGCGGCCCGCTCGGCGTCTTCTTCCGCCTGCTCGATCGGTTCAGCATGCGCGACGAGGCGCGCAAGCATCTCAACGCGCTCGGCCTGCTCACCATCCAGAACATCAAGCAGCCGGTGGAAACGCTGTCCGGCGGCCAGCGCCAGGGTGTGGCGGTGGTACGCGCCGCCGCCTTCGGCAGCCGGGTCATCATCATGGACGAGCCGACGGCGGCGCTTGGCGTCAGGGAGTCGCGCAAGGTGCTCGAGCTGATGCTCGAGATCAAGCGGCGCGGCCTGCCGATCATTCTGATCAGCCACAACATGCCGCACGTCTTCGAGGTCGCCGACCGCATCCATATCCATCGCCTCGGTCGGCGGATCGCGATCATCGACCCGAAGAGATACAGCATGTCGGATGCGGTTGCGATCATGACCGGCGCCATGGTGCCGCCGCCACCCGAAGAATGGGCGACGTGAGCGCGGCAGTCGGGAGGGGAGCATGGATCTCGGTCTCAGCGGCAAGGTTGCGGTCATCACCGGCGCCAGCGTCGGCATCGGCCTGGCGGTTGCGGAGGGTCTGGCGGCAGAGGGCGTGCATGTCGTGATGGCGGCGCGCCAGGAGGCGCGGCTGAAGAAGGAGGCGCGGCGCATCGCCAGGGACTGCGGCGTCAGGACGCTGGCGGTTGCCTGCGATGTTGCCACCGCCGACGGTGCCCAGGCGCTCATTGCCGCCACGCGCAAGAAGTTCAAGGGCGCCGACATCCTCGTCAACAATGCCGGCACCGGCTCCAACGAGACCATCATGGAGGCGGCGGACGACAAGTGGCAGTACTACTGGGACCTGCACGTGATGGCGGCGGTGCGGCTCTCGCGCGGCCTGTGTCCGCTGATGAAGGCGCGTGGCGGCGGCGTCGTGCTCAACAACGCCTCGATCTGCGCCGTGCAGCCGCTCTGGTACGAGCCGATCTACAACACCACCAAGGCGGCGCTGATGATGTTCTCCAAGACGCTGGCCACCGAGGTGATCAAGGACAACATCCGCGTCAACTGCATCAATCCCGGCCTTATCTTGACGCCGGACTGGGTGAAGACGGCCAAGCAGCTTACCGCCGACAGCGGTGGCGACTGGCAGGGCTACCTGCAGGGCGTCGCCGACGAGCATGCGACGATCAAGCGCTTCGGCTCGGCCGAGGAGCTGGCCGACTTCTTCGTGTTCCTGTGCTCGGAGAGAGCCAGCTACAGCGTCGGCTCGACCTACTTCGTCGATGGCGGAATGCTGAAGACCGTCTGACTCTAGCAGTCGTCGTCGCGATGGCCGGCGGCATCGCGGCCGCCGATGCGCGAACGCACAGTCTGGAACAGGTGCCAGAGCACCGGCGTCTGCTTGATCGCTCGCTTGGCGCGGCGGTAGGCGCGGGTGGCCAGCACCAGGGCCCAGCCGCGCAGGGTCCGCCCCGCCAGATAGTCGAACAGGCGGATCACCTGGTCGCCCCAGTCGAGCTTGTAGGCTTCGTCGCCGACAGTGAAATCGAAGCGGCGATAGCCCTTTTCGATCGTGTCGCGGAGCAGCTCGTGAAGGTGAATCGTGCCGGGACCGTGGGCGGAAATCGGGCCGCCGTCGTAGCTGGCCAGGATCAGGTAGAAGCTGCCGCCGAAGCTGAGGCCGACGCTGGTTGCCGTGATGTTGCTGCCGACGTTCAGTTGGGCGATGTGGACGAGATCGTGCATCGCCGGGTTACTGATGGCCGCACGATAGAAGTCGCGGTAGCCGGGCCGCGCGAAGAAGTTGTCGGCACCCATGCGCGCCAGCGATTGCGCCTTCTGGGTCATCAGCACCTCGAGGGTGCGCTGGCGTTCGGCCGTCTCGGTGATGTCGGCGAAGGCGACCGGTCCGTGCTTCTCGATGGCCCGGACCTTCTTGCGCGTCGTCTTGCGGGTCGCCGACGAGCGTTTGGCGGCGTAGAAGGTTTCCCAGTCGCCGAAGAGGGCACAGGCGTGAGCGCCGCTCGGGTGCAGGTCGGGTTTCAGCGCCAGAAACGGGTCGCGGACCGCACCGATCGTCTCCGGCATGCGCGACAGGTCGATGTAGTCGAAGTGGAAGCGCGGATCGCCGGCAAGCCGGTCGAGGATGCTGCGCCAAAGTGAGCGAAAGCGCTCGCCGTCGAGGCCGGCGGCAAAGTCGTGGGCAAGCATCGGCCCGTTATAGTCGCACACGTCCGAAGCCAGCCAGGTCAGCCGCTTGAGGCCGCGGGACGATTCGATGGCGAAGGCGAAGAGGAACAGCGGCCGTCCGTCGCCCGCTTGGCCGCTGACGATGGCGGGCACCGTGCCGGTCAAGGTGCCGACATGGGTCTGCCAGGTCGCAATCCAGTCATAGGTCTGGAAGGCCGTGCAGTCGGCGTTGGCCTCGAGCGTCCGCCATGTCGCCTCGGCGGCGGCGAGATCGTCGTGGACGGCGATGACCGGCGGCCAATGCGCCGCCGCGGCTGCCGTGCGGCCGCGGTCGTCAACGTCCGCAGGCAGCGTGGCTGCGAGGGAAGTGAACCGGGCGCCCAGATCGAGCACCGATTCATGGGGCGAAAGGCTGGCTTGCGACATCTTTCCTCAAACTCGCGAACTGCCGGCGGTCGCCGGTGCCGCGCCGGTGGCGCGGCGGGTGATGAGGTTGTGGACGCGGCGCGCGATACCGCGGCCGACATGAACGGCGAAGCGAAGGCGCCGTTGAGCTTCCCAGGCGAGGCCGGTGTTGATGGCGAGGTCGCGAACGCGGAAGGCGCGCTGGCGGCTCTGGATCTCGTAAGCCGCCTTGACCTCGTCGGCGTAGAAGGCGCCGATCTTGGCGGCGCCCATCCCCGGGCTTGCCAGCCATTCGGGAATGTAGCGGTGGCACAGGCGCTCGACGTCGGTGAACACCTTGCCGGTGCCGGTGCCGGCCGACGGGCACGAAGTCGAATAGGCGTCGCCGACCAGCACCACGCCGGGCTTGTCGATGCCGGTGGTGATGTAGAGGTCGGCCGGGCGGATCTTCACCGGGCCGTCGATGGCGATGTCGCCGGTGTAGGCCTTCAGCCCCGGCAGGGTGGCGAACAGCGTCTCGACGGGCGACTTGCGCATGGCGGAGAGCCACGGATCGTTCATGTCGCGATAGACGAACAGATTCGCGCGGATGGTTTGCCCAGCGGGGAAGAGCGTGAGATAGGAGGCGCGCGTGCCGGCGTCCTCGGGCACGTAAGTCAGTGCCGGGAAATCGAAGGCCGGCCGGCCAACCGGGCGCACGTCGAAGCCGATCGAGATCGAATGGTTCGGCGAGATGACGTTCCGGTCCATGCCGAAGTTCTGGCGCAGCGCCGCATTGAGGCCGTTGGCCAGGATGATCAGCCGGGCGGAAATCTCCTCGCCGGTGGCCAGTGTCACCGACTGGCGCTGGTCGCTGACCGTGATCGCGGCGGCCTTGCCGTTGATGACCGTCACGGCCGGAGGAATCGCGGCGCGCACGGTGTTGACCAGGGTATCGTAGAGAATGCCGTATTGGCCGGTCGGCTTGCGGTCGGTCAGCCGGCCGGCGCGCACGATCCAGTTCTCGCGATAGGGGCTGGCGGCGGCGGCCACGACGTCGCCCAGCCCGGTCTTGGAGACCAGGCCGATCTGCTCCTCGTCGAGCTTCTCGCAGCGGAAATCCGGCGGATAGACCTCGTGCGGGTCGATGAGCACGGTGTCGATTCCGGCCCGGCCGAGCATGGCGGCTGCCGTCGATCCGGCAAGTCCACCCCCGATGATGGCTATGTCTGTATGCCGCACGTCTGTGACCTCACTCCCCGGCGTATCGATCTGGCCTTCAGGTCGATAACGGCACGTAAAGGCGTCCGGTGATAAGTGAGCTTTTTATGGAGCGCTTGGGAACACTAATCAGGACTTAACCTTAATTCAGATACACCGGGTAGTATCCGTAAATTGTTAACCTTAATTTGGAAGGTTTCTGTTCGCATGTTTACCTTCGATTTGTTTTCAACTTTCAGGAGCCGGGTCGATCGCCTTATGGTGCGGCCGGCGCGCGAGGAGGGTTGGTCCAGGCTCGCCTTTCCCGCAGGACGCTGTCTCAACCGCGGTTCGCGGCTGAAGGGAAGGATCGGATGCGCATCGAGGAATGGCTGAAGGAGAGCGCAGCCCGGCACGGCGCCCATCCGGTGATCGCCGCCGGACGTGGCGGCCACAGCTACGCCGAGCTCGACATCAAATCTGACCGTCTGGCGGCAGCCTTGCAGGCCGGCGGCGTTACCCACGGCGCGCGCGTGGTGGTGTTCATGGACGACGGCTGGGAGGCGGTTGTTTCGCTTTTCGCCGTGCTCAAGGCCGGCGGTGTGGTGGTGCCCGTGGGCACGGGTGCCTCGGCCGGCGAGCTTGGCGAGAGGCTGCGGAAGAGCGGGCCAGTTGCCGTCGTCACCCAGTCGCGCCTGGCCGCGATGGTCGCCACGGCGATCGCGTCGGTGTTGTCGGTCAAGTTGATCGTGCTGGCGGGCGGCGACCGGGCGCGTACCGGCGGCACCTGCATTTCTTTCGAGGAGACGGTCGCGCGCTTCGGGCGCGCGGCGCCTTTGGCGGTTGCGGGCGCCGGCGGCGACCCTGCCGTCGTGCTTGGCGACGATGCGCCGCTGACCCATGACCAGCTGGCCCGGGATGCGGCCGCAGCCGCTGTCCCGGGCGACGGTATCGTGCTGCCGCCGCTTGCCGAACGCGCCGGCCTGAGCCGGCTGCTGGCGGCGCTCGATGCCGGCCGGACCATGGTCGCGCACGCGCTGTTCGCGCAAGAGGACGAACGCCGCGTCGCCGAACGGCGGGCCGCCGAAGCCTCGTTCGGCATGTCGCAGCTGCTCGATGCAGCCATGGCGGGCGCAGAGCCCGTCTTGCAGAGGTGAGGAAGCCGCCGATCAAGCGGTCAGCGTGAGGAGCATGCCGTGCCTGACATGAGGAAGAGGGCCATCCGAGCCGGCCTCGAGACCCTTTATTTCACCGGCACGCACCGCCTGGCGCGGTCCTTGTTTGCCGGCATGGGAGCGGTCCTCACCTTCCACCACGTGCTCCCCGCCCACGACGAACCGTTCCAGCCGCAGCGCGGCCTCGAAATCACGCCGGCCTTTCTCGATGCGGTGCTCTCCTCGCTGCGTCAGGCCGATGTCGATATCGTCTCCATGGACGAAGCCTGGCGGCGGCTTACCGGCGTCGCGGGCGAGCGGCGCTTCGTCGCCGTCACCTTCGACGACGGCTACCGCGACATGCTCGAACACGCCTGGCCGATCCTCAAGCGGCACAATGTGCCGGTCACGCTCTATGTTGCCTCGGCCTTCGCCGAAGGAACCGGCGTCCTGTGGTGGGAGGTGCTGAGCCGGGCGGTGGCGGACAACAGCACGATCGAGGCCGAGATCGACGGCGCGCTCCGCCGCTTCGATTGTTCCACGCCGCAGGCGAAGGACGCGTCCTACGACATCCTCTACGACTGGCTGCGCGGCATGCCGCACGAGGCGGAGCTGGAAGCGGCGACGGCAATGATCGCGGCGCGCAATGCTGTCGACACCGCCGCCCAGTGCCGCGAACTGTGCATGGGCTGGGACGAACTTGCCGGCCTTGCCGCCGATCCGCTGGTGACCATCGGCTCGCACACGGTGAGCCATCCGTTCCTGGCCAAGTGCGACGCGGAAGCGGTGCGCGCCGAGTTGACCGAATCGCGCTTCATGATCGAGCAGAAGCTCGGCGTCAGGCCGGAGCATCTGGCCTATCCGGTGGGCGCGACGGATGCCGCCGGCCCGCGGGAGTTCGCCATCGCCGCCGAGCTCGGCTACAAGACGGGCGTGACCACGCGCGCCGGCGTCATCTTCGCCGACCATGCCGAGCACCTGACGGCGCTGCCGCGCATCTCGGTCAACGGCGAGTTCCAGCAGCTGCGTTTCCTCGACGTGCTTTTGTCGGGAGCCGCGACCGCGCTCCTCAACGGATTCCGCCGCGTCGCTGCGTGAACGAACGCTTCAGATGAGCTTGCGCTTGGCCAGGTTGCGCATCAGCGCAGCCGTTCCAAACGTCCACGGTTCGGCCGCGTCGGTCAGCACCACGCGGTTCGACAGGCGGCCAAGCTTCTCGCTGGCGATGGTGACGATATCGCCGAGCTTGTGGGTAAAGCCCTGGCCGGCCTCGTCGCGGTCGTCGACAGGCGCGAACATGGTGCCAAGATAGAGCACGACGCCATCCGGATAGCGGTGGTGCCTGCCGATGGCCGAGGCCATCAGATCGGCCGGGTCGCGGCTGATCTTGCTCATGGCGCTCGCGCCTTCCAGGCGGAAGCCGTCATCGCCGGCGACTGTCAGCGTCACCTCGGCGTGGCGGATATCGTCGAGCGAGAAGCCGGGGCTGAAGAGGCGGATGAAGGGGCCGAGCGAGCCGCTGGCATTGTTGTCCTTGGCCTTGCCGAGGAGCAGCGCCGAGCGGCCCTCGACGTCGCGCAGGTTGACGTCGTTGCCGAGCGTGGCGCCGACGATCGAACCGGCCGAGGAAGCGACCAGCGCCACCTCAGGCTCAGGGTTGTTCCACGACGACATCGGGTGGATGCCGACTTCGGCGAGGTGGCCGACGGTCGCCATGGGCGGCGCCTTGGTGAAGATCTCGGCGTCCGGCCCGATGCCGACCTCGAGATATTGCGACCACATGCCTTTGTCGATGAGCAGGTCCTTGAGCGCCATCGCCTCTGGCGAGCCGGGCTTCAGCTTGGCGAGGTCGTGGCCGATCAGTCCACCGATCTCGGCACGCACTTCCGCGGCGCGTTCCGGCAAGCCGTGGGTGCGCTCCTCGATCACCCGCTCCAGCATCGACACGGCGAAGGTGACGCCGGCCGCCTTGACCGCCTGCAGGTCGACCGGCGAGAGCAGCCAGGGCTTGCCCGGATCGCGCTTCTCCGGCGGCGTGTTCGAGAAGATGTCGTCGAGCGTGCCGATGGGTTCGCCGGCCGCGTCGTGGGCGAGCCCGGCCGGCTCCGGCGCCTCGCACAGGTCGCGCATGGTCGGCGCGGCCGACGAGATGTCGACGGCCTCGACGCCGCGCACCGCCACCACGGAGGGGCCGCCGAGCTCGGGGCGCCAGACCCGACCGACCAGGATCGCTTGTCCGGCGTCGTCGGGCAGCGCAAAGGCGGTGCCGCTGTTGAGGTCCATGAGGTTTCCCCTGCCTTCTGTTGCGAATTGCACACAGGCGCCCGGCAAAATCGCCGGAACTCCGGTCCGTCGAGCAGAATCGCCGGCCGATCCTGCTAGAATCTGCAGGCGCGGCTGAATCGCCCGAGGGGGCTTTTACCGCGTCCTCTGTGAAATTGGCACGGTCGATGGGGGTATCGGCCTATCTGGCGAGAAGGGGCTGGCATAATGCAGCATTTGACCAAGCTTGGTGCCGCCATCCTGGCGGGCGCGATGATCATGCCGTTGGCGGCGTTGGCTGCCGCACCGGACAATCTCGGCGATGCGGCCGTCGCGCCGAAGATGGCACCGGCGTTGATTTCTCCGCTGGAATACCAGCTCGGCACCGAGATGGTCGTGCGCGACTGGGTGCTGTGCGTGTCAGAGACCGTTGCCGAGACCCTGGCCAAGGCGCGAGCGGTGGGTGTCGAGGAGGCGCTGGCCGCCTATTCCGACCTCAAGGCAGCGAAGTCCTGCGGCCAGTTCACTCAGCTTCGCGTCGTCCTGCACAAGTCGCTCTATGCCTCGGCGGCGGAGGACAACGCCCAAGTTTTCAGCGCGACGGTGAGTATCGGCGGACATTGGGCGAACGCCTTTGTCGTCGAAGGCAGCCTGCCGGCAGAACACTAGCCAATACCGATAGATCAGCGCGTTGGCTTCAGCGCGTCTTTTGGAAATTACCGCTCGGCGCGACGCGCTCGGGACTTTTTCCGATTGTGGCAAGCAGTCTGGAATTTCTCCACGGAATGGTCGCAACCCGGCCAAGCGATTGCCGGTTTCCGATGGCGAACTCCCTCCCGTTGGGGGCGAACGCAGCACCTTGATGCTGCGTCCAACCGAAAGAGGGAAATCATGAAGAAGCTGATGATTGCTGCCGGCGCTGCCAGCCTGCTCGCACTGTCGTCCTTCGCGGCTTTTGCCGATCAGGCGCAGGGATCGATCACCTCCGTCGACCCGGCGGCAATGACCGTCACCCTCGACGACGGCAACACCTACACGCTGCCCGCCAGCGTCGACGCCGCCTCGCTGCAGGTCGGCGAGAAGGTGAAGATCGAGTACAGCAAGGACGCCAGCGGCAAGATGACAGCCACGGCGGTCACGCCGGCATCCTCGTGATCGCAGGCTTCTGAAACGTGAGCGGCGGCCGCGTCTCCCCAGGGCGCGGCCGCCTGCTTTATGGGCAAGGAGAGCTCTCCCGCGGGCCGATTGTGTCCAGCGGCCGCCGTGCGGCCACCGTCGCACCATAATTCGGCCGAGCAAACGCCCGGAATCGGGCGTGGATACTGCGACGCCCGTTCGGGCAACGCGCGACGTCGGATACGTCGTGTCTGTTTTCTCAGGAGAGAAAGTAATGAAGAAGTTGGTGATCGCCGCGGGCGCGGCGGTGCTTCTGGCTATGTCGTCGCTTGCGGCGCTGGCCGATGAAGCGTCGGGGTCGATCACGAGCGTTGACGACTCGGCCATGACCGTCACCCTCGACGACGGCAATACCTATACGTTGCCGGCGGACGTCGATACATCGACGCTGAAGGTCGGGGACAAGGTCACGGTCGAGTACACCAAGGATGCCGACGGCAATCTCGTCGCCACCGCGGTGACGATGGCGCAGTAGTCGCGGGCACATCTTCGGGTGAGCGGCGGCCGTGCCGAAGGCAGGGCCGCCGTTTTTTTGTGGCCGGCGGTTGCCGGCGGAAATTTAATGTGTGGAATGAACGTCGTCGCCTTAGGCTGTCGGCCCGGGGGTACAGGGGCGGCGGATGATGGCGACACTGACCGGGCTGGCGAAGCGCCATCCGCTGCTCGGCTTCTTTGCTCTGGCCTATGCCCTGTCGTGGTGGCCGTGGCTTTGGGTCCGGCTCGATCCGGCCACGATCGACGGGCCGATCCTGCCGTTCGGGCCGTTGCTGGCGGCGGCGGTCATGCTGGCGATGACCGGCGGATGGCCGGCGGTGCGCGCGTGGCTCGGAAAGATCGCCGAATGGCGCGTCGGCTTCCTGTGGTACGCGCTGGCTCTCCTCCTGCCGGCCGCGGCCACGGCGATGGCGGTCGGGGTCAACCTGTTCCTCGGCGCCGAGCTGCCGCCGGGGGCCGAACTGCCGGGCTGGGGCGACCTTGCGGCGCGATTCGCGGTCGTCTTCTTGGTCGTCGGGCTCGGCGAGGAGCCGGCCTGGCGCGGCTATGCCTTGCCGCGCCTGATCGCGGGGCGCACCGCGCTCGCCGGTGCGCTCATGCTTGGCCTGCTCCACGCCCTCTGGCATCTGCCGCTCTACGGCGTGGACTACGACCTCACCAATCTGTGGCCGTGGCTGGCCTCGGTGCTGGCGGTTTCGGTCGTGACCGCGTGGATGTGGCTGGCGACGCGGGGCAATCTGCTCCTGCCGGCGCTTCTCCATGCCGCCGTCAATACCGTCGCCTTCCCGTGGGGCTGGTTCGATGGCGCCGATCAGCTTCGCCTGTGGTGGATCTGGGCCGGGCTGTGGGTGGCGGTGGCGGCGATCGTGGTCATTTCCTATGGCGCGGCGCTCTACCAGCCCAAGCCGCGGGTGATGATGGGGTGAGCGCCGTCAACTGCGCGTGACGCGCACCGGGAAGCCGCGCTGGACCGAGTTGCCGACGGCGGTGATGCGCCGCGCCTCGGCAATGAGACCGTCGATGTCGGCGTCGGCTTCCTCGGCCGTCACGGCAATGCTCACCTCGGCGCTCTCGGCGATCAGCGGCTCGCCGCTGATCTCGACGGAAACGTCAACGGCGAGATGGCGGATGGTGATCCCCAGCCTGTCGGCTGTGTATTGGAGGTCGTTGCACAGGCAGCCACCAATGGCGATCGCCAGAAGCTGGCCGCCGTTGAAGCCGAGGCCCATGCCGCCGGCGCGACCCTCGGGTCGGTCGATGACCACCGTGTGGCTGCCGGCACGGCCGACGGCGGCGCGGGTGTCCGGAATCGTGCGGAACGAGACGGTGAATGCAGCCATGCACTACATCATCGCGCCGATCTGCCAGGGCACGAACTCGTTGTCGCCATAACCGAATTCCTCCGACTTGGACTTCTTGCCGGAAGCCACGGCGATGACTTCATCGAGGATCTCGCGGCCCTTCTCCTCGATGGTCACGCCATCGAGGATGTCGCCGCAATTGATGTCCATGTCCTCGGTCTGGCGCCGATAGGTGTCGTTGTTGGTCGCCAGCTTGATCGACGGCGCCGGCTTGAAGCCGAAGGCGGAGCCGCGGCCGGTGGTGAAGGCGATCAGGTTGCAGCCCGAGGCCACCTGGCCGGTGACGCCGGCCGGGTCGAAGCCCGGCGAATCCATGAAGACGAAGCCGCGTGTGTCGATCGGTTCGGCATAGTGATAGACGCCACGCATGGTGGTGGTGCCGGCTTTTGCCGCCGCGCCCAGCGACTTCTCGAGGATGGTGGTCAGCCCGCCAGCCTTGTTGCCGGGGGAGGGGTTGTTGTTCATCTCGCCCTTGTTGCGGGCGGTGTAGTCCTCCCACCAATGGATGATGTCGACCAGCTTCTCGCCGATCTCCCTGGTCGCCGCGCGGCGGGTGAGCAGATGCTCGGCGCCGTAGATTTCCGGCGTCTCGCACAGCACCGCCGTGCCGCCCTGCTCGACCAGCAGGTCGGCGGCGAAGCCCAGCGCCGGGTTGGCGGTGATGCCGGAATAGCCGTCCGAGCCGCCGCATTGCAGCGCCAGCATGATCTCCGACACCGGCACTTCCTCGCGCACCTGCGCGTTGGCGTCGGCGAGCATCTCCTTGATCATCTCGACGCCGCGCTCGACCGTCTTGCGCGTGCCGCCGGTGGCCTGGATGGTCATGGTGCGGAAGGCGTCGCTGTCCTTGAGGCCGTAGTGGTCTTCCAGATCGGAGATCTGCATCACCTCGCAGCCGAGGCCCACCATCAGCACGCCGGCGAGGTTGGGGTGGTTGGCGTAGCCCCACTGCGTGCGCTGCAGCACCTCGTAGCCCTCGGAGCCGCGCCCGGCCATGCCGCAGCCCCAGCCCATGACGAAGGGCACGACACCGTCGATGTTGGGAAAATCCTCGAGAATGTTCGTGCGGTTGAAGGCGTCGGCGATGATGCGGGCGACGGTCGCCGAGCAGTTCACGCTGGTCAGCACGCCGATGTAGTTGCGCGTTCCCACCTTGCCGGTCTTGCGGCGATAGCCCTGGAAGGTGCGGCGCTCGGCGACCGGCAGCACATGCTCGGGCCTGGCGTCCTCTGCGAAGTGGTAGTCGCGGGAGAATTCGGTGACGCCGCAATTGTGGGTGTGGATGTGCTCGCCGGGCTGGATCGGCAGGGTGGCGAAGCCGATGATCTGGCCGAACTTCCGGACCGGCTCGCCGACGGCGATCGCCACCGTCGCCATCTTGTGGCCTTTGGGCACGCGCGCGAGCGCGGTAATCCCCTCGGCGGTGGCGCCGGGCAGGATCGGCTCGATCGCGACCACCAGGTTGTCCGCCGGGCTGAGGCGCAGTACGCGCGGGTTCCTGGCGCGTTCGGTGAGGCCCTCGGTGGGCGCGACGATGGTATCGGAGGGGCTCATGGCGTGTTGATCTCTGAGGGTGCGACGATGGCGGTATGTTATCGATTCAAAACATAGGGCGAAACCGGCTTGGGGGGAGCGGGCTGCGAAATTCAGGCTGCCGCTCGACTTGGCGCCGTGGTGATACAGATCGCTCAAAATGCGGCGAAAGAGGTGAAACCCATGAAGACGGCGCTTGTGACCGGTGCATCGGCGGGCATCGGGGCGGCGATCGCGCGGCAGCTGCTTGCCGACGGCTACCGCGTCTTTGCCGGGGCGCGGCGGGTGGAGCGCATGGCGGAGCTCGCCGCGGCCGGAGCGAAGGTGCTGGCTCTCGACGTCACCAGCGACGCATCGATGATGGCTGCGGTCGAAACGGTCATGACTGAGGCCGGTCGCATCGACGTGCTGGTCAACAATGCCGGCTATGGCTCATACGGCTCGCTCGAAGAGGTGCCCATCGACGAGGGCCGCCGCCAGTTCGAGGTCAACGTCTTCGGCCTGGCGCGGCTCACCCAGCTCGTCCTGCCGGCGATGCGCGAGGCGCGGAGCGGCGCCATCGTCAATATCAGCTCGATGGGCGGCAAGATCTACGAGCCCTTCGGTAGCTGGTACCACGCCGCCAAGTTCGCCGTGGAGGGTCTCAGCGACAGCCTCAGGCTGGAGCTCGAGCCCTTCGGCATCCGCGTCATCATCATCGAGCCGGGCGGCATCCGCAGCGAATGGAGCGGGATCGCGCACGACAATCTGCTGCAGCATTCCGGTGCGGGTCCCTACAAGCCCTATGCGGAAGCGCATGCGCGCATTCTGGGCGGCGCGGACACCTCGTCGATCGTGTCGCCGCCGGAGGCGGTGGCCAGGATCGTATCGCGCGCGCTGCGCGCGCGCTGGCCGCGCCCGCGTTACCCGGCCGCCGGCGGTGCCATGCCGATCCTTCTTCTGCGCAAACTGCTTCCCGACCGGCTGTTCGACCGTGCCCTCAGGCTGATGTTCCGGCTGGCGGGTTAGGGGGGCCGAGCGACGCGTCCTGGATCTCGGCCCGTGTCGGGAAGCTCGGCTGGGCGCCTTCCTTGGTGACGGCGAGCGAGCCGGCGACCGCCGCCCGCGCCAGCGCCGTGCGGAAGCTGGCGCCCTCGTCCAGCCAGGCGGCGAGCACGCCGCAGAAGGTGTCGCCGGCGCCGGTGGTGTCGACCGGCGTCACTTTGAGCGCCGGCACGCGGATCACCTCGGCGCCGTCGGCGGCCACGGCGCCGTCCGGCCCGAGCGTGGCGATGACCGTGCGGCCGAGCGCTTCGGCGAGCGCGGTGACGGTTTCCTCCGAGGTGCCGTCGGCAACGGCAAGATGGCGGGCGAGGTCCGCCGCCTCGTGCTCGTTGACGATCACCATGTCGAAGGCCGCCAACTCGTCCGGCGAGAGCGGCGCATAAGGCGCGAGCGAGAGGATGGTGCGGGCGCCGGCAGCGCGGGCCAGCGCGGCGGCGGTATAGTTCTGGGCGAGCGGCACTTCCATCTGTAGCAGCAGCGTGTCGCCCGCGGAAAACGCCGTCTCCGGGATGTCCGCGGCGTTGGCGCGGGCGTTGGCCCCGGGCGAGAGCACGATGGTGTTCTCGCCGCCCTCGTCGACGGTGATGATGGCGACGCCGGTGGTGCCGATGCGGTGGGTGACGGCGGTGAGGTCGACGCCGCCGGCCTCCAGCTCTCTCAGCGCCATCAGCGAGAAGTCGTCATTGCCGACGGCACCCACCAAACGCACCGCGGCTCCGGCGCGGCAGGCGGCGAGCGCCTGATTTGCGCCCTTGCCGCCGGGGATCAGGCTGTAGTCGGTGCCATGGACGGTCTCGCCCGGCCGGGGGATGCGCTTCACCCGGGTGACCATGTCGACATTGATCGAGCCGAAAACCGTAATCATGGTGCGTCCAGTTGCCTGCGCCGTTCCAACGAGGAAATCGGCAGGAAGAAGGTCATGGGTTTGTTCCTCAGGGGCAGGAACTCGAAGTGGCGATAGAACGACGCAGCCGCTTCGTCGTTCGCATCCACCAGCAGGGCAAAGACTGCGGGAGCCGAGTCTATCGCGCGATCGGCTGCATCGAGAAGCAGGATTGCACCGACGCGTTGTCCGCGAAATCGGTGATCGACGGCAAGACGACCGATCAACGCCGCAGGAAACGACGCATAGTGCGGTAGCCGCGAAGTAACCTCGGCCGGCAGTTCGGCGGTCGGCACACTGGCAGCGGACAGCGTGTAGAAGCCGGCGATCGTTCCCGAAGTGCGCTCGATGGCGACGAAGCAATTCGCGAAGCGCCGGCGGGCATCCTGCCCGGCAAGCTGGTGCAGATAGCGATCGAGTGCCGACACGCCGCACGAAAAGGACTTGCGGTCATGTGATGACGCAAGCGTCTCGATCGAAAACCGTTCGGTCACCGCGATTTTAGAACCAGCCGCCTGTGCGAATCCCGCGCCCTCTTCCAGACCGGGCCAATCTCCGGCGGATTGAGCATTGCCTCGGCGAACCGGTGCTGGTCTTCCAGCGAAAGTTCGATGATCTGAGCACCCTTCAGCGCCTTCTCCGCCGCTTCTGCCGCGGCCGCGACGACGAAATCGCTCATGCTGCGGCCCTGGATTTCAGCCGCGCGTTGGACGATCTCCCGCACATAGGGGGTGAGCCGCGCCTCGAACCGCGTGGTCTTGGCAGCGTTGTCGGCGGGTTTGCGGGATTTCCGCAAGGGCAGTGGCTTGGTCATCGGCGGCTCTCCAGTCGGGATGAATGTACGGCTTTGAGCCGTACATTTCAAGCGGCAGGCCGCCGCTGCCGCCTAGCGCTCGGTGAAGGGGATGCCGCCCTTGGCCTTGTCGGTCTTGGGGGATTCGATGATCTGAACGGTGACCACCTCGGGCTTGACGCCGAAGCTCTCCACCATGGCGTCGGTCAGGCCCTTCATCAGCTTCTTCTTCTGTTCCGGTGTGCGCCCCTCGGCGCAATAAACCATGATTTCCGGCATTTTCTCGTGTTCTCCGCCCGGGATGGGCGCCCACTTTGCCCCATTGCGCCGGAGGGCGGCAATCCTCGCTGCCCTGCGCCCTTTTCGCAGGCGCACCCGGCCTTTTCGCAACTGCACAATCCGGCTAAACAAAGGACTGGCTGCATATTTGAAGGGGGCGCGTTCGTGCCGATCAAGAAGATCCTTGTCGCCAACCGCTCGGAAATCGCCATCCGGGTGTTCCGCGCCGCCAACGAGCTCGGCCGCCGCACGGTCGCGGTGTTCGCTGAGGAGGACAAGCTCTCCCTGCATCGCTTCAAGTCGGACGAGGCCTATCAGATCGGCAGGCTCGCCGACGGCAAGATGCTGGGGCCGATTGCCTCCTATCTGTCGATCCCCGAGATCATCCGAGTGGCGAGGGAATCGGGCGCCGACGCCATCCATCCGGGCTACGGCCTCTTGTCCGAAAGCCCGGAGTTCTGCGAGGCCTGTGCAGCCGCCGGCATCACCTTCATCGGACCGTCGGCCGACACCATGCGGCTCCTCGGCGACAAGGTCTCGGCGCGCAACCTCGCGGTCTCGGTCGGCGTGCCGGTCATGCCGGCGAGCGAGCCGTTGCCTGACGACATCGACGCGGTGAAGGCAATCGCCGCCGGCGTCGGCTATCCGCTGATGCTGAAAGCCTCGTGGGGCGGCGGCGGGCGCGGCATGCGCGTCATTCCCGACGAGGCGACGCTTGCCCGCGACATCACCGCGGCGCGCCGCGAGGCCAAGGCCGCCTTCGGCAAGGACGACGTCTACCTGGAAAAGCTGGTCGAGCGGGCCCGCCACGTCGAGGTGCAGATCCTGGCCGATTCGCACGGTTCCATCGTCCACCTGTTCGAGCGCGACTGCACGGTGCAGCGCCGCCACCAGAAGGTCGTTGAGCGGGCGCCGGCGCCCTATCTCGATAACGACAAGCGCCAGGAGCTGTGCGCCTACGCCATCCGGATCGCCCACGCGGCCAAGTACCGGGGCGCCGGCACGATCGAGTTCCTGATGGATGCCGATACCGGCGCCATCTATTTCATCGAGGTCAATCCGCGCATCCAGGTCGAGCACACCGTCACCGAGGAGGTGACCGGCGTCGATATCGTCAAGGCGCAGATCCGCATTGCCGAGGGTGCCGCCATCGGCGACCAGGAGCCCGGCTGCGTGCCGCGCCAGGGCGACATCCACCTCAACGGCCATGCCCTGCAGTGCCGCATCACGACCGAGGACCCCGAGCAGAACTTCATCCCCGACTACGGCCGCATCACTGCCTATCGCGGCGCCACCGGCTTCGGCATCCGGCTCGACGGCGGCACCGCCTATTCCGGCGCGGTGATCACCCGCTTCTATGATCCGCTGCTGGAGAAGGTCACCGCCTGGGCGCCGACGCCCAGCGAGGCGATCGCGCGCATGAACCGGGCGTTGCGCGAATTCCGCATCCGCGGGGTGGCGACCAACCTGACCTTCCTGGAAAACGTCATCAACCATCCCCAGTTCCAGGACGCCAGCTACACCACGCGCTTCATCGACGACACGCCGGAGCTCTTCCAGTCGGTGCGCCGGCGCGACCGCGCCACCAAGCTTCTGACCTACATCGCCGACGTCACCATCAACGGCCACCCGGACACCAAGAACCGGCCGCGGCCCGACAAGGAGGCGCTGGTGGTACCGCCGCCGTCCTTTGGCGTCGATCCGGCGCCGGGCACCAAGCAGCGGCTCGATCGGGATGGGCCGCAGGCCTTCGCCAAGTGGATGCGCGCCGAGACACGGCCGCTGGTCACCGACACCACCATGCGCGACGCCCACCAGTCGCTGCTCGCCACCCGCATGCGTTCGCATGATCTGGTGCAGATCGCGCCGGCCTATGCGCAAGCGCTGCCGCAGCTCCTGTCGCTGGAATGCTGGGGCGGCGCCACCTTCGACGTCGCCATGCGCTTCCTCGCCGAAGACCCGTGGGAGCGGCTCGCCGACATCCGCGAGAAGACGCCGAACATCCTGCTGCAGATGCTGCTCCGCGGCTCGAACGCAGTGGGCTACGCCAACTACCCCGACAATGTCGTGAAGTTCTTCGTGCGCCAGGCGGCCGATGCCGGTGTCGACCTCTTCCGCGTGTTCGACTGCCTCAACTGGGTGGAGAACATGCGCGTATCCATGGAGGCGGTGGTGGAGGCCGGCAAGCTGTGCGAAGGCGCCATGTGCTACACCGGCGACATCCTCGATCCGGCGCGCGCCAAGTACGACCTCAAGTACTACGTCAACCTTGCCCACGAGCTGGAGAAGGCCGGCGCCCATATCATCGGCATCAAGGACATGGCGGGCCTGCTCAAGCCGGTGGCGGCGCGCAAGCTGGTCGAGGCGCTCCGCCGGGAGACCGACCTGCCGATCCACCTCCACACCCACGACACCTCGGGCGTTTCGGCGGCCTCGGTGCTGGCGGCGGTGGAGGCTGGCGTCGATGCCTTCGACGCGGCGATCGATTCCATGTCGGGGCTCACCTCGCAGCCCTGTCTCGGCTCGCTGGTCGAGGCGCTCAAGGGAACGACGCGCGACACCGGCCTCGATCCGGAGGCCATCCGCAAGATCTCGTTCTATTTCGAGAAGGTGCGCGGCCAGTATCTCGCCTTCGAGTCGGATCTGCGCTTCGGCGCCTCGGAGGTCTATCTGCACGAGATGCCGGGCGGCCAGTTCACCAACCTCAAGGAGCAGGCGCGCTCGCTCGGGCTGGAGGCGCGCTGGCACGAGGTGGCGCGCGCCTATGCCGACGTCAACATGCTGTTCGGCGACATCGTCAAGGTGACGCCGTCGTCCAAGGTGGTCGGCGACCTGGCGCTGATGATGGTCGCCGGCGATCTCACGCCGGAAGATGTCGTCGATCCCGACCGCGATATCGCCTTCCCAGGCTCGGTCGTGCAGATGATGCGCGGCGATCTCGGCCAGCCGCCGGGCGGCTGGCCTGCGGGTCTGCAGAAGAAGGTGCTGAAGGGCGAGACGCCGATTACCGTGCGTCCGGGCTCGCTGCTGCCGCCGGCCGATCTGGTGGCCGAGCGCGAGGCGGCGGAGAAGTCGGGCGCGGCGGTCGACGACCGGGCGCTTGCCTCCTACCTGATGTATCCCAAGGTGTTCACCGATTTCGCCCATGCTGCCGAGCACTACGGCCCGGTCAGTGTGCTGCCGACGCCGGTCTTCTTCTACGGCCTGCCGGCCGGCGAGGAAGTGCCGGTGGAGCTTGAGCGCGGCAAGACGCTGATCGTGCGCACCCAGGCGATCGGCGAGCCCGACGCCGAAGGCAACGTCCGCGTCTTCTTCGAGCTCAACGGTCAGCCGCGCATGGCCAAGGTACCCGACCGCTCGCACGGCGTGGTCGCCGGCGGCACCGGTCCCGCGACGCGGCGCAAGGCCGAGGAGGGCAACCCGCTGCATGTCGCCGCGCCCATGCCGGGGGTCGTCTCGACGCTGGCTGTCCGTTCCGGCCAGGCGGTCAAGGCCGGCGACGTGCTCCTGTCGATCGAGGCGATGAAGATGGAGACGGCGCTGCATGCCGAGCGCGACGGCACGATCACTGAGGTGCTGGTCACCGCCGGCGCTCAGATCGACGCCAAGGACCTGCTGATCGTCTACGCGGCCTGACGATCAGCCGCCGAAGAGAGCCCAGCGTCCCCATAGCACGAAGGCCGAGCCAGCCAGCAGGGCGAGGTTGATGCCGATCGTCTGGTCACTCCACCGCGGGTGGATTATGCGCTCACCGATCTCGGTCGTGCGCTCCTCGGTCCGGTCAAGGTGCTCGGCGAGTGGGCGCTCGCCCATGGTCCGACGATCGCCACGTCGCGCGAGCGCTTCGACCGCAGACGGGCGAAGGACGCCGGCCCCTGAGGCGCGGAACCGCCGCGCGGACCAGGCCTCCCCGGCCACCCGGGCGACGGGCGTTTTGTCGCAATTGACCGCAATCGTAAGAAATTAGACAGTAAGAAATCTTACTAATAACCGGCGCAGGCCGACGCACGCCGATGAAACTGACGCCGCCGATCGCCCGTCTCGATGCCAGCCTCGACCACTTCATGCGGTACTTCCTGGTGCACATCAATCCGATCCTGCACCGCACGGAATACCGCGGGCGCTCCTATTCGGAATACGAGATCATCGTGGTCATGGCGCTTGGCCTCGTCGGCGCCACGCGCCCGGTCGATCTCAGCCGGGCGCTCAGCATCGAGAAGGGCACGATGACCTCTCTCATCCGCCGGCTGCGGGGGCTGGGGCTGGTCAGCAAGCGCGCCATTGCCGGCGACGAGCGCAGCTATCTGGTGGCGCCGACGCCGGCGGGGAGGAAGTTCATCGAGCATCTCAGAGAGCAGCGGCACCGGGCGATGAGCGCGCTGTTCGCGGCAATGAAACCTGACGAGATTGCCGCCGCGGCGCGAGGGTTCGATCTCCTGTCCGCGCACCTGAAGAGGGTGGAGGAGAACCATGTTGGCGTGGGGTCGAAAGCGGCAATCGGCGGCTGACTGGTATTGGGCGGCGAGCCCGGAGGACCGCAAGGAATACAATGCCTTCGGTCCCTGGGTCGATGCCGTACGCAACGAGGCCGAGATGCCGCCGCGCTTCCGCGCCGCCTATGCGGAGCACCGCGACGCGCATTTCCTGTTGAAGGTGCCGATCAATGCCGACCGCAGCCAAGTGCGGCCGGGGATGAGCCTCTACAAGATGATCCTCGCCGTCCACGACGACCGGCTCAGCCTGTTGCGGCTCACCGACGGCAGCATTGCCACCCGAACGATCCGCTGGAGCGAAATCGCCGCCATCCGCAGCACCGTCAACCTGCTCTCCGCCAGCTGGTCGCTGCTCACCAGAGACGGCGACGCAGTCATCCTCGACTACAACACAGTGTCGAGCCATCGCCTCGACAGGGTCACGGAATTCATCAGGGACCAGCTCACCCCCGCCGCCGCGCGGCCCAACGAGGCGGGTGAGGGCGGATCGATCGCGGTCGCCGACCTCTTCTTCCAGAACATGCTCAATGCGGCGCGTGGCGGCATCCCGCGGCCGGTGACGCCCATCCACTTCGAGCCGCGTGACCGGCCCTGCCGCGACGAGGGCAACCGCCGCCGTCTGTCGACCGGCCTGTTGATCATCGACGCGGCGGACGAGCTCATCATCGTCGACCGCGGCACGCCGACGCGGCGCTATTTCCGCCCGACCTATGCCGCGCGCCTGACCTACATCCCCTATGCGGTGCTGACCGGGTTCCGGATTGCGGCCCCGCCGTCCAGCGGCAAAGGGTCCTTCCACACGCTTGCGCTCGCCATCGACCGGCAGAGAATCGTCCAGCCCTGCCTCATGCCTCCGGAGCGCGTGGCGGCCTGCCTCGCCGCGCACGGGATTCAGCAGATCGCCGATTAACCGGCGGAGAGGACTTGGTGGCCGGTTCAGCCGGCGCCGGGAGCGACGCTGACCCTGATCCGGTTGCCGGCCGGGTCGGTCGTCTCGAAGCCCTTGTTGAACTCGCGCACCTTGCCGAGGCGCTCGCGCATGGCGGCGAGCTCGCCCACATCCGGCACGGTGATGCCGAACCAGCGCAGGCCCGCCGAATCCGGCGGCGGCTGCGGTGCGCCGACGCCGGCCCAGGTGTTGAAGGCGAGCGCGTGGGGCTGGTAGCCGAGCGTCACGTCGCCCATACGCACCTGCCTGGCCAGCATCTGGCGGGTGAAGCCGACGCCGTCCTCGGCATAGAAGGCCATCGCCGTGTCGAGGTCGCCGACATGCAGGTGAACGTGACCGACGCGGGTGCCGGGCGGCAGCATTTCGCGCAATTCGTCTTCTTGCTTCAGTTCGCCGAGCAGCGAATGGAGGTCGATGGCGTCGCGGCCGGAGTGGCGTCGGCCGTCGGTGGTGAGCGCATAGAAGGTGCCGCCGTCCGACTTGAAGGTGCCGCGCCACGGCGTCTCGAAGGTCATCTCGATGCCGTTGCCGTCGAGGTCCCAGAGGTAGACCGCCTCGGAGACGAGATGGTCGGTCGGCGAGTTGGGGATGCGCGCCGCCATCAGCCGCGCAGTGACCACGGCGAGGTCGCGTCGTGTCGGCACGTGCAGGGCGACGTGGTAGAGCCCGCTGGTGTGCGCAACGACCGGGCGCGCCGCTCCGGGCTCCAGAACGATCAGCGGGTTGCCGCCGGCACCCAGTGCGATGCTGCGGTCGTCGCGACTGATCTCGGTCAGGCCGACCATGTCGCGCCAGATGAGAAGCGCGCGCTCGGCGTCGGTGACGGCAATGTGCACCGGGCCGAGCCGGGTGTTGGCGTTGAGGCTCATGGCGGAAGCTTAGCCTGGCCGCTCTCTGTTTGCAGCAGGGCCTGTGGCCGGGGCCGCCGGCTGCCACAGGTCGTGGAAGTGATGCACCGGCCCGTGGCCTTGTCCGACGGTGAGCCTGTCCGCTTCGCGGAGCGCACCGGTGAGGTAGGCCTTCGCCTCGCGGATCGCCTCCAGGCGCGGCCGGGTCGGCAACAATGCCACAATCGCGGACGATAGCGTGCAGCCGGTGCCATGGGTGTTGCGCGTGGCGATGCGCGGTGCGCTCAGCGTCGTCATCGCTTCGCCGTCAAAGAAGACGTCGCTGCTGTCCGGGCCGGCGAGGTGGCCGCCCTTGAGGAGCACCGCGGCGGGGCCAAGGCCCTTCAGGTCTCGCGCCATCGCCTCCATCTCGGCAAGGCTTGTCGGCTCGTCGGCACCGAGGAGAACGGCTGCTTCCGGCAAATTGGGCGTGATCACTTCGGCGAGCGGCACCAGGCGCGCGCGCAGCGCCGCGACGGCGGCCTCGGCGAGCAGCCGGTCGCCGCTCTTGGCGACCATCACCGGGTCGAGGACGATGTGAGGCGCACGATGACGGATCAGCGCGTCGGCGATCGCTTCGGCAATGGCCGCGCTGCCGACCATGCCGATCTTCACCGCGTCGACGCGGATGTCGTCGAAGATGGCATCGATCTGAGCGGCGACGAGTGCCGGCGGCATCAGCTCGACGGCGCGCACCCCTTGCGTGTTCTGCACGGTCACGGCGGTGACCACGGTCATGCCGTAGGCGCCGAGTGCCGAGAAGGCCTTGAGATCGGCGGCGATGCCCGCCCCGCCGCTCGGGTCGAGCCCGGCGATGCTGAGAACGTTGGCGATCATGTGGCCCTCGCGGTGGCGATTTGCCGGCGCAGCGCCGCCGCGGCGGCGCGGGGATCCGGCGTTCCGCAGATCGCCGAAATGCAGGCAAGACCGTCGGCGCCGGCTTCCATCACCGATGCGGCGTTCGACCGGCCAATGCCGCCGATGGCCACGATGGGAAGCACAAGCCTGGCCGCGACGGCGCGGAAGCCCGCGAGGCCGAGCGGCTGCGCGGCGTCGACTTTGCTGCCAGTGGCAAAGACCGGACCGAGGCCGACATAGTCGACGGTCCCGGGATCGACGGTTCGGATCTCTTCCGCCTTGGTCACCGACAAGCCGATCAGGGCGTCGGGGCCGAGCAGGGAGCGTGCTGCGCGCGGATCGCCGTCCGCCTGGCCGAGGTGGACGCCGTCGACGCCGGCCGCGCGCGCGACGGCGGGCCGGTCGTTGACGATGAGCGGCACGCCCAGCGGCTTCAGCGCAGCATGAAGTACCCGAGCGGTCTCGGCGAGCGCCTCGTCGGACGCCGCCTTGTCGCGGAGCTGGACGATGGTCACCCCGCCGGCGACGGCGTCGAGCACCGTCGCGACAAGCCCGCGCGCGGCGCAGAGCGCCGGATCTGTGACCAGCATCAGGCGGAGATCGGCCTTCATGACACGCGCGCCCGCGCCGCGAGCGTTGCGTCGTCGAGCGCATGCAGCGCATCGAACAGGGCGACCTGGAAGCTGCCGGGGCCGGTGCTGTTCGCCCGGGCGATCTCGGCGGCAACGCCCATCGCGGCGAGCCCGGCGACGGCCGCCGTCAGCGGTGCGAGGCCAGCGCCGAGAAAGGCTCCGACAAGCGCGGTGACGGCGCAGCCGGTGCCGGTGACGCGCGTCAGCATGGCGTCGCCGTTGGCGATCGCGACCATCCTGGCGCCGTCGCTGACATAGTCGATTGCGCCGGTGACGGCGACGACGGCGCCGGTCTCGCGGGCGAGCCGTGCGGCCGCGTCGCGCGCGGCGTCCGAGCCTTCGGTGCTGTCGACGCCCTTGCCGCGGGCGCCCGCGCCGGCGATCGTCATGACCTCGGAGGCATTGCCGCGAATGACGGTCGGCTTGTGGGTAAGCAGTTCTCGCACCGTCTCGGTCCGGTATCGGGTCGCGCCGACGGCGACCGGGTCGAGCACCCAGGGCACGCCTCTGGCGTGCGCCGTCGCCGCGGCGCGAGCCATCGCCTCCACCCAATGGGGAGAGAGCGTGCCGATATTGACGACGAGGCTCGCAGCGATCGGCACGAAATCCTCGACCTCTTCCACCGCATGCACCATCGCCGGCGAGGCGCCGATGGCCAGCAGCGCATTGGCGGTCGTGTTCATCGCGACGAAATTGGTGATGTTGTGGACCAGCGGCTGGCGGGCGCGGAGGCGGCTGAGAGCAGAGAACAGATCAACGGTTTCCACTGGCTTCCCTCTTGCAAAAGCGGGGAGCCGGCGGGTGGCATGCGAGGGGACGCGCGCCCGGTGACGGCTCCCTTCGCTGGCATGACCCAGATCAGGTTCGATGGGTTTGATCTCAGCCCGCCTTGCGGCGGGCACCCCTGTCACCGGGCGCGACCATAGGCCTGCCGGGTCCGACGATCAACAATCCATGGCAGAGGAGGAGGCGGCCCCTTCTTGCCGCCGGCCTACTGGCAGAAGAGCCCGTGGCTGGGGCCGGCAGTGCGCCGCTTGGCGCGGTCGAGGTGAAAGTGGGTGGCGTGGTAGGTGTCCGAGCCCGGCCCGAGCACCGTGGTAAAAGGCCCGCAGGCCGAAGCCCGCACGGCCCTAAGGAACGCGGCCTCGGCGCCGCCGCCGTTCCAGCCGCTCTCAACCTCGATCCAGCCGATGCCGTCCACCTTGAAGGCCGATATGTCGATGGCGTTGCCGCGGGCGTGCTCGCTGAGCTTGGCGTCGGCCAGGCTGTCGCGGTTACGGCAGGCATAGGAGGCAGCGATCCTCAAGCCCGTCACCTGGCGCCCGAGCGTCCTCATGGCGATCGGCTGCACCGTGCCGTCGATCCAGGTGGCAAGCGTCTCGGCAAAATCGCAATTGAGCAGCGCCTCGGTCGACAGCGAAACGGCGCCGGCGTCCAGCGCACCGACCGAAACCGGTGCCGGGATGCCGCAGGCCCCTTCCCGCACCGGCGCCAATGCCTTTGCCTCGACACCCAGCCGCGCGATCATGGCGCCGCAGGTCGAGCGCGCCGCCGGCGGCGGCAGCTTGAGCGGCGCGACGGCGTCCGGCGCCAGAGGTGCGGCCTCGATTGTCGTCGCCGGGGCGTAGCCGAGCGCCGGCTCGCTGGCGTCGCCCGGACGCAGCCGTGGCATCGGTACGGACAGGAGGTCGGTGGTGGGCGGCGGTGCGGCAGCCGTTTCCGGCGCCGGCAGGCGCTGTGCCTTCTTCGCCGTCCTGGTTGTCGGCGAAGGCTGGCGCAGGGCGCGTTCCACTGCCCTGGCCGGCGGCTTGACCAGCTGTTCGAGGAGCTGCAGCGGGTCGGCGAGCGGGTTCTCTGCCTGGGCCGCGCCGGTGGCGGCGAGCAGGGCCAGGGCCAGTAGAACCGGAGTGACGCGTCGCACCTTATGCCGCCCTGTTTCCTGCGCCCCTCCGGCGCATCGCCTGCAAGCGAAGCAACAGAATGCGCCTTTTTCAAGCGTAGCGCGCGTTTAGTGCCTCCTGGTGCAGTCGCACGGCGTTGTCGTCGAAGCAGCAGAAGATGATCCGTCTCAGCAGCCCGGGCTCGTCTTCGAGGAAGTCGGCGACCGTTTCGACCGCGATGACCGCGGCGCGGTCGGCGGGAAAGCCGTAGATGCCGGTGGAGATGGCGGGGAAGGCGATCGACGTCACCGCGTGGTCGATGGCCAGCTCCAGCGAGCGCCAGTAGCACGATGCCAGCAGCGCGTCCTCGTCCGCTCTGCCGCCGCGCCAGACGGGGCCGACCGCGTGGATGACGTACTTGGCCGGCAGGCGGTAGGCGCGAGTGATCTTGGCGTCGCCGGTGTCGCAGCCGCCGAGCGTGCGGCATTCGTCGCGCAACGCCGGCCCGGCGACGCGGTGGATGGCGCCGTCAACCCCGCCGCCGCCGAGCAGCGTCTGGTTGGCGGCGTTGACGACGGCGTCGACCGCCAGCGTCGTGATGTCGGCACGCAGCACTTCGATCGAGACCTTCGGCGTCGGTTCGCTCATATCCGCGTCTCCGGCTCTGCCGCTGCTCACGGCTTTCGGGCATAGTCCGCGCTTGAGTACGCCCAGGGGGCGTATCCGATACAGGGATCGATCATGACACAGAGCATCGGCAATTACCTCATCGAGCGGCTTGCCGAGAACGGCGTAGGCCACGTCTTCGGGGTTCCCGGCGACTATGTGCTCACCTTCTTCAAGCAGATGGAGGACGGGCCGATCAAGGTGATCAGCACCTCCGACGAGCAGGGCGCCGGCTTCGCCGCCGATGCCTATGCGCGGGTGAACGGCCTCGGGTGTGCCTGTGTCACCTATTGCGTCGGCGGGCTGAAGATCGCCAACGCCGCGGCCGAGGCCTTTGCCGAGCGTTCGCCGGTGGTCATCATCAGCGGCGCGCCGGGCACGCACGAGAAGAGCCGTGGGCCGCTGCTGCACCACACGGTGCGCGGCTTCGACACCCAGCTCCGCGTCTTCGAGCAGCTCACCGTCGCCCAGGCGGTGCTCGACGATCCGGAGACTGCGGCTTACGAGATCGAGCGCGTTCTCAGCGCCGCGCGCCAGCACAGCCGGCCGGTCTACATCGAGATCCCCAGGAACATGGCGACCGCCGAGATCGGGCCCTTGCATCGCCACCTGCCGGCCGAACAGCCGGGCGACGCCGAAGCGCTCGCCGTCGCCGTCGCCGAAGCGGTCGAGCGCCTGTCGAAGGCCGAGCGGCCGGTGATCCTGGCGGGCGAGGAGCTGCACCGCTTCGGCCTGCAGGCGGAATTGGCGACAATCGTCCACAAGACCGGCGTGCCGGTCGCCGCCACCATCACCGGCAAGTCGGTCTTCCCGGAATCCGATCCCGCCTATCTCGGCATCTATGAGGGCGCCATGGGCCGCGATTCGGTGCGCGACTATGTCGAGAAAAGCGATTGCCTGGTGCTGCTCGGCGCCCAGCTCACCGACATGAATCTCGGCGTCTACACCGCGCATATCGACCGGCGCTACGCCATCTATGCCGCCAGCGACCGCATCACGATCGGACACCATTCCTTCGACGGCGTCGCCATGGCCGATTTCGTCGCCGGGCTGGCCGCCCATCCCTGGCAGCGGCGCGCGGTGCCGCCGTTCGAGCACCCAGAGCATCCGGGCCTGTTCAACCCGTCCGACAAGGCGATGACGGTCGAGGCGCTGTTCCGCCAGGTCAACGCCTTCCTCGAGGACGACATGGTAGTGATCGCCGACACCGGCGATGCGCTGTTCGGGGCGGAGGACCTGTACATCCACAACAGCGTGCATTTCCTGGCGCCCGCCTATTACTGCTCGCTCGGCTTCGCCGTGCCTGCGGCGCTCGGCGTCAAGGCGGCCAGGCCGGACTTGCGGCCGCTGGTGCTGGTCGGCGACGGCGCCTTCCAGATGAGCGGCATGGAGGTGGCGTCGATCGTCCGCTACGGCGGCAACCCGATCATCGTGGTGCTCGACAATCAGGGCTACGGCACCGAGCGGCCGATGCTCGACGGCGCCTACAATGACGTGGCCACCTGGCATTTCTGGAAGGTCCCGGAGGTGCTGGGCAGCGGGCTCGGCATCAAGGTCGAGACCGAGATCGAGATGGACGCGGCGCTGAAGCGGGCGCGCGAGAACACCGGTGGCGTGTCGATCATCCAGGTGATGCTCGACCGCAACGACCATTCGCCGGCGCTCATCCGCCTCACCACCACGCTCGGCGAGCGCGCCCGCGGCAAGGCATGAGTGGCGGCCAGGGGTGTGGCTTGCGTCACCTCCGGGCTTTCTCAATTGGCGTAAAGGCTCTACATCTCCTGCCGGAAGATCACGTCAGGGGGCACCCACAGGAGGAATCCACCATGCGGCTTTTCAAGAGTATCCGTACGGGTCTGGTTGCGCTGGTCGCCATCGCCGGCGCCAGTCTGGTAGCGTCGTCCGCCTGGGCCGACAGTGGCTCGATGAGCATCCATATCGTCAAGGGCGGCTTCTTCATCGGCGCGTCTGCCGGCAGCGGAACGCTGACCTTCCACGGCCGGCACTATCCGCTCGATATCGGCGGCATCAGCGGCGGCCTGGTGATCGGCGCCGCCAAGGCCGACTTCTACGGCACGGTCAGCCACATCAGCCGTCCGTCGGATGTCGCCGGCGTCTATGCCGCGGTGGGCGCGGGCGCCGCCGGCACCAGGGGCCCCGGCGCGATTGTGCTCAAGAACGCAAAGGGCGCGCTGCTCCAGCTCTCCGGCCGGCAGACCGGCCTGATGATCAATGCCGATCTCTCCGGCATGGCCATCGGCCTGAAATAGGCGCGAACCCAATCGGCGCGGCGGCGGCCAATCTGGTCGCCGCCGCATTTCTCTTCACGAAACGGCGAGGGCACCCCGTGGCTTCCCCGAAATGGGCTTCCATGCCGACCGCGCCGCGCGATGGCAGCCTCGTCCTGGTGCGCCTGCGTGCCAGCGAGCAGGGGCCGGCCGAGGTCGATGCCGTGCGCTGGGCGGTCTCGGCGCGCTCCGGCGAGGAGGGCTGGGTCGCCAACGATTCCGATCCCTTCGCTCGCGTCGCCTATGGCGAAGGCGAGCTTGCCGGCTGGTCGCCGCTCCCCACCCAGCTCCCGCAACTGCGTTCCCAGCGCCTCGCAGCGGGCGATCCCCCGCCCACATCCGACACGCCCGACGGGGTGGACGGGGGAGGCATCTGAGGGGTGGGGTGATCCGCTTCACAGACGCGCCCAGCCTTTTCGCTTAACGCCGGCACAAATGCCCCGGCCGTCGGCCGGAGGCGCACCTTTCATCTTGCAGAAAGCAGACCCATGCGTGCCGTTTCCAACGGCCCCGCCCGAGCTGGGCTCGTCTATGTGATTGCCATCGGACTGGCCGTCCTGATCGCAGCCTTCGCCGGCCGAATCGGCGAGGTCGCGGCGTTGGTGACGATGCTGACGCCGGCGGTCGCCGTTGTTCTTGTGATGCTGGCGACCGGCGAGGCACGATCGCGTTCTGCCTGGCGCGGGCTCGGCCTCGTGCGCTTGGGGCTCCGCGGCTGGCCGCTCGCCATCCTGGTTCCGGTGCTGGTTCTTCTGGCCAGCTATGCCGCCATCTGGGTGCTAGGCCTCGGCGCGCTGATGCCGCCCGCGTTCACGCGCAGCCTGCCGGCAACTGTTGTCCAAACGGTTATCGGTTTTGTCATCGGCTTGGTGCTGGCGATGGGCGAGGAGGTCGGCTGGCGCGGCTACATGCTGCCGCACCTTGTCGCCATCGGCCCGCTCCGCGCCATGCTGCTGGTCGGGCTGCTGCACGGCACTTGGCACCTGCCGCTGATCCTGATGACGCCCTACTACCACCACGACGGCAATCTGCTCTTCGTCGTGCCGCTGTTCCTGGTTGCGCTGACGCTGGCTGGTGTCTTCTACGGCTGG
The DNA here is from genome assembly GCA_963830215.1 of uncultured Alphaproteobacteria bacterium. Lineage (GTDB taxonomy): Bacteria > Pseudomonadota > Alphaproteobacteria > Rhizobiales > Kaistiaceae > CAVSRC01. Next base: position 87,108 of record CAWHLM010000017.1, read on the forward strand.
CTGCGGCTGACGACGGGCAGCGTCTGGCCGGTTGCGCTCGCCCACGCCGTTTTCAACGACGTCCTCGATGCGCTGAACGGCGTGACCGTCGCCAATGAACCGGGCGCGCTGGAATATGTTGGCGGCGAGAGCGGCGTTTTGGTCATCGCGGGCCTTGTGGCCATCGCGGTCTTTGTCGCGCGGCGCATCCGGACCGGTGAAGTGGCCGGCGGAAAGGGTGTGCCGCTCACGTCCGTCCCCATGGAACCACGGTGAGGCGCGGATAGATCGCCCTGCGGCGCGCGGCCTTCGTCACATAGTGCGCTTCGGGTCCGATCGCCCGTGGGTTGGGCCGGTGGACGAAGCCGAAAAGATCGTCGAAGCCATAGGGTGCGTAGACCTCGAAGGCGCCACCGCCGGTCGGATGGAGGCCGAACATGCTGGGCGTTTCGAGAAAGACGTCGATGCCGTGGCGCGCGGAGGTCAGGCGCGGATAGCCGCTGGTGCCGTTCTTGCGGTCGAACCAGAGGTGGACGCGGGCCTGGTTGCGCAGCTCGATCTCAGCATCGAGGTCGGCGAAGGCGTCCGCGGCCCGCCTGATGACGCGGTCCTCCGCTTCCCACGACAGGTCGGGATCGAAATAGAAGACGTCGTAATCCTTGATGCCGACGGTGGGAGGGCGCTCGTCGAGCGCATTCCACACGGTCTGCATGAGCGCGCCGGCGGTGATCCAGCAATCGGGAACGGCCAGCGCCGGCAGGCGGTCGATCAACGCGGCCACCACCGGATTGGTCACCACCAGGGCGCGGAATCGCTCTTCCTGAGTCGGCATGGGCCGATGCTAGCAATCGCGTCGCCGTCCGCTAGCCGGGCGGTCCATCGGTGGTGACAGCCTGCTGACAGCCCTGCCTCACGCCGCCATCCAGCCGCCGTCCATGGTGATGAGCGAGCCGGTCATGTTGCGCGCCGCGTCAGAGCACAGGAACACCGCTAGCCCGCCGATCTCCTCCACGGTGACGAACTGTTTGGTCGGCTGCGCGGCGAGCATCACGTCGCGCTTCACCTCGTCGGCCGTCATGTTGCGCGCCTTCATGGTGTCGGGGATCTGCTTCTCGACCAGCGGCGTCCACACATAGCCGGGGCAGATGGCATTGACGGTGATGCCCTGTTGCGCCGTCTCCAGCGCCACCACCTTGGTCAGCCCCGCAATGCCGTGCTTGGCGGCGGTATAGGCCGCCTTGAAGGGCGAGGCGACCAGCGCATGGGCGCTCGCCGTCATGATGATGCGGCCCCAGCCCTTGGCGCGCATCGCGGGCAGCGCGGCGCGGATGCAGTGGAAGGCCGAGGACAGGTTGATGGCGATGATGGCGTTCCACTTGTCGATGGGGAACTCGTCCACCGGCGCGACGTGCTGGATGCCGGCATTGGGGCAGAGAACGTCGATGGCGCCGAATTCCTTCTCGGCGTCGGCGATCATGGCGGCGATCTCGTCCGGCTCTCGCATATCGGCCGGCGAATAGCGCACCTCGACCCCGAAGGAATTGGCGAGCTCGTTGCGCAGCGTCTCGATCGCGGTCTGATCGCCGAAGCCGTTGAGCACGATGTTGCAGCCCTCGTGGGCGAGAGCGGTGGCGAGCCCCAGGCCGATGCCCGACGTCGAACCGGTAATCAGTGCAGTCTTGCCCTTGAGCATGGCATCCTTCCCCTTGAGCGTGTTCGCCAACCTATATATTGCACCGCAGCATGGGCGCAAAGGATGCGCCGGGCAGTCCGGCGGACTATATGGAGCCCGAGGCGGAAAGCCCGCGCCGGTTCGTTTTCCTTGACCGCCGGTGCTAAGGTCCGGACCCGAGATGACTGCGATCAGCCCAGTTCTGGAACACCGCGAACACGACCATGCGCGCTGCGCGGCCGAGGCGCTCGTCCACGCCGAGGATACCTGCGCGCGCCAAGGCCTGCGCTTCACGCCGCAGCGCCGGCAGGTGTTGGAGGCGCTGTTGGAGAGCCACGTGCCGGCCTCGGCCTATGACGTGATCGACCGGCTGGCCACGGGCGACCACCGGCCGGCGCCGATCTCGGTCTACCGGGCGCTCGATTTCCTGGTCGAGCATAATCTCGCCCACCGCATCGAATCGAAGAACGCCTATATCGCCTGCGACCGCGGCGACGACTGCGCGCCGGGTGCCACGCTCTTCCTCATCTGCGACAGGTGCGGCGCCGCGGCGGAAGCCTCGTCGGAGGCGCTCGGCCGCCTGGTCAATGCGGAGACGCTCAACCGCGGCTTCCTGCCGCGCCAACAGGTCCTCGAAGTCCGTGGCCTCTGTGCCCGCTGCCGCGCGGCGGCGAAGGAATGACCCGCTTGGGGCCCGACGCCTGCAACGAGGCACCCATCTCCCCCCTTGCGGGGGAGAACGGCGCAGCCCGATTTTCGCCGCAGGGGAAGATCGTTGGCTCCGCTAGCGTCTCGCTGTCGCGAGCCACAAGCTTCACTATTCTCCCCCGCAAGTGGGGAGAAGCGCCCCAACATCTGCCTCAGGAATTCATTCGGTGAAAGATTACCTCTCCGTGCCCCTCCCGCGCCACGCGACGATTCCCGTGATGGTCGGTACCGTCCAGGTCGGCGGCGGCGCACCGGTTGTCGTCCAGTCGATGACCAACACCGATACGGCGGACATCGACGCCACCGTCGCCCAGGTGGCGGCGCTCGCCCGCGCCGGCTCCGAGCTTGTGCGCATCACCGTCGACCGCGACGAGGCGGCCGCCGCCGTGCCGCACATCCGCGACCGGCTCGCCGCCCGCAACATCCATGTGCCGCTCATCGGCGACTTCCACTATATCGGCCACAAGCTGCTCACCGATCATCCGGCCGCGGCTGAGGCGCTCGCCAAATACCGCATCAATCCCGGCAATGTCGGCTTCGGCGAGAAGCGCGACCGCCAGTTCGCGACCATGGTCGAGGTGGCGCTGAAGAACGACAAGCCGGTGAGGATCGGCGTCAACTGGGGCTCGCTCGACCAGTCCCTGCTCACCCGCATGATGGACAAGAACGCGGCTTCCGAGAAACCGCTCTCGGCGGTCGAGGTCACCCGCCGGGCGATCATCGCCTCGGCGCTTCTCTCGGCGGAAGCGGCGGAGGCGATCGGGCTGCCGGCATCCAAGATCATCCTCTCGGCCAAGGTCAGCCAGGTGCAGGATCTCATCGCCGTCTACACGGCGCTTGCCGAGAAGTCGAAATACGCCCTGCATCTCGGCCTCACCGAGGCCGGCATGGGCTCCAAGGGCATCGTCGCCTCGTCGGCGGCGATGGCGCTGCTGCTGCAACAGGGGATCGGCGACACCATCCGCATTTCGCTCACCCCGGAGCCCGGCGGCGACCGCACGCGCGAAGTCACCGTGGCGCAGGAGCTCTTGCAGACCATGGGCTTCCGCGCCTTCGTGCCGGTGGTGGCCGCCTGTCCCGGCTGCGGGCGCACCACCTCCACCGTCTTCCAGGAGTTGGCCCGCAGAATAGAGGACGATCTCCGCGCCGCCATGCCGGTGTGGCGCGAGAAGTATCCCGGCATCGAGAGCCTCAAGGTCGCCGTCATGGGTTGCATCGTCAACGGACCCGGCGAATCGAAGCACGCCGATATCGGCATCTCGCTGCCCGGCACCGGCGAGCAGCCGGCGGCGCCGGTGTTCATCGACGGCAAGAAGGCGGTGACGCTGCGCGGCCCGACGCTTGCCGAGGATTTCCGCAAGCTCGTCGATGCCTATGTGGAGAAGCGATTCGGTCGGCAGCGCGCGCCCGCCGACGCGGCGGAGTAGAATCGCGCCCAATCCTCGAATCAGGGATGTAAAAGGGGGCCGCAGTACAGCCCGCGCACAGGTCACGGAAGGAGCCAGCATGCCCAGAAGTACGAGAAGCGACGCCGAGGCGCGCTTCGCCAAGACCCAGGCGCGGCAACGCGAAGCGGCCAAGGCGATGAGCGACGCCGAGGCGGAGGCCAAGCGGGTCGACGACAATACCCAGCGGCTGAAGGCGCTGCGCATGGCGCGCGACGCCAAGCTGGCGGAAGAGGCCGTGGTGGTCGCCGAGGCCAAGACCGCAGCGACCGAGGCCAAGGTGGCCGCCAAGGCGGCGGCGGTCGAAGCCAAGGCCGCCGGCAAGGCTGCCAAGGTTGCCGCCAAGGCGGCAAAAGCGGCGAAGAAGGCCGCCCCCAAGGCCAGGGCGAAATAGGCGCGCCTACGGCTTCTCGCGCCTACGGTTTCTGCGGGTTCCGGCCCGGCACCTGCCCCTGGGTCAGGTTGGTGGTCAGCGCCGTCAGCCCGGCAATGCCGCCCAGCTGCATCGATTCCACCGCCGTGCTCGGCACGATGACGATGGTGGCGTTGTCGCGCTTCAGCCCCTCGTAGAGCATGTTCATCGCGCGCAGGTGGAACGCCGTCGGGTTGTCGGCATAGGTCAGCGCCGCCTCGCCGAATTTCTCCGCCACCTGGCGCTCCGAATCGCCGAGGATGACGCGCGCCTGGCGCTCGCGCTCGGCCTGCGCCTGCATTGACATGGCGTCCTCGAGGCCGGGCGGGATCAGCACGTCCTTGACCTCGACGGACTGGACGGTGATCCCCCACGGCTCGGTGCGCACGTCGATGATCTTCTGCAATTCCGCGCTGATCTTCTCGCGGCCCTCCAGCATGTCGGAGAGCATGGTCTTGCCGATGACGTCGCGGAGCGCCGTCTGCGCCGCCCAGTTGATGGCGCTGGTGTAGTCGGCGACGTCGAGCGCCGCCTTCTTCGGGTCGATCACCTTCCAGAACAGCACCGCATCGACGTCGACCGGCACGGTGTCCTTGGTCAGCGTCTTTTCCGCCTTGAAGGCGCTGGTGATGACGCGGGTGTCGATCCAGTAGGCGACGGCCTCGATGATCGGGATGATGAAGAACAGCCCCGGCCCTTCGAGCGCGCGGAAGCGGCCGAGCCTCAGCACCACCACCCGCTCCCACTGGTTGGCCACCTTGGTGGCATAGGAGGCGGTATAGGCGATGAGGATGGTGACGATGGCGATGGCGACGCTGCCGCCGTAGCCGCCTGGCCGGTAGGCCGACCAGGCGATGAAGAGGCCGACGACGAGAATGACCAGGAAGATCAGTGTCGGCAGGGCGTTGGATTTGCGCATGGCAATCCTCCTCGGGCGCGCCGCTGCCGGCCGCAGAGGAGTGCGGCCGACAAGCGCGGCCGAAATCTCTATGTCGCCCCTGGAGTCTCCGGCGACGCCGAGGCATTCGCGTTGCCTCGATTGCCGGCTTGGTCAGAGTGTTCCTTTGTCCGGCGCCTGGCAAGCGCGGCGGGGCTTGGGGCAGGGCAGGGCGCTGGGAGGCGGCGGCGTGGGGCTGGGCGTTGCCCCTTGCTCCCTCCCTCCCCCGCGTGAGCAGCGGGGAGGGTGGCGAGGCCGAAGCCGGCCGGGTGGGGGCGCCCCATGGACCTCCACCCCGTTCGTTCCCGCGAAGGCGGGAACCCAGGTCGGACTCGGCCCTCCCTCCCCCGGCGAGGCGCTCCTTCCCCCGTCATCCCCCGGCGAGGCGAAGCCGAGACCGGGGGATCGCTCTCCGCAAGCACGGCCGATGCCGAATTGCCGAAGCCGATCCTCCGCTTTCGCGGAGGATGACGGAGGGGGGTCTGTGGCCATGCCACGCCGCCAGCGCACGCACCTTCCGGCGTAGGGCATCCGCCTCCCGCCCGTAACGGTCCCCATGAGCCGCCAACCGCGCTCGCCAACGGGAGGAGACCCATGCGCATCGCCATTGCGACGATCGCGGTATTCGCCGCCGCATCCGCTGCATTCGCCCACGACGTCGACCCGACGAAACTGCCGCTGGGCGACGGCAAGCTCTCGTCCGGCCCCAAGGCCGGCTACATCTGGGCCTGCCACACCGACCCCGGCCGCGGCGGCGCGCGCCACGCCGGGGCGTGGCTCGACGAGGCCGCCGGCACCTTCGATCTGACCAAAAAGACGGTGGTCGAGGGCGCGGTCACCTGGCCGCACAGCTTCAGGATCGCCATCCAGGGAGACACGCGCGTCATCGCCTGGAACGACCTGCCGGATCATCCGACCGGCATCTTTCCGATCCAGCCCGGCGATCCCGCCTATCGCTACGACACCAACCCCAATTCCATCTCAGCGCAGGACATGCGCATCGCTCTGCCGCTCGCGCCACAACTCGCCGCCGAGCCCACCTGCGCGCCCAATGCGGTCGGCGTGCTTCTCTCCGGCGTGGTGCTCTTCAACGCGCTCGACGCCGGCGGCCGCGACGCCGTCGCCCACGAGACGCAGGACGCCTGCCAGGGTCACCCGCGCCAGTTCGGCGTCTACCACTATCACGACGCTAGTCCGTGCGTTCTGAAGGAACTCGATTCCGGCTCCGGCCCGTCGCAGCTCATCGGCTATGCCGTCGATGGCTTCGGTATCTACGGGCCGCGCGACGAGAACGGCCGCACGCTCTCCTCGGCCGATCTCGACGCCTGCCACGGGCGCACGAGCGAGGTCACGTGGGATGGCAAAAAGGTGGTCATGTACCACTACGTCGCCACGCTCGATTTCCCCTACACCATCGGCTGCCTCAAGGGCTCGTGGTCGCGCGACACGGTGCGCACCATCTCCGGCCCGCCGCCGCGGAAGATGGGTCGCGGACCCGGCGGCTTCCGCCAGGGCAACGGCGTCCTCGCGGGCGCTGGCGGCGGCCCGGGCTTCCAATCCCTCCCCGGAACGGGGAGGGGGGACCGGCCGCAGGCCGGTGGGTGGGGTGGCCGGCCGGACCTCACTGTCGCCGCGCACCGGCTCGGCATCAGCGTCGTGACGCTCCGCCGCGCCCTCGGCCCCCCGCCGCCCAACCTGCGCATCTCCGCCGCCCGCCTCGGCATTTCGGTCGCGGAACTGAGGTCAGCGCTGGGGGTGCGGTAGGGCAGGGCGCGGACCACGCTGGAGTGGGGCGGGGCTTTGCCACTCGGTCCTCCTGAAAGGGGGAGGCTGGGAGGGGGTCGCTTCGCCGTCGTTCCCGCGAAGTCTTCCTCTCCTCCGGGGGATCGCTCTCTGCACGCACGGCCACTGCGGCATTTGCCGGAGCCGATCCTCCGGTCAAGCCGGAGGATGACGTCGGGAGGCGAGTCTCGCCGGGCATGAACGGAGTTTGTTGCGGCGGCGCCCCTTGCTCCCTCCCTCCCCCGAAGCGGGGAGGGTGGCCGGCGATAGCCGGCCGGGTGGGGGAATGAGCAGCGAGGTCAGTGTCGTCGCGGAGGTCTGTGGAATAAGGTCTCGAAAGAGCGTCCAGCGCAGACTCTCCATGGGTGTCGATGAGATCGCAGGCTTCATCAGGCACTCTGCCGTTCTTTGTGCACGACTGTTCTAGGTCCGCTATCCGATCAGCAAACTCATCAAGCACCGCCACGTCGCTAGAGGTCAGCAATTCTCTCGGTATCCGGCCATGACAAGCGGTGCGGAACACGCTGGGTGGCGTATGATCCGGTTTGGGTTGATGGATGGTCATATTGACAGCGGCCAGTTTCTGTCGTCGCTCCCTGAGCATATCCGAATCAGGACCCTCGCCGATTGTCTTGAGTTCGGCCTCGATGGTCTTCATTTGGTCAAAGACGCATAATCCCGCGATGGTTGTAAAATTTGAAAACAAATCCAAAACAGAAAAACGCAAATAGTTATACTTCAAGTCGTAAATTTGTTCTTCTGTGACATTGAGGTCGCGCAGTGTAGCGTCGACCCGATCAGATAAACCTTGTTTTTCCTTTTCACGCCCTCCCCCAATGCGTGATCCCCATCCAAGCGTGTGGTAAGTGAGAGACGCGGAAGCCACAGCTGATTGCCTAAGCTTTCGCAGAATTTCATCCGCTTCATCAAGCCGGGCGCGCCATTTCGCTTCCACTCCATATGCTTTGAAGCTTTCCATTTGTGGAAGGTAGTGCAGGAGTACAAGCACTACGAAAAGTCCGGCAGTCAAAGTGGCTGCTGGAATCCGATCCAAGACGATAAGTCCCAGCGCCAGCAAGAAGCATATGCCGGCAGGAAGAAGTGTTGGGCTCGAAATGAACCAAGTTTTAGTTCTGCTTAATATCGTCGGGAGCCTCATGCGGAAGAGTATCTCGCAGAAGCGCAGTTAAGTCGAGTGGGGTCCAGAGCGAAGCTGTCGGAACACGTCGGTTTTTACGGTGCAGATGAGGAGACAGGTGAAAGAGCGACTGGGTGAGGGTGTAGGGACCCTCGTGAGGCAACATCCCCTCACCCTTCTCGCCTAAGCTCACTTGCGTTCGCCAAGGCTCGAAGCCCTCTCCCCATGGGAGAGGAGCCAGCGTCCGGCGTCTTCGCCCCATCGTGATCGCGTTCTCCCATTGGCGCTTCGCGGCGGTGCAATACGCTTCGCACGTGCACCCTAGAAGGCCGCCCCCATGCCCCATCCCTTCCACCTCGACCACCAGGCCATCCATGTTCGCGATCTGGACGCGAGCGTGCGCTTCTATAACGAGATCCTCGGCCTCGCCGAGGTCGAGAACCCGATGGGCAAGGGGCCGATCCGCTGGTTCGCGCTCTCCCCCGGCATCAACCTGCATCTGGTGGGGGGCAACACGGCGCCGAAGGCCGAGCGCGGCATCGGCACCCATCTGGCGCTGTCGGCGGCGGACTTCGACGGCATCGTCGCGCGGCTTGAGGCGGCGGGCGTGACCTTCGGCTCCATGCCCGGCCGCCCGCCCGGCACGGTGACCACGCGGCCGGATGGCGTCCGCCAATGCTTCGTCGAGGACCCCGACGGCTTCTGGATCGAGATCAACGACGCGCGCCCGCGCGGGTGACGTGAACGCGATCGACGCGGCATACGCCATCCCTCCCACGCGTGAGCGGGGGAGGGGGGACCGCGCGTAAGCGCGGTGGGTGGGGGCGACAAGAGGCGAGGAGCGCCGTAGGCGCGACAGGGAAGCCAGAAACGCCGCCCCACCCGTCACCTCGCTTCGCTCGGTGCCACCCTCCCCGTGCCGGGGAGGGATGGTGCCCGTCGCCATCGGCCTGCAAAAAATAGTTATCCCCGGTGCCCGAACCGCCCCCATATTGATCGACATCCTCGCTCGGATAGAGGGGCGTCTCCGGAGGCGTCTTGAGATGGAGCGGGGTGCGGCGCCTGCGGCTGCTCCTTTGGGAGCGCCGGCGCGGGTAGTCAGTCCCGCGTCGGCCGGGTTCGCAACCCGGTGCCTCGGGACGCCTCCGCGTAGGCCCGTCCGCCGGCATTACGACCGGCTGTGGCTCTCGACCACCCTAAGCCGGGTGGGTTCAAAACCGCGCTTGGCGTAAAGCGGCGCGGGGCCAGGCAGCGGACCGGTGATGAGCCGGTAGCGCACCGTTCATCCGGCGGAGTGCGGGTGCGGAGGTGAAAAGTCGCCGCGGCGGGCGCTCGGCTGAGCGCCAGCAAACGGACTAACCGACGAGGCACTCATCGAGCGCCCGCCACCCCCTCGTGTCCCTCGGGACACGAGAGCTCTTTGAAATCTCCATGGCCCGGTGCGGATCGCTCGCGGGAACGGAAAGCCGTGCCTACCCCTCGCGCGCGGCGACGAAGCGGGCGGCCTCGCGCAGCATGTCGGCGCGCGAGCCGAACGGGCGCAGGATCGTCAGCGCCTCGTTGACCGCCCCGTCGAGCAGCCTCATGGCGCCGTCGACGCCGTGAACGGCGACCAGAGTCGCCTTGCCGCGCCCGGCATCCTTGGCGGTGGCCTTGCCGGCGCTCGCGCTGCTGGCGGTGGCGTCGATCAGATCGTCGGCGAGCTGGAAGGCGAGGCCGAGCGCCGCGCCGAAGGCGGCGAGCCCCCTGCGCTCCGCTTCGCCGGCGCGGCCGAGGATGGCGCCGGCCTCGGCCGCGTAGCGGAAGAGCGCGCCGGTCTTCATCGCCTGCATCAGGCGGATGTCGGCCTCGCCGCGCGGCGGCCCCGCCGCCGGCGAGATCGAGCATCTGGCCGCCGGCCATGCCGCCGAGGCCCGGCCGCTGCCGCCAGGCTTGCGACAAGCTCGGCGCGCACCGCCGGGTCGGGGTCGGTGGCGGGATCGGCGAGAACCGCGAAGGCCAGCGTCAGCAGCGCGTCGCCGGCGAGAATCGCCGTGGCCTCGTCGAAGGCCTTGTGCACGGTCGGCCGCCCGCGGCGCAGATCGTCATCGTCCATGGCCGGCAGGTCGTCATGGACCAGGCAGTAGCAGTGCACGCATTCGAGCGCTGCCGCCGCGCCCAGCGCATCGTTGGTGGCGCGGCCGAAGAGGCGCGCCGATTCGACCAGGATGAAGGGGCGGAGCCGCTTGCCGCCGCCGAGCGCGGCGTGGCGCATGGCGGCAAGCAGCCGGGAGGGGCGCGCGATCTCGCCGGAAAGCGCCTCGTCGGAGAGCAGCTTTTCCAGCACCGCCTCGGTCGCGTCCTGCGCCGTCTTCAGCCTTGTTGCGAATTCATCGCCCATGACGGCCCCCGAATTGGCCCGGATGCGGCGGAGGGTCAAGGCTCTGCGTCCGAGAATGGCGGCGCGACCGATTGCGCGCGGCTCGGGCCTCGCGCTATTCCGGGCGCGTGGCGACCAGGCGCAAGAAGAAGACGAAGAAGACCGGCGGCAGGCGCGGCCTCATCTCCCGCGTGCCGTGGCGGGCGATCGGGCTCGTCCTGCTCGTGCTGCTGCTCGTGCCGGTCGTGCTCACGCCGGTCTACCGGGTCGTCAATCCGGTCTCGACGCTGATGATCTGGGAGCGCCTCACCGCCGGTCCCATCCAGCGCGACTGGGTCTCCTTCGACGACATGTCGAAATGGATGGTCACCTCGGTGGTCGTCTCCGAGGACAGCCGCTATTGCGAACACCACGGGGTCGACTGGCAGGCGCTGGGCACCGTCATCGACACGGCCGAGGAGACCGGCCGGCCGCGCGGCGCCTCGACCATCGCCATGCAGACGGCGCGCAACCTGTTCCTGTGGACGTCGCGCTCCTATGTGCGCAAGGCGCTGGAAATCCCGCTCGCCCTCTATATCGATCTCGTCCTCGGCAAGCGGCGGCTGATCGAGATCTACCTCAATATCGCCGAGTTCGGCCCCGGCATCTTCGGCGTGGAAGCGGCGGCCCGGCACTATTTCGGGCGGCCGGCCAAGGGGTTGACCGCCGGCCAGTCGGCGCTTCTGGCGGCCAGCCTGCCCAACCCGCTGACCCGCGATCCGGCCCATCCGTCCTCCCTCCTCCATGCGCTCGCCCGCACGGTTGCGGCACGGGCCCGCATCGCCGGCCCCTATATCGTTTGCCTCTATCCCTGAGCCCCGCTATAAGGCGGCCCAATTCCCCAGTTTCTTGAGGATTTCCCATGGCAGTTCCGAAAAGAAAGACGTCGCCGTCGAAGCGCGGCATGCGGCGCTCGGCCGACGCGCTCAAGAGGCCGGCCTATGTCGAAGACAAGGATTCCGGCGAACTCCGCCGGCCGCACCACATCGACCTGAAGTCGGGCATGTATCGCGGCCGCCAGGTGCTGGAGCCGAAGAGCGAGGCCTGAGGACCGCCAGCGCCGCCTCGTGGACAGGATCAAAGGCCGGCGCAAGCCGGCCTTTTTCGTCGAACGGCCACGCGCCCGGTGATGTAGGATCGCGGCCAGCAGGACCCAAGCGCGGGGCGCCGATCATGGCCTGGACCATCTTCATCATTCCGCTCACCATCATCCCGTGGATCGTGTTCAACATCGTCGGCGTGACCAGCGGCGACGGGCCGTGGAGTGGGGTCATCTTCGACCTGCCCATGGTGTCCCAGGCGGTGTGGGAGTTCACCTGGCGCGACCTGATGGTGGTGTTCGGCGTCGCCTGCCTGTTCGGCGAGGTGCTCAAATCGACCAACACCAGCTCGCGCGCGATCGTCAATCACATCCTGTCGACGTTGGTGTTCATCGTCTATCTGGTCGAGTTCATCGTGGTCGGATTCGCCGCCCAGTCGGTGTTCTTCATCCTGACGATCCTGGCGCTGTTCGACGTGCTGGCCGGGCTCACCATCTCGATCAAGGCGGCGCGCCGCGATCTTTCCGTCGGCCACGGCGACGGCATGTGACGTTAACGACGCGCTAACTCTCTGGCGGGAATGCGCGGCAGCGGTTGGCTTTTGTCGCTTCCTTAAGGCTCGGGCTGGCATTCTCCGGGCGTGACCTGGTCAATTTGGCGGCCGGGGCCGCGTGGGCGTTCAGAGGGCGATTGCGTGCCGCAGGCGGACGGGAAAGCGAGAGTGGTCGTGTCGGCCGCACAGACGGCGGCCGATCGGCGCAATGATGCGGCGCTCGATACCGGCGCCATTCTCGCCGCGGTCGGCGGGGTCGCCTACGAGTGGACCATCGCCGATGACTGCATCCGCTGGGGCCAGGGGGCGGTCGAGGTACTCGGCGTGCCGTCGAGCGATGCAATCGCCACGGGGCGCGATTTCGCCAGCCTGCTCGATCCGGCGAGCGCCACCAGCCGTCACGACGCGGTGCTCAATTCCAACGGCGTCGATGACGGCGCCGGCGTCTCCTACGAGGTCCAGTACACGCTGCTGCCGGATCGCGGGCATGGCAAGAAGCACCTGGTCATCGAGGATGCCGGCCGCTGGTTCGCCGGTGAAAACGGGCAGGTCGCGCGGGCACGCGGCGTCGTGCGGGTCATCAACGACCGGGCCGAGCGCGAGGAACGGCGTGCCTTCCTGACGCGCTACGACGAGCTCACCGGCTTCTTCAACCGCAGCCACCTGCTCGCCGTTCTGGGCGAGGCGATCGCCGACGCCAAGCGGCTGAGATCCTCGATCGCCTTCATGATCGTGGCCATCGACAATTTCCGGGCGATCAACGAGGCCTACGACTTCGACACGGCGGATCAGGTATTTGCCGCCGTCGGCCGGCGCATCCGGGCGGAGCTGAGAGAGGGCGACGCCATCGGCCGCTACTCCGGCAACAAGCTCGGCATCCTGCTGATGAACTGCTCGGAGAGCGACATGCACGCGGCGGCCGAGCGCTTTCATGCCGTGGTCCGCCACGACATCATCACCACCGAAACCAGCGCCGTCGCGGTCACCGTGTCGATCGGCGGCGTCAACCTGCCCCGTCACGGGCGCACCGTGCGCGAGGCAATGGCGCGGGCACAGGAGGGGCTGCACCATGCGCGCAAGCGCGGCTACGGCCACTTCGTCGCCTATGTTCCCTCGCCCAGCCGTGAAGTCCGCCAGCGCACCAATGCGGCGCTGTCGAGCGAACTGGTGGCGGCGCTCAACGACAAGCGGCTCAGGCTGTCGTTCCAGCCGGTGGTCGACATCGCCTCGCGCGCGGTGGTTTTCCACGAAGGCCTGCTCCGCCTCGAACGGGTGGATGGATCGGTGGCCGCGGCCGAGGATTTCATCGAGCTGTGCGAGAGCCTCGGCCTGATCCGGCTGATCGACCATTATGTGCTGGCGCGCACGCTGGAGGCTCTGGAGGCGGCGCCGGAGGCACGCATCTCGGTCAACATTTCGGCCGAGACGGTGGGCGATGCGGAGTGGTTGTCGCGGATCGCCGCAGCGGTCGCCCGGCGGCCTGACCTGTCGGGCCGCCTGATCGTCGAGATCACCGAGACCGCCGTGATCCGCAGCCTCGACGAGGCGGCGAGCTTCGTGGCAACGCTCCACGATCTCGGCTGTCCGCTGGCGCTGGACGATTTCGGCGCCGGCTTCTCCTCATTCCGCAGCCTGCGCTCGCTCAACGCCGACATCATCAAGATCGCCGGCATGTTCCTCAAGGACCTGCAGCACAATCCGGACGATCAGGTATTCATCAAGGCGCTGGTTGCCATCGCGCGGCACTTCGACATGAAGGTCGTCGCCGAGTGGGTCGAGGACGAGGCAACCGCCACGCTGCTCGGTGAATTCGGCGTCGACATGATCCAGGGCAACCTGATCGGAGCGGCGACGGCTGAATGGCCGTGGGGCGCGCGGCGACCGGGCCGCGACAAGCGCGAAGCCGGCTGACCGCTGGGTCTCCTACTTGTTGGAAAGCCTGTCGAGGCGCTTCTGCATCTCGTCGAGCTGGCGGCGCAGCGCATCGATGTCGCCGGAATCTCCGGCAGTCGTCTTGCTCTTGTCTTCCGCAGCACGCGGCGCTGCCGGCCCTCCGCCGACGCCGAAGGGCAGGAACATGCGCATGGCCTGCTCGAACATCTCGGTATTGCGGCGCACCTGGTCGCCGATGGCGTCGAGCGCTGTATTCGGGCCGAAGGCGCTGGCCATCTGCTTGCGCAGCTTGTCCTGGTCGCGCACCAGCGAGTCGATGGAGAAATCGAGATAGGTGGGAATGAGGTTCTGGATCGAATCGCCGTAGAAGCGGATGAGCTGGCGCAGGAAGGTGATGGGCAGCAGGTTCTGGCCCTTGTTCTCCTGCTCGAAGATGATCTGGGTGAGCACCGAGCGCGTGATGTCCTCGCCGGTCTTGGCGTCGACAACGACGAAATCCTCGTCCTTCTTCAACATGGCGGCGAGGTCTTCGAGCGTCACATAGGTCGACGTACCGGTGTTGTAGAGACGCCGGTTCGCGTATTTCTTGATCGTCGTTGGCGCCTTTTCTTTCGCCATGCTTGAGCCCGCTCCCTCAGATAGCCGCCGGGGCGGCCGTCATAGCCCTAACGCCCCACGATAGGGGCTTTTTTGCAGTGCCGCCAACATATTGTGCAATGCCTCAAAAATGTGTTGCACCGCAATGTCAATGCTCGGCGATTGACAGGCGGAGCACCGGCAGTTTGTAGTTCAGCACAGGACACAACGGCCTTTGCGCCCGATGCAGCGTTCGCAGTCCGGCCCTGGGGCGGCGAAACAGCCAGGAGTTTCATTCCATGCCAACCAAGGACATCGTCATCGCCGGCGCGGCGCGCACGGCGGTTGGCGCCTTCAACGGCGCCTTCGCCACCGTCCCCGCCCACGTGCTCGGCCAGACCGCGATCGTCGAGGCGCTCAAGCGCGCCGGCGTCGCCCCGGAGGAGGTCGACGAGGTGATCCTCGGCCAGATTCTCACCGCGGGGCAGGGGCAGAACCCCGCCCGCCAGGCCTCGATCGGCGCCGGCCTGCCCAAGGAGACCACGGCCTGGGGGGTCAACCAGCTCTGCGGCTCGGGGCTGAGGGCGGTGGCGCTCGGCATGCAGCAGATCGCGGCCGGCGATGCCGCGGTCATCGTCGCCGGCGGTCAGGAGTCGATGTCGATGGCGCCGCACTGCGCGCATTTGCGCGGCGGGGTGAAGATGGGCGACTTCCAGATGGTCGACACCATGATCAAGGACGGCCTGTGGGACGCCTTCAATGGCTACCACATGGGGGTGACCGCCGAGAACGTTGCCCGAGAGTTCCAGATCGCGCGCGCCGCGCAGGACGAGTTTGCCGTCGCCTCGCAGAACAAGGCCGAGGCGGCCCAGAAGTCCGGCCGCTTCAAGGACGAAATCGTGCCGGTGACGATCAAGACCCGCAAGGGCGATGTGGTGGTGGATCAGGACGAACATATCCGTGCCGGCACGACGCTGGAAAGCGTCGCTAAGCTGAGGCCAGCCTTCCAGAAGGACGGCACGGTGACCGCCGGCAATGCCTCCGGCATCAATGACGGCGCCGCCGCGGTGGTGCTGATGAGCGCCGAGGACGCGGCGCGGCGCGGTATCACGCCGCTCGCCCGCATCGCCGCGTGGGCGACCGCCGGCGTCGATCCCGCGGTCATGGGCACCGGGCCGATCCCGGCCTCGCGCAAGGCCTTGCAGAAGGCCGGCTGGCGCATCGACGACCTCGACCTGATCGAGGCCAACGAGGCCTTCGCCGCCCAGGCCTGTGCGGTCAACAAGGACATGGGCTGGGACACGGGCAAAGTGAACGTCAACGGTGGCGCCATTGCCATCGGCCATCCGATCGGCGCCTCGGGTGCGCGCGTTTTCGTCACCCTGCTCCACGAGATGCAGAAACGCGATGCCAAGAAGGGCCTCGCCACGCTATGCATCGGCGGCGGCATGGGCATCGCCATGTGCGTGGAGCGCTGAACGAATCCATGCCGTGCCGAAACAGGAATGAAAGGGAGGGATCATCATGGCGAAAGTCGCCATTGTCACAGGAGGCACGCGCGGGATCGGTGCGGCGATCGCCAGGAGCCTGAAAGACTCCGGCCACACGGTCGCCGCCGTCTATGCCGGCAATGACGAGGCTGCCCAGAGGTTCAAGGCCGAGACCGGCATCGCCGTCTACAAGTGGGATGTCAGCGACGTGGCCGCATCGGCGGCAGGCGTGAGCCAGGTCGAGGCGGAACTCGGCCCGGTCGGGGTGCTGGTCAACAATGCCGGCATCACCCGCGATGCCATGTTCCACAACATGAGCTGGGAGCAATGGTCCGCGGTGCTGCGCACCAACCTCGATTCGATGTTCGCCATGACCCGCCCACTCATCGCCGGCATGCGCGAACGCGGCGCCGGGCGGATCATCTCCATCTCGTCGATCAACGGGCAGAAGGGCCAGCTCGGCCAGGCCAACTATTCTGCGTCCAAGGCGGGCATCATCGGCTTCACCAAGGCGCTGGCGCTGGAGAACGCCCGCAAGGGCATCACCGTCAACGCCGTCTGCCCGGGCTACATCGACACCGAGATGGTGGCCCATCTGTCCGAGAAGGTGCTGGAGGTGATCGTCTCGCAAATCCCGGTCGGCAGGCTGGGCAAGGCGGAGGAGATTGCCGCGCTGGTCGCTTTTCTCGCCTCGGACGCGGCCGCCTTCATCACCGGCGCGGTGCTCTCCGCCAATGGCGGGCAGTACATCGCCAATGGCTGATCGGGCGGCCGTCTAGCCGCGGCGGTCGTCGTCGCGGTTGCGGTTGTAGGAGGCGACGATCCGCTGGATTTCGTCGCCGATGTCGCCGCCTCCCTCTTCCGGCTCTTCCGCCGGAGGGGGCGGTTCTGGCGGCGGTGGGCGATTGACCGCCGCGCGGCGGGCGGCAGGCTGTCGCGCTCCCCGTTCCGGCGACGCCGAACGGGGCCCCGCCGTGTCGCTGCCGCCGTCCTCGACCAGGACGTCAACGGCTTCGGCGATCGCAGCCAGGATCGACGATTCGATCGTGTCCTCGGGCTTTGCCGGGGCGGCGGCCGGTTCGGCTGGTGGCGGTGTCGGCTCGTCGGCCTTCAGCGGCGGCCGCGCCGAGGGCTTCAGCTTCGCCGAGGCGGCGATGCGCGCGGCAATCGTCGCTCTGAGGTCGGGGGAGGGCCTGGCGGGCTTCTGGCTGTCCGCGGCGGGCGGCGCTTTTGGCGGCAGGGCCGAGGATTTGGGCCGCTCGGGCACGCGCGGCGGTGCTGCCGGCTTGGCCGCGGCCGGCTTTTCGGGGCGGCGCTCGGGGGGCCTGCGGGCCGGCTTGCTGTCGGCTGCCGGCTCGGCCGGGTGCGCCGGCTTGCTCGCGGGGGCGGGCTCGGCCGGACGGGCGGGCTTTGCCGCTGGGGCCGCTGGGGCGGCGATCCATGCGGTGAGCAGCGCCTCGCGATCGGCGTCGAGCGCGATGCCGGTGCTGCCGATCAGATAGCGTGCCTGTTCGCGGAAGACCTCGGCCAGCCGGTCGGCGGTGTCGCTGGTCGAGAAGACGTGGCCCTTCAGCGCCAGACCCTTGACCACGAACACCACCTGACGGGAGGTGACGTTGCGCCCGGCCTCGGTCAGGCGCTCGGCGACGGTCTTGGCCGTGTCGTTGAAATGGTAGCCGTGCTGGCTGACCTCCTCGGCGAGGATCCGGAAGAGCTCGGCGAAGGTCCTGGGCGAGAACATCGGGATGCTGGTCGCCTCATGGATCTCGCGGGCGAAAGCCTCGATCTTGCCGCGGTCGGCGGAGGCCGTGACCGGGGTGGCTTGGGACGGCGCCTTGCCTTCGGCGAGAAGCGCGACGAATTGGCTTGCCGCAATCTCCATGTCGGCGGCGTCCCGATATGCCGGCGTGGTGACGTCGCTGACGTAGACGGCGACATGGTGGCCGCGGGCCCTCAGCCGCTCCACCAGCGGCGCGAGATCGGGCGCGGCGGTCAGCAGGATGAAGGCCAGTTCCTCGTCGGCATCGGCGGCCGCGTCCATCGCATCGATGGCCAAGCGCAGGTCGACCTCAGCCTGTCCGTCGCATTGGGCTATCTCAAAGCCGGCATGGGCGAAGGCGGCGCGCGCCTTGTCGGCGCTGGCCGAACGGGTGTAGCACCGTCGCTCGGCAATGGCGCACTGGGTTCCCGCCGGCTCGATCAACTCGCCGCTCTCGATGGCCCCGGACCAATCGTCGATGCGCTCGGCGAGCCGCTCGTCCATGCGCTGGCCACCGGACGCGGCAAGACTGCGGCCCAGGCCGTCAAAATCGACCAGCAGGATACTCTTTACCGGCTTAACCATGCTTTCCTTCTGCCGGTGCCATCGCTACCTCGTCAACAGCCGTTTCGTCCAGCCCGGATTGGCCTATGCTTCCCCGACCTTTCGCGGTCCATGGACCCGCCCAAACGCCCGCCCGGAACCGGATCATGCGCCTCAAAGACTTCAAAACACTATCATTCGATTGTTACGGAACCCTGATCGACTGGGAGAGCGGCATGATCGCGGCGCTCAGGCCGCTGACCGACCGGGTGGCGAAACCCCTCGGCCGGGACGAGATCCTCGCCGCCCATGCCCGCCACGAATCGGCCCAGCAGGTGCAGACCCCGTCGCGGCTCTACCGGGACGTGCTTGCCGTGGTCTACCGGCGGCTCGGCGAGGAGTGGGGTGTGCCGGCGGCGTGGGAGGAATGCGTTGCCTACGGTCGCTCCATTGGCGACTGGCCGGCCTTCGCCGATACCGTCGCGGCGCTCCGCTATCTCAAGCAGCACTACAAGCTCGTCATCCTGTCGAATGTCGACAATGACAGCTTCGCGCGCAGCAATGAGCGGCTGGGTGTCACCTTCGATGCGATCATGACGGCCGAGGACATCGGTTCCTACAAGCCGTCGCTCGCCAATTTCGAATACATGATCGCCTGTCTGGGCGTCATGGGGCTGGACATGGACGACGTGTTGCACACGGCCGAGAGCCTGTTCCACGACCATGGGCCGGCGAACCGCGTCGGGCTCAAGTCGTGCTGGATCCATCGTCGCCACGCAGAGGGCGGCTTCGGCGCGACCATTGAGCCGGGGGAGATGCCGCACGTCGATTTCCGCTTCACCAGCCTGGGCGATCTTGCCGAGGCGCACCGCAAGGAAATGGCCGCCGGCTGATCGCTACGCTGGCGGCCCGCCCGGCGCGAAGTCGGGCGGCGCCATCTCGAAGCCGGAGAAGATGAATCCCGGCGCCACCGTGCAGCCCACCAGCGACCAGGCGCCGAGGCTGACGGCGCTCTGCCAGTGACGGCGCGGGACGACGATCTGGGGCTCGCCGCCATCGGCGATATCGCCGGAGAGCCGATGATGTGCGACCGTGCGGCCATCGGCGGAGAGGCTGAGCTGGAGTGGTGCGCCGGCGTAGTGGTGCCAGACCTCGACGGCGTCGACCCGGTGCCAGTGGGAGCGGTCGCCTTCTCCGAGGAGATAGTAGATCGCCGTCGAATGGCCGCGCCCGTCGTCTGGCTCTCCGTCGCGAAAGGTCTCGCGATACCAGCCGCCCTCCGGGTGGGGCTGAAGGTCGAGCCTGCGGGCGACGTCGGCCGCGGAAAGGCCCGCAAGGCTCACCGGAAGGCGTCCTTGCGCTTGCGGATCTCGGCAAAGACCGCCGCCGGCGCCGCCTGCTCCATGCCGAGCCGCTTGCGGATGGCAGGGTCGTCGACCCGGAAATAGGGATTGGTCTGCTTCTCCAGCGCGATCGTCGTCGGCAGCGTCGGCCTGCCGGCGGCAATAAGGCGCTTCACCGCCTCGTAGCGGTAGTGGAGCTCGGGATTGTCCGGGTCGACGGTCAGCGCGAAGCGCGCATTGGTCTCGGTATATTCGTGGCCGCAATAGACGACGGTCTCGTCGGGGAGCGCGCGCAGCTTCTCCAGCGAGGCGTACATCATTTCCGGCGTGCCCTCGAAGACGCGGCCGCAGCCCATGGCGAACAGCGTATCGGCGGTGAAGGCGATGGCTTCGCCCTGCAGCCAGTAGCAGACGTGGCCGAGTGTGTGGCCGGGCGTGTCGATGACGCGAAACTCAATGTCGCCGAACATGAGGGTGTCGCCGCCCGCCACGCGGCGGCCGATGCCGGGAATCCGGTCGGCCTCAGCCGCCGGACCGGTGATCTCACAGCCGTAGTCGGCCTTGAGGCCGGCATTGCCCTCGACATGGTCGCCGTGGTGGTGGGTGGTAAAGATGGCGTCGAGGCGCCAGCCCCTCGCGGCCAGGCGGGCGCGGATCGGCGCCTCCTCCGGCGCGTCGATGGCAGCGGTGAGGCCCGAGGCGGGGTCGTGGATGAGGACGCCGAAGTTGTCGGAACGGCAGGTGAATTGCTCGATCATGAGAGCCATGGCAGCCTGCTTTCGCTACTGAGGTGGCGGTCCTTTTTGACTAGCATCGGTCGTCGCGCTCGGCTACCCGCCTCTGATAGCATGGCGGCATGTTTCTCGACGTGGTCGACCTGCGCGCCTTCTACGCCAGCCGCCTCGGTCTGGTGGCGCGCCACCTCATCGGCCGGCGGCTCGCCAAGCGCTGGCCGACGCTCGCCGGCGAGTGCGTGGCCGGTGTTGGCTATGCCACGCCCTATCTGGAAGACCTTGCCGGCGACGCCCTCAGGGTACTGGCGCTGATGCCGGCGGCGCAGGGGGTGGTGACCTGGCCGCTGGAGGGGCCGAACCGGGCAGCACTGGTTGAGGAGGACGCCCTGCCGCTGCCCGATGCATCGGTCGACCGGGCGCTCATCATCCATTGCCTGGAAATGGTCGCCAACCCGCGCGACCATCTGCGCGAGATCTGGCGTGTGCTGTCGCCCGGCGGCCGGGTCATCCTGGTGGTACCCAACCGCAGCGGCATTTGGGCGCGGACCGAGAAGACGCCATTCGGCCACGGCCAGCCTTACGGCAGCGGCCAGTTGACCGCCCTCCTGCGCGACGCGCAGCTGTCGCCGCTCGGCTGGTCGGAGGCGCTGGCGGTGCCGCCGTTGAGGGGGCCGTGGCTGGCGAGCGGCACGACATGGGAACGGGTCGGCAGCACCCTGTGGCCGGCCTTCGCGGGGGTGATCATCGTCGAGGCGACCAAGCAGCTCTATCAGGGCGTCGCGGTGCGCCAACGGCGCAGCCGGCTGAAGTCGGCGCTGAGACCGGCGCTGATCCCGCCGGGGGCGTCGGCTCTGGGGCGGTGACCGCCGTCACAATCACCGGACGAAAGGAGGGATATATACGGGCTGGCGGGTGACGCGGTCGCCCAATCGCGGCAGATCGCGGCACCCCAGCGCTGGACTTCGATCAAGGCGGATGACAAAGGTATTTCTTGGCAGTTCTTCCGGTCATATTTCCGGCCTGTTTACCGGGTTGCGTCTCACAGGCCACAGATCGTGGAATTCAGGCATCGGGCGGCTGAAAAGCGCTTGCACCGATGATATGGAATAACAGCGTCGCGGGCTGTGTGCTGGTGCAAGGCGCGATCTTCATCAAACCAGTCAGACTTCTGAGGATGGCAAGATGATCGGTATTTTCGATGCGATGACGGGTTCGCGGGCGAGCGGCATGCTGAAACGCACGGGCGCAGTGCTGGCGCTGTCGCTCGTCGGTACCCTTGGGATGGCCGGGGGGGACGCGGCTTTCGCCGGCGGACCGTTCTCCGGCATGGACGGCTCCTGGTCCGGCTCGGGCACAGTCAGCTTGGACAGCGGCACCAAGGAGCGCATGAACTGCACCGCCCAATATCTGGTCAGGGACAGCGACAACAACCTGCAGCAGCATCTGAGCTGCTCCAGCCCCAGCTACACGTTCAAGGTCAACACGTATGTCGACCACCAGGCCGGCACTTTGTCGGGCTACTGGGAAGAGCTGATCAATAACGTCAGGGGCAGCGTCGCCGGCTCCGCCAGAGGCAGCCGCGTGCATGTGCTGCTGAAAGGTGCGGCCTTCTCGGCAACGCTGGATTTGGTCACCAGCGGCAATCGTCAGTCGGTGACGATCACGCCCGGCAGCGACACCCAGACCCAGGTCCAGCGCGTCGCCATCACGCTGCGCAAGGCCGGCTGACGTTCCTTTCCGCATTCGGGCGCTAGCGGACGGGCCGCCGGCAACGGCGGCCCGTCCGCTTCAGCGGCTGAGCAGGAAGAGGGCCTGCTGACCGTAGAGGTTCAGGAACCACAACGGCGCGCTGGTGCCGATGCGCTTGCCCGTACGGTAGAGCACCATCGATCGCTCGACATGCGCGTCGACCTCGTGGCAGAGCCCGATGAAGTCGCGGATCGTGCAGAAATGGATGTTGGCTGTGTCGTACCAGCTGTCGGGCAGGTGGCGGGTCACCGGCATGCGTCCGGTGAAGCCGAGGATGGTGCGCACCCGCCAGTGACCGAAATTGGGGAAGGTGACGATCGCCTTCTCGCCGATCCTCAGCATCTGCTCGATGACATGGCGCGGCCGGTGGGTGGCTTGCAGCGTTTGCGACAGGATGACGAAATCGAAGCCGTCGTCGGGATAGTCGACGAGGTCGGTGTCGGCGTTGCCCTGCACCACCGACAGGCCGCGGGCGACGCTGTCGTTGACGCCCTTCTGGCTCAACTCGATGCCGCGGCCGTCGACGTTGCGGGTGACTTCCAGCAGCTTGAGCAGCTGGCCGTCGCCGCAACCGATGTCGAGCACGCGGCTGCCCGGCGTCACGAACTCGGCGATGGCTAGCAGATCGACGCGGCTGGTGCCGTTCGAAAATCCGTTACCCTGCGCGTTCATAGGGCGATCCCCCGCGCTTCTGCCGCAGCCGACAGGAAACCGCGCACGGCCGAGAACAACTCCGGCTCGTCGAGCAGGAAGGAGTCGTGGCCGCGGTCGGTCTCGATCTCGACGAAGGAGACGCTGGCACCGGCGGCATTGAGCGCACGCACCACCGCCTTGTTCTCGCCCGTCGGGAACAGCCAGTCGGAGGTGAAGGAAATGACGCAGAAGCGGGTCCTGGTGCCGAGGAAGGCGTTGGCCAGCCGCCCGCCATGCTCGGCGGCGAGGTCGAAATAGTCCATCGCCCGCGTCATGTAGAGATAGGAATTGGCGTCGAAGCGGTCGACGAAGGTCGAGCCCTGGTGGCGCAGGTAGGATTCGATCTGGAAATCGGCGTCGAAGCCGAAGGTCGGCTTGTCGCGATCCTGCAGGTTGCGGCCGAACTTGCGGTGCAGCGCCTCCTCCGACAGGTAGGTGATGTGCGCCGCCATGCGCGCCACCGCCAGCCCCTTGCGCGGGCTGACCCCGGCGTCGATGTAGCGGCCGCTGTGCCAGTCGGGATCGGCCATCACCGCCTGGCGGCCGACCTCGTCGAAGGCGATGTTCTGCGAGGAGTGGCGGGCGCCGGTGGCGATCGGCAGGGCGGTAAAGACGCGCTCGGGGTAGGCCGCCGCCCATTGCAGTACCTGCATGCCGCCGAGCGAGCCGCCGGCGACCGAGAACAGCGCGTCGATGCCCAGCCGGTCGATGAGCATGGCCTGGGCGCGCACCATGTCGCCCACGGTGATCACCGGCAGGTCGAGGCCGTAGA
Source organism: uncultured Alphaproteobacteria bacterium (assembly GCA_963830215.1). Lineage (GTDB taxonomy): Bacteria > Pseudomonadota > Alphaproteobacteria > Rhizobiales > Kaistiaceae > CAVSRC01. Next base: position 110,724 of record CAWHLM010000017.1, read on the forward strand.
CGCGGCCGGTCTCGGGATTGGTCGAGGCCGGACCGGTGGTGCCCATGCAGCCGCCGACCACGTTGGAGCAGATGACAAAATAGCGGTTGGTGTCGATCGGCTTGCCGGGGCCGACCATCAGGCTCCACCAGCCGGGTTTGCCGGTCACCGGGTTGTCATTGGCGACGTGCTGGTCGCCGGTCAGCGCGTGGCAGACGAGAATGGCATTCGAGCGCTTGTCGTTGAGCGTACCGTAAGTCTGGTAGGCGATCTGCAGATTGGTCAGGCTGTGGCCGGAATCGAGCGCCAGCGGCTGGTCGGGTCCGAAGCGGGCGACGAGGCTGGACGGGGTCTCGGTTTCGTTGCGGGCAGCCTCCGTCCGGCCCTCGGTGCGAGCCTTGTCGGAATCGGGGACCTGGGTCGTCGCCATGGCTGCCGCTGCAAGGTCTTCGCGCTTTGCCGGAAAAGTGGCGACTAGCTAGAAGTCGCTCCCCCGACTGTCAATGTTTTCTTTGATTTCAGCGGCTTCCTTGCCTATGAGTCTGCCGCCCCGGCCTCCTCCGGGCGGGAGCCAGCCAACCGTCGTCGGGAGTCCTTCCAATGAGCGCGCTGACAGCGCCGATGCCGCACCAGGGCGTGCTGGACATCGCGCCCTATGTCCCCGGCAAATCCACGGCGACAGGCGGTAGCAAGCTCCACAAGCTGTCGTCGAACGAGACCCCGCTGGGTGCCAGCCCTGCGGCGATCGCGGCCTACAAGGCCGTCGCCGATCGGCTGGAGGACTATCCGGACGGTGCGGCGACCGCATTGCGCCATGCCATTGCAGCGGTGCACGGCCTCAATCCGGAGCGCATCGTCTGTGGTGCCGGCTCCGACGAAGTCCTGCACCTCATCGCCAACGCCTATATCGGCCCCGGTGACGAGGCGATCCACAGCGAACACGGCTTCCTGGTCTACCCGATCGTCATCCGTGCGATGGGCGGCACGCCGGTGGTGGCGCCGGAGACGGACCTGACCGCCGATGTCGACGCCATCCTGGCCTTGGTGAACGAGCGGACGCGGGTGGTGTTCCTGGCCAATCCCAACAACCCGACCGGGACCTACCTGCCGTTCAAGGAGATACGCCGGCTGCACGCGGCCCTTCCCGCCCGGGTGCTGCTGGTGCTCGACGCGGCCTATGCCGAATATGTCCGCCGCAACGATTACGAGAGCGGCATCGAACTCGCCGGCAGCGCGCCAAACGTTGTGATGACGCGCACCTTCTCGAAGATCTACGGGCTGGCGAGCCTGAGGATCGGCTGGTGCTACGGCCCGGCAACGGTGATCGATGCGCTCAACCGCGTCCGCGGGCCGTTCAACCTGTCGGCGGCGGCGATTGCGGCGGGCGCGGCCGCACTTGGCGACGCCGCCCATGTGACGCGCGCCGCCGAGCACAATGCGCTGTGGCTACCCAGGGTGAGCGAGGCGCTCACGCAGCTCGGCCTGACAGTGACGCCGAGCGTCGGCAATTTCGTCCTGATCCACTTTGCCGACGCGGCCGGCAAGCGGGCTGCCGATGCCGATGCCTGGCTGCTCGATCGTGGCATCGTGCTCCGCCGCATGGAACCCTATGGCCTCGCCAACGCGCTGCGCATGACCATCGGCTCCGCGGAGGCCAACGCGGCGACGATCGCTGCGCTCGGCGCGTTCCTGGGGAAGAAGCCGGCGGGGCGATCGTGATGTCAGCGTTGGTTTGGGGGTCCCCTCCCCCCTTGCGGGGGAGGGACAGGGAGAGGGGTCAAGGCACGGCCCTCCCGATACCCCCCTCTGGTTGCGCTAGGCTCGGCTTCGCCCTCGCCAAGCTCCGCCGTCTCTCCCCCAAGGGGGGAGAGGGTGCTGCGGCGGTTGGAGAAGGCCGCATCTGATGACCGAGCCTGTCTTCCAGCGTCTGGCCCTCATCGGCATCGGCCTGATCGGTTCGTCCATCGCGCTGGCCGCGCGGCGGGGCGGCCTCGTGCGCCATATCGCCGTCTCGACGCGCAGCGCTGAAACGCTCCGCCGGGCCGAGGCGCTCGGCCGTGGCGACAGCTACTATGCCGACCCGGCTGAGGCCGTGCGCGACGCCGATTGCGTCATCCTGTGCGTTCCCGTCGGCGCCTACGGCGCCGTCACCGAGGCCATTTCCGGCGCGCTCAAGCCCGGCGCCATCGTCTCCGACGTCGGCTCGGTCAAGGCCGCGGTCATCGCCGAGGTGCAGCCCCGTCTTCCGCAAGGGATTCATTTCGTGCCGGCGCATCCGGTCGCCGGCACGGAGTATTCCGGGCCGGACGCCGGCTTCGCCGAGCTCTTCGACAATCGCTGGTGCATCCTGACGCCGCCGCGGGGAACCGACAGGCAAGCGGTCGAGACGATGCGCGAATTCTGGCGGCGGCTGGGATCCAACGTCGAGGTGATGGAAGCCGAGCACCACGATCTGGTGCTCGCCATCACCAGCCATGTGCCGCACTTGATCGCCTACAACATCGTCGGCACTGCCGCCGATCTGGAGACCGTCACCCAGTCGGAGGTGATGAAGTTCTCCGCCGGCGGCTTCCGCGACTTCACCCGCATCGCCGCCTCGGATCCCACCATGTGGCGCGACGTCTTCCTCAACAATCGCGAGGCGGTGCTGGAGATGCTCGGCCGCTTCATGGAGGACCTGACCGCGCTGCAGCGGCTCATCCGCTATGGCGACGGCGACAGACTGTTCGAGCTGTTCACGCGCACGCGCGCCATCCGCCGCGGCATCATTGCCGCCGGCCAGGAGACCGCAGCCCCCGACTTCGGCCGTCCGCACGGCAAGGGCGAGGGGGCGGAGTAGGGCGAACCCTCAGAACCGGATCGCCGGAATGCCGCCGACCGGGAAGATGCCGACGAACACGACCCCGTTGCGGATAACCACCGTCGTCTGGCGGGCGGGCCCGTCGGGCGTGTCGACCGGCACGGTGAGCGCCATCACCACGCCCAGGATCTTGTTGGCCTCCTTGGCCGCGCCCGGCTTGATCGCCTCGGCCAGCGCGACGAAGGCCTGCGGGTTGGTGAGGCGCACGGTGAGCTTGCCAGAGAGGATACCGTTCCGGGCGATGGTCAGGTCGCCGTCGGCATCGGCGATGGCTCCGCCGGCGGCGAAGCGCAGGCGGTCGATGTGGGCGGTGGCGCCGGATCTGGCCCAGGCGCTGAGCGCGGCGTGCGGGTCGGTGCCGAGCGAAGAGCCGAAGTCGAGCGCCGTGATCTCGGCGTCGCCGTCGATGGCCGGGATTTCCTGTCCGTTGGCGCGCACGACCTTCAAGCCATGTGCGGCGGCGGAGAAGCGGTAGGCATTGCCGCCGGCGGGTGCCGCCGAGGCTTCGGCGAGGTCGGCGGTCATCGCCCTCACCGGCAAGACGGAGCCGCCGGCGCTGGAAAAATCGAGGCTGTGGAACGTAGCGGCGGCGCTGGTGAGGCCGTCGAGACCGGCAGTGGCCGAAGTGCTGGCGTCGGACCATTGGGTGGTGATGGCGATGCCGGTCAGCGGCGCGTTGACCACGAAGGGGCTGGTCAGGCTGGCTTCGACGTAGCCCGGCCAGTAGAGCGGCGCGCTGAGCTGCACTCCGCCCAGCGCTGCCGAGAGGCGCTCGCCGGTTCCCTCGCGGCCGTCGCCATATTTGGCCTGGGTGCACCCGAAATCGAGCCTCAGCGGAAAGCCGCCCAGCGTCTGGCCGGCGCAGGCGAAGCGGCCGCCGGCAACCGGCCGCGCGGTGACGCGGTCGATCGCGGCACGGGCGATCTCTTGAGCGGCGTACCAGTAGCCGACCCAGAGGACAGGGATCAGCACCAGGATGCCGATGAGCCAACCGCGCCAGGCGCCGCGTCGTTTCCTGTTCGTCATGCGAAGGTCCGCGTTTGCTTCCCGATTGCCGCCTTGCTAGAGCGCCCGTTTGTCTCGGTCGGGCGCGCAACCCTCATGTCGGATTTCTGGGTGTTTGGCTATGGCTCGCTGATGTGGCGGCCGGGCTTCGATTACGTCGAGCAGGCGCCGGCCCGGCTCAACGGCCTGCATCGGGCGCTCTGCGTCTATTCCTGGGTTCACCGCGGCACGCGCGAGAAGCCGGGCCTGGTGCTCGGTCTCGATCTCGGCGGCTCGTGCCGCGGCGTCGCCTATCGCGTCGCTGCGGCGAATCGCGAATCGGTGCTCAGCTATCTCCGCGAGCGTGAGCTGGTGACCGGGGTCTATCGCGAGGTGTGGTGGACGATCCGTCTTCACGGTCGGGGTCGGCCAGTCAAGGCGCTGACCTACCTCGCCGAGCGCGACCATGTGCAATATGCCGGGCGCCTGCCTCGCGAGAGGCTGCTGGCAATGGTCAGGGGCGGCACCGGGCACTCCGGCGCCAACCGCGACTACGTCATCAATACCGCCGCGCATCTGAAGGTTCTCGGCTTGCATGATCCGCTGCTCGACTGGCTGGCAGCGGAGCTGCAAAGGCCAGGGACCTGAATGCGGCCGCCTCAGGCGGCGAGCTGCATCGACAGCGTGGCTAGGTCGGCGACGACGGCGCTCCGCTCTGCCTCGCTCGCGGCGAGCAGGTGGACCAGTGAGAGCGTCTGCCGGCCGTGGACCGGCGGCCATGCCCGCTCGGGCAGAGGCCCGATGCGGCCAAGGGCGTCCACCGTCACCACCGCGAGGGCCGACAGGCGCCCGCAGGCCGCCGGCTCGGCAATGACCGCCACCACGTTGCGGAAATCCGCCAGCGCCTCGCCGCTCACCACCGTGAACAGGTAGCGCCGGCCCGAACGGCCGCGAAAATAATGGAAGCGGTCGCCGAGTCCCGCCTTTTGCGGGATCTCTGGCGGGCGATCCGAGAGGAGAGGCGGAACGACGGCGACCATGAGAACAAAAGTAGAACATTGTTGACGTCAGCGCAATCCATCTCATCCAATTCCGACAAAAAAGAGTCCTCATCCGGCGCGTTCGGTGAGCCTTGCCGCGGCTTCGGCGGAGAGCGGCGGGGGCGGCGTTGCCTCGGCCGCCTCGGCCATCAGGCGGTCTGAGGCGGCCTCAACGACTGATTCGAGGCGGGTGAGGAAGCCGCGCGAATCGAGGCCAGCCGGGATCGGCGGCAGGAATTCCAGGATGATCGTGCCGGGATGGTGGGAGAGCTTGCGCCGCGGCCAGTAGAGGCCGGAATTGAGCGCCGCCGGCACCACCGGCACGCCCAGCGTCTTGTAGAGCAGCGCGATGCCGGTTTGGTAGTCGGGTGGCGCTCCCGGCGGTCGACGCGTGCCTTCCGGGAACATGACGACCTGGCGGCCCTTGGCGATTTCCTGGGCCGCACGCTCGGCAAGGCCGCGCAGCGCCGCTGTCTTGCCCTGCCGATCGACGTGGATCATGCCGGCCTTCACCGTGTAGGCGCCGAAGACCGGGATGCGGGCGAGTTCCTCCTTCATCACATAGGTCGGGTCGGCGAGGATCGGCACCAGCGCCAGCGTTTCCCAGGTCGACTGGTGCTTGCAGGCAATGAGGGCGCCGCCCTTGGGCAGATTGTCGAGGCCGCGCACCTCGCAGGTGGTGCCGACGATCGCGCGCAACAGCCAGATCGTGCCGCGTGACCACAGGCGCACCACGTCCATGGACTTCTCCTGGCTGACGAAGAAGTAGAACGGCAGGGTCGCCAGAGTGAGCCCGACCGTCCAGGCGTAGAAGGCGACGTTGAAGGCGAGGGAGCGGAGCCGCAGCATCCGGTTCAGCCGCTCGTCGCCGCGGCCGCAGCGCCTGCGATCCGCACGCGCGCCGTGGCCAGCAGGTACTTGCCGTATTCGCGCACCAGCAGGCCGAAGGCGGAGGCGTTGTTCCACCATTCAGAAAGGTGCAGCTCGGGATTGGTCACCGGATAGGGGATCAGCTCGACCTTGGGCATGGCCTCGGCGAGCTCGGCCATCGAGCGCGGCATGTGATAGTCGCTGGTGACGACGATCAGCGAGGTGTAGCCCTTCGCCTTCGCCCAGTCGCGCGCCTCGGCGGCGTTGCCGATGGTATCCTGGGCGTCGCGGCCGAGATCGACGCAGCAGGCGAGCACCACCTCGAGATCCTTGTCGATGGTGCCGGCAAGCGCCTTGAAGCCGACCGACGGGTTGACCCCGGAGATCAGCAGCCGCCGGGCGCGCCCCTCGGCCAGCAGTTTTAGCGCCCCGTCGATGCGGGCGCTGCCGCCGGTCAGCACGACGATGCCCTCGGCATGGACGTCGGCCGGCGCGCGCGTGTCGGCAACCGACGCGGCGAACGCCACGAAGCCGGCGGCCAGGGCGATGCCCCCCAGTCCGGCAAGCAGAATGGCCACGCGCGCCAGTTTCATCGGCTCCGCATCCGCAACTGTCTCATCGCGGGTGATCCGGATGCGGTTGCCGGCCCGCCCGCATGATTCGGCAGAACATCGCTCATTTGGCCGAGCGTTGCAGCGAAAAAAGGCAAGGCCCGGGCGCCGTCACTCGGCTTCGGCGAGGTAGCGGTAGACGGTGAGCCGCGAGGTCAGCGCCGTCATCACTGCGACCAGAAAGGCGATGCCGAGCGCGCCGAAATAGCCGATCGGGCCGACGGCGAAGCGGCCGAACAGGGCGGAGACCTGCTCGCCGTCGGCGCCGCTGATCGCCGGCACGACGACAAAGCTCAGAGTGGCGAAGAGAAAGGCTGCGGCGGCGGCGCCGACCAGCCCGCCGCGCAGGCCGAGCAGCAGGAAATGCCGCTGGAACTCGCGGGCGATAAAGCCGTCCTCGGCCCCGACGATGTGTAGCACCGAGACCACGCCGCTGTTCACCGCCATGGCGCCGCGGGTGGCGAAGACGACCGAGAGCACGGTCGCCATGAAGACGAGGCCGAGAATGGTGAGGCCGGCGAAAACCGTGACGCTGGCCATGGATTGCAGGCGCTGGGCCCAGCCGATGTGATCGTCGAGGGTGGCGCCCTTGACCTGGGCCTTGAGACGGGTGGCAAGCGCGGCGAGGTCGGCGGCGCCGGGGCGCGCCAGCTTGACGACGATGAGCCGCGGGATGGGCAGTGACGAGAGGTCGAGGCCGGAGCCCAGCCAGGGTTCGAGCAAGCGGGCGGTGGCGTCGTTGCCGAGCACCTGCACCGAAGTGATGCCGGGCGTCTGGCGGGCGAGCGTGGCGGCGCGGGCGGTCTCCGCCGCGGTGTCGACGCCATCGATGGGCAGTACCTGGATGGTGACCTCGCGCTCGACGTCGGCCTGCCAGTCGCGCGAGGCGTCGCGCACCAGGGTCACGGCGCCCAGCGTCAGGCAGGCGAGAAAACTCATGATGGCGATAACGACGGTGAGCGCGTTGGCCGATACCGTGTTCTCGGGGATGAGCTGATTGGGGTGCTGCGCGGCCAGCCGGGCCTGGCGGCGCTGGGCGGCGGCCTGGAGCCTCTGGATGCGCTCGGTGTCGGTGGCGGCGTCAGTCATAGATGGTGAGCCGCCCTTCCTCGAGCACGAGCCGGCGCGAATCGAACTGGTTCATGAGGGCGATGTCGTGGGTGGCGATCACCACCGAGGTGCCGAGACGGTTGAGCTCGACGAAAAGGCGCATCAGGCGCGCCGCCAGCGGCGGGTCGACGTTGCCGGTCGGCTCGTCGGCGAGCAGGATCTCGGGCCGCGTGATGAGCGCTCGGGCAATGGCGGCGCGCTGCTTCTCGCCGCCCGACAGGATCGGCGGCAGGGCGTGCATGCGGTCGCCCAGGCCGACCCAGCGCAGGAGCTCGACCACGTCGCCGCGATAGGCCGACTCCTCGCGGCCGAGAACGCGTAAGGGCAGCGCCACGTTCTCGAAGGTGGTGAGATGGTCGAGCAGGCGGAAATCCTGGAAGACGACGCCGATGCGCCGCCTGACCGCCGGCAGCTCCACCCGGCCGATGGTCGACACATCGCGGCCGAAGAAGGAGAGCAGCCCGCGCGTCGGCCTCAGCGCCAGGAAGAACAGACGGATGAGCGTGGTCTTGCCGGCGCCAGAGGGGCCGGTGAGGAACTGGAACGATTTCGGCTCGATCTGGAAGGTCAGATCGCGCAGCACCTCCGGCCCCATGCCGTAGCGCAGTCCGACATTCTCGAAACGGATCACGTCGCTGTCCCGTCAATCGCGTTTGGCCGGTGGGTTATCCACTCTTGCAAGGTCCCTGTTAAGGCCCTGTTAACGAACAATTGCTTTTGGCCGCGGCAGCCGGGCTGCCGGCGCCGTGGCCGGGATGGTTTCCGAGGCATTAACCAAATCGGCCTACGCTTGTACCCGACAAATCATCGGGCTTGGGTCGTTTAATGGCAATTCTGTGTCCCTCCTGCGCTGCCCGTCAGCCGATCAGCGAAGACGCGGTTGGCGCCGGCCGCATGCTTTCCTGCGAATGGTGCGGCACCCGCTGGATCGCCCGTCCCTACACCGAAAATCCGTTCCGGCGGATCGCGGCAGCGGCCGGACCCGAGGATATCTCGGATGCCATCGTCATCGAGGATATCGCGCCCGGCCGGGGCCATCATCCCGGTTCCGGGAAAAGCCGGCGCGCGCTGCCGCCGTTCCCGGTTGATCGCCGTTGGCTCAAGGGGCTGGGCATTGCGCTGACAGCGGTTGCCGCCGTCTTCGCGTTGCGCGTGCCGCTGGTCGCCGCCTTGCCGCAAAAGGGCCTGTCGGCCGAGGTCCAGCAACTGGCCTTCCAGCGGGTGCACAGCGAGACGCTGGTCAAGAACGGCGTCAAGACGCTGGTCGTCGAAGGCGAACTGATCAACAATTCCGATGCCGACGTCGCCGTTCCCGCCATCCGCGTCAGCTTGCGCTCGCCGGCGGGCGCCGAGGTCTATTCCTGGCTGGTCGAGCCGACCAAGGCGGGGCTGGCGCCGGGCGATTCGTTCGGGTTCCGCAGCGCCGTTTCGACGCCGCCGGCCGATGCCACCCAGGTCACGCTGAAGCTCGCAGAGCGCGAGAACCAGATCATCGGGATGCGCTGATGCCGCGCGTCAGGGGGCGAACGATCCGCGTTCTGTTCGATGCGGAAACGATCGCGGCGCGCAATCGCGAGATTGCCGGCGAGATCGCCGCGGCGGGTTATCGCAATCTTTTGGTCGTCTCCATTCTCAAGGGCAGCTACGTCTTCGCCGCCGACCTTCTGCGCGCGCTGTACCATGCCGGCCTGTCGCCGGAGGTGGAGTTCATCTCGCTGTCGAGCTACGGCACACGCACCACGTCGTCGGGCGAGGTGTCGCTGGTGCGCGACATCGAAAGCGACGTGTCGGGCCGCGACGTGCTCCTCATCGACGACATCCTGGAATCCGGGCGCACCATCGCCTTTGCGCGCAATCTGATGCTCAAGCGCGGTGCGGCGCGGGTCGGGGTCGCAGTGCTCCTGGAGAAGCCGGGCAAACTCGCCCAGCCGCTCAAGGCGGATCACATCGGCTTCGTCTGTCCCGATCTGTTCGTGGTCGGCTACGGCATGGATGCGGCGCATGCCTTCCGCGAGTTGCCCTTCGTCGGCGTGGTCGAGGAGCGCAGGACTAGAACTGCTCGAGCAGCCGCTCGAGGTAATCGCGCTCAAGCGCCGGCCGGTAGGCATCGCCGAGCCGCTTCCGGATCGCGTCGAGGATCTCGCGGGCGCGCTGCGTATCGATCTCGTCGGGAACCTTGACAGTCGTTCCGAGGTCGGGGCCGAGCGTGCTGCGCGGCCGGCCGAGCGGATCGGTATTGGAGAAATCGCCGCCGCGGATGCCGCCGCTACGGCCCTGACCCTGCCCCTGGCCCTGACGGTTGGCGAGCTGCTGGCTCAGCCCCTGCGCGCCCTGGCGCAGCGCGTCGAGCGCCTGGCTCTGGCTGCCCACCGCGTCGCCGGTCTGACCCTGGCCGAGCTGGCCTTCGGCGCGGCCCATGGCCTGTCCGGCCTGACCGAGCTTGCCGGTCGGGTTGAGCCCCATTCCCTGGAGCTGCTGCATCAGCTTGCCGAGGCCCTGCTGCAGCGCCTGCTGCTGCTGTTGCAGGTCTTTGAGCGCCTGCTGCAGTTGCTCCTCGGTCATAGGCTGGCCGCTGCCGTCCGGGTTCTGGCCCTGGTCGGCGCGGTAGGTCCGGTTCATCAGCTCTTCCTGCTTGCGGATCATGTCGCCGAGCTGGTTGAGGCTCTGCATTGCCTGGCTGTTCTGCTGGCCGCCCTGCTGCGGCTGGCCGGCCTGGAGGTTGTCCAGCAGGTTCTGCAATTCGGAGAGCATCTGGCGGGCGGCGTCGCGCGCGCCGGTGCGCGCCAGGTTCTCGATCTGGTCGAGCATGCGCTGCAGGTCCTGCGAGCGCAGCGTCTGGACATTGGCATTGGGCGGCAGGGTGTTCGCCTGCGGGTTCTGGCGCGCCTGCTCGGCAAGCTGCTTCAGGAACTGGTTCATCGCCTGGCGCAGGTTCTCGGTGAGCTTCTGGATCTCGGCGTCGGAGGCGTTGTTCTCGAGCGCCTTCCGCAGCGCCTCCTGGGCGTCGCGCAGCGCCTGGGCGGCGAGCGACAGGTTGCCGTCCTCGATGCCGAGCGCAATTTGCCAGAGGTAGTCGACCACGCCCCTGAGCTCGTCATCGCCACGAGCCTCGATCAGACGGAAATAGGCCGAGCGCAGCGCCAGATAGTTGCCGAGACCGTCGATCTTGTCCGGTGCCACGGTGAGCGCGTCGAGCGCGTCGGCAACGCGGTCGGCGGCGTTGGCGTCGAGCGCCAGGCGGGCGCGCTGCTCGACCACGGCGCGGGCAAGCGGATTGGAGAAGTGGCGGGCCGGCAGGGTGAATTCGACCGGAGCGCTCCTGCCTTCCTGCTTGGCCTCGTCGGTGGCGACCAGCGTCAGCTTGACCTTGGCGCCGGCCCAGGGATGCGAGGTGAGGTCGCGGATGGTCTGGCCGGTGCCGTCGCGCACCCGGAGCTGGGGCAGCGACAGGGGCAGCGCCGGCGCGTCATAGAGCGGGTGGGCGTCGCCGGTGGTGGGGTCGGCGAGCGGCGTGATCTCGCCGCGGGCGGCGACGACGCCGTAGTCGTCCGTGAGCGAATAGGACAGCGCCAGCGCCCCGCTGGCTTCGGCGCGCGGCTCGCCGACCAGCGCAATCTGCGGCGGATTGTCGGGCTGCACGGCAAATTTCCAGCCGGTGATCTCATGGCCGGACTTCTCGATGGTGACGCTGCCGGCTCTCGAGAGCGTCACCTGGTGCTCCAGCGGCGCCGCGGCGTCGGCGGCTGCCGCCTGTTTCGGCGCCATGGGCGCCACCGGTGCCGGCTTGCCGCCGTCGGAGGCCATCACGGAGAGATCGCGGTTGCCGCCGGTGCGCACGGTCACGACGCTGCCGATGGGCACGGAATATTCGGTGCCCGGCGGCTTGGCGGCCTCGCCGGTGAGGAAGATCGGGGCGCGGCCGGTATAGGCCGGCGGCGTCACCCAGGCGTCGATGCGGGCGATTGCCGCGGCCGTGCTCTCGCCGCCGCGGAAGGCCTCGCCGAGGCGGGCGATGCGTTCCGGGCCGGCCACGACGAAGCCGACGACGAAGAGCAACAGCACCAGGAAACGCAGCGCATAAGGATCGCGGGCCGCCAGCCGCGGCGCCGGCAGGCCGGCGCGCAGACGGTCGAGCGAGGAGAGCATGCGCCGGCGATGGGCCTCCCACAGTGCCTGCCCGGTGGGGTCGTCGGGGCGCGAGGCAAGGCGGTCGGTGAAGGCGGTGGCCGGTCGGTGGAGCGCGCCGGTCGCCTGCTCGACCCGCGCGAAGGCGGCGGCGCGCGAGGGCCAGGCAAAGCGCAGTGCCCGCCAGGCGAAGCCGGCGGCGGCAATCGCGAACAGAGCGAGGATGGTGAGGCGGACCGGCTCGGACGTGATGCGCCACAGGCCGAACCAGGAGAGCGCGGCGAACAGCGCCGCCAACACCAGGAACGGCGCGATCAGCGGCCAGAGCTGCTCCCACAGCAGCGCCGCACGGGCGCGCCCCACCGTACGGGCGATGCGCGCCTCGACTGTCTTCTGCAAAGTGTCGCCGGGCCGCCGGTTCGCCGCCGAATCGGTCATGCGCCTCCGTCTGGAGCCCCCCACGCTGGCAAAAAGCCTAGCACAAACTGTGCCCAAAGCGAGGCAGCGGGCTTCTGGCGGCCTTCACGAGTTCGGGATTGCGGCCGGTGGTGCGGCTAGACGAGCGCCGCGGCGCCCAGTTCCTGGCGCCAGTATGCCTCCCGCTCCTTGAGACGCAGCGGGATCATCGACGCGTTGTCGTCGCGGATTTCTTCCAGAACTTCGAGGGCGAATGCCGCCTCGCCATGGGTGGTCCAGGCCTGCTGCAGGCTCTTTCCGGGAAAGCCGCCCATGCGCAACTGAAACCACAGTCCGTTTTGCCGCTTGTCGACATCCGGTGCTTGCCCGACCCAGGTCTCGCCGCTCGCGGTACAGCGGACGGCGAAGATGCCCGGCCGGACCTTCTGCTCCTTGTAGCTGCGCGCGAGTTCCTTCTTGCGGGCGTGCTCCATCGACGTTCCCTTCCCATTCACGTCAGCCACGGCGCGATGCGGTCCATGCCGATCAGGTCGTCATAGGTCTGGCGCGGGCGGACAACCGCCCACCGGCCGCCGTCGACCATGACTTCCGCCGCCAGCGGGTGGGTGTTGTAGGTCGAGCCCTGGACGGCGCCATAGGCGCCGGCGGTCATGATCGCCACCAGATCGCCGGCTTCGAGCGGCGGCAGGCGCCGGCCCAGCGCCAGATAGTCGCCGGTCTCGCAGATGCCGCCGACAACGTCGGCAACCATCGGTTCGGCGTTGAGGATCGGCTGCACGACCGGCCTGATGTCGTGATGGGCGTCGTAGAGGGTGGGGCGGATGAGGTCGTTCATGCCGGCGTCGAGGATGACGAAGGCCTTGGCCGTGCCCTGCTTGATGTATTCGACCTTGGCGACAAGGATGCCCGCATTGCCGACGAAGACTCGGCCTGGCTCGAGCAGGATGCGGGCGCCGAGATTGCCGAGCCGGCGGCGGATGATCTCGGCATAGGCCGCAGGCGGCGGCGGGGCAGGATCGTCGAGCCGGTAGGGGATGCCGAGGCCCCCGCCGCAATCGACATGATCGATTTCGTGGCCGTCGGCGCGGAGGTCGCGCACCAGGTCGCCAAGCCGCTCATAGGCCGCGGCGTAGGGCTCCATGTCGATGATCTGGCTGCCGATGTGCACGTCGACGCCGCTGACGCGGATGCCGGGCAGCTTCGCCGCGCGGGCATAGACAGCGCGGGCCCGGTCGTAGGGCACGCCGAACTTGTTCTCCGCCTTGCCGGTGGTGATCTTGGCATGGGTGCGGGCGTCGACGTCGGGATTGACCCTGATGGCGATGGCAACGGTGGCGCCCTTCGATGACGCGATCGCGGAGATGCGCTCCAGCTCCGGCTCCAATTCGACATTGAAGCAGAGGATGCCGGTGTCGACGGCGAGCGCGATCTCGCGCTCGCTCTTGGCGACGCCGGAGAAGACGATGGTGTCCGGCTTCGCCCCGGTCGCCAGCGCCCGGCGAAGTTCGCCCTCCGACACCACGTCGAGCCCGGCGCCTTCCGCGACGAAGGTGCGGATCACCGACTGGTTGGAGTTCGCCTTCATGGCGTAGCAGATGAGCGTGTCGAGGCCGGAGAAGGCCTCGCGGAAGACGCGGATGTGGCGCTTCAGCGTCGCCGTCGCGTAGCAATAGAAAGGTGTCCCCACCTCGGCTGCGATCGCCGGCAGGGGCACATCCTCGGCGTGGAGCACGCCGGCACGGTATTGGAAGTGATTCACGGAAAGAAACCCGTCAGAGAACTAGAGAAGCCAGTCGAGGAAGAACGGCTTTTTCGGTTTCTCCGGGGCCGGCGCCGGGGTGCAGGTCGCGCAGGTCTTGGTCGTCACCGCCGCGCCCGGCGGCGGGTCGAGCGCCGCCTTGCGGCCGCAACCGGCCAGCCCCATGGCCAGCACGATCACGCCGGCAACGAGCACGCGGGACAGAATTCTGCGGTCGGCAGGCGCCACGGCCACCCCCAGCTTGACATACGGCTCCCGGCCGCTTCAGCGACCCGGAGCGCTTGTATCATAGCCATTCCGGCGGCGTTGACCACCGGCAACTTTGCCGCAAAGCGGCCTCTACCCCTTCTTTTCCTTCGCCAGCCGCCTGAGCCAGCGGCGCGCCTCGCGGCGCACGTTGTCGGGCGCCGTGCCGCCGAGGCTGCGGCGGCTCCTGACCGACTGGCGCACCGAGAGCACCGAGTAGACGTTATCGGTGATGCCGGGTTCGATTGCCTGGAGCGCGTCGAGCGGCAGGCGGTCGAGCGTCGCGCCGCGTTGCTCGGCTTCCGCCACGATCCGCCCGGTGAGGTGATGGGCCTCACGGAAGGGCAGACCCAGGGTCAGCACCAGCCAGTCGGCGAGGTCGGTGGCGGTGGAGAAGCCGCCGCCGGCCGCCTTGCGCAGGACAGCCACGTCCGGCTCCATGTCGGCGACCATGCCGGTCATCGCCGCGAGCGACAGCTCCAGCGCGCCGAATGCGTCGAAGACCGGCTCCTTGTCCTCCTGCATGTCCTTGGCATAGGCGAGCGGCAGGCCCTTGAGCACGACGATGAGGCCGGTCAACGCACCGACGATGCGGCCTGCCTTGGCGCGCACCAGCTCGGCCGCGTCGGGATTGCGCTTCTGCGGCATGATGGACGAGCCGGTGGTGAACTTGTCGGAGAGCCGCACGAAGCGGAAGCCGGCCGACGACCAGATGATGATCTCCTCGGCGAAGCGCGACAGATGCACCGCCGCGAGGCTCGCTGCCGACAGCGCCTCGACGGCGAAGTCGCGGTCGGAAACGGCATCGAGCGAATTGGCCGCCGGCCGGTCGAAGCCGAGCGCCGCCGCGGTCATCTGCCGGTCGATCGGAAAAGAAGTGCCGGCCAGCGCCGCGGCGCCGAGCGGCGATTCGTTGAGCCTTCTGCGCGCATCGGCGAAGCGGCTGCGGTCGCGCCCCAGCATCTCGACATAGGCCATCAGGTGGTGGCCGAAGGTCACCGGCTGGGCGACCTGCAGATGGGTGAAGCCTGGCATTACGGTGGCGGCATGGGCGAGCGCCTTCTCGGCCAGCGCCCGCTGCAAGGCGGCGAGGCCGGCGTCGGTGCGGTCGATGGCGTCGCGCACCCACAGCTTGAGGTCGGTCGCCACCTGGTCGTTGCGCGAGCGCGCCGTGTGCAGCCGGCCGGCGGCCGGGCCGATGAGTTCGGTCAGGCGCGCCTCGATGTTGAGGTGGATGTCCTCAAGGCCCCGGGAAAAGGTGAATTTCCCTGCTTCGATTTCTCGCAGAATCGTGTCTAGACCGGCCACGATCTTTTCGGCATCGTCCGCCGCGATGATGCCCTGACGGGCGAGCATGCGGGCATGGGCCTCGGAGCCCCGGATGTCCTGGCGGAAGAGTTCCCGGTCGAAATCGATCGAGGCGTTGATCTCTTCCATGACGGCATCGGGGCCTTCGGCGAAACGGCCGCCCCACATGCGGTTCTTCATGATCGAACTCCGGGAAACGATAGACGAATGACGGACGGACTGACGGCAAGGCGGCGTGTTGCATTGTGGCTTGGCATGGCCGCCGTCGCCGGCGTCTTGGCCGGTGCGGTCGCGGTATATGTCAGGGAGTCAGCCGATGGCAACGGCGCAACCGCCGAAGCCGGCGTCGATTGCGCCGGCGCGGTGGCGACGGCCGCCCGGCTGGACCCTCTGGCGAAGGGCCAGGTGGCGGCCTTCCGGCCAGCCGACAGGCCGGATCTGGTGCGCAATCTCGCCTTCCAGGCACCCGACGGCAGCGCGACGAGCCTGGCCGCATTCGCCGGCAAGACGGTGCTGGTCAACCTGTGGGCGACCTGGTGCGTGCCGTGCCGTGCCGAGATGCCGGCTCTCGACCGGCTCGAGGCGGCGCTCGGCAGCGACACATTCTCGGTCGTCGCCGTCAATGTCGACCAGAACACCCCGGAGCGCGCGCGGGCCTTCCTCGGCGAGATCGGCGTTTCGCGGCTTGCCTTCTACGCCGATCCGACCTTCGCCATCTTCAACGAGCTGAAGAAACGCGGGCTGGCGCTCGGCCTGCCGACGACCATCCTGGTGGACGGCAAGGGCTGCCGCATCGGCGGCATCGAAGGTCCGGCCGAATGGGATTCGGAGGACGCCAAGGCGCTGATCAAGGCGGCGATAACGCCCGGTTGAGGGCTCAGGCGACGCGCTGTCCGGCAAACGCGGCGGCGGGCGCGGGCTTGACGGTTTCGATGCGCGGGTCGCGGCCGGCGACCTCGACGCGATTGCGGCCGTTGGACTTGGCGCGGTACAGTGCTTCGTCGGCGGCCTTGAGCAGGGAATCGACGCTCGAATTGGGGTCCGCGCGGGCGACGCCGGCGGAAAGCGTTGCGGTGAAATCGCCAATTCCGACGCAGGCGGAGGTGAAGGCGACGCGCGTGCGCTCGGCGACCAGATAGGCGGCCTCCATGCCGGCACCGGGCAGCATGACCGCGAATTCCTCGCCGCCGATGCGGCCGATCAGGTCGCTGGCGCGCAGCGTCTTGCGCGAGGCCTCGCCGAAGGCGCGCAGCACATCGTCGCCGGGGCCGTGACCGTAGGTGTCGTTGATCGCCTTGAAGTGATCGAGATCGAAGAGGATGACGCTGACCGACATGCCGGTCTCGCGCCTGCCGGCCAGGACGCGCTGGGCGTCGTCGTAGAAGGCGCGGCGGTTGGCGAGCCCGGTGAGGGAATCGGTGTTGGCGTCGATCTTGTGCAGAAGCTCTTGCTTCTCGCGCCCCATCGCCACCGTGAAGATCGACGTGCCGACGACGAAGGTGAGCGTCTCGAAGTGGATGAAGCCGAGCCAGCTCATCAGGGCCGTTCCGCCGACCGGGGTCAGGCCGCCGAAAGCGCAGATGACAGCGCCGCCGGCCGCAAATATCCCGTGCAGCACCAGCAGGACGATCAGTGGCGCACGGGCGGTCAGCTTGTCGTTGCGACCGCGCCAGAATTCGAAGGCGGCGGCGAACAGGAAGGTGGCGACGATGGAAAGGTTGAGGGTGACATAGACGTCCACCGTGTGGCGGACGATGGGGATCGCGAAGCTGGCGAGCCACACGCCGGCGCCGGCGCTGACCACGCCGATTTCGACCCGATGGCCGTTGCACGCGCGCGCCGAGGCCCAGACCAGCGCCGGAGAGATGTTGAGCAGGGTGACCGACATCATGATCGACAGCAGGCTGAGATTGGGCGTCGCCACCAGTGGGATCGCCGCGGCCAGCGTCAGATTGGCGCTGGCCCACCACAGCATCCCCTCCGAATCCTTGGTCTGCATAGCCGCAAAGATGAGGAAGAGGCCGCTTATGGCCGAAACGAAACTTCCGGCGACCATCAATGTCGGCAGATCCACACTCATTGCGGACTCCTCACTGCAGCGGATGCGAATTGCAGCGGGCTCACCCCATGCAACTCCCCAGTCCACCGGCGACCATACCTGCTGGCCGCTGACGTCTGGTTAGCTCGCCCGGTGCAATTGGTGCGTTAATGAAAACCGATTGTTAACGAGCGCGTCAGGCGATGCGGATGATGGTGTCGTGTCCGTTTGCCGGCGGCTGCCGGTCGATCCGTTCGACGCGGTTCCGTCCGAGGCTTTTGGCCCGGTACATCGCCCGGTCGGCGGCGTCGATGGTGTCTTCCAGCGACATGCCGGCCTCGGCGACGCCGGCGCTGACCGTGGCATTGAGTGTCTGGCCATCCAGGAAGCGGTGCTGCTCGGCGAAGGCGTGGCGCACGCGCTCGGCGATGACGGCCGCGGTCTCGACGGTGGCGCCGGGGAGGATGACGGTGAATTCCTCTCCGCCGTAGCGGCCGAAGATATCGGTCGGGCGCAGCAGACCGCGTACGATATCGGCGAAGGCGCGCAGGATGTTGTCGCCGGCGCGATGTCCGTAGAGGTCGTTGATGGTCTTGAAGTGATCGAGATCGAACATGATGAGCGAATACGGCGTGCCGTCCACGCGGGAGCGTTCGTAGGTGCGCTGGGCGCTCTCCAGCAGGGCGCCGTGGTTGGCGGTGCCGGTGAGAGAATCGGTCCGCGCAGCGCGTTTGTAGGCCTGGGTCTCGCGCTCCTTGCACAGGAGCGCCATGAGGATGGCCGAAGCCATGGCGTAGACGATGCCCTCGAAGAAGATCGTGCCGAACCAGCTGTTGATCGGGGCGATGCCGTCATGCGGAATGCGGCCGATCAGGATGTCAAACATGCCGCCGACGAAGACGAAGGCGTGGATCAGGAGAACCGCCATGAGCGGCCAGCGCGCCGGGATGTGGTCGCTGCGGCCGCGCCACAGAGCGACCGCGGCGGCGGACAACCAGACGGCCCAGCCGAGGAAGCTGACGAGCGGTCCGATCGGCATCATCGAAGCCGCCAGATCGATGGCCAGCCATGTGATGACGACCAGCAGCATCGACACTCCCGCCGGCCGCTGGTCGTTGAACGTGCGCACGCCGATCCAGATCAGCGGCACTGCCAGGTCGCTGAGCAGCCCGCCGGTCACGATCAGGGGCGCGTCGTTGCCGGACATGCCGATGGTGAGCAGGGCGATGCCGACGGCATAGATGATGTCGGCGGCGAACCACCACAGCAGCGCCGTCTGGCGCAGCTGCGCCCACACGCCGAGCAGTAACACGCCGCTGAGTGCGGTCGTGATGCTGCCGGCCATCATCAGGGTGAGCGTATCGAACTGCATGCGGGTCCGTCGTCGGGGGCGCAGGGAAGGGAGATTGCCGTGCGCCTCGCCTTGCCGCAGTGTCGCAGGCAAGCTTTACGAACCCAAAAACACCCTGTCGGAATTACGAGGGGTGGCCGATACGCCTCGTTAACCCTCGGTCACGCGTTAACGTGTCGGAACCGGCGTCTCGCCGCGGTAATCGTAGAATCCGCGGCGCGTCTTGCGGCCGAGCCAGCCTGCCTCGACGTATTTCACCAGCAGCGGGCAGGGCCGGTATTTCGAATCCGCCAGACCCTCGTGCAGCACCTGCATGATCGACAGGCAGGTGTCGAGGCCGATGAAGTCGGCGAGCTGCAGCGGCCCCATCGGGTGGTGGGCCCCCAGGCGCATGGCGGTGTCGATCGCCTCGACAGTGCCGACCCCCTCGTGCAGCGTGTAGATCGCCTCGTTGATCATCGGCAGCAGAATGCGGTTGACGATGAAGGCGGGGAAATCCTCCGACAGGACGGAGGTCTTGCCGAGCTGCTTCACGAAGGCCGTGGTGGCGTCGAAGGTGTCGTCGGCGGTGGCGATGCCGCGGATCAGCTCGACCAGCTCCATGACCGGAACCGGGTTCATGAAGTGGACGCCGATGAACTGCTCGGGCCGATCGGTGGTGGCGGCCAGACGTGTGATCGAGATCGATGAGGTGTTGGTGGCCAGCAGCGCGCCCGGTTTCAGCGTGCCTTTCAGACGGCCGAAGATCTCGGCCTTCACCGCCTCGTTCTCGGTCGCCGCCTCGATCACCAGATCGCTGTCGCCCAGCCCGTCGAAATCCTCCGCCGGGGCGATGCGCTTGAGGGCCGCCTGACGGTCGCCTTCGCTGATCTTCTCGGAGCTCACCTGGCGGGCCATGTTGCCGTTGATGGTGGCAAGACCGGACTTGATCCGATCGGCCGAAACGTCGTTGAGCACCACCTTGTAGCCGGCCAGCGCACAGACATGGGCGATGCCGCCGCCCATCTGTCCGGCGCCGATGATGCCGATTTTCTTGAGCGCGATAGTCATGGTCGAAGCACCTTGGGCCGCAGCGGAAACCGTGAGTCTATCACAGGGCCTTGGCGAGTTCCGGCAGGATCTGGAAGAGATCGCCGACTAGGCCATAGTCGGCGACGGCGAAGATGGGCGCTTCCGGGTCCTTGTTGATAGCGACGATCACGCGCAAGTCCTTCATGCCGGCAAGGTGCTGGATGGCGCCGGAGATGCCGCAGGCGATGTAGAGCTCGGGAGCCACAACCTTGCCGGTCTGGCCGACCTGCAGGTCGTTGGAGCAGAAGCCGGCGTCGACCGCGGCGCGCGTGGCGCCGATGGCGGCGTTGAGCTTGTCGGCGAGCGGCTCGAGAAGCTCGCGGAACGTCTCGGCCGACTGGAGGGCGCGGCCGCCGGCGACAATGACGCGGGCGGCGGTGAGGTCCGGGCGGCCGGAGCGGGTCAGTTCGGCGCCGACAAAGGTCGATGACGCCGGCAGGTCAGGCACGGCGACGGCCTCGATCGGTGCCGGAGCGCCGCCGGCGGTCGCCGCCGGGAAGGCGGTGGCCCTGACCGTGATCACCCGTTTCGCGTCGGCGGTCCTCACCGTCTCGACGGCATTGCCGGCGTAGATCGGCCGCTCGAAGGTGTCGGGCGCGACGACCTTGGTGATGTCGGAGATCTGCATGACGTCGAGAAGGGCGGCGACCCGCGGCATGACGTTCTTGCCGGCGGCGGTGGCCGGCGCGACCAGCGCATCGTAATTGCCGGCAAGCGACACGATCAGCGCGGCCAGCGGCTCGGCAAGCTGGTGGGCGAGGCCGTCGGCCTCGGCGGTGAGAACCTTGGCGACGCCGGCGAGCCTGGCCGCTGCGGCCGCGACCGCGGCTGAACCGGCACCGGCGACCAGCAGGTGGACGTCACCGCCGAGCGCGCCGGCGGCGGAAAGCGCATGGGCGGTCGCTTCGCCCAGCGTCACATTGTCATGGTCGGCGATCAGCAGAGTGGTCACAGGACGCCCGCCTCGTTCTTGAGCTTGTCGACCAGTTCGGCAACGTCGGCGACCCTGGCGCCGCTCCGCCGCGGTGGCGGCTCGGCGACGGCGAGCACGGAGAGGCGCGGCGTGAGGTCGATGCCGAGCTCCGCCGCGCTTACCTCGGCGATCGGCTTCTTCTTGGCCTTCATGATGTTGGGGAGCGAGGCATAGCGCGGCTCGTTGAGGCGGAGGTCGACCGTGATCACCGCCGGCAGCGCCAGCGACAGGGTCTCCAGCCCGCCGTCGACCTCGCGGGTCACCGTCGCGCGGCCGCCGTCGAACGCCACCTTGGAGACGAAGGTGCCCTGCGCCCAGCCGGTCAGCGCCGCCAGCATCTGCCCGGTCTGGTTGGCGTCATCGTCGATGGCCTGCTTGCCGAGGATCACCAGGCCGGGGGCCTCGTTCGCCACGACGGCGTTCAGCGCCTTGGCGACGCCCAGCGGCTCGACCCGCTCCTCGGTCTTCACCAGGATGCCGCGGTCGGCGCCCATGGCCAGCCCCGAGCGGATGGTCTCGGCTGCGGCGGCCGAGCCGACGGAGACCACCACCACCTCCTCGGCCGCTCCCGCCTCCCTCAGCCTGAGCGCCTCTTCCAGCGCCACCTCGTCGAAGGGGTTCATGGCCATCTTGACGCCGTTGAGCTCGACGCCGCTGCCGTCCGCCTTGACCCGCACCTTGACGTTGGCATCGACGACCCGCTTCACGGCGACCAAGATCTTCATTGCCAGGGGCCTTTCGGTTCCCGAGTGGGCGGCGACCCTAGGGGCTGTGCGGCGGAATCGTCAACCGGCCTGAGGTCGAAGAGCGGCGCGTTCTTGCGCCGCATGACGAGCACCAGCACGGCGCCGCAGATGAGGCCGCCGATGTGCGACCACCAGGCGACGTTGCCCTCATGGCTGGCGAAGAGGACGGCGAAGACCTGGAAGACGATCCAGAAGCTGAGCACGTAGACGGCAGAAAGCCTCAGCGGGATGCGGCCGAAGGCGAGCACCCACATCTTGGCGCGCGGATGCAGGATCAGATAGGCGCTGATCGTGCCGGCGATGGCGCCGGAGGCGCCGATCACCGGCCCGGTCATGGCGGGATTGGACAGCACGAACGCATAGCCGGCGCCGGCCGCGCACAGCAGGTAGAAGACCAGGAAGCGGACATGGCCGAGGGCATCCTCGACATTGTCGGCGAGTACCCAGAGAAAGATCATGTTGCCGGCAAGGTGCCAGAAATCGGCGTGCAGGAACGAGTAGGTGATCAGCGTTGCCACGTCGGGCAGCGCCGAGCGCGAGACGTCGACGCCGCTGAACACGGCGGGGAACAGCCCGAAGGCAGTCACCGAGGCGTCGCTGGCTTCGCCAGCGGTGCCCGACTCGACGAGGAAATAGACCAGGATGTTGGCGACGATCAGGCCCCACGCCACCCACGGACGCTTGATGTTCTTGAGCGGGTTGGTGTCGTAGATCGGAATGAAGGCCATTAGTTCTCGCCGTCAGCGGTTGTCGCCGGGCACCCACAGAACGTCGCCGGCGCCGCGGTCGTTGGCCAGGCGTGCGGCGACGAAGAAGAAGTCGGACAGGCGGTTGATATAGCGCGTCGCCTGCTGGTTGACCGCTTCGCGGCCGGCAAGCGCCACGGCCAGCCGCTCGGCCCGGCGCGCCACGGTGCGGCAGAGATGGAGCGCCGCAGCCGCCGGCGTGCCACCGGGCAGAACGAAGGAGGTGAGCGGCGCGAGATCGGCGTTGAGCGTGTCGATCTCCTCCTCCAACCGCGTCACCTGGGCGGCGACGATGCGCAGCCGCTCGCGGCCGGGCTTCTCGGGCGTGGCGAGGTCGGCGCCGAGGTCGAAGAGGTCGTTCTGGATGCGGCCGAGCATGGCGTCGAGACCGTCGGGCAGGGTCGCCTCTTCCAGGCGTGCCAGGCCGACATGGGCGTTGAGTTCGTCGATGGTGCCGATCGTCTCGAAGCGCAGGTCCGATTTCGGCCGCCGTTCGCCGGTGGCCAGCGCCGTGGTGCCGTCGTCGCCGGTCTTCGTGTAGATGCGGTTGATGAGGACCACGGGCGTCACCGCGAGGAGAAGTAGAGGGCGGCCATGATGATGACGATGGCGGCGAATTGCAGGATCACCCGCCAGCGCATGATGAGCTGCGAGGTGTTGCCCGAGCCGCCGCGCATCATGTTGACGAGGCCGGCGAGCAACACCAGGGCGACAATGCCGACGGCGACCGGGGCGAGATAGTGAAGGAACGTTGCCATGCTGTGTCCGCGTTTTGGCGAGACGCCAAGGTTTCGAACATATAGGCACGATCTCTATGCCGGGGCTACCGGGTTGGCGGGCGACATCGTCATCCACTGATCTGGTGCCGGCGCGCCCTTGGGCGTGCCGGCAACCCCTTGTCATCAAAGCACATCCGTCGCATCGTCTTATCTCGGGGGCTGAGGCGACTCATGCACGGGCTCGACGGCAAGCGGGTTCTGATCACCGGGGCGGCGACGGGCATCGGGCGCGCCACGGCGCTGCGCTTCGCCGAGGAGGGCGCCAACGTCGCGGTCAATTTCGTCGGCGACCGCGAGCCGGCGGAGACGCTGGTCGACGAACTCGCCGAGATCAATCCGGAAGGGGTCTATGTGCTGGCGCCGGCCGACGTGGCCGACGAGGACGCGGTCGACGCGCTGTTTGCCCGGGTGGTGGAGCTGCTCGGCGGCCTCGACGTGCTGGTCAACAACGCCGGCATCAAGATCGACGGCGAGCCGCACGAGATGCACATCGCCGATTTCGACCAGGTGATGGCGGTCAACATGCGCGGCGCCTTCCTGTGTTCGCAGGCGGCGATCCAGCATTTCCTCGATGTCGGCCAGCCGGGGGTCATCATCTCGACTTCGTCGATCAACCAGGTGACGCCGTTCACCGAGGCGATCGCCTATCAGATGTCCAAGGCGGCGCTCGGCGGCATGACCGCGACATTGGCGCTGCGCTACGCCGGCGACGGCATCCGCGTCGTCGCCGTCGGTCCGGGCGCGGTGATGACGCCGATGAACGCCGACTTCGAGATCGATCCGGCGGCGCTCAGCCGCGCCGAGGCACGGATTCCGATGGGGCGGGTGGCGCGGCCGGATGAAATCGCCGGAGTGATCGTCTTCCTCGCCTCCGACGATGCCTCCTACGTCACCGGCCAGACATGGTTCGTCGATGGGGGCCTGATGATCGCCCGGCCGGGATAGCGAGTAGGGAGTAGGGAGTAGGGAGTAGGGTGTAGCGGACAGACCGGCGCCACTATTCGCTATTCGCCACTCTCTATTCGCTGTTCTAGCGCTGCTGGAGCAGCACCTTGTCCATGATGCGGGTGGGCAGCAGCCGCTTCAGCCAGGAGCCGACCAGGGTCGGGATGGTGACGCGGTAGCGGGCCTTGGGGCGCGGGTCCTCGAGTGCGTGGAACAGCTTCTCGGCCACCGCCTCCGGTCCGCGCTTGAACGAGTTGGCGCTATTGCCGGTGGCGAATCTGGACAGTTCGCGGCCGTAGTCGCCGCGGTAGAGGGAGTTGCGCACGTCGACGGTTTCGATGAAATGGCCGCGGGCGTTTTCGAGCATGCGGGTATAGATCGGTCCGGGCTGAAGGATGATTGCCTCGATACCCGTTCCGTAGAGCTCCAGGCGCAGCGTGTCGGTCCAGCCCTCGACGGCATGCTTGGTGGCGGCATAGGCGCCCATGAAGCGCGCCGACACGAATCCCAGCACCGACGAGCAATTGATGATGCGGCCGTGGCCCTGTTTGCGCATGACCGGCAGAACCAGGCGGGTCAGTTCGTACCAGCCGAAGAAGTTGGTCTCGAAGAGCTTGCGGACGTTCTCGGTCGGCACGTCCTCGAAGGCACCGGGGTGGCTGTAGGCGCCGTTGTTGAACAGCGCGTCGAGCTTGCCGCCGGTGCGCTTGAGCACCTCTTCGACGGCGGCGGCGATGGAGGCGCTGTCGGCAAGGTCGAGGCGCAGCGTCTCCAGCCCCTCGCCGGCGAGGCGGTCGGCGTCCTCCTGCCTGCGGCACGAGGCAAAGACGCGCCAGCCGCCGTGCTCCTGGAGGGCGTGGGCGCAGTGATAGCCGATGCCGGATGAGCAGCCCGTGATCAGGATGGTGCGCGGCGGCACCTGCATCCTTGGTCCGGTCGTCGCGCCCGCGATAGTCGGCTGCAGCGCCTCGGCGGCGCTGATGGCATCGCGGCGACTCATATCCACCATTCACAGTCCCCCAATTCACGCGCCGCAGGGGGAAGATGGCCGAGATATCGGATAGGATGCAAGGGGCATCGAGCCCGGCATTTCCGAAGGTGGTTACCTGCGACAGTTTGGTCTCACCCGCACTTGACCGGGATTCACGGTTCCGGCCACCTGGGGACCGCGGCGGTTAACCAGAGCGGCGGAAAACCGCCGGCCGGCGCCAGAATTCCGCTGGCTACGACAGGGGCGTGCGGTGGCGCGATCCAGGCGGCCAAGACAGGAGTACGGCCAAGGCCATGGCACAGGCTGAGCGAGGTCCCGTCGGCAGGGCGTGGGTGGTCATCGAGGACGCCTTCGGCCATTTCCTGTGGGACGACGGCTGGGCGATGGCCAGCCACGTCGCCCTGTCAGCGCTGATGGCGCTGTTCCCCTTCCTGATCTTCGTGGCGTCGCTGGCGGGCTTCGTGGGGGCCGAGGGGCTGTCGGTCAGGGTGGCCGAATTCCTCTTCGCGGTCTGGCCGCAGGACGTCGCCGGCCCGATCGCCGACGAGGTTCGGCGGGTGCTGGCGACCGAGCATCGCGGGCTGGTTACGCTGTCCGCCGTGATTACCGTCTATCTCGCCTCAAACGGCATCGAGGCCGTCCGCACCGGCCTCAACCGCGCCTATCGGGTCGTCGATCGCCGGTCGATCTTCTTTCGCCGCGGGCAGAGCATCGCGATGGTGCTGGTGGGCGCGGCGGCAAGCCTGGCTCTGGTGCTGCTGGCGGCGCTGGGCACCACCGCGCTCAACGATCTCATCGCCGTGGCGCCGCTGCTCGCCCCCCTCACCTCGATCTCGGTTGTGGTGCGCCTGCTGATCGCCGGCGTCGTGCTGGTGGTGGCCTTGACGGGGGCCCATGTCATGTTGCCGGCCGGGCGGCCGCACTGGCTGCGCCTGTGGCCGGGCATCGCCTTCACGCTCGCCGGCTGGCTGGTCGCCGCGTGGGTGTTCCGCATCTACCTGACAAGCTTCTCGAACATGGCAGCGACCTATGCCGGGCTCGCCGGCGTGTTCACCGCCATCTTCTTCCTCTACATGGTGGCTGTGCTGCTGCTATTCGGGGCGGAGTTCAACGCCGCCCTCAGCCGCTTGCGTGACGGCACCATCGGCTGAAGCAATCGCAATCAGGCGTGGCCGAGCACCGGTGCCACTGCAGCGGCACGGGCGAGCGCCGTCTCCAGGGCGGCGTGGAGCTCGCGCGGGCTGTAGGGCTTGACCACCGCTCCGCTGAATCCGGCGGCGCGGGCGCTCTGCGTCGCCAGACGGCCGCGGTCGTCGGTGACGGCAATGATCGGCAGCGTGGCGTTGGCGCCGAGCGTGCGGATCAATTGCGCCGCGACGATGCCGTCCATGTCGGGGACCGCCAGGTCGAGCAGGATGAGGTCGATCGCCGGGTCGCTGCCGAGCAGCGCCAGCGCGGCCTCGCCGCTGGCGGCGTTGAGCGGCTCGCAGCCGAACTGCTCGACCAGGATGGCGGCAATCATGACGCTGGCCGGGCTGCCGCCGACAATGGCCACCCGCGGCCGATGGCCATCGACCGTCAGGTGGACGATGGGTTGGTCGTTCATGCCGCCCTCGCCAAACGCAACAAGACTGGGCAAGTATCGCGGACTTTGCTTAACGAGCGGCTAAACTGGAATCGTTTTGGATCAGATCGTCACCATCGTCCTGCCGGTCTTCGGGCTGATCGGCGTCGGCTATGCCGTCGCCTGGGTCGGGCTGCTGCCCGCGGGCAGCGATCGGGCGCTCGCCGATTTCTGCTTCACCATCGCCATTCCGTTGCTCATCTTCCGCGTCCTGGCGACGGCCGATTTCTCCGGCGGCTCGCCGCTTTATGTGTGGCTCGCCTATTACGCGGGTTTCGCCACTGTGTGGGCGACCGGCACGTTCGCCGTGCGCCGGCTGTTCGGCCGCGACGCGCGCACCGGCGTGGTCGCCGGCGTCTCGTCGGCGTTTCCCAACATGCTGCTTCTCGCCATTCCGCTGGTGATCGTCGCCTATGGCGATGAGGGTGCGGCGGCGCTGACCGTGCTCATCACGATCAACCTGCCGGTGATGATGACGGTCGGCGCCATCCTCAACGAGCGGGCGTTGGTCGTCGACGGGGTGTCGGCGCATACCGACGCACCGGCTGCGCTGCGCAAGGCCGCGCAGGCGCTGGTCAAGAACCCGATCATCATCGGCATCGCCGCTGGCATCGCGTGGCGCCTCACCGGCCTGCCGCTCGGCGGCCCGGCCGGCACGGTGCTGACCCGGCTCTCCAGCGTCGCCGGCACGCTGTCGCTGTTCACCGTCGGCATGACGCTCAACCGTTATGGCATCTCAGGCAACGTTCGCCCGGCGCTGGTCATCGCCGTCCTCAAGCTCATCGTCATGCCGGCCATCGTCTTCGTCCTGCTGGCTACGGTCGTCCCCCTGCCGCCGGTGTGGGCCAGGGCGCTGGTCATCGGCGCCGCGTGTCCGACCGGGGTCAATGCCTGGCTGGCGGCGGCGCACTTCCGCACCGGCGAGGCGATCGCGTCGAACGCCATCACCATCAGCACCGCCGCTGCGGTGGTCTCCGTGACCCTGTGGCTGCACGTCGTGCAGTGGCTGTAGCCCCGATGGCGTGAGCGCCGTCTCAGTCCCGGGCGGCGAAGTCGACGACGCACGCCTTTTCCAGGTTGGGGTCGAGCCAGCGCGCGATGAAGGCCCGATGGGCGGGATGGGGCAAGTATTGGTCGCGCCCCTCGGGGCCGGCAAATGTGACGATGAAGCAGTGGGTGAAGCCTTCGTTGAGGCCCTCAGGTGAGGAATTCAGCCCCCATTCGAAATCCGTCACGAACGGCAAGGTGGCACCGAGCGCGCGGAAGGCGCCCTCGATCCCGGCCACGGTCTCGGCGGAGGTGGTGTCCTTGAATTTGAACAGCACGACGTGGCGGTAGAGGTTTGCGCGTTCGGCCATTGCATGAACTCCCTGATGCGGTTCTGGAATCTCGCTGGCGCCGATCCTACACCCGCCGTAACCCGGATGGAGCGTGAGCGTAATCCGGGGTCGGCACTCCCGCATTCCGCGTCGCTACGAAAGCCCCACCATGCGCCGAATATCATCCGGCGTGCTGCCGGCCGCGCGCAGCGCCGCCAGCCCGGTGTCGCGGTCGGACTTGGCAAGCTTGCGGCCGGAGGCGTCGGCGATCAGCCGGTGGTGGTGGTAGCGCGGTGCCGGCAGGTCCAGCAGGCGCTGCAGCAGCACGTGCACGGATGTGGCGTGATAGAGGTCGCGGCCGCGCACCACATGGCTGATCCCCTGGGCCGCGTCGTCGACCACGACCGACAGGTGATAGGAGGTCGGCACCTCCTTGCGGGCGATCACGACGTCGCCCCATGCGGTCGGTTCGGCTGCGACCGTCACGCCTTCGCTGTCTTCCTGCCATGACAGCGGCCCGGCCTGTGCGATGGCGGCGTCCATCTTCAGCCTGAGCGCATAGGGCTCGCCGCCTGCGATGTGGGCCTCGGCTTCTCTGGGCTCGAGGTCGCGTTCGTCGCCGGGATAGAGCGGCGCCCCGTCGGGGTCGCGCGGCCAGGCCGGGTCGGCCGCGGCCCTGGCGATCTCGGCGCGGCTCATGAAGGCCGGGTAGACGAGGCCCATCTCCGTCAGCCGGCCAAGGGCAGCGGCATAGTCGCCCATGTGCTCCGACTGACGGCGCACCGGTTCCTCCCACTTAAGCCCCAGCCAGCGGAGGTCGTCGTAAATCGCCGCCTCGTATTCCGGCAGGCAGCGGGTCAAGTCGATATCCTCGATCCTCAGCAGGAAGCGGCCGCCGGCTTGCCGGCAGAGGGCGAAGTCGGTCAGCGCCGAAAAGGCATGGCCGAGATGCAGCGCGCCGTTCGGCGAGGGCGCGAAGCGGAAAACGGGTTGCACGGATGGTCGTCCGGCTTGATCGCTCATCGGCTCTCGTTTAGCAGCCCCGGTTACCCATGCGCACCATCGAAACCGCCGATGACATCGCCGCGGGCCTCGCCTGGCTCGCCAGGGCCGACGGTCGGCTCAAGCCGGTGATCCGCGCCGCCGGCCCATTGGCGCCGCGCCGGCGGGCGGCGGGGTTTTCCGGCTTGGCTCGGGTCATCGTCGGGCAGCAGGTGTCGGTGGCCAGCGCCGATGCCATCTGGCGGCGCTGCCTTACTGCTTTTCCCGAGATGACGCCGGAGGCGATCGGCTGTGCCCGGCTCCCGCGCTTCCGCAAGGCCGGCCTGTCGGCGCCCAAGATCCGCACCTTGCGCGCCGTCGCCGCCGCCTGCCGCGATGGGCTCGACCTCGACCGGCTTGCCGCGCTGCCGGCTGACGCCGCCCACGGCGCGCTCTGCGCCATCAAGGGCATCGGTCCGTGGACGGCGGACATCTATCTGCTCTTCTGCCTCGGTCATCCGGACGTCTTCCCGGCCGGCGACCTGGCGCTGCGCTTGGCGGTGGCAGACGCCTTCGGGCTGGAGCCACCGGTCGCGGTCGACGACCTTGCCGCCATGGCCGAGTGCTGGTCGCCCTGGCGAAGCGTCGCGGCGACCCTGTTCTGGGGCTATTACAGCGCCCGCAGGGCAAAGAAGGCTCTGCCGCTATGATAGCGGCACCGCGCGCTTCTGATTCGAAAGGACGGCATGATGGTGCTTGACGGACCGCGCCTGGCGCCGGCCTCGGGGGGACAGGCGACCAGCCTGGTGGTCTTCCTGCACGGCTATGGCGCCGACGGCAACGATCTCATCGACATCGGCCGCATGCTGGCGCCGGTCCTCCCCGACACGGCCTTTGTCTCGCCCCATGCGCCCGAGCCTTGCGGCGAGGCGCCGGTCGGCCGCCAGTGGTTCCCGCTGGCCAGTGCCGACCCGCATCTGCTGCGGGAGCGGGTTCGCTCGGCGGCGCCGGTGCTCGACGCCTTTCTCGATGCCGAGCTGGCCGCCCACGGCCTTGCCGACGACCGCCTCGCTTTGGTCGGCTTCAGCCAGGGCACGATGATGGCGCTCCATGTCGGTCCGCGCCGTCCGGGCCGCATTGCCGGCATCGTCGGCTACTCCGGTCTGCTGGCGGGGCCGGAGTACCTGAAGAGCGAGCTTCGCCACCGGCCGCCGGTGCTGCTGGTCCACGGCGCCGCCGACCCGGTCATCCCGGCAATCGCGCTCGACGCCGCGACCAAGGCGCTCGGCGAAGCCGGTTTCGCGGTCGAATCGCATCTCCGTCCCGGCC
Organism: uncultured Alphaproteobacteria bacterium; assembly: GCA_963830215.1. Classification (GTDB taxonomy): domain Bacteria; phylum Pseudomonadota; class Alphaproteobacteria; order Rhizobiales; family Kaistiaceae; genus CAVSRC01. The sequence goes on from CAWHLM010000017.1 coordinate 140,926, forward strand.
TGCAGCACGGCATCGACCAGCAGGGGCTCGCACTCGGCGCCGATTTCCTGCGCCGGGTGCTGGGCTAGGGGAGCCGATGTCAGGCGACGGGATCGAGATCATCCCTGTCCGCGATGAGGCGGATGCGGAGGAGGTGCGCGCGCTCGCCCGCGCGCTGAGGGCATGGAACCACGAATTCATGCCGGACCTCACCGCCGTCATCGATGCCTATTTCACCTCGCACGATTTCGAGGGGCACTTGGAGCGGCTGTTGACCGTCTGCAATCCGCCGCATGGCGAATGCCTGCTGGCGCGGCTGGACGGCGCGCCGGTTGGTGCCGTCACCCTGCAGCGGCGCACGGCAACCGAGGCCGAGCTCAACCGGCTGTTCGTGCGCGAGGCGGCGCGCGGGGCCGGCGTCGGCCGCGCCCTGGTGACAACGCTCATCGAGCGCGCCCGCGCGCTCGGCTATCGCACGCTGTTTCTGAGCGCGGTCCGCCGCTTCGAGGCGGCGCTTGCCCTCTACCGGTCGCTTGGCTTCGTCGAGGTTACTGAGGGCGACGATCCCGACGATGTCCAGGTCGACATGCGCCTCAATCTCACCTGACCGCCGTTCAGGCCCGGTTCAGTCCGGCCATGCTGTAGTCGCTCCCGTGGCCGGCGACACGCAGATGACGGAAATTTCATGCGCCGCCAGCGAAGGGAAACCGCGGTTGACCCGTGTCAATGGTGGGGTCTCATCACCATGTAGAAGGCGCCATGCTGCAAAAAACGCCTGAAACGCCCGCTTCCTCGCTCGAGAGCGAGGTTGGCAGCGTGCTCGCCGGCGGCCGGAAATCCGGCCGTCGCCGTCGTTTTGTGGCCATCGGCGCGGTCGTCGTGGTGGCGCTGGCGGGCCTCGGTGCGTGGCTCATGTCGGGCTCGAGCGGATCGTCGGTGAGCTATCTGACCCAGCCGGTCACCCAGGGCAACCTCACCGTCACGGTGACGGCCACCGGCACCGTGCAGCCGACCAACCAGGTCAGCATTTCCAGCGAGCTTTCCGGCACCGTCAGTTCGGTCGCCGCCGACTATAACGACACCGTGAAGAAGGGCGAGGTGCTGGCGCGCCTCGACACCGACGCGCTCAACGCCAATCTGGCGCTTGCCCAGGCGACGCTTGCCGCGCGCAAGGCGGACGTCGCCCAGGCGCAGGCGACGGTCGCGGAGACTGACATCGCGCTCAAGCGTGCCGCCGATCTGGTGTCGCGCAACGTGTCGGCGCAGTCGACGCTCGATTCGGCCAAGGCCGACGGCGATCGCGCCAAGGCGGCGCTGGCCGGCGCTGAGGCCAATCAGAAGATTGCCGAAGCCAGTCTCTCCATCGCCCAGACCAATCTCGCCAAGGCCGAAATCACCTCGCCGATCGACGGCGTGGTGCTGTCGCGCGATGTCGAGCCCGGCCAGATCGTCGCCTCGTCGCTGTCGGCGCCCACCCTGTTCACGCTCGCCGAGGACCTCAAGGCCATGCAGCTCGAGGTCGGCATCGACGAGGCCGACATGGGCAAGGTCAAGCGCGGCGACACCGCCACCTTCACCGTCGAGGCCTATCCGGGCAAGAGCTTCCCGGCGACGATCGAGCAGGTGCGCTATTCGCCGGCGACGGTGGAGGGCGTCGTCACCTATACGGCGGTGCTCTCGGTCAACAACAACGACCTCTTGCTCAGGCCCGGCATGACGGCGACCGCCGACATCACCGTCGAGACGGTCGACAACGCCATCCAGGTGCCCAATGCCGCGCTGCGCTGGTCGCCGCCGGTGACGGCCGAACGCACCTCCAGCCGCGGCGCCGGCCTGCTCGGCCTGTTGATGCCGCGCGGGCCGGGCAGGGGCCAGCCGCAACAGAACGGCGCCGCCAATGGCCGCGCCAAGGTGTGGGTGCTGCGCGACGGCGAGCCGGTCGCCGTGCCGGTCAAGGTCGGCTCGTCCGACGGCACCCATACGGTGGTGACGGGCAAGCTCACGACCAGCGACAAGGTGATCGTCGGGTCGCGGACCGCATCGTAAGGCGGGCGAGATGAACGCGCCGCTGATCGAGTTCCGCCAGGTCACCAAGGTCTACGGCACCGGCGACGCCGAGGTGGACGCGCTCAAGGGCGTCGACTTCGCCATTCCGCGCGGCGAATTCGTCGCCATCATGGGTCCCAGCGGTTCGGGCAAGTCGACGGCCATGAACATCCTCGGCTGCCTCGACCGGCCGACGTCGGGCGCCTATACCTTCGGCGGCGCCAATGTCGGCGATCTCGACGCCGTTCACCAGGCGCTGATCCGCCGCCATTTCATCGGATTCGTCTTCCAGGGCTTCAACCTCTTGCCGCGCACCTCGGCGATCGAGAACGTCGAGCTGCCGCTCATCTATCGCGGCATGCACGCGGTCGAGCGGCGGCGCGTGGGGCTCGAAGCGCTCGCCAAGGTGGGGCTCGCCGACCGCGCCCATCACGACCCCAACGAGCTCTCCGGCGGCCAGCAGCAGCGCGTCGCCATCGCGCGCGCCATCGTAACCAGTCCGCAGGTCATCCTTGCCGACGAGCCGACCGGCAACCTCGACACGGCGACCAGCCGCGACATCATGAAGCTGTTGACCGCGCTCAACCGCGACGCCGGCATCACCGTGGTCATGGTCACTCATGAGCACGACATGGCGGATTACGCCCACCGGGTGATCCATTTTCTCGACGGCGAGATCGCACATGACGGGCCGTCGGCGGAGGCCGCCTGAGATGCTTGCCGAAACCCTCAAGCTGTCGCTGAGGACGATCCTGCGCAATGCGCTGCGCTCGTTCCTGACCGTGCTCGGCATCGTCATCGGCGTTGCCGCGGTCATCGTCATGGTGGCGCTCGGCCAAGGCACCACGGCGCAGGTGACCAACGACGTCGCCAAGCTCGGCTCGAACCTGCTCATGGTGCGCGCCGCCCGCGGCGGGCCGGGACCGGACGTGTCCGGTGCGGCGGCTAAGCAGTTCACGCCGCGCGACGTCGAGGCGATCGCGACCCAGGTGCAGGGCGTGCGCGTGGTGGCGCCGGCCGCCAGCAGCAACATGACGGCGGTCTACGGCAACCTCAATCACGCCATGCAGGTCACCGGCGTCGACAACCGCTTCTTCGATGCGCGCGACTGGCCGGTGGTCGATGGCCGCGAGTTCACTGACGCCGAGCTGCAGTCGGGCGCAGCCTCCTGCATTCTCGGCAGCTCGACGGTGACGGCGCTGTTCGGCCAGACCGATCCGCTCGGCGCCACCATCCGCTTGAAGCAGATCGCCTGCAAGGTGATCGGCGTGCTCGAAACCAAGGGCGCCTCCGGCTTCGGCACCGACCAGGACGATATCGTCGTCATGCCGCTGAAGACGGCACAGCGCCGTGTCACCGGCAGCCCCGACATCCCGCTGATCTACGTCGCCGTCGCCGACGGCTACACGACCAGCGACGTGACCACCGGGATCGAGGATCTGCTGCGTGAACGCCGCCACATCTCGGCCGGCGAGCGCGACGATTTCAACGTCTTCGACATGGCCCAGATCGCCAGCGTGCTCACCGGCATCACCGGCGTGCTCACCGGCCTCTTGTCGGCGGTCGCCGGCGTCAGCCTGCTGGTCGGCGGCATCGGCATCATGAACATCATGCTGGTGTCGGTGACCGAGCGCACGCGCGAAATCGGCATCCGTCTGGCCATCGGGGCCGAGGCCGGCCAGGTGCTGATGCAGTTCCTGGTCGAGGCCGTGGTGCTGTCGCTGTTCGGCGGCGTGGTAGGCGTGCTGCTCGGCTTCTCGCTGTCGGCAGTTGCTGCCAGCTTCCTGCATGTGCCGCTGGTCGTCGACCCGAAGATCGTCGCCATCGCCTTCCTGTTCTCGGCGGCGATCGGCGTGCTCTTCGGCTACTTTCCGGCCCGCCGCGCCGCCCGCCTCGACCCGATCGAGGCGCTGAGGCACGAATAACACCGAAGCGCGGAGTTGGCGTCCGCGCGAAATGCCGGCCGGTTCAGCCGCCTGTTCAGTGCAGGCTCGGTCCCTTGAGGTAGCGGTTGCGGTCGGCCGAGGGCACGGTGATGTCGAGCGGCCGGCCGTCGCGATGCACGGTCATCGGCACCTTGACGCCGGCAGCGCCCAGCGACCAGATCTTGCGGAAGAGGCCCGCGAGCCCGGTGACGCGCATGCCGCCGACGGAGAGCACGATGTCGCCCTCGCGCAGCGCGCGCCCGGCGGGGCCCTTGCCGGAGACGCCGGCGATCACCACGCGGTCGTCGACTTCCGTCGCATAGAGGCCGAGCCACGGCCGCGGCGGCCGGTTGGGCTGGCCGATCGACATCATGTCGTCGAGGATCGGCTTCAATAGGTCGGTGGGCACATACATGTTGAGCGGCACGCCCTCGCCCTCGTCGGTCGCCTGTTCGAGCTGCAGCGAGCCGATGCCGATCAGCCGGCCGTCGCCGCCGATGAGCCCCGTACCGCCCCAATAGGGGTGGGCGGGCGCGGTGAAGATCGCTTCGTCGAGCAAGTATTCCCAGTAGCCGGCGAATTCCTGGCGGGCGACGACCTTGGCGGCAAGCGAATGGCCGGCGCCGCCGGCGCCGGCGGAGACCACCGGCGAGCCCGGCACGGCGTCGGCCGAATCGCCGAGCTGCAGCGCCGGCATGTCGAGGCGGCCGAGCGCCTGCACCAGGCCGAAGCCGGTGTCCTGGTCGTAGCCGATCGGGGTGGCGGGGACGGTGCGCCCGTCGGCGAGCGTCAGCCAGATCTCGCTCGCCTCGGTCACCAGATAGCCAATGGTGAGGATGACGCCGTCCTTGCGGATGATGACGCCGTTGCCAGTGCGCTCGGTGCCGAGGATGTCGGCGGTAAAGGCGTCGATGGGCACCACGCAGCGGATGCCGACCATGGCCTTGAGCGCGGCTTCGAGGTCGAAACCGTAATCTTCGGGGTGCGGCGCCACTTCGGGGGGCACGCGCCAGTCGAACGAAACCGCCATCGCCGTTTCTCCTCGGGATGCCTCCTCCCTCAGTTATTCTATTTAGGCAATTCAGGCGGGGATGTGGAGGGGTGGGGCGGAAGCGGCAAACAGGGCCGTATCGTCCGCAATCCCCGCCCCCCTTCACATGGCTGTCACAGCCCGTATAGACTATGTCCCGCACCGGAGGGCTAACCTCCGGGCATTACGGATAGAATCGGGAAGGCGTCAGTGAATATCGCTGTCTCGCCGGGGTCCAATCCGGCGCTGGTCCTCAATGCAGACTACCGGCCGCTCAGCTACTACCCGCTGTCGCTGTGGTCGTGGCAGGATGCCATCAAGGCGGTGTTCCTCGACCGCGTGAACATCGTCTCGGAATACGAGACGGCGGTGCGCAGCCCGTCCTTCTCGATGAAGCTGCCCTCGGTGGTGTCGCTCAAGACCTATGTCAAGCCGGCGCGCCACCCGGCATTCACGCGGTTCAACGTGTTCCTGCGCGACCGCTTCGCCTGCCAGTATTGCGGTACGCGCGAGGACCTCACCTTCGACCATCTGATCCCGAGATCGCGCGGCGGCCAGACGACGTGGGACAACGTCGTCGCCGCCTGCTCGTCATGCAATCTGAAGAAGGGCGGGCTGAGTACCCGGGAGGCGCGCATGTGGCCCTCGCAGATGCCCTTCCAGCCCACCGTGGCGCAGCTCCACAACAACGGCCGCCATTTCCCGCCGAACTACCTTCACGAATCCTGGATGGACTACCTCTACTGGGATACCGAGCTGGAGCCGTAGGCTTCGGCTGCGGCAACCGGGCATAAAACAAAAACTTGTCCCCGGTCTCTGATCCGTCCCCATATTGATCGTCATCCCCGCCCGCGAAGGGGCGCGCTCACGAGGCGTTCTGTGCGTGGGGCGGGGAGCGGCGCCCGCGCGTCGAGACCACATCTCGGCGCTCGGGACGCCCCGGCCAGGACCGTCGGCACTACGACCGGCCGTCCCGCCATGCCCCGGTTCCGCCGGGCGTGTGGTGTAAGCGACCTCAGGCGGAGGATGCCGCGAAGCGCCTTCGCCGAATAGCCCTGGCCGGGCGTGTTTCAGGACGCCGCGGCGGGCGCTCGGTGAGAGCTCCCTTGTTCTTGCGGAATACCGCACGGCATTCGCCGGGCGCCCGCCACCCCCTTGTCTCCAACAAGAGGCGAGGAGCGCCGCAAGGCGCGACAGGGAAGAAAAATGCTCATGACCCGGCCAGATCGTGGCGCGGGAATGCGAATATGTGACTTCTCAGCAGTGTGACTTGCGGGCCGCGATTGCTACACTGCCACGATGCTTCCGCGTTCCGACGATTGCAGAGGAACATGGCGTTCAAGCTGATCGAAGTGACGACCCCGGAGGACCGCGTTCAGGCGGTGCTTGCGATTGCCGAGGAACTTGGCATCGACGACGTCCAGAAGGCACCGGCGCCGATGGAAGACGGGCGCCGCTCGATCCGGCTGGTGGTCGGCGAGATCGACCGGCAGGGCCTGCTCGACCGGCTGCAGACGGCACTCGGCAAGTCGGAGAACTGGCGCATCGTCATGCTGCCGGCCGACGCCGTCATCCCGTTCGAGGAACCGCAAGAGGAGAAGAAGCCCGAGGAAGAGGCGGCGGGCGGCGAGGAGGACGAAGACAAAGACAAGAAACGCGAAGAACAGGCGCGCGCCTCGCGCGAGGAGCTCTACCACCTGATCGAGGGTGGTGTGCGCATGGACAGCAATTTCATCCTGCTCGTCTTTCTTTCGACCGTTGTCGCCTCCGTCGGCCTTGCGCAGGATAGCGTCGCCATCCTGATCGGCGCCATGGTCATCGCGCCGCTGCTCGGCCCCAATGTCGCCTTCGCCTTTGGTGCGGCTATCGGCGATCGCAGGCTGATGCTCTCGGCCAGCAAGGCCACCGTTCTCGGCGTGACGCTCAGCATTGTGACTGCCGGTGTGCTCGCCTTCCTGATCGCGCCCAACGTCGCCAGCCACGAACTCCTCGCGCGGACCACCGTCGATTATGCTGGGATCGCGCTGGCGCTCGCCTCGGGTGCTGCCGCTGCGCTCTCGGTCACCACCGGCCTGTCGAGCACGCTGGTCGGCGTCATGGTTGCCGTCGCCCTGCTGCCGCCGGCCGTGACGGTCGGGATCATGCTGGCGGCCGGCAATGCAGGTCTGGCCATCGGCGCCGCCATGCTGCTCATCGCCAATATTGCCTGCGTGAACCTGGCTGCCCAGATCGTCTTCCTAGCCAAGGGCATCAAGCCCCGGACCTGGTCCGAGCGGAAGAGCGCGCGGCATGCGGTCACCGTCAACATCGCGACCTGGATCGCCCTGATTGCCGTTCTGCTCGGCATTATCGCGTGGCGCCACGCAGCGCCGGTTTGAGCGCGCTTCAGCGATAGGTTGCCGCGAGATGGCCGACCGTCACGTCGGCGACGCCGGGCATGCGCCCGTCGAATGAGCGGAAGGCAAGCGTGCGCGTCTCGCCGGGGAGCAGCAGGACGCTGGCATCATCGAAGGCGCCGGCGAATTCCGACGCTTCCGGCTTGACGAAGAAAGCCGGCGCATCGGCGGAGAGCACAAAGCTGCCGGGCGCGTCGCCGGCTTGCAGCGTCACACTCGCTTCCGGCAGGTCGAGGCGTTTGGGCTTGTCGGGAAAGACGAGGAGGCGGAGAAGCGGGTCGTAATTCGGGGAGCCGGCCAGGCGGCCGTCGATGACATGGACGAGACCGGCCGAGGGCATCGGCACGGCGGCGATTTCGACGGCGCGGTCGCCCGGTATCTCAGCCGAGTGGGTCGTCTCCTGCAGCGTCGCGTTGTCGCGGGTGATGGTCCTCACGCGCGCCTCGACCAGCGCCGGCATCAGTCTGTCGTTCAGCCCCGAGAGCCTGAGCAGGCCCTCGTCGATGCGCGCGGAGAGCGCCAGCGGCGCGAAGAAGCGGCGGGCGTGATAATGCAGCGTCTTCCAGCCAATGGCGTGGTCGAGGCTCGACCACGACACCGCCGGCCAGACGTCGTTGAGCTGCCAGTAGATGGTTCCCATGGTGTGCGGCTTGAGGCTCCGCCAGAAGCGCACCGCGGTCTCGATCGCCAGCGCCTGCTGGAGTTGGCTCAGATAGAGGAAGCTCGCGAAGCTCGTCGGCAGGCGGAAATAGCGCGTCATCGTCTCGACGATGCGGCCGTTGCCGGCGGGGTCGCGCTGGTGCCATTCCATCACCGGCGACATGGCATTCCAGTCCGCCTCGGCGGCGAAGCGGCGGATGTCGTGCATGGTCGGGAAGGACTGGAAGCCGAACTCGGAGCAGAAGCGCGGCCTGACGTCGTAATAGTGCTCGAAGTCTCGGTTCTCATGCCAGACCGACCAGAAGTGCATGTCGCCGGAGCTGTCGTCGTGCCAGGCGTCGCCGTAGTCGAGCTTGCCGGAGCAGGGCGAGGACGGCCAGAAGGTGCGGCTGGCGTCGCTCTCCAGCACCGCCTGTTCGATCACCCGGTTGAGCCGGTCGTAATTGACCAGATAGCGGTCGCGGTTCTTCTTCGATTCCTCGTACCAGTTAAGCGAGCCGATGACCTCGTTGTCGCCGCACCAGATGGCGATCGAGGCGTGCGAGGCAAGCCGCTTCACCTGATAGCGGACCTCGGCATCGACCTGTTTGAGGAACTCCGGCGTCGAAGGGTATTGCGAGCAGGCGAACATCATGTCCTGCCAGACGAGCAGGCCGAGTTCGTCGCAGAGCTCGTAGAAGGCGTCGAACTCGTAGAAGCCGCCGCCCCAGACGCGGATCATGTTCATGTTGGCGGCGACCGCCTCGCCGAGCAGGCGGGCCATGCGCTCCCGAGTGATGCGGCTGGGCAGAGCGTCGGCGGGGATCCAGTTGGCGCCCTTGGCAAAGATCGCCACGCCGTTCACTTCGAAGGTCATCGAGGTGCCGGCCGCGTCCGGCTGGTTGATGAGGCGAAGCCTGCGCAGGCCGATGCGTTTCTCGATGCGGTCGCCGCGAATCTCGACGCTGGCCTCGTGCAGCGGCTGGTCGCCATAGCCGGCCGGCCACCACAGCGCCGGCCGGTCGAGGTCGAGGGAGAGCGACGCGCGGCCGCCATGCCCGGCGTTGATCCTGGCCTCTGCGGAAATCGCTTTGCCGGCGAAGGTGAAGGTCACCGGCACCGTGGCGTCGCTGCGGGCCGCGAGCTCGACCTCGGCGGTCACCGTCACGCGACCGTCCGCGTGATGGTCCTGGCGGATCACTGCGTGCTCGATGCGCGCCTCGTCGAACAGCCGCAGCTTCGGCTCGGCATAGATGCCCAGCACCATCAGGCACGGTCCCCAGTCCCAGCCGCCGTGGCACTGCGCCTTGCGCAGCATGTTCAGGTGGTTGACGCGATTGTTCTTGGTGTGCGGGATCGGGAAGGGCTGCCTGGCCGCCCGCGCTGCCGCTTCCTTGGTTGCCGGGCGGAACCGGATGGCGATCTCGTTTCCTCCCGAGCGCACCACGCCGGAGAGGTCGATGCGATGGCGGACGAAGCTCGAATCGAGGCTGGCGACGGTCGTGCCGTTGACTGTCACATCGGCGATGGTGTCGACGAATTCGAGGTCGAGGACCGGCCATGTGCCGGCAAGCGGGTCCGCCGGGACGTCAAACGAGCGGCGGATTTCCCATTCCGCCTCATGCACCCACTGCACCGCGGCCTCGTTGGTGCCGATCATCGGGTCGGGAATGCGCCCGGCGGCGATCAGCGCTGAGTGGATGTCGCCGGGGATGGGGCAGGGCGCGGTGGGCGCGCCACTGGCATCGTGAAGTGTCCACGGACCGGCAAGCGATATCTCTGTCATCGGGCTTTCCCCGACAGGCGGGAACAGGACGATTTCCCACGCCCATTTTTCGAGAGCGGAGACAGATCAGCGTTAACAGATCGTCTGGCGGCAGTGTGAACTAATCGTTGGCACTGCCGGCCCGTGGACGGCAACCGGGCCGATTGGTGCGTCGCCGCTGGCAGGCGCCGCCTCGCCCGTGGATGGGCGCCCAGCGGCACAAAGTAGCGCCTTCGTGGCGTTTTGCGGCGACGACAGCAGCGCCGATCTGCCCCCGTGCTCTTGCCCGCCGGGCAAGTAGTCGTGTCCGATGCAATTACTGCGTGTAATCGTTCGATCAACGAATGTTCAACGCATTTGCTTCATAAGCAGAAGGGAAATTTCAGGGATTCGGCGGAAGCTGCAGGCCGCGCGCAATCTGATGGTGCATATGTCTAGCGCAACTCGAGCTTACCGATCGCGGAAAGACCTGCCGCCGGAGATCTACATCCCGCTGGTCGATTCGCTCTACACCGAAATCCGTACCCTGTTCCTGGGGTCGGTTGCAGTGTCGTTGGCGGTCCTGCTTTCGGCATGGAAAACGCATGACGCCGTCATCGGCGGCCTGTGGGTGCTGCTTGTCGTAATCGCCGTGGTGCGGGCGTTCGACATGGCGAAGTACCTGCGCATCAAGCCGACCATCAAGACGGCCGAACAGGCGGCAGTGTGGGAGTGGCGCTACGTTGCCGGCGCCGCCGCCTTCATGGGCCTGCTCGGCGTTTGGTGCCTGATCGTCTTCTTCCGCACCGAAGATGCTTTCGTGCGGCTGATCAGTATCGCCGGAACCGTCGCCTACATGATCGGCATCTCGGGCCGCAACTTCGGCAGTGCCCGTCTCGTCGCGGTGCTGATCCTGGTCGATGGCATCCCGGTCACCCTGTCGCTACTGGTGCCGCTCGAGATCCACTACGCCTTCGCCGCGGTCCTGCTCGGCGGCTTCTTCATCAGCTTCAAGTTCATCTCCGACCGACTGCGCAAGACGCTGCTCGATGCGGTCGTGTCGGCGCGCGAGATCGCACTTCTGGCCAACCGTTTCGATACCGCCCTCAACAACATGCCGTCCGGCCTGTGCATGTTCGATTCGGAACGGCGGGTGGTGGTCATCAACAACCGGCTGATCGAGCTACTCGATCTGCCGACGGTCGACCGCAAGGGCGAGACGGCGCGCGACCTAGTGCGCGATTGCGTTGCTGCCGGGACGATCCTGCGCTCGGAAAGTGACCGCTTCGCTACCAATCTCGAACGGCGCCTCACCGGTGCCGACAAGTCCGGCTTCACCATCCACAAGCAGGACGGACGGGCGTTGAGCCTCACCTTCCAGCCGATGGAGAATGGCGGGTCGGTAGCGCTGGTCGAGGACATCACCGAGCGCCGCGAGGCCGAAGCGCGCATCCGCCACCTGGCCCGCTACGATTCTCTCACCGGCCTGCCCAATCGCATGCACCTGCGCGAGCGCATGGAAGCGACACTGGCTGCGGCGGGATCGAAGGCGTCGGCGATCCTGTTCGTCGACCTCGACCAGTTCAAGCAGGTCAACGACACGCTCGGCCATCCGCGTGGCGACCTTCTGCTGCGCACCGTTGCCGAGCGGCTGAAGCGACTGGTCCGCGAAAGCGATGTCGTGGCGCGCTTTGGTGGCGACGAATTCGTCGTGGTGCAGACGCCGACCTCCGGGCCGGAGGAGGCCGCGACACTGGCACGCCGGATCGTTGCGGCGCTATCCGAGACCTACGAGATCGACGGCCATCAGGTGGTCATCGGCGCCAGCATCGGTATCGCCATGGCGCCGCGCGACGCAACCGGCGCCGACCACCTGCTCAAGAACGCCGACATGGCCTTGTATTGGTCAAAGGCGGAACAGCGCGGAACCTGGCGGTTCTTCGAGTCGGGAATGGATGTGCGCGCGCAGGAGCGGCGTGGCCTCGAGCTCGACCTGCGCAACGCTCTCGCCAACGGTGCCTTCGAGGTCTACTACCAACCGCTCTTCGACCTGAAGACGATGAAGATCACCACCTGCGAGGCGCTGCTGCGCTGGCGCCACCCGCTGCGCGGCATGATCTCGCCGGCCGAGTTCATCCCGGTCGCCGAGGAGATGGGACTGATCGTCGAGATCGGCAATTGGGTGCTGGACCAGGCGTGCAGGGCCTGCGTCACCTGGCCCGGCGGTGTGCGCGTCGCAGTCAACCTGTCGGCCAACCAGTTCCGCCGCGGCAACGTCACCGGCACCGTGCACGAGGTCCTTGCCGCCACGGGCCTCGATCCCAGTCGCTTGGAAATCGAAATCACCGAATCGGTGCTGTTCCAGGATACCCGTGCCACACGGCTGATCCTGCGCCAGTTGCGTGAACTCGGCGTGCGCATTTCCCTCGACGATTTCGGAACCGGCTATTCGAGCCTCAGCTATCTGCACGGCCTGCCGCTGAACAAGGTGAAGATCGACCGTCTGTTCCTTGAGGGCCTGGAAGCGGGAGGGCGGGCACTGATCCTGCTGCGCGGCGTGGCGCGGCTCTCCGCCGACCTCGGCCTGACGGTGACGATCGAAGGCGTCGAGACCGAGGAACAGCTTGCCATCGTTGCCGCCGAGGAGTGCATCAACGAGGTCCAGGGCTTCCTCTTCAGCGTTCCGATTCCCGGCCCGCAGCTCATGAAGCTGCTCGATTCGAGTTTCCGCGACGCAGCGAACGAGGAAGCTCAGGTGCTGCAGAGCAGCGTCGGTTGACGCCGCTGCAGGGCCGTCGCGGCTTTTTGACCTAGGTCGAAACTGTAAGGCGGTGCTCCGCCGCCGCCCGCCAGCCGGGCTAAGCTCTGCCGGCTAATTCACTGTATTTCCAACGAAAATCCCTTGCTCCGGGCGGCCGCCGCGCCGCCCGATCAGTAAAATTAACCTCAATTACGCCTCGTTAAGCCTAACGATTTACCAATGGTTAGCGGAGTGTTAACCTGCCTCCCAGCCTGAGGAGGCGTGTAAAAATGCGTAATGTGGCGGCAAGGACGCTCCAGCCGAGTCTGGCGGAGCGGATAAGGGAGCTATTGCAGCGCGTCAGTTATCAGCGTGCTGATACAGACGAGGATCGTGAGGCGATCTACCGGCTGCGGTACGAGGCGTATCTGGACGAAGGGGCGATCGAACCAAGCTTCGGGCGCCGGTTCAGCGACAAATACGACGACCTCGACAACGCTTGGATCATCGGCATCCGGACGGGCGAGCGCTTTGTCAGCTCGATACGCATCCACGTTGCCAACCGCGATTATCCCGAGATGGTCGCGGCAGACGTGTTTCCGGATGAGGTGAAACCGCTGATCGAGGCCGGCAACGTCATCGTCGATCCGACACGTTTTGTGATCGATCCCGGGCTGGCGGGCGCCATTCCGGAATTGCCCTACCTGACCGTGCGCATCGGGCACATGGCGGCGGAGTATTTCCATGCCGACTATGTGCTTGCAACCGTGCGCGCCGAACATCAGGCGTTCTATCGGCGGGTCTTCGGCCACACGGTTATCTGCGAGCCGCGACCCTATCCGGGGCTGATCAAGCCGCTCAGCCTGATGATCCTCAATGTCGATCAGGCGCGCGAGCGGATCAATTCGCGCTATCCGTTCTTCGTCTCGTCACGGGCCGAACAGGCGGCGATATTCGGCTATCCGCAAGGCTTCGAACGCAACATCGGCCAGAGGGTTCCCGTGGCTGCGAACGATCAGCCGGCACTGGCCAGCTAGCCTTTCGCGCCACCGCCGCTAGCCTTCGAAAAGGCGCCGCCCGGGCATTGCCACCGGCGGCGCCTTGTCGTCTACTGCTGTCCGCTTCCGACCAAACCAACTCACCTGCCGTTTCGTGGCCGGGCGCTCGAGTAATCGACGCCTGCCGCACGAGGCCACCGCCAAAACGGGAATACCATCATGGAATACACAAGACTCGGCTCGACCGGCGTCACCGTCTCGCGTCTCTGCCTCGGCATGATGACCTACGGCGCGAAAACGGGGCGCGAATGGGCGCTGGAGGAAGAGGAGGCGCGGCCGTTCATCAAACGCGCCTTCGATCTCGGCTTCACCTTCTTTGACACCGCCGACGTCTATTCCAGCGGCGTCAGCGAGGAGATCACCGGCAAGGCCCTGAAGGATTTTGGCCCGGCGCGCGACAGCTACGTGCTGGCCACCAAGGTCCATGGCGCCATGGGCGAGAGCCCCAATCAGCGCGGCCTGTCGCGCAAGCATGTCATGGCGGCGATCGACGCCTCGCTCACCCGCCTGGGCATGGACTACGTCGACCTCTACCAGATCCATCGCTTCGACCGGCTGACGCCGATGGAGGAGACGCTGGAAGCGCTCACCGACGTGGTGAAGGCCGGCAAGGCGCTCTATATCGGCGCCTCGTCCATGTACGCTTGGCAGTTCGCCCAGATGTTGGCGATCTCCGACCGTCTCGGCTTCAGCCGCTTTGTCACCATGCAGAACCACTACAACCTGCTCTACCGCGAGGAAGAACGCGAGATGATCCCGCTCTGCCGCAAGGAGGGCATCGGCCTCATCCCGTGGAGCCCGCTGGGGCGCGGCCTGCTGACCCGCTCCAATGCGGATATGGACGCCACGCTGCGTTCCAAGACCGATCCCTTCGGCAGGGAGCTCTACGATCGCGGCGAGGCGGACCGGGCGATCATCGACGCGGTGAGCGCGGTGGCGAAGAAGCGCGGCGTGCCCAACGCGCAGGTGGCGCTCGCCTGGATGCTGTCGGGGCAAGGGGTGACCGCGCCGATCATCGGTGCCAGCAAGATGAGCCATCTCGACGACGCGGTGGCCGCGCTCGGCATCAAGCTCGAGGACGATGAACTGAAGTCGCTGGAAGCGCCCTATCGTCCGCGGCCGATCCGCGGGCATGCCTGATTTCTCGAAGGCAAGCCATGGCGCGCCGCATCATCATCGATACTGATCCCGGGCAGGACGACGCCGTCGCCATCCTGCTCGCTCTGGCGTCGCCGGAGGACCTTGACGTCCTCGGCATCGTCGCGGTCGCAGGCAACGTGCCGCTGGCGCTCACCGAAAAGAACGCAAGGCGGATCGTCGAGCTTGCCGGCCGCATGGATGTCCCGGTCCATGCCGGCTGCGTGCGGCCGATGGTGCGGCGGCTGCGCACGGCCGAGCACGTGCATGGGCGCACCGGGCTCGACGGTTATCAGCTGCCTGAGCCGACCGTGCCGCTTGCCGAGAAACACGGCATCGATTTCATCGTCGACACGGTGATGGCGGCGCCCGAAGGCGACATCACCCTATGCACGCTGGGGCCGCTCACCAACGTCGCCATGGCGCTCGTCAGAGAGCCGGCGATCGCCAGGCGCCTCCGCCAGATCGTCATGATGGGCGGCGCCTATTTCGAGGTCGGCAACATCACGCCGACGGCAGAATTCAACATTTATGTCGACCCGCAGGCGGCCGATGTGGTGTTCCGCAGCGGCATTCCGCTGACCGTGGCGCCGCTCGACCTGACCCACCAGATGCTGACGACCGAGAGGCGGCGGCAGGCGTTCGCGGCAATCGGCAACCGTACCGGAGCGGCCGTCGCCGGCCTGCTGTCGTTCTCGGAGCGCTTCGACCTGACAAAATACGGCGGCATCGGCGCGCCGCTGCACGACCCCTGCACCATCGCCTGGCTGCTGAAGCCGCAGCTGTTCGAGGGCCGCGAGATCAATGTCAGCATCGAAACGTCGAGCGAACTGACCATGGGGATGACGGTGGCGGACTGGTGGCGGGTGACCGACCGGCCGGCCAATGCGCTGTTCCTGCGCTCCGGCGATGCCGACGGCTACTACGCGCTGTTGACGGATCGCTTGGCGCGCTTGCCGTAGCTCCGATTGGATTCCCGCCTCACATGATCAAGGGCGTTCTCTTCGGCTTTCTCGCCTATGCGCTGTTCTCGTGCGCCGACGCCTGCGTCAAGGCGCTTGGCGCCACACTGCCGATCTTCGAAATCTCGTTCTTCATCACGCTGGCCTCGTTCTCGACCTTTGGTTTCGCCCGGTCGAAGTCGGAGCGCTGGCGCGAGACCTTCCGCCTCAACCGCCCGCGTCTTGTCTTCCTGCGCGCCTTCAGCGGCGTGATAGCCGGCATCTTCGGTGTCTACGCGTTCACGACCATCCCCTTCGCCGAAGCCTATTCGGTCCTCTTCCTGATGCCGCTGTTCGCCACCATGCTGTCGATCCCGGTGCTCGGCGAGAAGATCGGCTGGCGGCGATGGCTGGCGGTGGCGACCGGCTTCGTGGGCGTGTTGCTGGTGGTGCGGCCGGGCTTCCACCAGCTCCATCTCGGTCACCTGTCGGCGGTGGCGGCCGCTATCTTCGCATCCATCTCTATGATCACGTTGCGCAAGCTTGGCCCGACCGAAAAGCGCATCAGTCTCTTGGCCGTTCTATATCTGACCGCGCTGACGGTGAACGGCATTCTGATGATCCACCAATTCCGTGTGCCGACCGGGCTGGACATCGGCCTGATCATTCTGGCTGGCATTGTCGGTGGCTTCGGGCAGATCGCGATGTTGGCGGCGATCCGGCTGACGCCGGCCAACCGGGTTGCGCCAACCCAGTACAGCCAGATCATCTGGGCAATCCTCGTCGGCGCCGGGTTCTTCAGCGAGTTTCCTGACGGCGTCGCCTTCGTCGGCATGGCCCTGGTGATGCTTTCGGGGCTGTTCACCTTCCTGCGCGAGGAGCAGCTGCGTGGCTGGTCCCGCCGCACCATCCTGATGCGCAACCGGCCCTAGCGCGGATCCGGGCGGCTTGACCGGGCGGCGATTGGTGCCAGTTATGGGCTTCGGCGGCAAGCCGCGACAGGGAAGGGGGCGATCACAATGGTCACGCGAGGATTTTTCGGGCGGCGCCCGAGCGACGACGAGGCCAAGCGCCTGCCCCCGGGGCAATATCTGGAGAAGGGCTTCCCGGTGCTCTCCGCAGGGCCCACTCCGATCGTCAAGCCTGCCGACTGGACGTTCACCATCAAGATCGGCCCGAGGCCAGTGAAGAGCTGGAGCTTCGAGGAATTCCAGGCCCTGCCGATGACCGACCTCAAGCGCGACATCCACTGCGTCACCAAGTGGTCGAAGTTCGATACCGAGTGGCGGGGCGTGCTCTTCGACGACATCCTGGCTGCCGCCGGCCTCGACGCTCCGCCGACCGATTATGTGCTCGCCCATTCCCATGACGGCTACTCGACCAACGTGCCGGTCAAGGATCTCGTCGGCGGCCAGGCGATGGTGGCCCTCACCTATGCCGGTTATCCGATCACCTCGGATCATGGCGGCCCGGCGCGGCTCCTGGTGCCGCACCTCTATTTCTGGAAATCGGCCAAATGGGTGAATGTGCTGCAGTTCACCGAAAGGGACGAAGCGGGGTTCTGGGAACTGCGCGGTTACCATATATACGGTGATCCGTGGCGCGAGCAGCGCTTCACGGGCGACTGACGGGCAGGTTGATGGATCAGGCAGTTCAGCCGGGCGGACGTCTCGCCTGGCAGGAGGCGACGGTCGTGGACGTGCGGCCGCTGACGCCACGCGTCAAGAGCTTCGTCCTCGACGTGCCGGGCTGGCGCGGCTTTCGCGCCGGACAGCATGTCGACGTGCGCCTGACGGCGCCTGACGGCTACCAGGCCGAGCGCAGCTATTCGATCGGCTCGGCGCCGGAATCGCCCGAGATCGAGCTGATCGTCGAGCGCCTCGACGATGGCGAGGTCTCGCCGTTCTTCCACGAGATCGTCGCCCTCGGCGACACGGTTGAGTTGCGGGGGCCGATCGGCGGCCACTTCACCTGGGAGCGCAAGGATGGCGGGCCACTGCTGCTGGTCGGCGGTGGCTCCGGCATCGTGCCGCTCTTGTCGATGCTGCGCCATCGTGCGGCGGTCGCGGTGGAGGTTCCGGCGGCACTGATCTATTCGGCGCGGGCGCGCGAGGAACTGATTGACACCGAGGAGCTCTTGCGGCGGGCGGAGAGCGAGGCGAACTTCTCGCTGTTCGTGACGCTGACGCGCGAGAGCGCCGTGGACGAGCCGTTCCGCATCGGCCGTATCGCTGCCGAACTGGTGGCCGAGGTGCTGACCGGTCTCGGCGGCCCGCCGGCGCACAGCTATGTCTGCGGCTCGACTGCCTTCGTCAATTCGGCCACGCGTCTGCTGCTCGACATGAATGTCCCGTTTCCCTCGATCAAGACGGAACGTTACGGCGGCGATCCGGCGCGCCACGACGCCTCCGGCCCGCCCGGGCCGTAGTCACGTCAAATTGGTTCACGTCAGAAGATCAGTGGGCCGCCGCCGGTGTGGCGCGGGCGGCAATACGGGCGAAGAACGCGCCATAAAGGCCGGCCACGGTGAGGACGAACGAGACGACCGAGTTCCACCCGGCGAAGGACAGGCCGAACATGCGCCACGTCACCTGGGTGCAGGAGACGACCTGAATCTTCGAAATCTGGTCCAGAAGGTCGCCGGTGGTCGCGGTTGTCGGGCCGCCGCTGCTGCATTCGGTGGGGCCTGGCCACCAGGCATATTCGGCGCCGGTGTGATAGACGGCGAGATAGGTACCCCAGGCAAAGGCCAGCCCCGCCAGGAGCAATGCCCCGCGCGTCAGCCAGGCCGGCCCGCCGAACCAAGCCGAAGCCAGGGCCACCAGCGCCAGCGGTATGCCGACGTAGTAGGGGATGCGCTCCTGGTAGCAGAGCTCACAGGGGATGTAGCCGCCGATCAGTTGGAAGCCCCACGCGCCCACAATCGTAGCGAGCGCGAGCAGGAAAACGAAGCCCGCGGTGAGGTCAGGGCGGCGGAGAAGAGACGCGTACATGACTGTTCTGATGAGATAGCGGACGGCGGCGGAACCGGCAAGCAGCAACACCCATGAAAACGGTGAAAACATGGCCGAGGGGCTTCTCGACCGGAGCCCGGCGACATGGCGTTTGACCGCCCCCCGGTGGTTCCGTATATCCGGTGCCCGGCCCCTGTGGCGGAACTGGCAGACGCGACAGACTCAAAATCTGTTGCCCGAAAGGGCGTACCCGTTCGACCCGGGTCAGGGGCACCAAATCGCAAAGCCGACGTTCTGACGACTTCACCCGTCTGTCGCCGTCACTCGACGTCGAGGGGCGGCTTCTTGCGGTCCTCCATCGGCTAGCGCCGCCTGGGCCAGTGGGACCACAGGAACCAGGCGATTGCGGCCAGCAGAGCGACGACGATCGCAAGATCGAAATTGTGGAAGACGCCGCGCAGCGTCGGGTTGCTGTTCCAGTGGTCGCCGAGAACGTAGCCGACATAGGCAAGAGCGAAGCACCACGGCCAGGAACCGACGAAGGTATAGATCTGGAAGCGCAGCATCGGCATGCGCGCGAGCCCGGCCGGGAAGGCGATGAAGGTGCGCACGACGGGGAGCAGCCGGCCGATGAAGACGGTGGCGCCGCCATAGCGGGCGAAGAAACGCTCGGCATGGTGTAAATCGGCGGGACGGATCAGCACATAGGGGCCCCAGCGCTCGATCACGCTGCGGCCGCCATAGGCAGCCACGTAGTAGGCGATGGTCGAGCCGATGTTGCAGCCGAGCGCGCCCATGGTCGCGGCGCCAATCAGGCTGAAGCGGCCGGTCGAGGCGAGATAGCCGGCAAACGGCATGATGATCTCTGATGGCAAGGGAATGCAGGCCGATTCGATCGTCATCAGCAGGGCGACCCCGGCATAGCCGCCGGCCGAGATCACGGCGACGATGAAGCCGGCGAGCGAAGTGATGATCTGTTCGAGCATGGAGCCTGGCTCACGTCATCGGTTTTGCACAAGGAGGGCGATGGCTGCCGCCCTATTCTGCCGGTTCGGCAGGGACGACCGAGGCTTCTTGCCCGGCGGTCTCGGCCGCTTGCTTGTGGCGCTCGAATTGCAGGTGGTAAAGGCGGGCATAGTGCTTGCCAAGCGCCAGCAGCTCGCTGTGGCGCCCCTGTTCGACGATGCGACCCTCGACCATGACGCAGATCTTGTCGGCGCCGAGCACCGTCGACAGGCGGTGGGCGATGACGATGGTCGTGCGGCCCTGGCGCAGATGCTCGAAGGCGAGCTGCACCTGGTGCTCGGATTCGGTATCGAGCGCCGAGGTCGCCTCGTCCAGCAGGACGATGCGGGCATCGCGCAGCATGGCGCGGGCGATGGCGATGCGCTGGCGCTGACCGCCGGAGAGCTGCATGGCGTTGTCGCCGAGCCGCGTGTCGTAGCCGTTCTCGGTCGCCATGATGAAATCGTGGGCCATGGCGTTGCGGGCGGCGCGCTCGATGTCGGCATCGCTGGCACCGGGCCGGCCGAAGCGGATGTTCTCACGGATGGAGTCGTGGAACAGGGTCGTGTCCTGGCTGACCAGGGCCATGTGGTCGCGCAGGCTCGACAGCTTGACTTCGGCAATGTTCTGGCCGTCGATCAGGACGCGGCCGCCGTCGACGTCGAAGAAGCGCTCGATGAGCGCGATCACCGTGCTCTTGCCGGCGCCGGAGGGGCCGACCAGCGCGGTAGTCTGGCCGCCGGCCGCGCTGAAATCGAACCCTTGGAACAGCCTGGTCGTACCGTTGTAGGCGAAATCGGCCTTGTCGAAGACGACCTCGCCCTTGCCGATCCGAAACTCCGGTCCGTTGGCATTGGTCGCGATGGTCGTTGGCGTGTCGAGGAGTTCGTACATCAGGCGCACGCCGACCAGGCCCGCCTCCAGGCTGATCTGCATGCGGGCCAAGCGCTTGGCGGGCTCGTAGGCGAGCGCGATGGCCGCGATGAAGGACATCAGCGCGCCCGGCTTCACGCCGAAATAGATGGTCTGGTAGCCGGCCCACAGCACGATCATGGCGATGGCGAAGCCGCCCAGCACTTCCATCAGGGGACTGGTGCGGGCGCTGATCTGCACGATCTTGTCAGCGCGCGCCTGGACGTCGGCGATCGATACGGCCATGCGCTTGCGCATGACGCCTTCGAGGTTGAAGGCCTTGACGATGCGGATGCCGGTGGCGGTCTCCTGCATGTCGGAGACGACTTGCGACAGCGAGAAGAACTGGGCGCGGGCAACGCCGCGCACGCGCTTGATCAGCTTGTTGATGCTGAAGATGGCGATCGGGCCGACGACAAGGATGATCGTCGACATCAGCGGGCTTTGGATGAACATCACGATGATGAGCCCGACCAGCGACAGGAAGTCGCGGCCGGCGGAGTTGATCACCGTATCGAGAACCTGACGCGCCGCCGTGGCGTTGTGCGACATGCGCGTGACTAGCTCGCTCGCCGGGGTGCGATTGTAGAAGTCGACGCCGAGATTGAGCATGTGGTCGAAGAGGCGTGCCTGGATGCGCGCCACCACGGCGTTGCCGATGCGTCCCAGCGTGACCGAGCTGGCGTAGAGGCTGTAGCCGCGTACGAAGCCGTTGGTGACGATCACCGCCGTCAGCACCCACAGCATGGTGGCGTCGCGGTCGAAGAACACCTTGTTGATGATGTCCTTGATCAGCCATGCATTGAACGCGGTCGTTCCGGCAATCACCAGGCTGAGGAAGATGGCCCAGGCATAACGCCCGGCGAATTCACGCCCGGTCTCCCGCAGCAGCCGGCTGATCAGGCTGAGCGAACCGTCGCGCGTGAATTTCGGCAGTTTCAGGCCAAAGGCCATCATCGGTTCCCTGATTTCCGCGATGCGCGGCGCACTCTAGTCTGAGCGGGTGACCCTGGCGACCCCCGAAAACGGCGCCTTAGGCCGGCATCGCCGTCTCCACCAGCCTGGCCCAGTAGGAGCAGCCGAGCGGGATGATCTCGTCGTTGAAATCGTAGGTGGCGGTATGCAGACCGGTGCTGTCGCCGTTGCCGATGAAGATGAAGGCGCCCGGACGCTCTTCGAGCATGTAGGAGAAATCCTCGCCGGCAAGCAATGGCGGCGCGTCGGTGGCGACGTTTGGCGCGCCGGCAACCTGGCCGGCGATGCCGGCGGCAAAGGCGACGGCATTGGGGTCGTTGCGGGTGACCGGGTAATTGCGGTCGTAGAACAGGCTGACGCTGGCGCCGTGGGCCGCGGCGACGGCGCCGGCGATTTCGCCGATGCGCTTTTCGGCCAGGTCGCGGACCGTGCCGGAGAGACAGCGGACGGTACCGGCGATCTCGGCGGTCTCGGGGATGACATTGTAGGCAGTGCCGGCGTGGAAGCGGGTGACGGAGACTACCGCCGCTTCGAGCGGGTCGACATTGCGCGACACGATGGTCTGCAGCGCGTTGACCAGTCCGGCGCCGACGACGATCGGGTCGACGGTCGTTTGCGGGCGGGCGGCGTGGCCGTCGCGGCCGGTGATGGTGATGGTGAATTCGTCGGTCGAGGCCATGATCGGGCCGGGGCGCGTGGCGAACCGGCCGACGGCGAGGCCGGGCAGGTTGTGCATGCCGTAGACCTGTTGAATCGCCCAGCGCTCCATCAGGCCGTCCTCGATCATCGCCTTGCCGCCGCCGCCGCCTTCCTCCGCCGGCTGGAAGATCACGATCGCCGTGCCGTCGAAGTTGCGCGTCACGGCGAGGTAGCGGGCGGCACCGAGCAGCATGGCGGTGTGGCCGTCATGGCCGCAGGCGTGCATCATGCCGGGCACGGTGGAGGCGTAGGGCCTGTCGGTCTTCTCGGCGATGGGCAGCGCGTCCATGTCGGCGCGCAGGCCGATCACCTTGCCGCTGCCGGTCCGGCGCCCGCGGATGACGCCGACGACGCCGGTGCGGCCGATCCCGGTCGTCACCTCGTCGACGCCGAATTCACGCAGCCGGTCGGCCACCATCGCGGCCGTGCGGTGGACCTCGTAGAGCAGCTCCGGGTGCTCGTGGAGGTCGTGCCGCCAGGCGACGATATCCGCGTGGAACTCGGCAAAACGGTTGACGATGGGCATAGCCGGGTCCTGTGACTACCAGTTGGTGTGGGAGCCATCCTCGCGGTGGAGGTGCGGTGCCTCCCAGAAGCGGAAGGTCGCCGCTATAGCCGCCTTTTCGTCGACCTCGACGCCGAGCCCTGGTCCATCTGGCACGATATAGGCGGCGCCGTCGAGCTTTGCCTGAGTTGGGAACATCTCTGCGGAATCGAAGCCGGCCTGCTCGACGGGCGAGGAGCGGCATTCGAGCCAGGCGAAGTTTGCCACGGCCGCGCCGAAGTGGACGCTCGCCGCGGTGCAGATCGGCCCCAGCGGGTTGTGCGGCATCACGTCGATATAATGCGCCTCGCTCCACCCGGCGACCTTCATCGCCTCGGTGAGTCCGCCGACGTTGCACACGTCGATGCGGTTGAACTGGAGGATGTCGCGCTCGATGTAGGGCAGGAACTGCCACTTCGAGGAGAATTCCTCGCCGATCGCGAACGGCACCGTTGTCATCTTGCGCAGTGCCTCGTAGGCTTCCGGCGTCTCGTCGCGGATCGGCTCCTCGATGAAGTCGATCGTGCCTTCGGGCAGCTTCTGGCAGAACGAGGCGGCCTCGGCGACGCTCAGGCGGTGGTGATACTCGACGCCGAGGACGACCGCATTGCCGATCGCTTCGCGTGTCTTGATGACCCACGCCACGGTTTCGGCGATCGATTTCCGCGGCTCGTATACTTCGCCAGAGGAGTGGCCGGTCGCGACGAGGCGAATGCACCGCCAGCCGAGGTCGGCGAGGATCTTGGCTTCCTCGATCATTTTCGGTCCCGGCTCGGCAAAGGTGGTGGCGAAAGCCGGCACCCGGTCGCGCTGCTTGCCGCCGAGGAGCTGGTGGACGGGGACTCCCAACGCCTTGCCTCGGATATCGTGGAGCGCGATGTCGATGGCAGCGATGGCGGCGGTGAGCACCCGTCCACCCTCGAAATACTGGCTGCGGTACATCTCCTGCCACAACGTGCCGGTCAGCATCGGGTCGCGCCCAACGGCGAACCGGGCGTAGTGTTCCAGCGCGCCGGCCACCGCTTTCTCGCGGCCGGAGAGGCCCGACTCGCCCCACCCGTAGATGCCCTCGTCGGTCTCTACCTTGACGATGAGCTGGTTGCGTGTTCCGACCCAGACGATGAACGGCTTGATGGCAGTGATCTTCATGTTGCGAGTCCGCCGGCTTTGACGATGAAGTCGACGACCGTCTCCAGCCCCGTTCCATCGCGCATGTTGGTGAAGACGAAGGGCCGGCTACGGCGCATCGTCCTGGCGTCGCGGTCCATGACCTCGAGCGAGGCGCCGACCATGGGCGCGAGGTCGATCTTGTTGATGACCAGGAGGTCCGAGCGGGTGATGCCCGGTCCGCCCTTGCGCGGGATCTTGTCGCCGGCGGCAACGTCGATGACGTAGATGGTGATGTCGGCGAGCTCGGGCGAGAAGGTGGCGGCGAGGTTGTCGCCGCCCGATTCGATGAGCACCACGTCAAGGGACGGGAAGCGGGCGTTGAGATCGGCGATCGCCGCAAGGTTTATCGAAGCATCCTCGCGGATGGCGGTGTGCGGGCAGCCGCCGGTCTCGACGCCGAGGATGCGCTCGGGCGGAAGCGCGCCGGAGCGGGTGAGGAATTCCGCGTCTTCCTTGGTGTAGATGTCGTTGGTGATCGCGGCGATGTCGTAGCGGTCGCGCAGGCGCTTGCAGAGCGCATCCATGAGCGCTGTCTTGCCGGAGCCAACCGGCCCGCCGACGCCGACTCTCAGCGGTCCGTTGGGGGAAGTCATGAGCGGAACAACCTTGTGTACTGGGTTTCGTGTCGCATGGAGGCGATGTCGGCTCTGAGTGCCGCGCCGCCGAGATCGTCGAGCGACGCGGCCGCGGCTAGGACGATGACATCGTCGATCACTGCCCCAAGTTCGGCAACGACGCGCAAGCCGTCGGTCTGGCCGATGGGGATGGCGCGCACGCCGGCCGAGACGACATTGGCGGCGAAGCCGTTCAGCAAGGCGGCGAGCGCCGGCACCGCCGGTATGTCGTGGGCGGAAGCCGCCAGTGCGACGGCGACCGGGTAGGGCAGGGCCTCGCCGGTAGGGAAGGCGGCAGAAAGTGCGGTCAGCCGGTCGTTGGGCCATGCCGCCATAACGGCAGCGAGGAAGGCGCGGCCTTGGGCGGTCGTTTCCAGGTGACGTTCGCGCGAGGGCTGGAAGGCGGCACCCAGCTCGGCCACGGCCTGCAGGCGGTCGGTATCGCCGGCTTCGGCGGCGCGCCACGCTTCCAGAAAGAGGATCGCGTCGTTGCGGCCGGCGCCGTGGCGGAGGATGTCGGTGAGCCAGGCGGAAAGCGTCGCCGCATCGGTGACGCTGCCATCCTCGATCGCCCATTCCAGCCCGTGGCTGTAGGAGTAGCCGCCGACCGGAAAGGCGGGCGACAGCCAGGCGAGCAGCTTGCGCAGCGCGTCCGGTGGCAAGGCAGAGGAAGCCTCAGCCATCCAGCCGGTCGTCGTGCTCAAGGGCCGCCGTGTCATGATCGTGGTCGTGCCCGTGGTGGCCGTGGGCATAGGCGCCGCCCTCGGGGTCGAAGGGGGCAGTGATGTGCGTCACGATCGCGCCGAGGTGGTCGACCATGTCCTCGATAACCGGGTCGTGGCGGATGCGCAGCCGGTCGCCGAGGAGCTGGGTCGGCAGGTGGCGGTTGCCGAGGTGCCAGGCAACGCGCAGCAGATCGATAGGCGTCTCTGTCGTGATCTCGCAGAGCGGCTCGGGCGCCGCATCGACGGCAACGATGCGGCCGTCCTCCAGCACCAGCCCGTCGCCATCCCTGAGTGGCACCGCCTGAGACAGGTCGAGCAGGAATTCCAGCTCGCCGGCAGTCGTCATCGCCATGCGCCTGCGGTGGCGCTGGTCGTAATCGAGGACGATGCGGTCGGCGGGTTCCCCCGACCATTGCCCGGCGGGGTGGATGTGGGTCGCGCGGATCATCGGCTGGCCATCTGGCTAATCGCGTCAAGCCGCGATACCACCAGCAGGTCCCCGCGGCAAACGGCAAAGCCCATGCAAGGCATTCTCTTCGACAAGGACGGCACGCTGCTCGATTTCGAGGCGACGTGGCTGCCTGTCCTCACGGCTTTCGCTCGCGATCTGGCGCATGGCGACGAAGCCACGGCCGAGGCGATGCTGGTGAGGGGCGGTTTCGACCCAGAAACCGGCCGTTTTCGCGCCGGCTCGACGATTGCGGCCGGCACCTCCGTCGACATCGCGAAGCTGTGGTATCCGACGCTTGACGGCGAGGCGCTGGGGGCGATCGTGCAGCGTATCGACAACGGATTTGCCGCCGGTGGGCCCAACCACTCGGTGCTGCTGCCGGGTGTGGCCGAGACGCTTGCCGAGCTGGCCGGCCGGGGCCATGTGATGGGTGTTGCCACCAATGACGGCACGGTCACGGCCACGGAGGCGCTTGGCGCCATCGGCCTTGGCAGCTTCTTCGCCATGGTGCTGGGCTACGACGCGGTCGCCCACCCCAAGCCGGCGCCCGACATGGTGCTCGCCTTCGCGACCGAGGCCGGGATGATGCCGGCCAACGTCATCGTGGTCGGCGACAATGCGCACGATCTCATCATGGCGCGGACGGCCGGGGCGGGTGCTGCGATTGGTGTCCTCTCCGGCAACAGCGCGCCAGCCGACCTCGCCCCGTTCGCCGATGCGATCCTCGATTCGATCTGTGACCTGCCGGCGTGGCTCGCCGATAATGGGTAGGTCCAGCATCAGAGGTTCCGTGAAGCGAATTCCCGCTGCACCGAGAAGCCGAGACCGGCGAAGAAGGCACGCGCGGGGGTGTTGAAGTCCCAGAACTCGACACTGACGCGGGTGGCGCCGCGCTCTGCCAGTTGCGTCAGGGCCTGGGCGACCAGCTGACTGCCGATCCGGTTGCGCCTGTGCTCGGGCGCCACTGAAATGTGGTGGAAATAGCCGAAATGCGTGGGCCTTCGGTAGAAGTTGGCGGCCTGCTCGAATTCCTCGCACCAGACATAGCCGACGACCTGCCCATCGATCTCGGCGACAACCACGAGATCCCAGTCGCCGGCGAGGAGCTTGGCGAAGAACGCAGCCGTCGGCTCCGGGTCGAGGATCGGCAGGAACAGTTCCGGGTGGGCCTCGGCATGCACGTCCTGGACGTGCTGCATCAGCCGGCAAAGGACCGGGATGTCCCTTCCGTTCGCCGGCCGGACGATCAAAACAGAAAGTACCTCTGCGCCATGGGCAGCGTCTCGGCCGGCGGGCAGGTGAGCAGTTCGCCGTCGGCGCGCACCTCGTAAGTCTCCGGATCGACCTCGATCTCGGGCAGCGTGGCGTTGTGGATCATCGAGTGCTTGGTGAGGCCGCGCGTGTTGTGGACGGGCAGCAGCCGGCGGTCGCTGCCGAGCCGCTTGCCGATGTCCAGCGCCAGCGCCGCGCGGCTGACGAAGGTGACCGATGACGCGGTCATCGCCTTGCCGAAGCCGCCGAACATCGGACGGTAGTGGACCGGCTGCGGCGTCGGGATGGAGGCGTTGGGATCGCCCATGGGCGCGGCGGCGATGATGCCGAGCTTGATGACGAGGTCGGGCTTGACGCCGAAGAAGGCCGGCGACCACAGCACCAGATCGGCGAGCTTGCCGATCTCGATGGAGCCCACCCACTCGTCGATGCCGTGGGTGATGGCCGGATTGATGGTGACCTTGGCGAGGTAGCGCTTCACCCGGAAATTGTCGTTCTCGCCGGTCTCCTCGGAGAGGCGCCCGCGCTGCACCTTCATCTTGTGAGCGGTCTGGAAGGTGCGGATGACCACCTCGCCGACGCGGCCCATGGCCTGGCTGTCGGAGGCGATCATCGAGAAGGCGCCCATATCGTGGAGGATGTCCTCGGCGGCGATGGTCTCCTTGCGGATGCGGCTTTCGGCGAAGGCGACGTCCTCGGGGATGGACGGGTCGAGGTGGTGGCAGACCATGAGCATGTCGAGATGCTCGTCGAGCGTGTTCACCGTGTAGGGCCGCGTCGGATTGGTCGAGGAGGGTAGAACATTTGGCTGGCCGCACATCTTGATGATGTCCGGCGCATGGCCGCCGCCGGCGCCCTCGGTGTGATAGGCGTGGATGGTGCGGCCCTTGAATGCGGCGATGGTGTTCTCGACGAAGCCCGATTCGTTCAGCGTGTCGGTGTGGATCATCACCTGAACGTCGAAGTCCTCGGCGACCTTGAGGCAATTGTCGATGGCCGCGGGCGTCGTGCCCCAATCCTCGTGCAGCTTGAGGCCCATGGCGCCGGCGGCGACCTGCTCTTCGAGGCCGGCGGGCAGCGAGGCGTTGCCCTTGCCGGTGAAGCCGAGATTCATGGCGAAGCCGTCGGCGGCCTGGATCATGCGGCCGATGTGCCAGGGGCCAGGCGTGCAGGTCGTGGCGTTGGTGCCGGTCGCCGGGCCGGTGCCGCCGCCGATCATGGTGGTGACGCCGGAATAGAGCGCCTCGTCGATCTGCTGCGGCGCGATGAAATGGATGTGCGCGTCCAAGGCGCCTGCGGTGAGGATCTTGCCCTCGCCGGCAATCGCCTCGGTGCCCGGCCCGACGACGATGTCGACACCGGGCTGGACATCCGGGTTGCCGGCCTTGCCAATGCCGGCGATCTTGCCGTCCTTGATGCCGACGTCGGCCTTGACGATGCCCCAGTGGTCGACGATCAGCGCGTTGGTGATGACGGTGTCGACGGCGCCCTCGCCGCGCGAGAACTGCGACTGGCCCATGCCGTCGCGGATGACCTTGCCACCACCGAATTTGACCTCCTCGCCATAGGTGGTGAAATCCCTCTCCACCTCGATAACGAGGTCGGTATCGGCGAGACGGACCTTGTCGCCGGTGGTCGGGCCGAACATGTCGGCGTAGGCCTCGCGGGAAATCCTGTAGGGCACGGCTCAGCCTTTCCTTGGGCTTCCGGGGAAATGTGCAACGACGCCGATGACGCCGAGGCAGGTTTCCTCCAAATGCGCTGTGTTTGGTGAAACGGAACGAGGAATTCCGCCAAGACGAAATTGGGCGTGGTACTGGCAGCGGCGGGCTTCAGCCTGGTGGCGGCACTGCCGGCCACGGCCGGCTCGGCCAACGACCGGGCGATCCGCGATTTGAGGACGCTGCGCACCGTCGACCGGGTTGCGGTAATCGATGTGGGTCGCGACGCGGCTCACAGCTTGCCCATCACTTTCTGGTTGAAGCCGAAGACCAGCCGCTCGCCGCGATAGGGAACCAGCGTCACGGTGCGCGTCTGGCCGGGCTCGAAGCGCACCGCAGTGCCCGCCGGGATGTCAAGCCGAAGCCCGCGTGCCTTGGCGCGGTCGAAGGTGAGCGCCGAATTGACCTCGTAGAAGTGATAGTGCGAGCCGACCTGAACCGGCCGGTCGCCGGAATTGGCCACCTCGATGGTCACCGTCGGCTGGCCGGCGTTCAGCTCGATGTCGCCTGCGGCGGGGATGATTTCACCCGGGATCATCTTGAAAAACCTCAGCGAATGGGATTGTGGACGGTGACGAGCTTGGTGCCGTCTGGGAAGGTCGCCTCGACCTGGACGTCGTGGATCATCTCGGCAATGCCATCCATGACCTGGCTGCGGCCGACGATGTGGGCGCCGGCCTCCATCAGTTCGGCGACCGGGCGGCCGTCACGGGCGCCCTCGACGACGAAATCGGTGATCAGCGCTATCGCCTCCGGGTGGTTGAGTTTGACGCCCCGCTCCAGCCGGCGTCGCGCCACATTGGCGGCCATGGCGACGAGCAGCTTGTCCTTCTCACGCGGCGTCAGGTTCATGGGCTCCCTCGCGTCGTTCAACAGTTCCAGACGCGCGGCATCGGTCGGCCGCGCAGCGTTTCGATCAGGCGGATGAGGTCGGCACGCAGTGCCTGCCCGTCGATCGCGATCAGACGGGCAACCAGCATGCCGTTCCAGGCGCTCACCCCAGCCTCACTGCTACTCTCTATCAGGGCGGCACGGGCCCGGTCGATGGCGCTTTCCGCCTCGGGAGCGACCAGAACCACGGTGGCGAGCGCCCTGGCGCCGTTGCCGGTCGCAGCGCCCGCCAGTGTCAGGGTGGTGTCGCCGTCGAAGCGAAGGCCGTCAGCGAAGACGAGGCGGCCGTCGCGGCGGATGCGCCAGGAATCGCGGACGGTCACATCGCGGATGGTCTCGCCCATGGCCGTGCGACCAAGCACGACGGGCTCGACGGCAAGCAGCCGGGCCGTGGGCGCGACATCGGCGGTGAGCGTGCGCTTCAGCGACGAGCGGTCGAAAAGAATGGTCTCCTGCGGCAGCCAGTCAAGCGAGCCACCATCGGCGACGCCAAGCACGGTCTCGACCACGGCGTCCCCGGCCGTGCGCCGGTAGATGCGCTCGGCCGCCTGGCCGGCTACCGCGGCGCTGGCGTTTGGCCCGACGGCGATCCTCCAGGAGAAGCGGTCGCCGCCGGTGATGCCGCCGGCCGTGTTGATGAGAACCGCCGCGAAAGGATCACCGGACGGGGGCCGCGGAAAGCGCAGCTTGGCCGAGCCCGACTGGTAGTTCTCGCTGAGCAGCGTGCGGCCGCCCTCGGCGGTGACCGTCAGGCGTGCGATCCCGCGGGCCCGTTCCAGCGCCGCGGCTGGGCGCGACCCCGCGGTCCGGTCGCCAAAAGGCCCTAAATCGACAGCAGGCTGAACGGCAGTCATCGGCGGATCATTTGCGAGGGCGCGAGGTGTTGCAAGCCTGGGCTCCATGCCTGGCCATCGTGCAAGCTTGGCGCCAATTTGCGGCCGAGACCGGCTTGGCGATTTGCCGTGCGCTAACAGGCATTTGCCGTTTTTCCCGGCAAACGACCGCAAAAATGGCAGTCAGGGTGCTTTGCCAAGCGATGCTGAAATCGGCTAGGAGGAGTAGGGACGACCCCAGTTGGTGCGCGGCCGCCGGCCGCCCAAGACAGTCGAGGCCAGGGGCATTGCGTCTGACAATCCGTTTGCTTGCCTTGATGGTCGTGCTGATCGCCGGACCTGTCCGCGCGGCCGACAGCTCGGCCTATATCCTTGTCGATGTCGCGAGCGGTGCCGTGCTCGATGCGCGCTCGGCCGACCACCGCTGGGAGCCGGCTTCGCTGACCAAGCTGATGACCGCCTACCTCACCTTCAAGGCGCTGAAGGAGGGCACCCTGACGCCGACCTCGCCGGTGAGGATATCGGCCAAAGCGCTGGCGCAGGTGCCGGCGAAGATGGGCTTCAGCGTCGGCACGGTGGTCAATGTCGACAATGCGCTCAAGATGATGCTGGTGAAGTCGGCCAACGACATCGCCATGGCGCTGGCCGAGACGGTGGGCGGCAGCGAGGCGGGCTTCGTCGCCATGATGAATGCCGAGGCGGGACGGCTCGGCATGGTATCGACCCACTACGACAATCCGAACGGTCTGCCGGACGACGGGCAGATCACCACGGCACGCGACCTGGCGGTGCTGGCGCGGGCACTGTGGGTCAACTTCCCCGAATACCGCGACCTCTTCGGCATCCCGGCGATCCGCTTCGGCAGGCATATCCTCAAATCCGAGAACGTTCTGCTGGAGCGCTATCGCGGCGCCAACGGCATGAAAACCGGCTTCGTCTGTGCCTCGGGCTACAACATCGTCGGCACCGCCAGCCGCTCCGGCCGCCAGTTGCTGGTCGTGGTGCTGGGGGCGAAGTCGTTCAAGAGCCGCGCCGAGACGGCCGCCGTGCTGCTCAACCGGGGCTTCGAAAATTACTACGCGGGGTCGCAGCGGCCGCAGCTGGCGAACTTCGAGACGACGCCGGCGACCGGCCCGGTGGCGAACCTGCACGATCAGGTCTGCACGCTCGCCGGCAGGGCGACCGATGCGGACGATCCGCTGCTGGTCAGCGTCGGCACCGGTTCGGCGCTCGATCCGCCCTTACCGGCGATGGAACCGGTGCGCGTCTATACCGGACGGGCCGGTGCGGCGGGCGGCAATCCGGTGGTCAAGAAGCCGGCTCCGGCAAGCAAGGTGCCGCTACCGCGCTTGAGGCCGACGATGCTGGGCAGCAACGCGCCACCGGCCTATGCCGAGGTGCCGCGGCCATCGCCGACGGCAATCGTCATCAACCCGCCGCTCGATCTTTCCAGCCTGCACTGAGGCCGGTCGTCGTGACCGCCCGTCCGCGCAAACCGCCGATCCCGTTCCTGATCGTTGCCGGTCCGCTCGGCGCCGGCAAGACGACGCTGATCAACCGGGCGCTCGATGACCCGACCTTCGCCAACACCGCTGTCATCCTCAACGAGTTCGGCGAGATCGGCCTGAGGAACGTTCTGGTGGAACGCGCCGGGGACGGGATCGTTTCGCTAGGCGGCGGCTGCGTGTGCTGCGCCGTGCGCGGCGAGCTGGTCGATGCGCTGGAAAGCCTGCTGCGCGATCTCGACAACGGCCGCATCGCCGCGCTCGGCCGCGTGATCGTCGAGGCCAACGCCGACGCCGATCCTTCCGTCATCCTCGCCGGCCTCGGGATGCATCCCTATCTGCCCTTGCGCTTCCGGCCGGCCGGCATCGTGGTGGCGATCGCGGCGCCGGACGTGGCGGCGCTCGACCCACACACGGCGCGGCAACTGGCGATGGCGGACGTCATCGCGGTGGCGAAGGCCGAGGGTCGCGTGAGCGACATCGCCGATCGGATCCGGCGCCTCAATCCGATCGCCGCAATCTTCGATGCGGGCTCGGCGGAGCCGACGGCGCTCGCCGGCCATGGCCCCTTCGACCCGGCGACAACCGACATCGAGAAATGGCTGGGGCCCTCCGTCGAGACCGGCGGAGCTTATGCGCTCAGCGTCTTCACCGTCGTGCGCCAGCGGTCGATCCCGCTCGCGGCACTCGATCGCTTCCTCGACTACCTGGCCGCCCTGCAAGGCCCCAATCTCATCCGCGTGCGCGCTCTGGTGGCCGTCGAGGGCGGCGAGAGCGCCGTGGTCGAGGGTCTCGGCGCCTTCTTCCTGCCGCCGCGCCTCATCCCGTTGCCGCCGGGCGCAGCCGCCACCCGCTTCTCGGTGACGGCCAGAGGGCTCGACCGGCAGGGCTTCGAGGCCTATCTCGATGCCTTCCTCAACGAAGCGCGCATCGACACGCCCGACCGCGCGGCGATCGCCGACAACCCGTTGCGCGTGACCGGCTTCTCGGCCCGGCCGGGCCGCTGAAGAGTGCCGCTCAGGCCCAGCCGCGCAGGCGGTAATAGACAAGCCCGATCATTTCCTTGAGCACGTTGCTGGTCTCGGCCAGCGCATCGGCGCTCGGCAGGAAGTCGAGCAGGCTGTCATAGAGCGGGGTATGACCCTGAAAGTCGGCGGGCGCGGCCGTTGCCTGGATGCCGGCCTTGCGGAATGTGGCCATGGCGCGGCGCATGTGATCGGCCGACGTGACCAGCAGCACCGAGCGCCATCCCTTGTCGTGCAGGATCGGTGCGGTGAAGGCGGCGTTCTCGCGGGTATTGCGGCTTTTCGATTCGAGAACGACGGCCACGGCCGGCACGCCCAGCTCGCCGAGAAGCCCGCCGATCCAGTGCGCCTCGGGGGCGACGATCGTGTGCCAAGGCAGGTTGCCGGCGCTGACGATGATGTGCACCGCCTTGCCGGCGTGGAACAGACGGGCGGCTTCGAACAGGCGGTCGACGCCGCCGGAGAGGTCCGGCACGATTTGCGGAGGCAGCGGCTGGCCGACGAAACCGCCGAGCAGAACGATGGCGTCGGCCTCGGGCAGATCTGCCGCGGCGACTGGCGGATAGGCTGCCTCCCAACGCAGCGCCAGAAGGTTGGCCGTCACCGGCATCGAGGCCAGCCAGAGCAGGACGATGGCGAGCAGCAGTGCAGCCCGCGACAGGCGGCGGAAGCGGCCGAAGATCAAGGCGAAGACGGCAAGGATGATCGCCAGCCCGAGGGGGTAAAGGACGATCGGCACCAGCTTCGACAGGAAAAGGGTCATGGCTCACCGTCCGGCACTGGCCGATATCCTGTCGACTGCGATCGCGCGAGGCCGCGCGATGCTACGGCCTCACGGCCGGTTGTCCAGACGGGCGCGGTCCGGGCCTCAGCCATATCTCATAACTTATTGTTAACCTTTACGAAATTCTTAGTTTTCCTTCAATTGTCAGTACATAACTTGGGACGTATGCGATAGGGGCAGGGTGGCGAAGCGGCGCGCCCTCGAAGGTGCGGAGGTGCCAGGTGCGAATGTCATTCGCCGACATTGTCGGGCGAATACCGGAGGGCCGCCTGCGCGGCCTTCTTGCGCAGCCTGCCGAGATCCTTGATTCCATTGTCACCGGCAGCGACGACCGCTCGGTGTCGCAGCGCATGGCGTTGATCGCCTTCGCCACGCGCGTCGTCAGCGCGGCAATCGCCTATTTCAGCCAGGTGATCATGGCGCGCTGGATGGCCGAATTCCAGTACGGCGTCTTTGTCGTCGTCTGGGTGGGGTCGGTCATCATGGGCGGGCTCGCCTGCCTCGGCATACAGGTCGCCGTGTTGCGCTTCGTGCCTGAGTATCGCGGACGGCGCGAGCTGGACCTGTTGCGCGGCGTGATCGTCGGCAGCCGCATCCAGGGCCTGGCCACCGCGACGCTGTTTGCGCTCGTCGGCTTCGCCGGGCTCTACACCTTCGGCGACCAGATCTCGGGATACTACCTAGTGCCCCTCTATCTCGGCGCGGTGACGCTGCCGATGATTGCGCTCGGTGACATCCAGGAGGGGCTGGCACGCTCCTTCAACTGGGCGAACCTGGCGCTGTGGCCGACCTATATCGTGCGGCCGCTGCTGATCATGGTTTTCATGGGCGCCGCCCTGTGGTTCGGCGCGCCGGCAAACGCGGTGACGGCGATGGCGGCCCTGCTCGCGGCAACCTACGTCACTGCCATCGGCCAGTTCTTCAGGCTGGGGAGCGCGATCGGCAAGACCGTGCCGCGTGGACCCCGGCGTTACCTGCCGTGGCTGTGGATCACAGTTGCCCTGCCGATCTTCGTGGTCGAGGGCTTTTTCAACCTGCTGACCAACGTCGACATCCTCATCGTTGGCCGGCTGATGCAGCCCGATCAGGTCGCTATCTATTTTGCCGCGGTCAAGACGATGGCCCTGGTCCATTTCGTCTATTTCTCGGTGAGAACAGGCACGGCCCAGCGGTTCTCACAATACTACGCCGCCGGCGACGACGCCCGGCTGTCCGCCTTCGTCCGCGACACGCTGCACTGGACCTTCTGGCCGTCGCTGGCGATGGTTGGCGTGCTGGCCGTGACCGGGCACTGGCTGCTGGCGATGTTCGGGCCGCGCTTTGTCGAGGGATACCCGGTTCTCTTCATCCTGTCGGCAGGCCTGCTGGCACGCGCCTCGATCGGGCCGGCCGAGACGCTGCTCATCATGGCGGGCCAGCAGGGCATAACCGCGGTCGTCTATGCGGCAACCTTCTTCCTCAACGTCTCGCTGAACTTCCTTCTGATCCCCCATTTCGGCATCAACGGTGCGGCAACCGCCACCGCGATCGCTCTCGGCGCCGAGACGCTGGTGCTGTGGGTGGTGGTGTTCGGACGGCTGTCGATCAACTGCTCGATCCTGATGGTTCACAAGTCGCCGCCAGGCGCCTTCGGGGTGCGCTGACGATGGCCGCGACCGGTCTTGCCCGAACCGGGGCGGCATCGCGCAAGGGCGGCGATGCCGGCTTGAGGATCGTGGCGGCTGGCGATCTGGACTCGATCGCTGTCGAATGGGCGATGCTGGCCGGGCGCCCGGCAAGCGCCAACCCCTTTTTCCACCCGGAATTCGCCATACCCGCAATCCGGCACTTCTCCCGCGGCAACATAGCGGTGGCAACAGTCCGCGCGCCGGACGGCGCGCTTGCGGGGCTGGCGCCGTTCGCGCGCACGCGTCTCGGGCGGATCGCCCCGGCTGTCCGCCTGTGGTCCCACAAGTACGCGCCCCTCGGTGAGCCGTTGGTCGACGCCAGCGACGTCGACGGGACGCTGGGGCGCCTGGTGGAGGGGCTGGCACCGGAGGAGTCCGGGCTGAGCCTTGTGCTGCCCGAGATGCCTACTGAAAGTCCGGTTGCCGACGCGATCCGC
Organism: uncultured Alphaproteobacteria bacterium; assembly: GCA_963830215.1. Taxonomy (GTDB): domain Bacteria; phylum Pseudomonadota; class Alphaproteobacteria; order Rhizobiales; family Kaistiaceae; genus CAVSRC01. The sequence goes on from CAWHLM010000017.1 coordinate 176,745, forward strand.
GCTATCGCCTTCAGAAGCGGCCGACCCCTGGCGCTCCTCGGCGAGCATCGCCGGGCCGCGTTGGTGCGCGGCACATCCCCTGCCGATCTGCGCATCGGGCTATCCAAGGGAAAGCGCAAGCAACTTGGCCGCCAGCTCCGCCGCCTGGGCGAAGCCGGTCCTGTCAGCTTCACCAGTGATGCCGAGCCGGACTGCGTGCGTGCCCGTTTCGAGGAGTTCCTTGCGCTGGAGCAGGCCGGCTGGAAAGGCCGGCAAGGAACCGCACTCGCGTCATCGGCTGTCACGACCGCGTTTTCGCGCGAGGCCCTGTTCGATCTGGCCGAGGCGGGCAAGGCGCGCATCGATTCGCTGCGGGTCGGCGCGCACCCAGTGGCGATCCTGGTCAGCTTGATCGGGGGCTTTGCTGCCTACACTTGGAAGATCGCCTACGACGAAGCCTATGCGCAATTCTCGCCGGGCGTGCAAATCATGCTGGAGGCGCCGGCGCATCTGTTCTCGGACGAGCGCGTGATGCTCATCGATTCCTGCGCCACGGCCGATCATCCGATGATCGACCGGCTGTGGCCGGAGCGGAGGGGCATCGCCACCTTTGTGCTCGGGCCACCCGGCGGCGGCACGCTCTACGCCATCGGGCTGGCGGCGGCGCGGGCGGAGCTCGCGGCGCGTGCCAATGTCCGCCAGTTGCGCGACCGGCTCGGCTGAACTCTAGAAAACGGCTCTAGCGGCCGAAGATCGTGATGCCCGGTCCCGGTCCCGGGCCGGGCCCCGGCCCGCCGGCGGGCGGGACGAAACGCTCGCCCAGCTCCAGCGACCAGTAGGTGTGGTAGCGACCGCCCGGCTGGACGGCGAGCGCGATGCCCATGAGCGAAACGTTGGGCAGCAGCATGTTGGCATTGTGGCCCGGCGACTTGCGCCAGGCCGCGAAGACCTCGGCCAGCGATTTCTGGCCGGCGGCGACGTTCTCGGCGGCCATTGAGGCCTGGAAACCACCCGCGGCGATGCGCTGGGAGAAGCTGCCTTCGCCGGGGAGCGAATGGCTCATCTTGTCCATGGAAGCCATGCGCTGGGCGTGCTCGGCGGCGAGCTTCATCAGGGTCGGGTCGAGCTTCAGCGGCTTGAGACCGTGATCGACCCGGTATTGCGAGATCAAGCGGGCCGCTGCCTCTGCATCCACGGTGCCGGGCTGAGCGGCATCCGGACGCTCGAGCATGCTGCCCAGAGCGCCGGAAACGCCGCCGGCACAGGAGGCAAGCAAGAGGGGCAACAGGGCCGAAAGGACAACGAGGGTACGACGCATGGGGCCGATCCGTCTCAACCGCGACTGCGGCGGTAATGCGACGGATTGAGGTTCGGAAGCAAGCCTTGGCATAGCACCTCTTCCTTCCGTCCCGTGTCTGGGCTACTGCCTTCGCCATGACCCCGCTCACCGCCAGAATCGTCTTTCTGCTCGGTATCGTTGCCTGGTACGTCATCCGCTACCCGTTCCAGCGGCGGGCCAAGAAGATGGGCGTCGCCCGCTCGGTGGGGGGCACGCGCGACCGCGTGCTGCTCATCATCGCCGCACTTGCCCAATTCCTGGTTCCCGGCGTCTATGGGCTGACCGCCTGGCCGTCATTTGCCGATTACGGCTTCTATCCGCTCGAGGCCTGGGCCGGTTTGCTGGCGGTCGTCGCCTCGCTGGTGCTCTTCCGCGTCACCCACAAGCAGCTCGGTCGCAACTGGTCGGTCACGCTGGAAATGCGTGAGCAGCACAAGCTTGTCACCGACGGGCTCTACGCCCATGTCCGCCATCCGATGTATTCGTCCTTCGCGCTGTTCGCGCTGGCCCAGTTTCTGCTTCTGCAGAACTGGATCGCCGGCCCCATCGGGCTTGTCGGTTTCGGCATCCTGTTCCTCATGCGGGTGCCGCATGAGGAACGCGTCATGATGGAGACCTTCGGCGAGGAGTATCGCGACTACATGCGGCGCACGGCGCGAATTATTCCGGGGATTTATTAGGCGGCCCGATGGGCTGTGGCGGGGCCCGGCTTGCCCGTTGGGTTTTGCTTGGGTATCGTGGATCAGACGGGCGCAGTTGAGCAAAGGGGTGGGATCATGCTGGGAGTAGGTGCGAACGGCGGTGTCTGGGGCCGCGCCGTTGTGGTGGCTGTGGTGCTCGGACTTGCGGCGATCGTGGCACGGCCGGTCGAATCGCTGGCGGCGGGCAATGTCGCGCGGGTGGCTCGCGAAGGCTGAGCCGCGCGGTAGCGTCTATCTGTTCCTCGGGCTCATGAACGTGTTCTCGACCGGGCTCGACACGCTTTCCGACGAGTTGAAGGCGCGGGGCGTACCGAACACCGCCATGAACTACGGCGGCTGGACGGGACCTGCCGCCGACATCGAGGCGCGCTACGCCAAGAACGGTGCCCGCACCCGGCCGATCGTGCTCGTCGGGCATTCCTTCGGCGCCGACGCCGCAATCAGCATGTCGGCGGCCCTGGCCAGGAAGAATATCCCGGTCGATCTGGTCGTGATCTTCGACGCCACGGCCGGCCAGCCGGTGCCGGCCAATGTGCGCCATCTCATCAACTTCTATTCGCCAACCGACGGCATCGGGAAGAAGTTGAAGCCGGGCAAGGGCTTCCACGGCAGGCTCGAAAACATCAACATCGACACGCTGCACAAGGCCATCGACCATTTCAACATCGAGAAGCAGGCGGCCTTCCACAGGCGGGTCATCCGCGAGGTGCTGGCGCTCTACGGCCACAGGGCGTAGCTGGGCAGCAAACCTGACCGGCTGACGGATCAGCTCCGCCCCGACGCGCGGCTGAGCCGCGCATCGACAAGCGCGAAGATCTGGTCGGTGGCGATCGCCAGCAGGCCAACCACGATCGCGCCCTGGACGACATAGGCTGTGTTCGATCCGGACAGGCCCTCGATGATCGGCGAGCCGAGGCTGAGCGCGCCGACGGTCGAGCCGATCGCCGCCGTGCCGATATTGATGATCACCGAGGTGCGCACGCCGGCCAGGATCACCGGCGCGGCGAGCGGCAGTTCGACCCACAGGAGCTTCTGCCGCGGCGTGAGCCCCATGCCTTCGGCGGCGCCCAGCGCCGCTGGCGACACGCCGCTGCAAGCCCGCGATGGTGTTGTCGACCACCGGCAGGATGCCGTAGGCGATGAGCGCCACGATGGTGGGCGCGGCACCATAGCCGGCCAGCGGCACGGCGATGGCGAGCACGGCCGCCGGCGGAAAGGTCTGGCCGATGGCGGTGACGGTGTCGAGGATGCCGGCGAATTCGCGGCCGCTCTTGCGGGTGACGAAGATGCCGGCGGCGACGCCGGCGATGACCACCGGAACGGTGGCGGCAAGCACGAGGCCGATGTGCCAGAGCGTGAGCGTCAGGAAACTGGCGCGGGTGTAGATCGGCCGTTCGAGCGCGGGAAACCAGGCGTGGAACAGCGGCTGCAGCGCCGGCATGCCGAAGACCAGCGCCACCAGCAGCGCCGTCGGCAGGAGGGCGGACGCGACGCGGCTCGACTGCCGCACGCTCGGCAAGGGGCGCCGCGCCGTTCACGGATGTTTCCTGAGAAGATCGCCGAAACCGATGGCGCCCTGCGGCTGGCCGGCCCTGTCGACAACGGGCAGCGCATTGCGGCCGGTGCCGAGCATGCGGGCAAGCGCCATGTCGAGGTGTTCGTTGCTGTCGATCGGCGGGCCTTCGGCGTGTGCGTCGCGGGAGAGCCAGTCGCGCACGCGGCGCACCTTGAGCAGGCGCAGGCTCGCCGCCTCGCCGCCGACCAGCGCGCGCACGAAATCGTTGGCCGGATTGGCGAGCACGTCTTCCGGCGTGGCGTCCTGCACCACCTTGCCCTCGTCGAAGACGACGATGCGCTGGCCAAGGCGCACCGCCTCGTCGATGTCGTGGGTGACCATCAGGATGGTCTTGCCGGTCGCGGCATGGATGCGGATCATCTCGGTCTGCAGCGTGTCGCGGGTAACCGCATCGAGCGCGCCGAAGGGCTCGTCCATCAGAAGAATGTTGGGATCGGCGGCAAGGGCGCGGGCAAGGCCGATGCGCTGTTGCTGGCCACCGGAGAGCTGATGCGGGCGACGGTCACGGAAGGTCGCCGGATCGAGTTCGACCAGGGTCATCAGCTCGTCGATACGATCGTCGATGCGCTTCTTCGGCCAGCCGAGCAGGCGGGGGACGGTGGCGATGTTGTCGCCGACGCTCCAGTGGGGAAAGAGGCCGATCGACTGGATGACGTAGCCGAGGCGGCGGCGCAACGTGACGGGATCGAGCGTGGCGATGTCGTCGTCGTCGATGCGGATCGAGCCGCCATCCGGTGCGATCAGCCGGTTGACGAGGCGGAGCGCCGTCGACTTGCCGGCGCCCGAGGGGCCGACGAGCATGCAGAATTCGTGGCTGGCGACGGCGAAGGAAGCCTCGTCGAGGGCGACATGGCCGTGAAAGGTCTTGGTGATTTTCTCGAAGGATATCATGAGGTTATGGCCCTGGTCGCGGCGAGCGTCAGCAGGCGGAGAAGGATGTCGGCGGCAAGCGCCAGGAGGATGGCGGAGAGCGCGCCGAGAAGCACGAGATCGGTCGCGGTCTGGCCGAGGCCGATGAACACGAAGCTGCCGAAGCCGCCGGCGCCGATGAGGGCGGCAACCACGGTCAGTCCGATGAGCTGCACGGTAACAATGCGCAGGCCTGCCAGCAGCACCGGCAGGCCGAGCGGGATCTGCACCCAGGCCATGATCTGCAACGGCGTCATGCCCATGCCGCGGGCGGTGTCGATGGCCGAAGGCGGCACGCTCCTCAACCCGGCTTCCGTGTTGCGGGCGATCGGCAGCAGCCCGTAGAGCGTGAGCGCGATCAGCGCCGGTGTGAAGCCGATGCCGCGCACGCCGATCGAACGCAGCAGCGGCAGCCAGTCGGAGAGCATGGTCAGCGGCCCGATCAACAGGCCGAACAGGGCGATGGAGGGAACCGTCTGGATGAGGTTCAGCACCGAGAAGATGCGGCCCGATCGCTCCGGCCTGGCATTCGCCACTATGCCAAGCGGGACGCCGATGACCAGTGCCAGCGCCAGCGCCGAGACCACCAGGACGATGTGGCGGACGAGCGCGATGTTGTATTCGTCCTGGCGGATCGACCATTCGTGAACCAGCGACAGGTCGTTGAACCAGCCGCGCACGGCGAAGGCGGCAAGCACTGCGAGGACGCTGATGCCGACGAGCGCGTGCAGCCAGATGGCCTTGCGAAAACGCCTGAGGCTTTCGGCGATCGCGAGCGCCGAGGCCACTAGGACGATCCAGAAGGCGCCGCCAAGGGAGACGCGTGCCGCGCTGCTGGTCGCGCCGGCGATGAGGCCGGTCGCGGCGTCGCCGGCAGCGGCGAAATCGGCGAGCAGCAGCAGCACGGCACCGGCGAGCGTGACGGCTTCGCCGATCCAGCGCGGGTGCCAGAGCGCGCCGACGACGAGCAGCGCGAAGCCTGCGACCATCGCCGCCACCCACACTGGCGCGTCTGCGTTCCACAGCGCGATTGCCTTCGGCGTCAGGATACGGTTCGGCGAGAAGCCGACGAAGCCGAGGCCGAGGACGCCGGCCAGCGCCACCGCGACAAGGAAAAAGGTGACCCGGCTAAAGGCCACCTCTTCCTTCATATCGCCCGTATTTCCTGTATTTGCCGGGCCTGCGACCCGGTCGCTGTCCGTCGCGGCTATTTGAGGAATCCCTTCTCGGTCAGGTAGTCCTTGGCGACCTTCTTGGCGTCCTCGCCGTCGACGGCGATCTTGGCGTTGAGGGTCTGCAAGGTCTCCAGCGTTAGGGTCTTGAACACCGGATCGAGCAGGTCCTTGATCTGCGGGTACTTGTCGAGGGTCGCCTGGCGCACGGTCGGCGCCGGCTCATAGACCGCCTGCACGCCCTTGGTGTCGGTCATGACGACGAGGCCGAGCGCGGCAAGCTGGCCATCGGTACCGTAGGCCATGGCGGCGTTGACGCCCGAGGTCTGCTCGGCGGCTGCCTTCTCGGTGGCGGCGGTATCGCCGCCGGAGAAGACGAGAAGCTGATCGGCGGTCAGCTTGAAGCCGTAGGCATCCTGGAAGCTGGGGAGCGCCGCCGGGCTCTCGACGAACTCGGCGGAGCCGGCGAGCTTCACCTTGCCGCCGCCGGCAACCCACTTGCCGAAATCGTCCATGGTCTTGAGATTGTTCTTCTCGGCCACGTCCTTGCGCACGGCGATGGCCCAGGTGTTGTTGGCCGGGGCCGGCTGCAGCCAGACGATGTTGTTGGCCTTGTCGAGCTCCTTGGCCTTCTCATATGCTTTCTCGGGGTTTTTCCACGCCGGGTCGCCGGGGATGTTGAAGAAGAAGCCGGCATTGCCAGTGTACTCCGGATAGATGTCGACCTCGCCGGAGACGAGCGCGGTGCGCACGATCTTGGTCGGGCCGAGCTGGACCTTGTTCTCTGTCGGGATGCCGGCGTGATCGAGAACCTGCAGGATCATGTTGCCGAGGAGCCCGCCCTCAGTGTCGATCTTCGAGGCGACCACGACGGTGTCGCCGGCGGCCAGTGCCGGGCCGGCGACGAGGCTGAGGCCAAGCGCGGCGGTGGCGATCTTCAATGCGAATTTCATGAGACTTCCCTCCGTTGGCGGCGCGGCCGAAGCGGGCGGAAAGCCCCCCAAGAGCCGCAGCAATCGTCAAATTCTAATCCGCGGCAAACCGCCGGTCTCAAATGGCGGCCAGCGGGAACAGCCGGACAATCCAGCGACCGCGGGAAATAGGTTCGGTCCTGATGAAGTCAAAAACACAAATGCGTTGATATCCATGCCGGCGCCGGTCCGCCGACTCCATCGGACGCTGCCCGTTGTTGTCGGGCGTTGCTCCTGGTCCTCCACTGCGCGCCAAAAGGCGCGTGAGGGGCGAATCCCGCGCTCGGCAACCATGCCAGGCCGGGCGGGAAGCAACTTTCGGGCTCGCTCCCGGTACGAACGGCCGTCGAAGCAGCGACAAGCACCGGGTCCCGAACAAGCGACGGCGAGGCCCAGCATAGGGATCGGGCGTTCAATGTCAAAAAGACCCGGCTTTCCGGCGTTTCGCTGCTGACAGATTTGGGCCTGGGTGGGCTTTCAGTCCGTGGCGTCCTCGATCGCCCGGCATACCGCCGCGGTGACCTCGGCCGTGGTGGCGGTGCCGCCGAGATCGGGGGTCAGCGGGCCGGCGCGGGTGGTTGCCTCGATTGCCGCCATCAGTCGGCGGGCGGCACCCGTCTCGCCGAGGTGCTCCAGCATCATCACGCCCGACCAGAAGGTGGCGATCGGGTTGGCGATGCCCTTGCCGACGAGGTCGAAGGCGGAGCCATGGATCGGCTCGAACATGGAGGGGCTGGCCCGCTCGGGATTGAGGTTGGCGGTCGGCGCGATGCCGACGCTGCCGGCAAGTGCGGCGGCGAGATCGGAAAGGATGTCGGCGTGGAGGTTGGTGGCAACGATGGTGTCGAGGCTCGCCGGCCGGTTGACCATGCGCATGGTCATGGCGTCGACCAGCTCACGGTCGGTCGTCACGTCCGGATAGTCGCGGGCGACCGCGAAGAAGATCTCGTCCCACAGCACCATGGCAAAGCGCTGGGCATTGGACTTGGTGACCAGCGTCAGGTGCTTGGTCGGTCGCGAGCGGGCGAGCTCGAAGGCGAAGCGGTGAATGCGCTCGACCCCGGCGCGGGTGAAGATCGAGACCTCGGTGGCGATCTCATGAGGGGCGCCGCGGTGGCTGCGCCCGCCCTGGCCGGAATATTCGCCTTCCGAGTTCTCGCGCACGATCACCCAATCGAGCCCCTCCGGGTTGCGGAGCGGGCTCGCGATGCCGGGCAGCACGCGGGTCGGGCGGACATTGGCGTACTGGTCGAGACCCTGGCAGATGGCGAGCCTGAGGCCCCACAGCGAAACGTGGTCGGGCACCTCGCGGCTGCCGACGGCGCCGAAGAGAATGGCATCGTGGGAACGCAGCCGGTCGAGGGCATCGTCGGGCAGGTAGCTGCCTTCCCTCAGATAGCGTGCCGAGTTCCAGTCGAGCACAGTCCAGGCCAGGCTGAAGCTGCCGGTGGCCGCAGCCAGCCGGTCGAGCACCTCGATCGCCGCGGCGACGACTTCGGGGCCGATGCCGTCGCCACCGATGGCGGCGATCCGGTACTGGTTCGTGGGCGGAGATGTCATGGGTCGATCCGGAAATCTCTATATGTCGCAATGCTATAGCCGATCAGCGTGGCGCCGCGACCTTCTCGCGCAGCACCCTGTTGGGCGAGGGGCGCCCGGCCTCCTCCTCGGTGACATTCTCCATGGTGGTTTCGGCGATCGCCGTCAGCGCCTCCTCGGTGAAGAAGGCCTGATGGCCGGTGACGAGCACGTTGGGGAAGGTCAACAGCCGCTGGAACACGTCGTCCTGGATGATCTCGTTCGACAGGTCCTCGAAGAAAAGGTCCGCCTCCTGCTCGTAGACGTCGAGGGCGACGCCGCCGATCCGACCGGATTTGAGGCCGGCGATCACTGCCTCGGCGTCGATCAGCGCACCGCGGCTGGTGTTGATCAGGATGACGCCGTGCTTGAGCTTGTTGACCGCCGCCTCGCTGATGAGATGGTGCGTCTCGGGTGTCAATGGGCAGTGCAGCGAAATGATGTCTGAACGGGCGATCAGGTCGTCGATGTCGGTGTAGACGACGCCGGCCTCCTTCAGCTCCGCGGATTCGTAGCGATCGGAGGCAAGCACCGCGCAGCCGAAGCCAAGGCGGAAGATGCGCGCCACCAGGGCGCCGATGCGCCCGGTGCCGACGATGCCGATGGTCTTGCCGTGGATGTCGTGGCCGATCAGGCCTTCGAGGGCAAAGTTGTTGTCACGGACGCGCACCCAGGCGCGGTGGATGCGCCGATCGAGGGCGAGGAGGAGGCCGACCGTGAATTCGGCGACGGCGTGGGGCGAATAGGCCGGCACGCGCACCACCGCGAGGCCGAGGCGCTCCGCCACCTCGAGGTCAACATTGTTGAAGCCCGCCGCGCGAAGCGCGACGATGCGCGTGCCGCCGGCGGCGAGCCTTTCCAGGACCTCGGCGTCGAGGGTGTCGTTGACGAAGACGCAGACAGCCGGGAAACCCTCTGCCAGGCGCGCGGTCGCGCGGTCGAGGCGCGGCTCCAGGAAGTCGAGGGTATGGCCGGCCTTGGCGGCGGCCATACCCAGGAAGACGCGGTCGTAGGGCTTGGTGCTGAAGACGGCAATGTGCATGTCCTGGCTCCGCTTGCGGTCGATCCGCCCTTGAGGTAGCGCACCATACGCGAACAACACAAAAATGCGCCCACCGCTCGTTGGCGGGCAGGCATTGGTATGAGAAAGAGGGGGCAGCAGCGATGTTAACCGAGGATCTGGATACGCCGGCGGCAGTGGTCGATCTCGACGTCATGGAGGCCAATCTCAGGCGCTGCCAGACCTATCTCGACCATCACGGCCTTGCGCTCCGCCCGCACATCAAGACGCACAAGATCCCCGAGTTCGCGCATCTCCAGCTCAAACTCGGAGCCAAAGGCATCACCTGCCAGAAGCTCGGCGAAGCGGAGGTGATGGTCGATGCCGGCATCACCGACATCCTGGTGACCTACAACATCGTCGGCCAGGCCAAGCTCGACCGGCTAGTGGCCCTGGCGCGCCGCGCCGACATCAAGGTGGTGGCGGATTCGACCGAGGTGGTGGAGGGGCTATCGGCCACCATGTCCCACGCCGGATTGATTCTGCCGGTGCTGGTCGAGTGCGACACGGGAGCCGAACGCTGCGGGGTGGCGACGCCGGCGGCCGCTCTGGCACTGGCCGAGGCGATCGACCGCGCCCCGGGGCTCGCATTCCGCGGGTTGATGACCTTCCCGCCGCGAAGCGCGACCGCGAAGGTTCAGGCCTGGCTGGCGGAAGCCGCGGACCTGGCAGGCCGCGCCGGGCTCGACGTTGCCGTGGTTAGCAATGGCGGCACGCCCGACCTCTATCATGCCCATGAGGTGACGGCCGCCACCGAACACCGGCCGGGAACCTATATCTACAGTGACCGCTCCCAGGTAGCGATCAGCCGGTTGGGCACATGGGACGACTGTGCGCTAAGAATCCACGCCACGGTCGTCTCGCACGCGGCAGCCGATCGCTGCATCATCGATGCCGGGTCAAAGAGCCTGTCATCCGATCTCCTCGGGCTGCGGCACTACGGCCACATCGTCGAACATCCGGACTGGGAGATCCGGAGCCTGAGCGAGGAACACGGTCAGGTCCACGTGCCGCCCGGTGCGGCGGCGCCGAGGGTCGGCGAGCGCGTCACCATCATCCCCAACCACGTCTGCGTAGTGACCAACCTCACCGACAGGATCACCGCCGTTCGCAAGGGCAGGGTGGAGACTTTCTACGCGGTGTCGGCGCGCGGGAAGGTGCAGTGACGGGTATGTGCCCGTCGTTCAGGACTTGGCGTTCTTCCCGTTGCTCTTGCCACGGCGCGCGTGCTCGTCGCGCTGACGGAGAAACTCGCGCACGTCGCCGAGCGAGTCGGTGAGGAGGGCGTCCATGCGCTTGCGGGCCAGTTCCGGCTTCTTGTCGCGGATCGCCTCGAATACATCGCCGTGCTGCTGAAGGCGGTTGTCGCGGATGCGGGCAGCGCCCTCCCAACTCAGCTTGAAGGTGCTGAACAGCGCCGCATAGATCAGGCTGCCGAAGGCGCCGAGGAAGTGGTTGCCGGTGGCATTGAGGATTCCGAGGTGGTAGCGGAGATCGGCGCTGATCAGGTCGCCTTCGCCATCCTTGCAGCGCACCATTTCGGCATAGGCCGCGCCGATCTGGTCGATCGTCACCTGAGAGGGAGCCACGGCCGCGAGCGCCGCTGCCGCCGGCTCGATCATGTGGCGGAGCGTGTAGAGCTCGGAGATGAATTCCTCGTTCGGCACCGCCTCCAAATGCCAGGTGAGTACCTCGGGGTCGAGCATGTTCCAATCGGCTTTGGGGCGAACGCGCGTCCCGATCTTGGGGCGCGGCAGGATGAGCCCCTTGGCCGCCAGCACGCTGTAGGCTTCGCGGAGCGCCGTGCGCGACACCGCGAAGCGGGAACGCATTTCGGCCTCGTTGGGCAACAACGTTCCCGGCGGAAAGACTCCGGCGACGATCTCGCAGCCGACCTTGTGGGCGATGTAGGCGTAGACGTTGCGCTCAAGGTAGGCAGCGTCGTTGCTGCGCTCCGGCGGCGTTTCGGCCCGCAAGGGCTTCAGTTTCGCTATGAGGCGGGCATGGCGGCTCGACTGCGGCATGGCGCCCCCGGCAATATCACGCCGTCCGTCGCAGGCTGAACGAGCCGACGAGCGAACGCTGCATGACGATGAACAGGAACAGCAGAACGCCGTTGGTAATCATGATCCAGGCGCCGTTGAGCGAGCCATTGAAATTGATCAGTGTCGCGATGAGACCCTGGATCATGCCACCGAACAGGGTGCCGGCAACCATGCCGACGCCGCCGGTGAGCAGCGTGCCGCCGAGAACGACAGACGCGATGGCATTGAGCTCGTTGCCGGTGCCCGCCAGGGGGTAACCGGCCGCGGTGTAGAGCGCGTAGATCACGCCGCCGAGTGCGCTGTAGAAGCCGCCAAGAGCGTAGATCATGATGGTCGTCTTGCGGATCGGCACGCCCATCAGAATCGCCGACGTGCGGTCGCCGCCGATGGCATAGACATTGGTGCCGAAGCGCGTGAAGTGGGCGATGACAATGGCCAACCCGAGAACCACAAGCATGACGATGGCAGAACTGGCCAGGAAGCCACCGTCTGGTAGCGGGATGTTCCAGCCGGCGAACTGGCTGACGAAGGGATTGCGGATCGGGATGGAGTCCAGTGTCACCATGAAGCAGGCGCCGCGCAGCATGAACAGTCCGGCCAGAGTAATGATGAAGGGCTGGATCTCGCAGAAGTCGATGATGAAACCCAGGAAGGCGCCGAACATGATGCCAAAGGCGAGCAGCAGCGCAGCGGATGCGAGCGGATGCCAGCCCATGGTGTCGAGGCTGGCCATGCAGACGCCGACGAAGCCGATCATCGAGCCGACCGAGAGGTCGATGCCGCCGGAGATAATGACGAAGGTGGTGCCGATCGCCGCGGTGATGATGAAGGCGTTGTCGGCGAGGATGTGGCCGATCACCAGGAACGAGAAGAAGTACCTATAGAGGAGGCCGCCGGTGACGAACAGCGCCACGAAGACGACGATCGTTGCCGTCAGGGGCAGATAGCGCTCCCTCATGACGATTTCCTCCGGCGGAAGAGCAGGACCACGGCGGCGCGGAAGTTGTTCGATTGCAGCAGGAGCACGAACAGAACGACGACCGCCTTGACCAGCAGGTTGTATTCGGGGGGCAGGCCGCTCATCAGGATCGAAGTGACCAGCGCCTGGATGATGAGCACGCCGATAAGCGTCATACCGAGATAGATGCGTCCGCCCATCAGCGAGCCGCCGCCGATGACCACCGCCAGGATGGCGTCCAACTCGCTGAACAGCGCAACGCTGACCGGGTCGGACGTATGGGTGTCAGCCGTCATGATGACGCCTGCCCAGGCCGCGCAGAAGCCGGAGATCAGATAGGCGGAATATTTGACCAGACGCGCGTTGATGCCGGCGAGGTCCGCCGCGGCAGAGTTGGCGCCGACCGATTCGAGGAACATCCCGAGGGCCGTCCTGCGCAGCAGCAACCACAGGGCGACGAAGATCGCGACGCCGATATACAACCGGGTCGGGATCAGACCGATGCTGCCGACGCTCATGCCCTGCAGCAACGGGCTCTCGAAGCTCGGATTGGTGCCGCCGTAAATCAGATTGATCATCAGGCCAATACCGCGACCCGAGACCATCAGGATCAGCGTGGCAATGATCGGCTGGAT
>CAWHLM010000018.1:0-100692 GCA_963830215.1 uncultured Alphaproteobacteria bacterium
ACGACATCTCCACCGAATTCGCTATACTGATGCCGCAACCGAGTCCGGGACGGACCCTAGGATGAGCGATACCGGAAACGTGGAGAGCCACCGCTTCGTCTACGATCCCGAGACGCAGCCGGAGCTGTTCGACGGCATCCTGTCGAAGCGCATCGTCGCCTTCGTCATCGATGCCGTTCTCATCGTCCTGCTGATGATCCCGGCAGCGCTGATGATCCTCATCCTCGGGCTCATCACTCTGGGCATCGCCTGGCTGCTGTTCCCGGCGCTGTTTGCCATCGTCGCGCTCGGCTATTGCGGGCTCACGCTCGGCGGCCGCGGCTCGGCAACGCCCGGCATGCGCGTCGTCGGCGTCGAGATGCGCACCTGGAACGGCCAGCGCATGTTCCCGCTGCTCGCCATCATGCACGCCCTCATCTTCTGGTTCTCGTGCGGCATCCTCACGCCGCTCGTCCTCCTCGTCGGGCTGTTCACGCCGCGCCGGCAATTGCTCCATGACCTGCTGCTGGGCGTGGTGGCGCTCAATGCCGAGCCTCTGGCGCGCCTGGGTAGATAATTGCGCGAAAGCGCCTTCCCACGCACAATCGATCGCTTGAGCGCGCTCCGCGCTCGGGCATGATGCACGGCACATGGCGGCGGCACCGACACTCCTGACCTGGCTGACCTTTGCGGCGATCGCGGCGATGATCGCGGCCTACGCGCTCGAGCGCTGGACGGTCGAGATCGTTTCGCTGGTGGCGCTGGTCGGCTGGCTGGTGCTGTTCTGGGCGGTGCCGATGCTTACCGGCAGCCAGAGCCCGCTCGGCCCCGACGCACTGCTTGCCGGTCTCGCCAACCAGGCGCTGATCACCGTGCTCGCCCTGCTGGTGGTCGGCCAGGGCCTGTTCCACACCGACGCCCTGGAGAAGCCGACGACGCTGCTGGCGCGCCTCGGCGGCCGCACCGGCATGGGCGCCGTCTATCTGGTGCTGGTCACGGCGATGGTCGCCAGCGCCTTCGTCAACGACACGCCGATCGTGGTCATGTTCCTGCCGATCATCACCGCGATCGCCGCCGGGCGCGGCGTGGCCGCCTCCAAGACTTCTGATGCCGCTGTCCTTCGCCGCGCTGCTCGGCGGCATGACGACCCTCATCGGCACCTCGACCAACCTGCTTGCCGCCGGCGTCGCCGAGAAGATCGGCGGGCTCAGGATCGGCTTCTTCGACTTCACCGTTCCGGCGGCGGCCATGGCGTTCGCCGGCTTCCTCTATGTCGCCTTCGTCCTGCCGAAGATCCTCAAGGCGCGCACCGGCATGGCCGCTGAGATCACCGGTGGCTCCGGCAAGCAGTTCATCGCCCAGATCGACGTCGGCTACGGCCATCCGCTGGCCGGTACCAAGGCGGTCTCCGGCATGTTTCCGGCGCTCAAGGACATGACCGTGCGGCTGGTCCAGCGGCGCGAGCATCCCTTCCTGCCGCCTTTCGAGGACCTCACTCTGGCGCCCGGCGACACGCTGGTGGTCGCCGCCACCCGCACGGCGCTGACCCGCGCCATCTCCGACCAGGCGGTCGCCAGCCCGCCGGCAGACAATGGCGGGGCGCCAGCCGTCTCCTCCAAGGACCTGACGCTGGCCGAGGCCATGGTGGCGCCGGGCTCGCGTGTCATCGGCCGCACCGTCGAGCAGGCGGCGATCCATCGCGACACCGATACCGTCGTGCTCGGCGTCGAGCGGCGCAGCCGCATGCCGCGCATGCAGCTTGCCGACATCCGCCTGGAGGCCGGCGACGTGCTGCTGGTCGGCGGCACGCGCGAGGCCATCGAGGGGCTGAGGACCAACCGCGATCTGGTTCTTCTCGAATGGTCGGCTGCCGAACTCCCCCAGCGCCGCTATGCGCGGCGGGCGCAGATCATCTTCGTGCTGCTCGTGCTCTATGCCGCCAGCGGCATCGGGCCGATCGTCATCGGGGCGCTGACCGCGGCGCTCGCCATGATCCTCTCCGGCTGCCTCAACATCCGCCAGGCGGTGCGCGCCTTCGACCGACGCATCTACCTGATGATCGGCGCGGCGCTGGCGGCGGCGACGGCGCTGCAGGCGACCGGCGGCGCCGCGCTGGTCGCCGAGGGCACCATCGCGCTCACCAACGGGCAGCCGAACTGGGTCATCCTGTCGGTGCTCTTCCTGGTGGTGAGTGTGCTCACCAACATCCTGTCCAACAACGCCACCGCGGTGCTGTTCACACCGGTCGCGCTCGACATCGCCGCACGAGTCGGCGCCAAGCCGCTGCCCTTCGTGGTGGCGGTGATGCTGGCGGCAAGCTGCGCCTTCGCCTCGCCCTTCGGCTACCAGACCAACATGCTGGTCATGGGACCCGGCCACTACCGGTTTTCCGACTATTTCGTCGGCGGCCTGCCGCTGGTCATCCTGATGTGGCTTGTCTTTTCGATCGTCGGCCCCTGGTATTATGGTGTTTAGAACGACACCACGTTAGCAGCCGTCCGCGCATGACCCAGCAACCGACCGAGACCCCGCAGTTCTACCTGACCGCGCCGGCCCCGTGCCCGTACCTGCCCGGCCGCGCCGAGCGCAAGGTCTTCACCCATCTCGTCGGCGAGCGCGCCGGCGCGCTCAACGACATCCTCACCCAGGGCGGCTTCCGCCGCAGCCAGAACATCGCCTACCGCCCGGCCTGCGAGGGCTGCCGCGCCTGCATCTCCATCCGCGTGGTGGTCGACGCCTTCATGGAGAGCCGCAGCCTCAAGCGGGTCCGGCGCCAGAACCGCGACATCGTCGGCGCCGAGACCGCGGCCAGCCCCTCGGCCGACCAGTATTCCCTCTTCCGCGCCTATCTCGATGCCCGCCACGCCGAAGGCGGCATGGCCGACATGAGTGTGCTCGACTACGCCATGATGGTGGGCGATTCCCATGTCGATACCCAGGTGGTCGAATATCGCTTCCGCGGGCCAGACACCGCCATCACCGGGCGCGGCGACGGTCGGCTGGTCGCCACCGCCTTGACCGACGTGCTCGCCGACGGCCTGTCGATGGTCTACTCGTTCTTCGACCCGGACTATGCCGATCGCGGGCTGGGCACCTTCATGATCCTCGACCACATCCAGCGGGCGCGGAAGATGGGCCTGCCCTACGTCTATCTCGGCTACTGGGTCGAGGGCTCGCGCAAGATGGACTACAAGCGCCGCTTCAAGCCGCAGGAACATTTGATGGCGCGCGGCTGGGTTAGGGTGGACTGAGGGGCGCACAATGCCTGTCGCTCGCGCCAAGAGCTTGTCCCCCACCTGATTGGGGGTCGATACCGCGTCGCGCCCGGGCGCCCGCCGTGGTCGTCCCCTCGCCCCATTGGGGAGAGGGACAGGGTGAGGGGGCGAGAGCCTGTCGGTAACTCGGTTCCCCCGCACCCGCTCGGCTCGCGCTCGCACCTCTTACCAGCGGGAGAGGTGCTCCTGCGGCTCTCTCTCTGCTCGAAAGATACTTATCCCCGCCTCCCCAACCGCCCCCATATTGATCGTCATCTGCTCCCGAAAGGGGTCCCGTGTCGACCGGAACGTCGTGGGGGGAGCGGAGCGGTGCCCCCGCTCGGGAGAGGTTTCCGACCTTTCCCCATCGGGGCGTTCCCGGCGGGACCGTCGGCACTACGACCGGCCGCCCTCAGGGCCTGAACCCTGCGACCGAGAGACCGTGGAGGGCCGCAAGAGACCGAGGAGGGCTGTAAGCCCGACCGGGATCGCGCAAAGAGGCCCGACAGGGATCGAGGAAAGCAGGGCGTAGCGCTCGCCGGGAGTCGAGAGAAAATCGCCGCGGCGGGCGCTCGGTGAGCGCCCCCAGTTTCGCGGAATACCGCACGGCATTCGCCGGGCGCCCGCCACCCCCTCGTCGCGAGGGGAGAGTTCTTTGAAAGGTTCATAGCTCGGGGCCAATCGCTCGCGAGAACGATGAGCTTTACCTGTATCCCCCCTCTCCGTCTCTCCCCCGCAAGGGGGGGAGAGGACCCTCAAATACAAGCCGTGCGCGGGAGCAGAGGATTCGCGGCTTGCTCCCCCTCCACCTTTGAGGGGGAGGGCTTCGCCTCTTGAGAGCGCAGCGAACTAGAGGCGAAGGGAGGGGGGTATTGGCATGGCGCTCGATGTTCGCGTCCCAGGCGCGGCGCAGCGCGTCCGGGGAACGGAAGGCGGACGCCAGCGGGACAACGCGTCGCCATCATCTCGCCTCACGATGCGTTACACTGCTGTCATGTTCAGTGCGTTCCGTGATCTGTTCCACCGCCCTCACCCGCCAGCCCCACCCGCCCAGCCGAGCCGCAGGCTCGTCGCCGAGACGGAATCGGAGTTCTTTGCCTGGTTCCATCTCGAGTCGGACGGCGAGCCGGTGCTGGACGACGACGGGTTCCGTCACCGCTTCCGGCCGCTCGGCGAAGCCTTCCGGCCGCTGGTGTTGCTTGACGTGGTGACCGATGTCGGCGACGGCATCCGCTTCGCCCATCTCTGCCTCGACCGCAGCTTTGTCAGCGGCCCCGAGAACGCCTTCGCCCGGGACATCGCCAAGAGCTTCCTCGGCTGGATCCTCGACGAAGCGGCGCAGGATCAGGCGGCTCCGCTGATTGCCAATATCGGCAATCTCGCTGCCGCCAACCGCCCGGTTATCACGGCCGGCGAGCTGCCGCAGCCGCCGGAGGACCCGACCGGCGCCTATGCCGTCTTCATCGGCGACGCCGATGCGGCGGCTCTCGTGCTGGGGTCCGCGATGCTGACGCTCGCCAACGTCGACGGGCGGCTGACGATCGAGGTCGAGTTGCTCGACTAGGCTCCGACCGTAGCGGCGCCGTGTCCCGCACCGCCGCTCAGCCGATCGTGTTCTTCAGGATGTCGTAGTCGACGCAGACGCTCTTGCCATAGGCCGGCCGCGCCTGCAGCCGCTCGTACCAGGCATCGACGCCAGAGAGCGGCGGGCGGTCGATATCCATGGTGTACCAGCGATAGAGCAACGCGCCGGCGGCGATATCGCCATAGGTCAGCCGTTCGCCGGCGAGATAGGGCGTCTTGCGCAGTTGCGCATCGAGGATGGCGAAGCAGGGCTCGACCCCCTTCATCGCCGCGGCGATGGCCTTCTGGTTGCGGGCCTCCGGCTTGGTGCGCGCGACCGCCGAAAACACCGCGCCCCAGGCCGGCTGGAAGCGCATCGCCGTCCAGTCGGTCCATTGGTCGGCGGCGGCGCGGGCCTTTGGCGATTCCGGCCACAGATTGCCGGCGCCATAGGTCGCCGACAGGTAGCGGACGATGGCGTGGCTCTCCCACAGGACGAGTTCGCCGTCCTTCAGCGTCGGCACCAGGCCGTTGGGGTTCATGGCCAGGTATTCCGGCGTATCGACGCCGCCGAAATTGAGGCCGAGTTCGACCTGCGCATAGGGAACGCGCAGCTCTTCGAGCACCCACACCGCCTTCTGCACGTTCACCGATGTCTTGCGCCCGTAGAGCGTGATGTCCGCCACCTGCCCCTCCCCGCTGAAGATCGCGCAGTTTAGTCGCCGATCACGTGCAGCACCACTTCCCTTCGGTGCGGACGCCGCCGGTGCTCGAACAGATAGATGCCCTGCCAGGTGCCGAGCGCCATGCTTCCACCGCTGACCGGGATCGTCAGGCTGACCTGGGTCAGAGCCGAGCGGATATGGGCCGGCATGTCGTCCGGCCCTTCCAGTGTGTGGACATAGGGTCCCGATTCCGGCGCCAACCGCTCGAAGAACGCCTCGAGGTCGGTGCGCACGTCAGGGTCGGCATTCTCCTGCACGATCAGGGATGCAGACGTATGACGGCAGAACAGGGTTAACAGACCGCTGCCAATTCCCTGGCTCCCCAGCCAGCGGGCGACGGGAGACGTGATCTCGGTCAGCCCCCTGCCACGTGTCTCGATCACGAGATGATGCTGCGCCTGCCGCATGGCCGGTCAAAATTGCGCCCTAATCTGATTTCGAGCGTATGTGGCAATTACGGCCAAATCTGTTGGCCTTCTGCGGAATTCAGCTGGTTTTGCTGCATCGCAGCATATGTGACGAAACTGTGTTGCGTTGCATGAAGCGCAAGGCCGGTATGCGATTTCTGGTCTGCACATAGCTCAGCCATGCGCCTATGTTCCCCATCGAAGGACGGCAGTGAGTTCTGTGTCGCCGTCCACCGAGATTTGGAAATACGAGAGGCATGACCATGAACAACCGGATTGTCACCACCTACAGGGCTTGGCGCAAGTACCGCCAGACCTACAACGAGCTTATGCGGCTCTCCAACCGCGACCTGGCCGACCTTGGCATCTCCGCCGCGGACATCCCGGCGATCGCCCGCAAGGCCGCCACCATGTAATTGGCTTCGCACTCGGGGATCCTCCTCCCTCCCCCGAGGCGATATGGGAACCGGTGCGGCGTCCTCCCACGCGACCGGTCCCTAAGAGAAACGCCCGCCGATTTTCCTCCCCGGCGGGCGTTTTTCATTTTTCAGGGCGCCGTTGAACCGGCCGCCGCGCGCGACTAGGTTCGCCGCCCATGATCAACCCCGTCCATGTCATCGGCGGCGGCCTCGCCGGATCCGAGGCCGCCTGGCAACTCGTCCGCCGCGGCGTGCCGGTGGTGCTGCATGAGATGCGGCCCCTGCGCCAGACCGAGGCGCACAAGACCGACCGGCTGGCCGAGCTGGTCTGCTCCAATTCCTTCCGCTCCGACGACGCCCTCAACAACGCGGTCGGGCTGCTTCACGAGGAGCTGCGCCGCGCCGGCTCGCTCGTCATGCGTGCCGCCGATTCGAATCAGGTGCCGGCAGGCGGGGCCCTGGCCGTCGACCGCGAGGGCTTCTCTGCCGCCATCACCGCGGCGCTTGCCGCCGAGCCGCGGATCACGATCGAACGCGGCGAGATTGCTGGCCTGCCGCCTGCCGAGTGGGACAATGTGATCGTGGCCACCGGCCCGCTCACCTCTGCCCCGCTAGCAGAGGCGATCCGCGAACTCACCGGCGAGGATGCGCTGGCCTTCTTCGATGCCATTGCGCCGATCGTCCATTTCGATTCGATCGACATGGACATCGCCTGGTTCCAGTCGCGCTACGACAAGGCAGGTCCCGGCGGCAGCGGCGCCGACTACATCAACTGCCCGATGGACAAGGCCGAGTACGACGCCTTCGTCGATGCGATCCTCTCCGGCGAGCCGCACAAGCATCACGACTGGGAGACGATCCCCTATTTCGACGGCTGCCTGCCCATCGAAGTGATGGCCGAGCGCGGCCGCGAGACGCTGCGCTACGGCCCGATGAAGCCAGTCGGGCTCACCAACCCGCGCGACCCCACGGTGAAGCCCCATGCCATCGTCCAGCTCCGCCAGGACAATGCGCTGGGCACGCTCTACAACATGGTCGGCTTCCAGACGCGCCTGCGCTACGCCATCCAGGCTGACATCTTCCGCATGATCCCGGGCCTGGCGAAAGCGCAATTCGCCCGGCTGGGCGGCCTCCACCGCAACACTTTCCTCAATTCGCCCAAGGTGCTGGATGGGCTGCTTCGATTGAAGGCAGCCCCCCGGCTGCGCTTTGCCGGACAGATCACCGGCTGCGAAGGCTATGTCGAGTCGGCTGCCATCGGGCTGCTGGCCGGCCGCATGGCCGCTTCCGAGCGTCTCGGCGAGACGATCGTGCCGCCACCGCCGACCACGGCCTTCGGCGCCATCCTCGGCCATATCATCGGCGGCCATCTCTCCTCCGATGACGAGCCGGGCAAGCGCTCGTTCCAGCCGATGAACGTCAATTTCGGCTTGTTCCCCGATATCGCCGTGACGCCAGAGCCCGGCAGAAAGCTGAAGGGGCCGGAACGCGGGTCGGCGAAGCGTCGGGCGATCGCGGCCCGGGCGCTCGCCGACCTCGAACAATGGCTGGCCGACCCCGCCGCCGCCGACGCGGCCGAATAGCTACCAGCGGTGCGCGGCGCGCCAGATGATCCACTGCCGTCTCAGCGGCGTGAGTTCGGCGCGGCCGGAAAACGGGTCGTAGCCGGGGCGATCCATGCGGTCGAGCACCGGGCCGACAAGGGCGACCGGCAGGAAGGCCGGTTTCAGGGTGGACGGCAGCGCCGTGATCTCCGGCATGGCGGTTCCCAGGTGATCGCGGGCGATCCTGCGCAGATCGGCGAGGGTCTTGAGCAGTTCCGGCGTGGCCCGACCGCGTGACAGCGTTTCGCGGTCGAAGCCGTTGGCGGCGCCGATGTCGGCGGGCAGATAGCACTGGCCGCGCGCGGCGTGGACCGGCAGCGCCCGCATGAGCCCTGCCATTGCATAGGCGACACCGGCATGGCCGGCGGCGGCGGCGACGCGCGGGTCGTGGCCGCCGGCCAGAACGATGGCGGCAAGCTGGATCAGCGCCGACGAGGTCTCCCCGGCATAGCCCTCGACGTCCTTCTGCGTCGGCATCTGGTCGTCATAGAGGTCGAACACCCGCGCATCGATAAGCCCCTCGAAGCCGGCAAGCGGCAGGGCGAAGGTGCGGATGGTCTCGATCAGCGCGGCAGCCACGGGGTGACCGCCGCTGCCGGTGACCAGCGCATCGCGCCACCATTGCAGCCGTATCTCGCCGAGCACCGGGTCGCTCACCGTGTCGCGGATGCGCGCGACCTCGGCGCTGAAGGCGTGGAGCGCGAACAGGTGCTTGCGGGACGCAGCCGGCGCGAACAGGTCGGCGAGGTAGCGGTCGCGATCCAGTTCGCGCACCGTCTGGGCGCAGTGCTCGTAGACGTCCATGGCGGTCAGATATGACGCCCGGCAGCGCGTCAGTCCACGGCAATCAGTGCTGCCGCGACCGCGCGCTCCTCGGCCAGCAGCACGTTGAAGGTGCGCACTGCCGCGCCGGTCGACATCGGTTCGGCGACGATTCCCGCTTCGCGGCACCGCTCCCTGAGCTCAGCGGAAAGCGGCACGATATCGGTGCCGGTGCCAATGAGCAGGATGTGGATTGCCTCGGCCTCGGTGAAGACCTTCTCCAGGCTCGCCGCGTCGAGGGCGCCCGCGACCGGTGCCTCCCAGCCATAGATGCCGCTCGGCAGGCAGAGCAGCGAGCCGCGGTGCGACATGGCGGCGAAGCGGAAGCCGCCATTGCCGTAGGCCTCGATCGGCGCCCGACCGGGATAGTGGGCGGCGCGGATGACGACGCCCTTGGCCATCGGCTACGCCTTGCCTGGGGCCTCGGCCGCCTCGGCAGTCTTGCCGCCTTCCGGCTCTTCCTTGCTCGGCCCGCCCGGCCTCAGCTTGAAGAAGATCAGCACCGGCGCAGCGATATAGGTCGACGAGTAGGTGCCGACGACGACGCCGAACAGCATGGCGGCGACGAACGAGCGGATGACCTCGCCACCGAAGATGAACAGCGCCAGCAGCGCCAGGAACGTCGTGGTCGAGGTGAGCGTCGTCCGCGCCAGCATCTCGTTCACCGATCGATCGATCAGCTCGGAGATCGGCATCTTCTTGTATTTGCGCAGATTCTCGCGGATGCGGTCGTAAACGACGACGGTGTCGTTGAGCGAATAGCCGACGATGGTGAGGATGGCAGCGACGCTCGACAGGCTGAAATCCACCTGCGAGATGACGAAGAATCCGAGCGTCATGAACACATCGTGGCTAGTCGCAATGATCGCGCCGATCGCGAACTGCCATTCGAAGCGGAACCAGATATAGGCCAGAATCGCCACCATGGTGACGAGCAGGGCGATCGTGGCGGCGGAAGCAAGTTCGCTCGACACGCTCGGTCCGACACTTTCCACGCGGCGGAATTCCGCAGTGTTGCCGAAGGCGTCGCGCACCTTGGTCACCGCCGCCTGCTGAGCCGCCTCGCCGCCCTTCTGCTGCTCGATCCTGATGAGCACCGTCTTTTCGGCGGCAACGTCGCTGACTTCGGTGACCTGGACATCGCCGAGGTCGAGCGAGCCGACCTTGGCGCGGATATTGCCGAGGTCGTAAACCCCGATCGGCTTGATCTCGATGAGCGTGCCGCCCTTGAAGTCGATGCCGTAGTTCGGGCCGACCGTGAAGAACAGCGTCACCGACAAGAGCGACAGCAGCAGTGTAGCCGGGAAGTTGATCCGCCACAGCGACATGAAGCGGATCTTGGTGTTGTCTGGGATGAACCGGAACTTACGCATGCGATGGGCTCCTTGGACGTCGCCGGTCTACAGCTCGATCCGGTTCGGCCGACGCCACGCGACCCACACGGAAACGATCATCCGCGTGAAGGTGAAGGCAGTGAAAACCGTGGTCACGATACCGATGGCGTTGGTGATGGCGAAGCCGCGGATCGGGCCGGTGCCGAGCTGCATGAGCACCAGGGCCGAGATCATGGTGGTGATGTTGGCGTCGAGGATGGTACCCAAGGCCCGCTGAAAGCCGACGTCGATCGATGCGATCGCCGTGCGCCCGTTGCGGAACTCCTCGCGGATGCGCTCGTAGATCAGCACGTTGGAGTTGACGGCCATGCCGATGGTGAGCACGATACCCGCGATGCCGGGCAGCGTCAGCGTCGCGCCGAGCAGGGTCAGCACAGAGAAGATCATCGCCACGTTGACCAGCACGGCGACGTTGGCGATGAGGCCGAAGAAGCCGTAGGTGGCGAACATGAAGGTAACCACGAAGACCGTGCCAATCACCGCGGCGATTTTGCCGGCGCGGATCGAGTCGGCGCCGAGGCCGGGGCCAACCGTGCGCTCCTCAACGATGGTGAGCTTGGCAGGCAGCGAGCCGGCACGCAGCAGGATGGCGAGATCGTTGGCGGTCTGCACCGTGAAATGGCCGCTGATCTGGCCGGAACCGCCGAGGATCGGCGTCTGGATCACCGGCGCCGAGATCACCTTGTTGTCGAGGACGATCGCAAACGGCCGGCCGACATTCTTGGCGGTGACGTCGCCGAAGATGCGCGCGCCAGAGGTCGACAGGCGGAAGTTAACCACCGGCTGGTTGGTGCGGCTGTCAAACCCGGCCTGGGCGTCAACAAGGTCCTCGCCGGTCATCAGCGCCGTGTCTTCGACCGCATAGACGATGTTGGGGTCCTCCTCGGAGGGGAACTCAATCGTGCCGGGCGGAGGCGGCTGGGAGTCCGCCTGATCCTTGGTCAGCGTCGATTTGACGAGGTGGAAGGTGAGCTGCGCGGTCTGGCCGACCAGCGATTTCAGGCGGGCGGGATCGCCGAGGCCGGGCGCCTCGACCAGGATGCGGTCATTGCCCTGGCGCTGGATCGAGGGCTCGGTGGTGCCTAGCTGGTTGATGCGTCGGTTGATCACCTCGATCGACTGCTGGACAATGCCGCGAACGCGCTGGGTCAGGCCGTTCTGGTCGTAGGTGAAGCGCGCCAGTCCGTTATCGGCGACGCTGAGGTCGAACTCGTAGACCGAGGAGCCGCCAATGATGCTGGTGTTTAGCGGATTGCGCAGCTGTTCAAGGCGCTTGCGCGCTTCGGCGATCTGGCTGACGTCGCGCACCCGCAGCTGAACCGCGTCCCCCTGGATGCCAAGGCCGGTGTAGCCGATGCGCGGATCCTCGAGCATCGCCTTGCGGATGTCGCCGACCAGCGTGCGCAGGCGCTTCTGGACGTAGTCAGCCTGGTCGACCTGGTAGAGCAGATAGGCGCCGCCCTGCAGGTCGAGGCCGAGGACCACCTGCTGGTGCGGTATCCAGCTCGGCCATTTGGCCACGGTCGAAGCGGAAAAGAAATTGGGAATGTCCACGATGATCGCCAGCAGGACGACCAGGAGGACAAGGCTCATTTTCCAGCGGGAATTTTGCAGCATGCAATCAGGTCCGGGCGCGCATCAGGACAACTCGCCGCCTTAGCTGTTTTCCTTGACCGGCTCGCCCTTGGCGCGAACCTCGGCAATCATGCCGCGCGCGATGCGCACCCGCGTTTCCTCGGCGATCTCGATCTGAATCTCGTTCTCGTCCACCTTGGCGACCTTGCCGATGAGCCCGCCCGAGGTGACGATGGTGTCGCCGCGGCGGATATTGGCGATCATTTCGCGGTGCTGGCGCTGCTTCTGCTGCTGCGGCCGCAGAATGAGGAAATACATGATGACGAAGATCAGGACGATCGGCAGCAGACTGCCGACTGGCCCGCCCAGAAAGCCAGCGTCTGGCGCCGGCGTCGTCGCCGCAAAGGCCTGGGTCACGAAGGACATATAGCTACTCCTGTCTTCGGCGGCGCGATGACCGGCCCGAAACGGCGCGGACTATACCGGGGTGGCCTCCCATTGCAAACGATATAGGAACGGCCGCGACCGAATAGCACCCGCTTGGCGGCCGGGCGGCCGCCATGCTACCCCTGCCGCCCTCAAGGCCGGAGGATTCCGCTTGTCCGACAAGGACCTGAACGCCATCGCCGAACGTCTCGACCGGCTGCTGAAGCTGATCGAGCGGGCGGTGCCGCCGGCACCGGCCAGGCCAGATTTCGCCGCCGCCGACGCCTTCGTGTGGCTGGCGGCGAGCCGCAGCCTCCAGCCGGTGGAGAAGGTCAACCGGGTGGACATCGACCTGCTCAAGGGGATCGACCGGCTGCGCGACATCCTCCTGGAGAACACCGAGCGCTTCCAGCGCGGGCTGCCGGCCAACAATGCCCTGCTGTGGGGGGCGCGCGGCATGGGCAAGAGCTCGCTGGTCAAGGCGGTCCATGCGGGGCTCAACGCCGCCGACCCTCACCGCCCGCTCAAGCTCATCGAAATCCACCGCGAGGACATCGAGACCCTGCCCGATCTGATGGCGCTGGTGCGCGACGCCGAGCACCGTTTCATCCTCTTCTGCGACGATCTCTCCTTCGACGGCGACGACACCTCGTACAAGTCGCTGAAGGCGGCGCTCGAGGGCGGCATCGAGGGGCGGCCGGTCAACGTCGTCTTCTACGCCACCTCAAACCGGCGTCACCTGCTGCCGCGTGACATGATGGAGAATGAGCGCTCGACCGCGATCAACCCGCACGAAGCCGTCGAGGAGAAGGTGTCGCTGTCCGATCGCTTCGGCCTGTGGCTCGGATTCCACAGATGCAGTCAGGACGAATATCTGGCGATGGTCAGCGGCTATGTGGCCCACTACGGCCTGGTGATCGAGGCCGGACAGCTAACCGCGGATGCCTTGGAGTGGTCGACGACCCGCGGCGCGCGCTCGGGCCGGGTCGCCTGGCAGTTCATTCAGGATCTGGCGGGACGACTTGGGGTTGCCCTCTCGGACGAGCCGTCCCGCCAGACCTGATTGATCAACGTCTAGTTTGGAGGTCAGACGGTGATCAAATCAGGTGATCTCGCCGCCATCAGCTGGCGAGGTAGTCGAGCGGGTTGACCGGCTTGGCGCCCTTGCGCAGCTCGAAGTGGACCTGCGGTGAGGACACGGCCCCGCTCATGCCGGCATGCGCGATGGTTTCGCCGCGGTCCACCTTGTCGCCGCGTTTGACGGTGAGGTCCTTGTTGTTGGCATAGGCAGACACCCAGCCGTCGGCGTGACGAATGAGGATCAGGTTGCCGTAGCCCTCGAGCTCGTTGCCGGCATAGATCACGGTGCCGGCCTCGGCCGCCTTGACGGCGGTGCCTTCGGGAACCGCGAGGTTGATGCCGTCGTTCTTCTCGCCGTTCGGCTTGGTGCCGAAGCCAGCGATGATGCGGCCGCGCACCGGCCAACGGAACTCGGTGCCACTGGCGGAGCCGGAGTCGGCCGCTTTGTCGATGGCAGCGCTCGCCGCGGCGGCGTCGCTGCTGCCGCCCTTGATCACCGGAACGGTCGGCACGGCGGGAATCGCGGGCGCGCCGGCGGTCGAAGCCAGCGGGGGCTCCTCGACCTTGGGCTGGACCGGGATCTTGGCCTTGGGATCGAGCGAGGCGACGCGGGTCGGCTGCGCACCCGGCACGGTCGTTTTGGCGGCCGGGACGGCGGAAGCGATGGTCGCGTGGCCCCCGCCGCCGCGCACCTTCAGCACCTGGCCGACGTGGATCGATTCGGCCGAGGGAAGGCCGTTGAGGGCGGTGAGTTCGCTCACCGTGGTGCCGTAGCGACGTGCGATCGAATAGAGCGTGTCACCGGCGAGGACGGTGTGGGTGGTGGCGCCGGCCGTCGGCTCGACCTTGGCGGCCGCCGGGGTGTAGCTCACCGGCGTCGGCTTGATGGTGGCGTCGGGCGCCAGCGCCACGCGGTGCGGGATGACGATCACCCGGCCGGTGTGGACATCGGCGGCGCTCTTCAACTGGTTGGCGGAGAGAAGCTCTCTCTCCGGCACGCCGTACTGCGATGCCAGCGAAAAGAGCGTCTGGCCGGACCTGACGGTGATCACCTGCCCGCCAACGGCGGACCAGCCGTAATTGCCGGTATCGCCGGCAAATGCCGTCTGGGTCGGGGTCGCAGCGGTCGGTGGCGGCGGCAGTTCGCTGCGGGTGATCGCGGCGGCGCCCGGCGGGATCGCGGCGGGCATCGGCTGGGCTTCGGCCTGGCCGATGATCTCGCGCTGATTTGCTGTCGAGCCCGTGAAGAAGGGCTGGTCAAAACGTGTCGCGTTGCTGCAGGAAGCGGCCAATCCGGCGGCTGCAACGACAAAGGCAGCATGGCCAAGGACGCGGTACCGGAAGGCGGTGTCACGGTTACGCATTGCTCAACTCGCACAACAGGACTCGAAACTGGTGTGAGTAAACTCCGGTAACGTTGACAAAGACTAAACAAGGCGCCGCGCTTGTATTTCCGGGCTTTGAATCCGGCTCGGCGCGCCCTTTCCCGTTGCGGGAGAGGGCTTTCGGCCTTGGCTTCGCGGCCAGCGAAATTCGGACGTCGCTACAGCCGCTGAGCCTTGCCGGGGATCAGCGGCACGAAGCGCACGTCGGCGAGGACCCGCTCGTCGAAGCCCCCCTCGCCGCGTTCGAAGCGGATCAGCTTCTGCACGCCCTCGGCCGGCCCCACCGGCATGATCAGCACGCCGCCGAGGCGAACCTGCCTGAGCAGGGCCTGGGGCACTGCCTCGTCCGAAGCGGTGACGATGATGCGGTCGAAGGGCGCCTGCTCCGGCCAGCCCTTGATGCCGTCGCCGACGAGCGTGGTGACGTTGGCGAGCCTCAGCGTGCGGAAGCGCGACTCGGCGGCGGCGGTGAGCGTGCGGAAGCGCTCGATGGTGTAGACCCGTTTCGCCAGCCTCGCCAGGATCGCCGTCTGGTAGCCGGTGCCGGTGCCGATCTCCAGCACCCGGTGGTCGTCGCCGACGTCGAGCGCGGCGGTCATCGTGCCCACGATCAACGGCGCGCTGATCGTCTGGCCGCAGTCGATCGGCAGCGCCCGCTCGGCATAGGCGTCGGCGTGCATCTCCGCCGGCACGAACAGGTCGCGCGGCACCAATTCGATGGCGGTCACCAGGCGCCGGTCGGTGATGCCGGCACGGCGCAGGCGCAGGATCAGTTCGGCGACATGCGTGCGGCGCTCGGCGTCCGGTGCGGTCATCAAAGGTGCCCGCCGGCTCCATTGGTGAAGTATTGATTGAGCGGGTCGCGCAGGTTGTCGGCGGTCATGTCGATGCGCAGCGGCGTCACCGAGATCATGCCATTGTCGACCGCCTCGACGTCGCTGCCCGGCTCACCTCCGGTCCACGCGCGCTTATACATCAGCCAGTAATAGGGCAGGTTGCGCCCGTCGCGGCGCTCGTCGATGTGCAGCGCATGGGCGAGCTTGCCCTGATGGGTGACGACGACGCCGCCGACTGCGTCGGGTGCGCAGTTGGGGAAGTTGAGATTGTAGAAGATGCCATCGGGGAAGCCGAAGGCGATGAGCTTGCGGATGATCGCCGGGGCGTGCGTCTCGGCGGTCTCCCACGGTACGACGCGCTCGTTGTCGGCGTAGGTGTAGGCCTGGCTGACGGCGATCGAGTTGACGCCCAACAGCGTGCCCTCGATGGCGCCCGCGACTGTGCCGGAATAGGTCAGATCCTCGGCCATGTTGGCGCCGGAATTGATGCCGGAGAGCACCAGATCCGGCTTGCCGTCGGCAAGCAGGCGGCGGACGCCCATGATGACGCAGTCGCTGGGCGTGCCGCGCACGGCGTAGTGCTTGTCGCTGATCTTGCGCAGGCGCAGCGGATCGTTGAGCGACAGCGAGTGCGCCAGGCCCGACTGGTCGAGCTCCGGCGCCACCACCCAGACATCGTCGGTGAACTGGCGCGCGATCCGCTCCAGCGCCGTCAGGCCGGGCGAATTGATGCCGTCGTCATTGGTGATGAGGATGCGCATGAGTTCCAGCGAATCAGTGAATTACGAACGGTAATCGGAAGAATGCGCGCGAATTCTGATTCGCTATTGCGCTACTCCCTAATCTTTTCCTTCCCCCCATATAGGGCTTCAGAACCTCGGGCACCGTGATCGAGCCGTCGGGGTTCTGATAATTCTCCATGACGGCGATCAGGGCGCGGCCGACGGCGATGCCGGAGCCGTTGAGGGTGTGGACGAAACGCGGTTGCCCTTGCCCTCCTTCGGCCGGTAGCGCGCCTGCATGCGGCGCGCCTGGAAATCGCCGCAGAGCGAGCAGGAGGAGATCTCGCGATAGGTCCCCTGCCCCGGCAGCCAGACCTCGATGTCGTAAGTCTTCTGCGCGCCGAAGCCCATGTCGCCGGTCGACAGAGTCATCACGCGGTAGTGCAGGTCGAGACGCTTCAGCACTTCCTCGGCGCAGACAAGCATGCGCTCATGTTCGTCGCGTGACGCCTCGGGCGTGGTGATCGAGACCAGCTCGACCTTGTTGAACTGGTGCTGGCGCAGCATGCCGCGGGTGTCCTTGCCGGCCGCGCCCGCCTCGGAGCGGAAGCACGGGGTGAGCGCGGTGACGCGGATGGGCAGCTCGTCCTCGTCGCGGATGGATTCGCGCACGAGATTGGTCAGCGGCACTTCGGCCGTGGGGATGAGCCAGAGCGAGGATTCTAGGATCGGTTTCACCTGTTCCTCGACGGGTTGATTGCCCGAATCCAGAAACACGCGTCCTCGGAAACGCCGCTGCAAGTCCGCCGCCTGTTCTCCTTTGAAAGTGACATGAAGCTTTCCCGGCTCAGGGAAATCGATCAGGTAGCTTCCCTTCGGGGCAAATTCTTCCGTCTTGGTGACAAATAGATCTTCCCCGAATTTCGGTAGCTGCCCCGTCCCGAAGACCGCTTCATCCCGCACCAGCAGGGGCGGTACGATTTCCGTATAGCCGTGCTCGGTGGTGTGCAGGTCGAGCATGAACTGGCCAAGCGCCCGCTCCATGCGCGCCAGCTGCCCCTTGAGCACCACGAAGCGCGAGCCGGAGAGCTTTGCCGCGGCCTCGAAGTCCATGCCGCCCATCGCCTCGCCCAGCTCGAAATGCTCCTTCGCATTGTTGATGCCGGGCTTCGTGCCCCACACGCGGTACTGAACGTTGGCGTGCTCGTCCCGGCCGACCGGCACGTCGTCCGCCGGCAGGTTGGGGATGACGGCCAGCGCATCCTCGAGCGCCTTGTCGAGTTCGCGGCCCTTGGCCTCGGCGTCGGACAGGAACGTCTTCAGATCGGCAACCTCGGCCATCAGTTTCGCGGCCGTGGCCTCGTCCTTCTGCGCCTTGGCCTTGCCGATTTCCTTCGACGCCGCGTTGCGGCGCGCCTGCGCCTCTTCCAGCTTGACGATATGCGCCCGCCGCGCTTCGTCCCGCGCGACCACGTCATCGACCGTGGCGCGGGCCTCCGCCGACGAGACCCCGCGCTTCTCCAGCGCCTTGGCGAGAGCCTCGGGGTTGTCGCGTATCCATCTGATGTCGAGCATGGGAAATCAGTCCGGTGGGCACTTCGTCCGCGCCTTTTAGTCATTCCCGCGGGCGGAAACAAACATCTTGCGGTCCCCGGACAGCCGTGCGCGCAGGCGGGGACCCAGTATTCGCCGGGCTATGGGTTGCGTCGCGAGCGCTTGCGATTACTGGGTGCCCAGTCGGGGCCGGGCACGACGACGCTTCACGCCGTCTTGCCGGCGGCTGCCTCCCGCGCGGCTTCGTCGCGGGCGCGGCGGCGCTCGACCATCTTCACCGACAGAATAGAGCCTTCGTAGAGGAGCAGAGTCGGCAGAGCGAGGCCGAATTGCGAGATGATGTCGGGCGGGGTGAGCACGGCGGCGGCGATGAAGGCGAGCACGATGGCGTAGCGGCGGCCACTCTTCAGCATGTCGGAGCTGACGATGCCGATGCGCGCCAGCAGGGTGAGGATCACCGGAAGCTGGAAAACGAGGCCGAAGGCCAGGATCAGCGTCATGATCAGGCCGAGATACTCGTCGACCTTGGGTAACAGGTCGATCGCCGCCACGCCGTTGCCGCCCGGCTGCTCCAGCGACAGGAAGAAGCGCATGGCCAGCGGCATCAGGATGGTGAAGACCACCAGCGCGCCGAGCGTGAACAAGACCGGAGTGGCGATCAGATAGGGCACGAAGGACTGGCGCTCGTTCTTGTAGAGGCCAGGCGCCACGAACTTGTAGATCTGGATGGCGATCACCGGGAAGGCGATGAACAGCGCCCCGAACAGCGCCACCTTCATCTGGGTGATGAAATATTCCTGCGGCGCCGTGTAGATCAGGCGCGGCACGTCGCCATGCATGCTCGACGCCCAGACATAGGGGATGAGCAGCACGTTGTAGATCTGCTTGGCGAAGATGAAGCAGACGACGAAGGCGACCATCACCGCGGCGATGGCGCGGATCAGGCGTTGGCGCAGCTCGATGAGGTGCGCCAGCAACGGCATGCGGCTGGCCTCGACCTCGTCCTCTTCCGGCGGCTTGGTTGCCGCGTCCTTGTCGGTCACGGCTTGACCTCGCCTGCTGCGGCGGCGGCCGGCTCTGCGGCCGGCGGCACGGCCTCGGCCACCGGAACGGCTGCGGCCGCCTCAGCTGCCGGCAGCACTTCGGATGCGGGCACAGGCTCGCTCGGCGAAGCAGGTGCGGCCGGCGCGCTCACATCCATGCCCTTGTTGATGTCCGCGCTGGCCTTGGCCAACCCCTCACGCACATCGGCCAGCGGATCGATCTTGCCGATCGCCTCGACGTCCTTGCGCACGTCCTCAAGCTCTGCCTCGCGCAGCGCCTCGTTGAACTGGTTCTGGAACTCGCGGCTCATGCGCTTCAGCTTGCCGGTCCACTGACCGACCAGGCGCATCACCCGGGGCAGATCCTTCGGCCCGATGACGACGATCGCCACCACGGCGATCACCAGAAGTTCGGTCCAGCCTATGTCGAACATGCGATAGCGCTCGCGATCGCCCGCTCATCGGGCGGCAAGACGGTCCGCGCGCGAAGGCGCGGATCAGGCCTTCGCCTTGGTCTTCTCTTCGGGAACCGCCGCCTTGCTCTCGATCGGCTTGGCCGGTGCCGGCTCATCGTCGTCGTCGGCCAGCCCCTTCTTGAAGCTCTTCACGCCCTTGGCCACGTCGCCCATCAGGTCGGAAATCTTGCCCCTGCCGAAGAGGAGCATCACGACCACGATCACGATGAGCCAATGCCAAATGCTGAGACCACCCATGGGTCACTCTCCCGATTTCACTCTGCAGCTGCCGCACGAGCCCGCCCGCGGCAATTGCCTGTTGCCATCATGTAGGGGCAATCCACGACCTTGGCAAATGCAAGGTTTTCGGCGCGGTCAACGGCCCAGCGGGCCCGGCCTCAGCCAGCTTCCCGGGCGGTCGGCTATTCCTCGATCGCCTCGTCGACGAAGGCGCCGGTATCGCCCTCCTCCAGAGGGTCCTCGTCCGCCGCCAGCCCCTCGCCGGCATTTGGCTCGGGGATCGAGAAACTGGCGGGAATCCGCGAGTCGAGCAGGCCTGCGGCCTTCAGCTCCTCGGCGCCCGGAAGATCGGCCACGCTGTCGAGGCCGAAATGGGTGAGAAACGCCTCGGTGACGCCATAGGTGACCGGGCGGCCGGGGGAGCGGCGGCGGCCGCGCATCCTGATCCAGCCGGTCTCCATGAGCACGTCGAGCGTGCCCTTGCTGGTCGCCACACCCCGGATCTCCTCGATGTCGGCGCGGGTCACCGGCTGGTGGTAGGCGATGATCGCCAGCGTCTCCAGCGCCGCGCGGGACAGCTTCTTCTGCTCCACCGCCTCGCGGCTCAAGAGGAAGGACAGGTCGCCGGCGGTGCGGAACATCCACTTGCCCGCCACCTGCACCAGATTGACGCCGCGCCCGGCGTAGATCTCCTGCACGTCGCGCAGCAGGCCGGCGATGTCGGCGCCTTCCGGCAGGCGGCCGGCGATCTCGGCCGCCGACAACGGTTCGGCGGAGGCGAAGAGCAGGGCCTCCACCATGCGCAGGTTCTGCCGTCTCTCCTCGGGGCTCTGGTTCATCGCGGTCGCATCGTTGTCGACCGCGATTACCACGGCGGCGCTGGAATTAGCCATTTCCGTTCTCCGGGGTGACTGGGGCAACCGGCGGCGGCCGGTCGCGGACGTATAGCGGCTGGAAGTGCTCGGTCTGGCGCAGCTCGATCCTGCCCTCGCGCACCATTTCGAGGCTGGCGCCGAAGGCGCTCGCCGTCACGCTGCGGCGCATGCCGGCGCGCGGCGAGGTAGGGCGAGAACAGCACCTCCATCGGCGTCCAATCGGCAATCCGGCCGATCATGCGGGTAAGCGCATCGCGTGCATCCTGCAGCGACCAGACCTCCCGCAGGCGGACGAGATGCGCGTCGCTGCCGAGGATGTTCTGGCGCATCGTGGCGTAGGCGGTGAGCAGGTCGTAGAGCGTGGCGCTGAATTCGCCCCGCTTGACGATCTCGACCGGCTCCGGGTGGGCACGGGCGAAGACGTCGCGGCCGAGCCGGTCGCGGTTGGCCAGGCGGCTTGCCGCCTCGCGCATGGCCTCCAGCCGGCGCAGGCGGAAGGCGAGTTCGGCAGCCAGCTCCTCGCCGGTCGGCTCCTCGCCGTCGGCGACCTGCGGCAGGAGGAGGCGCGACTTGAGATAGGCCAGCCACGCCGCCATCACCAGATAGTCGGCGGCAAGCTCCAGCCGAAGGCTGCGCACCTTCTCGACATAAGCGAGGTATTGCTCGGCCAGCGCCAGGATCGAGATGCGCGTCAGGTCGACCTTCTGGGTGCGGGCCAGCGTCAACAACAGGTCGAGCGGCCCCTCGAAACCGTCGACGTCGATGACCAGCGCCTCGTTGCTGTCGTCGGGCTCGGGCGCATCGAAGGCGGCCCACAACTCGTCCTGATCGCGTTCTTCGGCAGTCATGGCCGATCCTAACTCACAATCGGCGCGCCGAAGGGCGCGAGCAGCGCACGATAGTCCTCGCGCGCTGCCGCGCGATCAAACGGCACCGGCTGCCGCCGCGCCCGCAAGGCACGGGCGGCGCGTCGGCCTGAAACACCGGCCAGTTCCGGCGCCGCGTCGGCGACCGCAAGCATCTCCTCGGCCCGACCGTTGCAGTGAAGCACGATATCGCAGCCGGCGGCATAGATCGCCGCAGCTCTTTCGCCGTAATCCCCAGAAAGCGCATGCATCGAGACGTCATCACTGATGAGTAGCCCGTCGAAACCGATTCGCCCCCTGATCATATCGCGGATAACCACTGGCGAGACGGTGGCCGGCCGGCCGGGATCGATGGCGCCGTAAACGACGTGGGCGGTCATCGCCATGGGCAGGTGGGCGAGCGCCGCAAACGGCGCGAAATCGCTTCGTTCCAGCACATCGACGGCGTCGCCGACCACCGGCAGGCCAACATGGCTGTCCGAGGTCGCCCGGCCCTGGCCGGGAACATGCTTCATCACCGGCAGGACGCCGCCGTCCATCAGCCCCTCGGCGAGCGCCCCGCCGAGGGTGGCGACGCGCGCCGGGTCGCCGCCGAAGGAGCGGTCGCCGATGGCTTCGCTGGTGCCGGGGACGGAAACGTCGAGCACCGGCGCGCAATCCACGTCGATGCCGAGATCATTGAGATCGGCCGCAATCAGCCGCCCGTGCAGCCAGGCTGCGCGTGAGCCTGCCACCGGATCGGCGGCATGCACGGCGGCAAGCACAGCGGCTGCCGGATAGGCCGGCCAGTGCGGCGGCTTCAGCCGTCGCACGCGGCCGCCCTCCTGGTCGATCAGGACCGGTGCATCGGCGCGGCCGACCGCATCGCGGAAGGCAGCAACCAGGTCGCGGATCTCCAGAGGCTCGCGGCAATTGCGCTGGAACAGGATCAGGCCAAACGGCCGCTCGCGGCGCAGGAATACGATCTCGTCGCGGCTCAGCACCGGTCCGGCGCAGCCACAGATGAAGGCCTTCCCGATCATGTCGGCCACGCCGCCCTCCGCGTGGAGATCGATTTGGTCAGCGCGGCGCCAGAATGCAGTTGCCGCCCGCGGACTTGAGCTGAGCGCAAAGGCCCTGGGCGTTGGCGGAAGCGAACGGTCCGACCCGCACGCGGTAATAGATGCCGCGATCGCCGAGGTCGGCGCGCTGGATATTGGCATCGTAGCCGCCGAGGATGCCCGGATAGCGCGCCTGCAGGTCGCGGAAGGTCGCCTGCGCAGCGTCCTGAGAGCGCTGCGAGGAGACCTGTACCATCATGCCGCCGGCGACCAGCGGCACCGCACCGCCCGCTGCGCCCGGCGTGGCCGATGCAACCACGGTTGTCGATTTGCCGTTGCCCGGCGTCAGGTCGATCGGACCGCCATCGCCGCCGGTGGCAACCACCTTTGGCTTGGTCGGCTTCGGGGTCGGGGTCGGCGTTGGTATCGGCGTTTGGGCCTCGGCGGCTGCCGGAGGCGCCGGAGTCTCGGCCGGGCTCCCGGCTTTACCGGGATTGGGGGTGATCGCCAGTTCCTGTCCCGCCGTTCCGGCAATCGCCGCCGTATCGTCGTTGGTCGCAACCGGCGGCGCGGCGGGCACCTCGGCCGTGGCGGGAGGCGCCGGCGTGGCGTCGGTGGAGGCCGGCGCGTCGCCCTCGGCGGGCACTGCATCGCTCGACACGATCGTCCCGTCCGGCCGCACTACCACGGTGCGCACCTTGCGCGGACCGATCGACTGGGCGGAATCGCCCTCGTTGGTCGCGACATCTGCGCCGGAATTGCCGGCATCGGCCGAGCCCGGCGCTCCGGGGGTCGGACCGCCGGGCAGGATGACCCGGGCAATCGGATTGTCGGTGTTGGTCGAGGGGACCGGCGCGATCGGCTCGCTGCCGGGCGTGACCAGGTTGGAGTTGACCGGTCCGCCGCCGGGGCCGGAGTCGACGCGGTCGTAGATCAGCTTGTTCTGCTCTCCGCCGTTGCTGGTCGACGGCGGCTCCGGCGGCGCGATCTTAGTGGGGCCGGCATCGGCGGAGATGATCGGCGGTGTGCCGCCGCCGCTCACGCCAGGCCTGAGCATGACGAAACCGAGCACACCGATGAGGACCAGCGCCAGAATGCCGGCGATCGCCACCAGCGACCGCGGCACGCCGCGCTTGCGCAGGGGTTCCAGCTCGTCGTCCGGATAGGGCGGCATTTCGGCATCGTCGCCATAGCCCGGCACGATGTCGAAGGCGTCGAGAGGGAACTCGTCGGCGGCATCCTCGCCCTCGTGAGCAAACGGCAGGCTCTCGTCGAACGGCAGATCCTCTTCGTCCGCAGTGGGCGGCGGGACAGATTGGCGGGGCGCCGGCTGCGCCTGATGGTGCTCGGCGGCGCGCGGCGGCGCAAAGCGGCTGGCGGCGCTCGCCTGCGGCTTCGGCGGTTCGGCGGGCCTCTCCCAGCGCGACGGCTTGGCTGCCGCGGGCGCCGGCTTTTCGGCTGGTGTCGGCGGCGGCGGCGCGGTCACGCGCACCTGCGGGGGTGCGGTCGGGCGCAGGTTGAAGTTGCCGACCTCGACCTTCTTCGCTTCGGCGGGAACAGCCGATGCGGCCGATACCGGTGGCGGCGCGTGTGGGCGCTCGCGCGGCGGCGGGGCCGCTGGGGCGGCCGGCTGGCGCGGCGGCATCTGCTGGATGGGCGCGCGCGCCGCACCCGATACGCGCGGTGCCGCCGACTGTTGCGCCGGCGGAGCCGCATGTACCGGTGGCGATGACGGCTGCAGGGGCGAGGGTTCCGGTTGCGGCGGCCGCGCCGGCCCGGCCGGCGGAGCGTCAGACGGCGGCGGCGCGGTAGCGACCGGCGGCTGAGGCGAGACCTTCGGTGCTGGCGGCGGCTCCGCCGGTTCGATCGCCTCCTTGACAGCGGCGAAGGAGGCCTGCAGGTCGCTCAGCAATTCCGCTTCGAGATCGCCCAGAATGTCGGGCTCCGGCGCTGCCGGCCTGGCCGGCTCGGGCTGCGCCTGAGGTCGTCCGCGCAACGGCGGCGGCGGCGAGGCAGGAGCAGAACTCGCGCCGGCCCCGCGCCCGGAAACGATCCGCGCCAGTTCGAACAGTGGATCGTCACTCGCGGCGGCGTCCTGGTGGGAGTCTGCTCCCCTGCGGTCACTCATTGGCCGCACGGTGACTTTTGGGTCGTACCGGTCCGCCATTCTTTTTGTCTACCCCAGATTACTCGGCCCCGTCTTGCCGGACCCGTCTGCCGCTAGCGCATTTCCTCGGGCGCGCTCACTCCAAGCATAGTCAATCCCGACGACAACACCAGTTTTGTGGCGTGAATGAGGGCAAGACGCGCCAGCGTCAAATCGCGTTCCGCCGGATTGATGAACCGCAATTGCGGCAACTCCTTGCCACGATTCCAGTGGGCGTGGAATTCCGACGCGAGGTCGTACAGGTAGAAGGCGACGCGGTGCGGCTCGTGCGCCGCGGCAGCCGCTTCAATCACCCGTGGATACTCGGCCAAACGGCGGATTAGAGCCATTTCCCCACTATCAGTAAGGCGCTCCAGCGGCGCCCCGGCGAGCGCCTCGACATCGCTTGCCATGCCCCCCATCTCATGCGCGGCCTGGCGGAATACTGAAGCCGTGCGCGCATGAGCGTATTGCACATAGAAGACCGGGTTGTCCTTCGACTGTTCGGTGACTTTTTCGAAGTCGAAATCGAGCGGCGCGTCGTTCTTGCGGAAGATCATCATGAAACGAATCGGGTCGCGGCCGACTTCCTCGACCACGTCGCGTAGCGTGACGAACTCCCCTGACCGCTTCGACATCTTCACCTGCTGGCCGGCCCTGAGCAGCCGCACGAGCTGGCAAATCTTGAGGTCGATCGTCCCCTCGCCGCCGGTGATCGCCTTCACCGCGGCTTGCATGCGCCGGACGTAACCGCCGTGATCGGCGCCCCAGACGTCGATCATGTCGCGGAAGCCGCGCAGGAACTTGTCGTAGTGATAGGCGATGTCGGAAGCGAAATAGGTGTAGCTGCCGTCAGACTTCTTCAGCGGGCGGTCGACGTCGTCGCCGAACTCGGTGGCGCGGAACAGCGTCTGCTCGCGGTCCTCCCAGTCCTCCGGCAGTTGCCCCTTGGGCGGCGGCAGGCGGCCCTCGTAGATCAGCCCCTTGCCGGCCAGCCAGTCGATCGCCTCGGCCACCCGGTCGTGGCTGCCGTCATTGAGCGAGCCCTCCGAGAAGAAGACCTCCTGGCGAACGCCAAGCTCGGCAAGGTCGGCGCGGATAAGGTCCATCATCGCCGCCACGGCGATCTCGCGCACCAGCGGCAGCCATGTGTCTTCGGGCTGGGTGAGCAGCGCATTGCCGAAGCGGCGCATCAGTGTCTCGCCGACCGGCTTCAGGTAGTCGCCCGGGTAGAGCCCCTCGGGGATCGCACCGATATTCTCGCCGAGCGCCTCGCGGTAGCGCAGATAGGCGGAGCGGGCGAGCGCATCGACCTGGGCGCCGGCGTCGTTGATGTAGTACTCGCGGGTCACCGCGTGGCCGGCGAAGGCGAGCAGCGAGGCCAGGGCGTCGCCGAAAACGGCGCCGCGCGTGTGGCCGACATGCATGGGGCCGGTG
Organism: uncultured Alphaproteobacteria bacterium; assembly: GCA_963830215.1. GTDB lineage: Bacteria > Pseudomonadota > Alphaproteobacteria > Rhizobiales > Kaistiaceae > CAVSRC01. The sequence continues at coordinate 25,848 of CAWHLM010000018.1, forward strand.
GGGTTGGCCGAGACATACTCGACGTTCACCTTGCGCTCGCCGCCCATGGTGCTGCGGCCGTAGTCGGAACCGTCTGCAATGATGGCGCCGAGCGCGCGGTGCCAATAGGCCGGATTCAGGCGAAGGTTGATGAAACCAGGCCCCGCGACTTCCGCGGTCTCGATGTCTGCATCGTCGGCGAGGCTGACGGCGATGCGCGTTGCCAGATCGCGCGGTTTCAAGCCAAGCGGTTTGGCTAGAACCATGGCGACGTTGGTGGCCAGATCCCCGTGGCCGGCGTCCCGCGGCGGCTCCACCAGAACACGATCGAGGTCAAGCACTGCGGAACTATCTGCTTGCTTGACAAACGCTTCTGCCGCGTTCTTCACGCGATCTGTGAAATCATGGAAGATGTTCATTGGATGGCCGGAGAGATGACGGCGAACGGCAGCGCGGCCTATCCCAATTCGTTTGCCGCGTCAAACAAATGGCCGCCGCCCGCCCGGTGGAATTGCAGCAGTTCCGGCCATTTGTGCCTGACGGCCAAAACGCGAGAACTTGGCACAACCATATAACTGAATCTTCACACCCCGCGCCGTAGTGGTCGATCTCTGACAGAGCTTGCAGCGGAGGCGTTGTGCAGGCGAACCTGTTGTCTTGGCACGCAGACACTGGCTGGCATGGCGAAACGCCCCTGCCCGAAGATGGACAGCTTGTCCTCTATTTCGGCGCCCGCTCGGCGCTCGAGTCCGGTGAACGCACCGCCGAGATCCGGGCCATGTTTCCCAAAGCCCATCTGATCGGCTGCAGCACCGGTGGCCAGATTCTTGGCGACGAGGTGTCGGACGACGACATCGCGGCGGTGGTCCTGTCCTTCGACCGGACGCGGCTGCGCGTGGCTTGGCGCGAGATCTCGGGGCCCGAAGATTCGCACGCCTGCGGCGAAGCGCTCGGCGAAGCCCTGAAGGGCGACGACCTCGCCGGCGTCTTCATCCTGTCCGACGGGCTCCACGTCAACGGCAGCGCGCTGTGCTGCGGCCTGGCTTCGGCCGTCGGGCCGTCGGTGCCGATCACGGCGGGCTGGCCGGCGACGGCCCCGACTTCGCCTCGACGCTGGTCGGCGTCGACGACAGGCCGCGCCCCAACTCCGTCGCTGCCGTCGGCTTCTACGGTGGGGCGATCCGCATCGGCTTCGGCTATGGCGGCGGCTGGGACGTGTTCGGACCGCGCCGGCGCATCACGCGTTCGGTCGGCAACATCCTCTGCGAACTCGACGGCAAGCCCGCCCTCGACCTCTACGAGCGCTATCTCGGCGAGGAGGACTCGGCCGGGTTGCCGAGCACCGGACTACTGTTCCCACTGCGCATCTACGACGCCGATGCGCCCGACATGGCCACCGTGCGAACCATCCTGGGGGTCGATCGCGACCGGCGCTCGATGACCTTCGCCGGCGACATGCCCGAGGGTTGGGTCGCCCAGCTCATGCGCGGCAGTTTCCATCGGCTCACTGCCGGCGCCGCCACGGCGGCGCGCGCGGCGCATCCGCCGGCCATGGACCTCGGCGGTGACGAGCTTGCCCTTCTGGTGAGCTGTATCGGACGTCGCCTGCTGCTCGGCCAGCAGACCATCGACGAGGTCGAGGCGGTCGGTGCCGAACTTGGCGCCGGCGTGCGTCGCATCGGCTTCTATTCCTATGGCGAGATCTCGCCGCACGCGGCGTCCGGGGTCTGCCAGCTTCACAACCAGACGATGACCGTCACCACGATCCGCGAAGCCGTGGGGTGAGGTGCGTGCACAGGCTTTTCGCCAGACAGTTCGCCAAGGCCAGCAATGAAGCCGGCGAAATCGATATCGAGCGCCTTACGGAGCTGATCTCTTCAGCCTACGAGGAGTTCGAGCGCGACCGCACGCGCACCGACCGCTCGATGACGTTGATGATCGAGGAGCTCGACGATCTCAATCGCGGGCTGGAGGACCTGGTGGCGGAGCGAACGGCAGTGCTGCGTCAGCGCGAAGAAGAGCTCGAAGAACAGAACCGGCGTTTCGATGCGGCGCTGAACAACATGTCCCAGGCGCTGATGCTCTACGACGACAAGGCGCGCCTGGTCATCTGCAACCGGCGCTACCGGGAGATCTACCGGTTGCCGCCGGACGCCGGCCTGCCCGGCACGGCGGCGGCCGATCTCTTGCGCGAACGCAAGGCGGCCGGCACCTTCCAGGGCGACCCGGAGCGTTACGTGGAGGCCGCGCTGCAACTGGTCGCCGGCACGCAGAGGGCGGCCCGCTTCAGCGAGCTTCCGGACGGCCGCACCATCAGCGAGGTCATGCGCGCCATGCCCGGCGGTGGCTGGGTGGTCACCCATGAGGATGTCAGCGAGCAACGCGCGGCCGAGAAGAAGATCGCCCACATGGCGCGCTACGACGCCCTCACCGACCTGCCGAACCGAACGCTGCTGGCCGAGGACCTCGCGCTCGCCCTCGCCGGCCTCACCGAGAGCGAGCGCATTGCCGTGCTCTACCTCGACCTCGACCAGTTCAAGGGCATCAACGACACACTCGGCCACGCCATCGGCGACGAGTTGTTGAGGTACGTGGCCGCCCGGCTGTCGACATGCGTTGGCAAGCGGGACAAGGTTGCGCGCGTCGGCGGCGACGAATTCGCCATCATCCAGACCGGCGTCAGAGACCCGGCCGACGCGGCGGCGCTGGCGCGCCGCATCGGAGACGTCATCCGACGTCCCTACGACCTGCGCGGCCAGATGGCCGTCGTCGACGCGTCGATCGGCATCGCGCTGGCGCCGGACGATGGCAGCGAGCCGCACGAACTCATCAAGAACGCCGACATGGCACTTTACGGCGCCAAGGCCGATGGGCGCAGCACGTTCCGCTTCTTCGAGCCGGCGATGGACGCCGAGATGAAGGCACGCCGTGCGCTGGAACTGGCGCTGCGCAAGACGCTCGTCGAAGGCGGGTTCAGATTGCACTACCAGCCGGTGGTCGACCTCGAGACCGGGGTGGTTGTCTGCTGCGAGGCGCTGCTGCGTTGGCCGCAAGCGGATGGCGGGTATATTCCGCCGGCGAAGTTCATTCCGGTGGCCGAGGAGATCGGCCTCATCGTGCCGATCGGCGAATGGGTATTGCGCACCGCCTGCGCCGAAGCCTGCCGCTGGCCGGAGCGCGTGAAGGTGGCCATCAACCTGTCGCCGATCCAGGTCATGAGCGATAATCTGCTGCCGCTCGTCATCAACACGCTTGCCGCAACCGGCCTGCCGGCGTCGCGGCTGGAGGTGGAGATCACCGAGTCCGTCCTCATGCAGAACACCGAGGCGACGCTCACCACTCTGCACCGGCTGCACGATCGCGGCATCAGCATCTCGCTGGACGATTTCGGCACCGGCTATTCGTCGCTCTCCTATCTGCGCGCCTTCCCCTTCGACAAGATCAAGATCGATCAGTCGTTCGTCGGCGACCTGCCGGGGCGCGGGGATGCCGCGGCGATCGTGCGCGCCATCACCGGGCTTGCTCGCAGTCTCGACATGGTGACCACTGCCGAAGGCGTGGAAACGGAGGAGCAGCGGGACCAGGTGCAGTTCCTTGGCTGCGACGAGGTCCAGGGCTTCCTGATCGGGCGGCCGCAGCGCGCAGGCGACATCGAGCACCTGCTGGCCGAGCCCCAGCGTCGCTTCGGCACCGCCGGCTAGGGCGCCGACAGATCTTCCCCAAACAGCCGTTTGTATTCGGCGAGCGCGTAGCGGTCGGTCATGCCGGCAAGAAAATCGGCGACCCGCCGCGCCTTCTGTGCCGCGTCGTCGCCGGGCGGCGGCCGCCAGGCTTCCGGCATGGCGGCAGGATCGTCGAAATATCGGCTGAACAGGCGGGTAAGCCCGCCCTCCATCCTGTCCATCACATCCATCACCTGGCGGTGGCGATAGACGTTGGCCTTGAGCATCGCCTTTATCGCGCCGTCAGTGTCCGCCATCGCTGCGGAAAAGGCGACGGTGGGCCGGCCGGCGGAGCGGATCGCATCGGCCGAATCCGGCCGGAGCGCATTGAGCCGCGCCTGGCTCTCCGCCACCACGTCGGCGATCATGGTCGAGATCAGGCGGCGGATCAGCGCCGCGACGGTGCGATCCGGCGCCAGCCCCGGATAATCGGCGGCGATCCGGGCGAGGATGTCGCCGATGAGCGGCGTCTTCGCGAGGCCCTCCGGCGACAACAGGCCGGCGCGCATGCCATCGTCGATATCGTGGGCGTCATAGGCGATGTCGTCGGCAATGGCCGCCGCCTGCGCCTCCGGCCCGGCGAAGCTTGCCAGCTCAAGGTCCTGGCGGGTGGCGTGGTCGCGGATGGCGAAGGGAAGGCCGTGGGCGGCGTAGCGGCCGATCGGGCGTCCCTCGCCGTCGGTCAGCGGGCCATTGTGCTTGACCAGACCTTCCAGCGTTTCCCAGGTCAGGTTCAGCCCGTCGAAATTCGGATAGCGCCGTTCGAGCGTCGTCACCACGCGCAGGCTCTGGGCGTTGTGGTCGAAGCCGCCATAGAAGGCCATCGCCGCATCCAGCGATCGTTCGCCGGCATGGCCGAAGGGCGGATGGCCGAGATCGTGGGCGAGCGCCAGGGCCTCGGCCAGGTCTTCGTCGAGGTGAAGCGTGCGGGCGAGCGCCCGGGCGATCTGGGCGACCTCCAGCGTATGGGTCAGGCGGGTGCGGTAGTGATCGCCCTCATCATACAGAAATACCTGGGTTTTTTCCTTCAGCCGGCGGAAGGCCGTGGAGTGGATGACGCGGTCGCGGTCGCGCTCGAAGGCGGTGCGCGTCGGGCTCTGGAGCTCGTCGAACAGGCGTCCACGGCTGCGGGCCGGGTCCGAGGCATAGGGCGCCCGGCCACCCATGCGCGCTTCGGTTGAATCGACCATCACCTGAACCCGTGCATTGCCGGCGGCATTTCGTGCGGTGTCATAGTATTCGCTGAACACCTCGCCCGAAAGACACGGAATTCCTCACCTTGCTGCGCTGCACACAGACCGGTCCGGGGGAAATTCGCCTTGTCGTCCATGGCCTTGGGTGCCCTCGTCAACCTCCGCGGCATTGACTCCCTGCCCTCTGGCCCATAACTATTGTGCCAGTAAGTGCCATGTAAAACCTGAGCTTTCGGCCAAATTCACCATGCTGGACACAGCAGCCAACGTCACCTTGTCGCAGCGGGCAGCGAAGCGGATTGCACACATCCTCGCCGCAGAGCCCGCCGGTACCGCGTTGCGCATCAGCGTGTCGGGCGGCGGCTGCTCCGGGTTCCAATACGGCTTCGATCTCGATCGTAGTCGCGCCGACGACGACGTCGTCATCGAGCGCGAGGGGGCGGTGGTGCTGATCGATCCCATCTCGCTTCCCTACATGGGCGGCTCCGAGATCGACTTCGTCGACGACCTCATCGGCCAGTCGTTCCAGATTCACAATCCGAACGCCACCGCATCCTGCGGCTGCGGCACCAGTTTCTCGATCTGAGGCACGTCATGGCTGGGGGGAAGTCAACCGCACGCACCAAGAAGGCGCCATCGACAAAGGCGCCGGCCAAGTCGGCACGTGCCACCAAATCGGCGAAGCCCGCGGCTGCGCGCGCCCGCCCGCCGGCGGCTCGCGCCAAGACTGCGCCGGCCAAGCGCACGGCCCGCGCTCCGGCGGCCAAGGCTCCCGCAGCCAAGGCTCCGGGACGCCGCCCCGCTGCGGCGACGCGCGGCGGCGGCAGCGCGCTCGACAAGCTGCAGCAGGTGGCGCTCACGGCCACCAATCTCGACGCCTCGGTCGATTTCTACCGCGACGTTCTCGGCCTCAGGTTCATCGCCCGCTTCGACCCGCCGGGGCTGGCCTTCTTCAGCCTGGGCAGCGGCGTGCGCCTGCTGCTCTCGGCAACAGCGTCTCAAGCCTCGCTCTATTTCCAAGTCGACGACGTCGATGCCGCGGTCAAGGAGCTCAAGGGCCGTGGCGTGCGTTTCCTGCAGCAGCCGCAGATGATCCAGCGCGACGAAGCCGGCGATTTCGGCAAGAAGGGCATGGAAGAGTGGATGGCCTTCTTCAACGACCCTGCCGGCAACCTGCTAGCCCTGGTCGAGCGGCGCTGATCCGTCCAGCGAATAGCGAATAGGGAGTAGCGAATAGAGCAGATGACGCTCATCTATTCGCTATTCGCTACTCCCTATTCGCCCTACTGAAACGCCGTCTCCGTGAAGCTGCGCAATTTGCGCGAATGGAGCCGCTCGTGCGCCATCGAGGCGAGCTTCTCCATCGCCCGCACGCCGATCTCGAGATGCTGGCCGACCTGTTGGCGGTAGAAGGCGGAGGCCATGCCTGGCAGCTTCAGTTCGCCGTGCAGCGGCTTGTCCGAGACGCACAGAAGCGTGCCGTAGGGCACGCGGAAGCGGAAGCCGTTGGCCGCGATCGTCGCCGATTCCATGTCGAGCGCGATGGCGCGCGACTGCGAGAAGCGCTGCACCGGCTCGCGGTGGTCCCTGAGTTCCCAGTTGCGATTGTCGATGGTGGCGACGGTGCCGGTGCGCATGATGCTCTTCAGCTCGAAGCCCGACAGTCCGGTGACCTCGGCCACCGCCTCCTCCAGCGCCACCTGCACTTCCGCCAGCGGCGGGATCGGCACCCAGGTCGGCAGGTCGGCGTCGAGAACGTGGTCCTCGCGCACATAGCCGTGGGCGAGCACGTAATCGCCGAGCGCCTGGCTGTTCCGCAGGCCGGCGCAATGGCCGAGCATCAGCCAGGCGTGCGGCCTCAGCACGGCGATATGGTCGGTGATCGTCTTGGCGTTGGACGGGCCGACGCCGATGTTGATCATGGTCAGGCCGGCATGGCCGGCGCGTTTCAGATGATAGGCCGGCATCTGCGGCAGCCGCGGCAGCGCCACGCCCGATTCCGGCTCGGTCCGACCGGCCAGCGTCACCACGTCGCCGGGTTCGACGAAGCTCTCATAGCCGCCCCCGCCCGCCGCCATCATCTTGCGGGCGCGCCCGACGAATTCGTCGACGTAGAACTGGTAGTTGGTGAAGATGATGAAGTTCTGGAAGTGCTCCGGGTGCGTCGCGGTGTAGTGCGGCAGGCGGTGGAGCGAATAATCGATGCGGCTGGCGTTGAACGGCGCCAGTGGCTCCGCCTTGCCAGGCGCCGCGACGAAGGTGCCGTTGACGATGGCATCGTCGACGACCGCGAGGTCGGGCACGTCGAACATGTCGCGCAGCGGCCGGTCGACCTGCTCGGTCAGCTCGCCTTCCACATAGATGCCTTCCGGAAACGCGAAGTGCAGCGGGATCGGCTCCTCAGACGGACCGATCTCGACCGGCACGTTGTGATTGCGCAGCAACTGCCGGATCTGCTCGATGAGGTAGTTGCGAAACAGCCTGGGCTGGGTGACGGTCGCCGCATAGACGCCGGGCGCGGCGACGTGGCCGTAGGACAGGCGCGAGTCGACCTGGGCGAAGGACAAGGTCTGGACGCGGATCTCGGGATAGGTGGCGCGCACCCTTCCGTCGAGGTGCCTGGTTTCGAGAAGCTTGGCGAACCGATCGCGGATGAAGGCCGTGTGGCGGTCGTAGATCAGTTCGAGCTGATCGACTGCCGCCTCGGGATCGCGGTACGACTTGGGGGCGATCCGCCGCGGCAGATCGGGAGAATTGGGTTCAGCGTTCATGGGGCGTGCACCATCCTTCAAGGTGCGCCGCAATCTCTGCCAGCAGCCCGCCCGGGTCAAGTCGCCGGTAAGTCGGGCCCGGCGGCCGCCGCACGCCGGTCAAGCACACTGGCAAGGAGCGCCACCGCGAGCCCGATCGCGACAAAAACCGCACTGATTCCCGGGAGTTGGGCATAGTGCCAACCGCCGTTGAGGGCAACGCCGCCGAGCCACGCCCCGGTCGCGATGCCGACATTGTAGGCGGTTGAGATCAGCGTCGAGACGAGATTGGGCGCGTCGTGGGCCGCGTTCAGGATGCGGGCCTGCACCGGCGCGGAGAAGGAAAAGCCGACCAGCGACCACAGGAAGAAGACCACGCCCATGGCGATCGCGTTGGTGACGGCGGGCAGCGCGGCGAGATAGAGCGCCACCTCCAGCGCCAGGATGGCGATCATCGCCGGCACCGGCTTCCAGTCGCCGAGCCGGCCGCCGATGAAATTCCCGAGGATGCCGCCCACGCCCGAAACGAACAGCAGGACCGGGACGAGGCTGGTCGACAGCCCGGTGACCTGGGTCAGGATCGGCACGATGAAGGTGAAGGGCATGAAGAAGGCGATCATGCCGAGCGCGATCATCAGATAGGACGTGATCACCGGCTGCCGGAACACGGCGCGGATTTCGGCCGCCATGGTCGCCGATGGATGCCCGCCGCCCTTGGGCGCGGCCGGTACCAGCACGGCCAGCCCAATCGTCGCGACGATGCCGATGCCGGCGATCGCCCAGAAGGCCATACGCCAGCCGAAGGCGTTGCCGATCGCGGTGCCGAGCGGCGCTCCGAGCACATTGGCAACCGTGATCCCGCCCACGACGAACGATACGGCGCTTGCCTGACGCGCCCTCGAGACCAGGCGCGTGGCGATAACCAGTGCAACGCCAAAGAACACGCCGTGGCTCGCCGAGATCACCAGCCGCGCGCCCATCAGCAGCCAATAGCTGGTCGCCAGCGCGCACAGCGCGTTGCCGGCGACGAACAGCATCATCATGGTCATGAGCAGGGCGCGGCGCGGCAGCCTGCCAGTGGCGAGCACGAGGATCGGGCCGCCCACCGCCACCCCCAGCGCATAGCCGGTGATGAGCAGCCCGGCGGTCGGGATGTCGACCGCGAGGTCGGACGCCAGCGCCGGCAGCAGGCCGGCGACCACCAGCTCCGTCGTGCCCACCGCGAAGGCGGCGATGAACAGGGCGAACAAGGGCAGCGGCATGGCGATCCGCCGGTTGGGCGGCCTTCTGGCGGCGTGGCAGCAAATGGGCTGGGCCGAAGGTGGCTCTCCGGCGGTTCGAACGATGGTCGAGTCACGCGCCGTGGTCAACAAACCGCTGCGTCTTGCTTCAGCCCTCCAGCGTCGCGTCGAGCGTGATCTTGATCGCACCCAACGCCCGCGAGACCGGGCAGCCCATCTTGGTGCCGGCGGCGATCTCCTGGAATCTGGCATCGTCGATGCCCGCCACCTTGGCGCCGACGGTCAGCTCGATCAGCGTGATCGTCGGCGTGCCGTCCACCATGTCGAGATGGATCTCGGCATTGGTCCGCACCATCTCAGGCTTGAAGCCGGCGGCCTCGAGATCGGCCGACAGCGCCATGGAATAGCAGCCGGCATGGCCGGCAGCGATCAGCTCTTCCGGGTTGGTGCCGCCACCATCGGAGAAGCGCGAGGCCCAGGTGTACTCGCCGTCATAGGCGCCACCGCCGAAGCGCATGTGGCCGCGCCCCTGGCGCAGATTGCCGTGCCATACCGCGTCGCTCGTTCTTGTCGGCATCGTCTTGTCCTTTTTGTCAAGAAGTCGGTCTTGGGGAGGAAGTGCGGGCGGTCGCCCGACCAGATGTCGAATATGGGTATTGCGCCGCCGCCGTCCAGTCTTGCCGACTAGCCTCGCGGCCCAGTTCCGTGCAATCAAATGCCTCATGAAGATCGCCACCTGGAACATCAACGGCGTCAGGGCGCGCCTCGACACGGCGCTGGCCTGGGTGAAGGAAGCCGTGCCGGACATCCTCTGCCTGCAGGAGATCAAGTGCGAGGACGCCGCCTTCCCCTCCGAGATGTTCGAGGAGCTCGGATACAACGTCGCTACCCACGGGCAGAAGGGCTTCAACGGCGTTGCGCTCCTCTCCAAGCTGCCGCTGGAAGACGTCGACAGCGGGCTTGCCGGCGACGGCGACGACAGCCAGGCGCGCTTCATCGAGGCGGTGGTCTCGTTCACCGGCCGGGCGCTGCGCGTGGTGTCGCTCTATCTGCCCAACGGCAACCCCGTCGACAGCGACAAGTTCCCTTACAAGCTCGCCTGGATGGAGCGGCTCACGGGCTATGCCCGCTCACGGCTGGCCGACGAGGAGGCCTTCCTGCTTGCCGGCGATTTCAACGTCATTGCCGAGCCGATCGACGCCCGCTTTCCTGAGAACTGGACGCGCGACGCGCTTTACCAGCCGGAGACACGCGCCGCCTGGCGGCGGCTCACCAATCTCGGCCTCACCGACGCCTTGCGCGCCTGCGCGCCAGGCCCTGGCCACTATTCATTCTGGGATTATCAGGCCGGCGCCTGGCAGAAGAACAACGGCATCCTGATCGACCACATCCTGCTGTCGCCGCAGGCCACCGACCACCTCACCGCGGCATGGATCGACAAGCACACGCGCGGTTGGGACAAACCGTCGGACCATGTGCCGGTGGTAATCGAACTCGACTTCGCTCGCGCGTAATCCCGGCCTCTGCCATCCGTGTTCTCATTCTTGTGATCGGCCGCCGGATTTCGGGCTCGCGCGAGCCGCGCTAAGCTTCCCTATGGCAAGGCGGTGGATGCTCGCGGCAGGTATCCTCATGGCGCTGTCGGTCGTTCCGGCGGCGGCGCAGGATGCGCCTGCCACACCCGCTACGCCCGCCCTGCCCTCCACCTCTGCCCCACCCGCTGCCACGCCTGCGGTCTGCGTGAGCGCCGGCAATACCTACAAGGCCGGCGACTATGCCTGCATTCCCGCCTGCCACGGCCAGCGCCGGCTGGCGCGCTGCGACGTCGTCGGCCAAGCCGCCTCGTGGACCTATGTATCGAACGCCTGCCCGAGCGCCATGATCAATGCGCCGTGGCCCAGTGACTGGACACAGCTGCCGGCGGCGACCGACATGACACCACTGCCGGTCAACGTGCGCATGAGCGCGATCGATCCGAAGATCGCGCCGCTCATCGGCTCTCATTACAGGGAATCGGTGCTCACCCGCTAACGGCCGCGCCGTCTACTTGCCGCTGGCGACCTTCGCCTGGTTCTTGGCGAGCCAGTCGTCGGCCAGTTTCTTGGCCTGCTGCCAATCGTCGGCAGTCGCCGCCGAGAGGGCTTCCTCGTGCATCGCCATGATCCAGTCCTGACCGGGGCCGGAACGATCAAGCGCGATGGTGAGGTACATCAGCCCGCGTACCGGCTGGCGTTCGGTGCCGTCGCCGATGAACAGGATGTGGCCGTAGAGCGCCTGCCCCTCGACGCTGCCGTAGTCGGCGGCGAGCTTGGCCCATTGCGCGGCCTGACGCAGATTGCCGGGCTTGTCGGCCTGATCGAGGTGGTCGTGGGTAAGTTCCAGCGCGATCTCGATCAAGAGGTCCTTGGCCGCCGGATTGCCCTTGTCGGCCGCCAGGTTCGCCCACTTCGCCGCCTGGATCAGATCGCGGTCGCCGCCCTCGCCGTTGTAGAACATGGCGGCGAGGTTGAGCTGGGCGTCGGCGTCGCCGAAATAGGCGGCGCGCCAGAAATATTCACGGGCGCGGCTGGGGTCCGGCTTGACGTCGGAATTCGGTATGCCCTTGCGGAAGAAGGAACCGAGCTTCGCCCAGGCGCTGGTAACGAAGGGGGTGGGCTGGTCGCGGCGGTTGGCGCTGTCGTCAGCGGCATGGGCGGCCACGTCGCTGAAAAGCTTGAAGGCCGTGTAGTCGTTCTTCGCTACGCCGTCGCCCTCGGCATACATGTTGCCGAGCTTCCACTGGGCGCCGGCGCTGCCGGCCTTGGCGGCGAAGGACAGCGCCTCGACCGCAGTGGTCTTGTCGCCACTGCGATAGGAGGTGATGCCGTAGCGCAACGCTTCGGCTGGCGGCGTATCGGCATTGAGGTTCTTGATGTCGAAGGCAACGGCATGAGCGGTCATGCCGAGGACGATCACCAATGCGCCATTGAACGCACTACAGGTCCGCATAGCTCACAGCTTCCGCCGCGCCCCCTGGATGGGTCACCGCACCCTTGCGGGCCGGCCCCACGCCCTGCGCATATTTCCAGATCGCTCCGGTCGTGTACGTGCCGGCGCGCGGCTTCCAGGCCTTACGCCGCTTGGCAAAAGTGGCTTCGTCGAGGCGGACCGAAATGGTGCCCGCCACAGCGTCGATGTCGATGATGTCGCCGTCCTTGAGGAGGCCGATGGGGCCGCCTTCCGCCGCCTCCGGGCCGACATGGCCGATGCAGAAGCCGCGCGTGCCGCCGGAGAAGCGGCCGTCAGTGATCAGCGCCACCTTGTCGCCGGCGCCCTGGCCGTAGAGCGCCGCCGTTGTCGACAGCATCTCGGGCATGCCGGGGCCGCCCTTGGGGCCGACATAGCGAATGACCAGAACGTCACCGTCCTTGTAGGTGCGGTTGCTCACCGCCTCGAAGCATTCCTGCTCGGTGTCGAAGCAGCGCGCCGGGCCGGAGAACTGGAGCTTCTTCATGCCGGCGACCTTCACGATCGCACCGTCGGGCGCCAGGTTCCCCTTGAGGCCGACGACGCCGCCGGTCGGCGACAGCGGCTTGTCGGCGGGGACGACCACATCCTGGTCCGGGTTCCACTTCACGCCCTTGAGGTTCTCGGCGATGGTCCGGCCGGTCACCGTCATGCAGTCGCCGTGCAGATAGCCGTGGTCGAGCAGCGTCTTCATCAGCATCGGAATGCCGCCGGCCTCGAACAGATCCTTGGCGACGTACTTGCCGGACGGCTTCAACGAGGCGATGTAGGGCGTCTTCTTGAAGATCTCGGCGACGGCGAAGAGGTCGAAGTCGATGCCGCACTCATGCGCGATCGCCGGCAGGTGGAGCGCGGCGTTGGTCGAGCCGCCGGAAGCGGCGACCACGGTGGCGGCGTTCTCCAGCGCCTTGCGGGTAACGATATCGCGCGGGCGGATGTTGCGGGCGACGAGCTCCATCACCTTTTCGCCCGCGGCCATGCAGAAGCGGTCGCGGATCTCATAGGGTGCCGGGGCGCCAGCCGAATAGGGCAGCGCCAGGCCGATCGCCTCGGAGATCATGGCCATGGTGTTGGCGGTGAACTGGCCGCCACAGGCGCCGGCCGAGGGACAGGCGACCTGCTCCAGCTCAAGCAGGTCCTCGTCACTCATCTTGCCGACCGAGTGCAGGCCGACGGCCTCGAAAACGTCGACCACGGTCACGTCGCGGCCCTTGAAGGTGCCGGGCAGGATCGAGCCGCCATAGATGAAGACCGAGGGCACGTTGAGGCGGCACATGGCCATCATCATGCCGGGCAGAGACTTGTCGCAGCCGGCCATGCCGACCAGCGCATCGTAGCCGTGGCCGCGCATGGTCAGTTCGACCGAGTCGGCGATGACTTCGCGCGAGGGCAGCGAGGACTTCATGCCCTCATGGCCCATGGCGATGCCGTCGGTGACGGTGATGGTGCAGAACTCGCGCGGCGTGCCGCTGGCGGCGGCCACCCCATGCTTCACCGCCTGCGCCTGGCGCATCAGCGAGATGTTGCAGGGCGCGGCCTCGTTCCAGCAGGTGGCGACGCCGACGAAGGGCTGGTGGATCTGCTCGGATGACAGACCCATGGCATAATAATAGGAGCGGTGCGGCGCGTGCTCCGGGCCCTCCGTCACGTGACGGCTGGGCAGTTTCTTCTTGTCGAACACACGCGCTTCCATGCTTCCCTCACCAGGTCGACCCGCCCCTGCCGGGCGTGGCGTTGAAACCCCAAGCCGCGGCGACGCACCGACGTTCCCCGCACTTGACCCCGCGCAGGGCTTTCATCGTGGCAGGTTGCTTGCCCCCCTGGCAGGCCAACCTATCGGTCGCAGACTTCCTGTCAGTTTATGGCTGAAAGGCGGCGGAAGGCCTTCTCATACGGTGAGGAGGTTAACTTCCCGCCACACTGTGGCGGGAAGGCAACAAAAGCGCCGGCGAGGCTCCCGCCCTGCGCGGCGCTAACCATAATTGGGCCGCAAACGGCCGCCTCAGCGCTGGCCGTAGAGCACCTTGCGCTGCTCTTCCTCGCTGGCCGGCTTGTCGTTCGCCGGCGCCTTCAGCGCGACGCCCTTCTGCACCGCCGGACGGGCCGCCATGCGGTCGTGCCAGGCCTTCACATTGGGGAAATCGGCGATGTCGATGGCGCGGCCCTCCCAGTTGCGTATCCAGCCGAAGAGCGACATGTCGGCGATCGAATAGTTGTCGACCACCCAAGCGCGGCCTTCGAGCCGGCCGTTCAGCACGCGGTAGAGGCGATGGGTCTCGTCGCCGAAGCGCTTCAGCGCATAAGCGTTGTCCGGGTCCATGCGCTTGAAGTGGTTGTAGTTGCCGAATACCGGCCCGACATTGGCCATCTGCCAGAACAGCCATTCGTCGATCGCCACCCGCTCGCGGGCATTGCTGCCGAAGAAGCGGTCGAATTTGAGACCGAGATAGACGAGGATGGCGCCCGACTCGAAGACCGAGATCGGCGCACCATCCGGCCCTTCCGGGTCGACGATCGCCGGCATGCGGTTGTTGGGCGAGATCTTGAGGAAGTCCGGCTTGAACTGGTCGCCCTTGCCGATGTTGACGAAGCGAGTCGTGTAGGGGACGCCCAGTTCCTCCAGCATGATGGAGATCTTGTAGCCGTTGGGCGTGTTCCAAAAATAGAGGTCGATCGGCTTTTTCTGGCTTGCTGCCATGGCAGGCCCCTTGGGATTTGCAACGGTGGGATTTGGAAAGGACGGGAGGGTACCCGCGATAAGTGGGATGCGCACGCCGCCGGGCAAGGGAAGGATTTGCCACAGGTGGGCGCATCGGCGAAACGGCGCTGCGCCCGTAGACGCCGGCCGCGAAAGATCCGTCAGGTCACCGCGGTCACCCTTGCCAACTGCTCGAGTTTCTCCCGCCGCAGGCGCTCGGAGAGCGGCGCGGCGAGGAAGCGGCGCAGCGTCGCCTCCGGGCGCTCCTTGGCATAGTGGTCGCGGAAGAGCTCCAGCATGGTCACCCGGTCGCCCGCGAAAGGCACGTGCTTGATGATATCGCCGACGCGGACCTCCCCTTCCGAGACCACCCGGCAATAGAGCCCGGGCCGCTCGCCATCGCGGAAGTGCTTGACGAATTGCGCGTTGCCCATACGGCGGGCGAGCGTGTTGCAGGGCATGCGCGGCGCGGTCACCTCGATGACAACCGTCTCGCCGATCTCCAGCCGGTCGCCAACTGCGATGTCCAAGCTCGCCAGCCCGTCGATGGTCAGGTTCTCGCCGAAGGTGCCGGGCTCAACCGGCTTGCCCATCCGCATCGCCCACCAGTCGTAGTCTTCGCTGCCGTAGACGTAGACCGCCTGGTCGGGACCGCCATGCACCTCGCCGTCGACCACGGAATCGTCGGCGAGGCCGAGCCGCCCGACATGCACCGGCCTCAGCACCGGGCGCTTGTAGATGCCAGTCATGATCGTCCACCCGCCGACGTCCAGCTCCTTGGGCCGGCCGATGTTGACGCTCGCCAGTCGCATTCTGTCCCCCGTCTTCTTTCGGCGCGCCCGGCGCCTATCGCTTCCACTTGATCGAGCAGCCGACCGAAGGGTTCTGCTCGGCCGGCCCCTTGCCGGTCCTGGCGATCGCCCGCATGGCCTCGACCAGCTCGCGCCTGGCGCCCGGCGGCGGCGTGTCCGTGCGGCCTTGGTCAAGACGGCCGCGATATTCGATCAGGCCGGCACGGCTGATACCAAAGAATTCCGGCGTGCACACCGCGTCATAGGCGCGGGCGATCTCCTGGGTTTCGTCGAAGAGATAGGGAAACGGAAAGCCATGCGTGGCAGCGAAGGCCTTCATGTTGGCCGGCGAGTCTTCCGGGTGGCTGACGATGTCGTTGGCATTGATGGCGACGAAGCCGATGCCCTCTTTGGCCAGTGTCCTGGAGTCGGCCACCATGCGCGCCACCACCGCCTTCACATAGGGGCAGTGGTTGCAGATGAAGACCACGACCGTGCCGTTCGCGCCGGCCACGTCGTCAAGGCTGTAGGTCTTGCCGTCGGTCGCCGGCAGGGAGAAGCGCGGCGCCTCGATGCCGAGGTGCGGCGCGGTCCCGAGTGTCGCCATGGTGCTCTCCTTCACGCGCGGACCGTGTTTATACGCGCGGACCGTGTTTATCATGCCCCTGGCGACCAGCCACTTCACCGATTTAAGTACCGCCTCGAAGGACGTGTAGCGCGGCTCGTAACCGAGCAGCCGGCGCGCCTTGTCGATCGAGCAGGCGGGGCTGTGGGCGATATGGTCCCAGGTGGCCGCCGCCTCCTCCTGCGTGTGCGTCGCCTTCCACTGCTCCCACGGCAAATAGGTGAGCTTCGGGTCGCGCCCGAACCAGCCGGCGACCGCTTCGGCATAGCCCCTCAGCGTCACCGCCGCTGGCGAGACGACATGGAATGCCTCGCCCACCGAAACCCGCCAATTGGCGATCGCCTTCATGAAGGCCTGCGCTACGTCGTCGGCATGGACATGGTGGACGGTCTCCATGCCGAGGTTGGGCAGCGCCAGTTCCTCGCCGTGCGCCAGAACGGAGAAGACCCTGGGGTCGAAATGGCCGGCCGGGTTGAGCGGGGCCCAGCCCTCGCCGACGATGTGGCCGGGATGGAGCACGGTTGCGGGGAAGCGGTTCCGCCGCGCCTCGTCGAGCAGATAGGCCTCGATCGCCGCCTTGCGGATGCCGTAGTCGCCGAATGGCCGGCGCGGCTGCATCTCGGTCGTCGGCACGGCGACGCTCGGCCCGTGCACCCAGATGGTGCCGCAATGCAGGAAATGGCCGACATGGCCGTTGAGCGCTTCGACCATCTGGCGGGCGCTGTCGGGCGTGAAGCAGATCATGTCGATGATGATGTCGGCCTTGAGGTTGCGCATGGCGCGGCCGAAGGTGCCGGCCTTCTCCTCGGCCTCGCGGTCGATGACCACGGTCTGCACGGCCTTCCAGGCGCCGTGCGCCTGGTAGGGCTGGCGCTCGCCGCGCGTCACATTGCAGACTTCGAAACCACCTTCGACCAGCCGCGGCACCAGATAGGTGCCGACGTGTCCGCTGCCGCCGATAATCACTACGCGGGACATCTAGATTTTCCTTCTGTTCGTCGCCCCATCATGACCCGCCCTCTCCTGCCCGTCATCCGCGCCTTTGTCTCACCCGTCCCGAGGATATCGGACGGCTGGGGTGCAGCTACGCCAACTGCACCTCGTCACGCCGTCGGCGGCCGGGGTCCAGACAACACGCGATCCGCCTGTGCAGGTTCGCCGACTTGACGCAGAGATCGCCCGCCGCGACAAAGGCCGCCCACGCTGCCCGGCCCCTCGTTGGGCGGAGGATGACGGCGGCGGGGGCCAATGCCAGACTGGCCGCCACATGATTCGAGCCTGAGACACCCCCGAAATGCCTGCTGCCAAGAAGCCCAAATCCGACAAGTCCGCCGACCTTTTCGCCCAGCTCGACCAGGAGGTTGGCAAGTTGAAATCCGTTGCCAGTGCCGCGCGCCGCGAGAAGTCGGTGCCGCTGAAGAAGGCGGTCGGCGCGGACGACAGCTATTCGGCGGCCGACATCGAGGTGCTGGAGGGGCTGGAGCCGGTGCGTCGCCGGCCGGGCATGTATATCGGCGGCACCGACGAGAAGGGCCTGCACCATCTCTTTTCCGAGGTCATCGACAATTGCATGGACGAGGCGGTCGCCGGCCACGCCAGCTGGATCGAGGTCGAGGTCGAGGAAGATGGCTTC
This sequence comes from uncultured Alphaproteobacteria bacterium, assembly GCA_963830215.1. Taxonomy (GTDB): domain Bacteria; phylum Pseudomonadota; class Alphaproteobacteria; order Rhizobiales; family Kaistiaceae; genus CAVSRC01. The sequence goes on from CAWHLM010000018.1 coordinate 43,486, forward strand.
GTCACGGTCACCGACAACGGCCGCGGCATCCCCGTCGGCCTGCACCCCAAGTTCAAGAACAAGTCGGCGCTGGAGGTGATCATGACCACCCTCCACTCCGGCGGCAAGTTCGACTCCAAGGTCTATGAGACGTCCGGCGGCCTGCACGGGGTTGGCGTGTCGGTGGTGAACGCGCTCTCCGAGACCCTCGAGGTCGAGGTTGCGCTTGGACGCCGGCTCTACGCCCAGTCCTATTCGCGCGGTACCCCCAAGGGACCGCTGAAGGAACTCGGCGAGGTCCACAACCGCCGCGGCACGCGCATTCGCTTCAAGCCCGACGCGCAGATCTTCAAGGGCGCGGCATTCAAGCCGGAGCGGCTATTCGCCATGGCGCGCTCCAAGGCCTATCTCTTCGGCGGCGTCGAGATCCGCTGGTCCTGCGCGCCCGAGCTCATCCAGGGCACGGACATCCCCGAGAAGGCCAGCTTCCACTTCCCCGGCGGCCTGTCGGAATATCTCGCCGCCGAGCTTGGCGCCGAAAGGACCGTGGTGCCGATCTTCTCCGGCCGCACCGACAAGACCAGCGGCCACGGCGCGGCGGAATGGGCGGTCGCCTGGTTTCCCGGTGAAGGCTTCATCCGCTCCTACTGCAACACCATCCCGACCGGCGACGGCGGCACCCACGAGGCCGGCTTCCGCGCCGCGCTCACCCGCGGCCTCAAGGCCTATGCCGAGCTTTCCGGCAACAGGCGCGCCAATGTCATCACAGCCGACGACGTCATGACCTCGGCGGCGGGACTGCTCTCGGTGTTCATCCGCGAGCCGGAATTCGTCGGCCAGACCAAGGACCGGCTGTCATCGGCGGAGGCGACGCGCATCGTCGAGAACGCTGTGCGCGACCCCTTCGACCATTGGCTCGCCGCCTCGCCTGCCGATGCCACGCGCCTGCTCGACTGGGTGGTGGAGCGCGCCGAAGAGCGGCTCCGCCGCCGGCAGGAGAAGGAGATCGGCCGCCAGAACGCGACCCGCAAGCTGCGCCTGCCGGGCAAGCTCGCCGACTGCACGCAGGCCGGCAAGGCGGATACGGAACTCTTCATCGTCGAGGGCGATTCGGCCGGCGGCTCGGCCAAGCAGGCGCGCAACCGCGCAACCCAGGCGGTGCTGCCGCTCAGGGGCAAGATCCTCAATGTCGCCAATGCCGGGCGCGAGAAGCTTTCCCAGAACCAGCAGATCGGCGATCTCATCCAGGCGCTCGGCGTCTCTCCCCGTACCGGCTACAAGGCGGCGGACCTCCGCTACGACCGCATCATCGTGATGACCGACGCCGATGTCGACGGCGCCCACATCGCATCGCTGCTCATCACCTTCTTCTTCCGCGAGATGCCGCAGCTCATCCGCGACGGCCATCTCTTCCTCGCCGTGCCGCCGCTCTACAAGCTCAGCCAGGGCGCCAAGGTGATGTATGCGCGCGACGACGCCCATCGCGCCGAACTCACCAAGAAGGAATTCAGCGGGCGCGGCAAGATCGAGGTCAGCCGCTTCAAGGGTTTGGGCGAGATGCTCCCCGGTCAGCTCAAGGAGACGACCATGGACCCGGCCAAGCGCACGCTGCTCAAGGTCGAGATCGTCGGGGACGACGACACCGGCGCGGCCGTCGAAAGCCTCATGGGCAACAAGCCCGAGGAGCGCTTCCGCTTCATCACGGAGCGCGCCGAGTTCGCCAAGGATTTGGATATCTGAGGCGGCGTGCCCCTCCTGGAAAACCTGAAAAAACGCGTCGAGGTCAACGTCACCGCGACGACCTCGATCCTGCCGAGATGATCGGCGTCCCCGGTAACCTATGCCGACAGCCGCCACGACAACTGGTGGCGCGCCGGCGCAGACGTGGCACCTGCAGAGGCACGATGCCGCCGATTCCGTCGCTCGGCTGCCGCCGTGAAGCGGGTTCGGAAATCCACTTGTGGCTACGGGAACCGATACAGCGCCCTGATCCGAGCGATCGTGAACTGCGACCCGATCGTCACCTTCGAAAAGTTACCGGCGCCGACAGTCGCAGCCGGATAGGATTCCGCGCCGAGATCGACGTAGAGCACCTCGCCGCCCACGGTCCAGTTATTGGCGAGCGAGAAATCGACGCCGCCGCCGGCAACCCAACCGGTGTGGGTCGCGCTTTGTGTCAAGGTATCACTGGAAGGGGTTCTCGTTGACGTTCGCGTCATGCCCCCGAAGGCGACGCCCGCCGTCACGTAAGGCAGGAAGTTGTTGATCGGCAAACCCACCCGACCACGGACGGTGCCGAGCCAATCAACTGCCGCATTACAGGTGTAAGTTGTTGTGGGGCAAGTTGACGCGCCGGAGATACCGGACGCGGAAATGTCACCCTCGACGCCGACGACGAAGCGTCCGACCTGCCAATTGTAGCCGCCCAGCGCGCCACCGATTGCACCGCTGAGGCTTGAACCGACATTGGTCGTGCTGGGAAAGATGTAGTCGTAGTTGCCCCAGCCGCCGCCGACCTGACCTCCGAAATAGAGGCCGTGCCAGGTGGCCGCCGCCGACGTTGACGACAGTTGGTGCCACGGATGCGTGATCGGAGGTTGTGAGGCGACCGGCATGTCTGCAGCATGGGCCGCGGTGGACAGCACAAGTCCGAAAGCAACAGCAAGGATTCGCTTCATTTCGGCACGCTCCCCGAGACATGAAATGAACAGCAGAAACTTAGCAAAAACACCAAGCGAAGCGGGCCGCATCAGCCGCGACACATGGGCGCCCCCCAACAGCGGCAGGACTGTGGAAGCTGCCGTTGGACCTTCGCTGGCGCGCCTCCACCGGGTGCGGGCGAGGCTCTCAACTCCGCATTCCCGCCGGGGGCTGACCCCACCCCCATTTTCGGCTAGTTTCGCGGCATCTTGTCCCCCTAGGGAGGCACGCATGATCCGCTCGTTCGTCCTTGCCGTCGCGCTGGTGGCCGGCCTCGCGGCTGCGCTGCCTGCCCGCGCCGACGCGCTCACCGACGGCCTCGCCACGATGCCCGGATCGGTCGAGGACGTACGCATCGCCGGTACCTGGGACCAGGGCGACAAGACCGGCGCCTACCGGGTCATCATCGCGCGCACGGTCGGCGAGGCGGTGACGGCGCGCCTGTTCGTGCAGTGGATCGCCTATCACGACGACGGCAGCACCACGGTCGACAACACCATTGAAATCAAGGAATTGGCCGGTCTCAAGGTGGATATCGTCGACTACACCTCGGAATTGGACGCCGACGGCCTGTCGGTCTTCATCCAGACGTTGAACCCGAACGGCAGCACCGACCAGAACTACGAGCTTTTCGTCACCTCGCCGACCGAATATCGCTTTGGCCCGGCCAGCAATTAGCGGTTTCCGTTTACTCAGAATGTCCGGAATCATTGACAAGGCGCCGCCACTCCCTATGTTGCACTGCGTCAATCCCGTCGCGCCAATCTTCGAGTCGGCGCCGTCACACCGCGGCTATGAGCCGGGTTTATCGTTTCACATATGAGCTTTGAATCTCTCGGACTGAGCCCGAAAGTCCTGGCTGCCGTTGCAGCCAGCGGCTACACGGAGCCGACGCCCATCCAGGCGCAGGCCATTCCCCATGTTCTGGCGCGCCGTGATGTCGTCGGCATCGCCCAGACCGGCACCGGCAAGACCGCGGGCTTCGTCCTGCCCATGCTCACCCTGCTCGAGCAGGGCCGGGCGCGGGCGCGCATGCCGCGCACGCTGATCCTGGAGCCGACGCGGGAGCTGGCGGCGCAGGTCGAGGAAAGTTTCGGCCGCTACGGCCGCAATCACAAGCTGACTGTGGCGCTCATCATCGGCGGCGTCTCCTTCGACGACCAGCTCAAGAAGCTCGACCGCGGTGTCGATATCCTGATAGCCACGCCCGGCCGCCTGCTCGACCTGTTCGAGCGCGGCAAGATCCTGATGACCGGCGTCGAGATCCTGGTCATCGACGAGGCCGACCGCATGCTCGACATGGGCTTCATCCCGGACATCGAGCGCATCTGCAAGCTGTTGCCCTTCACCCGCCAGACCCTGTTCTTCTCGGCAACCATGCCGCCGGAGATCAAGCGGCTCGCCGATCAGTTCCTGTCCAACCCGGTGCGCGTCGAGGCCTCGAAGCCGGCGACCGCGGCCACCACCATCAGCCAGTACATCGTCCCCTCGGGCCGCGAGCCGGTCGACAAGCGCGCCGTGTTGAGGGCGCTGATCAGGGGCGCCGACAACTTCAAGAACGCCATCATCTTCTGCAACCGCAAGCGCGACGTGGCCACCCTCCACCGGTCGCTTAGCAAGCACGGATTCAGCGTCGGCGCGCTGCATGGCGACATGGACCAGCGCGCGCGCACGGCGACGCTGGACGATTTCCGCAAGGACCGCATCACGCTCCTGGTCGCCAGCGACGTGGCGGCGCGCGGCCTCGACATCCCCGCGGTGAGCCACATCTTCAATTTCGACGTGCCCACCCATGCCGAGGACTACATCCACCGCATCGGCCGAACCGGGCGCGCCGGATTGACCGGCACCTCGATCACCATCGCCACTTCGCTTGACCGCAAATATGTGGCCGGCATCGAGAAGCTGACCGGCCATCCCATTCCGCCGCTCGAGGTGGACGCCGGGGCCGAGCGGGCCGCCGCCCTGCACAAGGGCCGCGCCGAGCGCACGCATTCGACCGAGACGCACAGGACCGAGCCTCACAGGACCGAGACGCACAGGACCGAGACCCACGCGGCCGAAGCCGAAGCTCCCGCCGCCGAGGCGGACGCCCGGCCGTCACGCTCCCGGCAGCGAAACGAGCCGCACGGCCGCAAGGATGAACCCCGTCGCCACAAGGACGAGCCGCGGCGCCGTGCCGAGACGCGGGACCGTCACGAGGAGCAGCGCAAGCCGCGCCGCGACGATCACCGCCGCGGCCGCCAGCGCGACGACGAGGGCGACGGCGCGCCGGTCATCGGTCTCGGCGACCACGTCCCGGCCTTCCTGCTGCGCCCGACCAAGGTGCCGAGCGAATAGCCGTCATTTGTGTCTTGCGGGTTTGGCCGTCGCCTTCGCGGCGGCCTTTGCCTTTCTGGGCGGCGCCTTTTTCGTGCGTACGGCCACGGCGAAGGCCGCCCTTGCCCATTCGGCGAATTCGTCGGGCTCGTCGAACAGGCGCTCTGGCGCCCGCCAATAGGGCATGGGCATCACCCGGCCCTGCATCTCCGGCGTCCATTGCTCGCAGCCTTCGGCGACAAAGGCCGGCGTCGTTTCGTCATCTGCCTTGAAGTAGAAGACGTCGCGTGATGAGAGCAGCGCGAACATGAGGCCGTCCTTGAAGATGCCGCGACCGCCGAACATGCGGCGGATGGTGACGCCGCCGAGCGGTGCCATCAGGTCTTCGAGAAGGTCTTCGAGCCCGGCCATGCGGCCATCCTAGAGCAGGAACGGGATCAGAGCGGCAACGCGCCGCCGATAGTCCTCATAGGCCGGCCCGAAGGTCTCGGCCATCCATTTCTCCTCAAGCCTGAGCTTGTACCACGAGGAGGCGACGGCGAGCGCGAGGGCAATCAGGTCGCGCCATTCGCCGAAGGTGAGCGCCGTGCCGATGATGGCGGCGATAAGGCCGGTATAGATCGGATGGCGGACATAGCCGTAGGGCCCGCTCTGGATCAGCGTGTGGTTCTGCTTGATGGTGACCCTGCCGCTCCAGTTGGCGCCGAGATGAACGCGCGCCCAGATGGCGAAGGCGAAGCCGGCAATGGCGATGGCGAGGCCGAGCAGCTCCACGCTCCACCCATCCGGCACAAAGCGGTCGTGCAAGAAGGCGAAGGGAACGCCACGGCCGACCAGAAGCCAACCGGCGAACCACAGTGGCACGCCATAGATCAGCCGCGACGCTGGGCTTTCCTGCCGTTCGGTGGGTTTGGTGCGCGCGGCGGCGACGCCCCAATAGGCCAGCCAGCCGATCCACAGGACGGCGGTGACGATATGCGGCCATGCGGTCATCGACCGTCTCCGGCTCAGGAAATGGCGTTGTTGATGAGCAGAACGTCGCTGGCCGCGTCAGGCGTCTTCCGGCTCGAGCGTCGCCGGCTTCAGCTCGACCAACTCGCCGCAGCCGCAGGACGAGACCTCGTTCGGGTTATGGAAGACGAAGCCGGAGCGCAGCTTGGTCGTCTCGAAGTCCATGGTGGCGCCAAGCAGGAAGAGCACCGCCTTGGGGTCGACAAAGACGGTCACGCCATGGGCGCTGACCACGTCGTCGGCGGCGTTCGGCGTCTCCACCTTGTCGAGCGTATAGGCCATGCCGGCGCAGCCGGCATTCTTGACGCCAACGCGCACGCCGGCGACCGGCGTGTCGCTGCCTTCGACCAGCTCGCGCACGCGCGCGGCCGCCGCTTCGGTCAGCGAGATCACGGTGGGGCGCGGACGGGGCATGGGCTTCTCTCTTTTCCAGCGGCGCCGGTTCAAGGCCAGCGACGACAGGTTCTAAAATGGGCCGCTTCGCATCATAGGACAAGCCCCCCGCAAGGGATTGATATGGCTCAGAAATCCCTGTTCTTCAGAAGATGGGTCGGGATCGCGAGGCCGGCGCCGATGGCGCCCAGCGTGAAGATCACGCGCAGCATGTATTCCATCGCCACGACGATGGTGGTGACCTCGTTCGCCGGATTGGGGGCGGTCACCGCCAGGAGGCCGAGGATCGCCTGGCTCATGAAGGCGCCCGGGACCATCGGGATGCAGCCGGCGAGCGCCACCGCGTTGCTGGCCGTGCCCAGCCAGCGACGGAAGGCCCAAGCGGCACAGGAGGCGGCAATCGCCGCGACGAAGGAGGCGGCCTCCAGGCTCCAGCCCGCGTCCTGGCCGAGCGTGCGCACCAGGAGGGCCAGCGCCCCCGCCGCCGCGCACCACAGCAGCGTGCGCGGGCCGACATTGAACAGGACGGCGAAGCCGGCCGCCGCCACGCCGCCGAAGGCGACCTGGTGCAGGAGGTGCACGAGAGCGGCGTCCATCACCCGACACCCAGCATGACTTCGGCGATCCACACCCCCACCGTGGCGAAGATCATCACCATCAGCACGGTCACCGCCCGCGCGCTGCCCATCGACGGATAGCCGTCCATGATGTCGGTCTGGGCGTTGGTGGCGGGAACGCCCGGCACCAGCAGCAGGATCGCCGCGATCATCGCCAGCGGCACGCTGCCGCTATGGGCGAGCATGGCGCCCGCCCCGCTGAGTGCGGCGGCAAGAAAGGCGATGACCGCGGCGACGACGTAGGGGTTGATCCCGCGCACCCGCAGGATGTGGCGGACATATTGCCCCGCAGTGCCGGCGATGAAGACCGGCAGGAAGGCCGCCCAGTCGACCCCGAGCAGCCGGCCGAAGGCGGCGCAGGCGATGCCGACGGCGAGCGCCACGGTGGCCGCGCCATAGCGCGGGAGGTCGCGGGTGAGACCGTCGATCGCGGCATCGACCGCTTCCACGCTCATGCCGCCCCGCGACACCTTCAGGCAGAGATCGCGCAGGGCATGATCGAGCCGATGGTTGACGCCATGCGGGCCGACCGAGGTCATGCGGGTGATGGTATTGGCGCCGTTCGAGACCGTGATCTCGTGCGAGGCGTAGCCGGCGCGCATGCCGATGATGTCGGCGCCGAGGCCCTTGACGATCAGCGCGGCGCCTTCATGCACCACCTTCACCCGCGCGCCGCTCTCGAGCAGGATGCGCGCGGCCTTGAGCGCCACCAGCGCGATGCGCTCCAGCTCGCGGTGCTTCATCGGCACGGGATCGGTTTCGGTCGGCATGGGCACCGGCTACACGACAAGACCGGTGAGCGGCTTGATCCGGCTCAATTGCTGCCCGGCTCAGTACCAGTCGAGCGCGACGCGCGCGAGGTCGGACATGCGGTCGGGCGTCCACGGCGGGTCGAACACCATGTTGACCCTGACGTCGTTGACGCCGGGCACCAGGCTCACCGCGTTCTCCACCCAGCCCGGCATCTCGCCGGCGACCGGGCAGCCGGGCGCGGTCAGCGTCATGTCGATGTCGATGTTCTTGTTGTCGTCGACGTCGACCCGATAGATCAGACCCAGCTCGTAGATGTCGGCCGGGATTTCCGGGTCGTAGACCGACTTCAGTGCCCCGACGATGTCGAGCGTCAGCCGGTCGAGTTCCTCCGGGGGGATCGCCGAGCCGGTGGCGCGCAGCGCCATCGGCACGCCGTGCCGCCTCTCCGGCTCGGGCGTCTCAGGTGTCTGCGGCGTGGTGGTCGTGCGCTCGTCCATGGTCATCACGCAAAGAAACCTTCAGCTTTCTGCAATGCTTCCGCCAGGAGGTCCACTTCCTCGGCAGTATTATAGAGCGCGAAGGAGGCGCGACAGGTGGCGGTCACGCCGAAGCGGGCGAGCAGAGGCTGGGCGCAATGGGTCCCGGCCCTGACCGCGACGCCGGAGCGGTCGATGATCGTCGAGATGTCGTGCGCATGCGCGCCGGCCATGTTGAACGAGACGATGGCGCCCTTGCCCTTGGCCTGACCGTAGATCGTCAGGCTGTTGATGCGCGACAGGCGCTCCTCGGCGTAGCCTGGCGAGCATCGCCTCGTGGGCACGAATGCGGTCGAGGCCGAGCCCCTGCATGTAGGTCAGCGCCGCGCCCAGGCCGATCGCCTGGACGATCGGCGGCGTGCCGGCCTCGAAGCGGTGCGGCGGCTCGGCATAGGTGACGCGCTCCTGGCTGACATCCGCGATCATCTCGCCGCCGCCCATATAGGGCGGCATCGCGGCGAGCCGCGCGCGCTTGCCGTAGAGGACGCCGATGCCGGTCGGGCCATAGAGCTTGTGGCCGGTGAAGGCGTAGAAGTCGCAGTCGATGTCCTGGACGTCGACCGGCAGATGCACGGCGCCCTGGCTGCCGTCGATGAGGACGGGGATGCCGCGCGCGTGGGCGATGCGCGTGACCTCCTTCACCGGAACCACGGTACCCAGCACATTCGACATGTGGGTGATCGCCACCATCTTGGTGCGCGGGCCGAGCAGCTTCTCGAACTCATCGATCAGAAACGTGCCGTCGTCGGCAACCGGCGCCCATTTGATGACCGCGCCGCGATGCTCGCGCAGGAAGTTCCACGGCACGATGTTGGAATGGTGCTCCATGATGGAGAGCACGATCTCGTCGCCCTCGCCGATCGTCGAGCCGCCGAAGGAGGCGGCGGCGAGGTTGATCGCTTCGGTGGCGTTGCGCGTGAAGACGATCTCGTCGGTCGCGGCGGCATTGATGAAGCGGCGGACGATCTCGCGCGCCTCCTCGTATTTCTCGGTCGCCAGATTCGACAGGAAATGCAGGCCGCGATGGACGTTGGCGTATTCGGCGCCATAAGCCTCCGCGACGGCGTCGATGACGGCTCTCGGCTTCTGGGCGGAAGCCGCATTGTCGAGATAGACCAGTGGCCCGTCGTAGACGGTCCGCGCCAGGATCGGGAAATCCCGGCGCACCGCCTGGACATCAAGCGGCTCGCTGATCTTTGCCGCTGGCGCGTTCACGATGCCGCCCCTCCACGCTTCTTCAGCCAGGCGCCGACCACGCCCTTGAGCGCGTTCGCCGTCGCCTCGTGCTTGAGCATGTCGATGGCGTCGTCGAGAAAGGCCTCGATCAGCAGTTGCTCGGCCTCGGAACGTGGCACGCCGCGCGCCATAAGGTAGAAGAGCTGGGTGTCGTCGATGCGCCCCGAGGTGGCGCCGTGGCCGCACTGGACGTCGTCGGCGAAGATCTCCAGCTCCGGCTTGGAGGCGAACTGCGCCTCCTCCGACAAGAGCAGCGCCTGGGTCATCATCTTGGCGTCGGTCTTCTGGGCGTCCTGATCGACGACGATGCGGCCCTGGAAGATTCCCTCGGCCTTGCCGTCGACCACGCTCTTGAACAGTTCGCGGCTCTGAGACCAGCCCTGGGCGTGGCGCACGATCAGCGTCTGGTCGCCGTGCTCGTTGCCGGAGAGCATGGTGGCGCCGTTGAAGGAGAGCTTCACGCCGCGCCCCGCCACGGTGGCGAAACCCTGCCAGCGCCACAGCGCGGCGCCGGCATTGACGATGAGATGGCTGAGCGTGACGTCGGCGGCGAGCTTCGTCTGCAGCGTGCCGATGTGCTGCGCGTCGCTTCCCTCCGCCTGCAGCCGCGCCCATTCGACGGTGGCGCCGGGAGCGATGGAGAGTTCGGTGACGACATTGACCTGATAGGCAATACCGTCCGGGCCGCGATGGCTGTCGATGATCCGCACGGCCGCGTTGGTGCCGACGGTGACCATGTCGCGGACGAAGAGTGCGACCGGTTCACCGGCGGCCGTCAGGTGGACGATCTCTATCGGCCGCGTCGGCGTCGCGTTCTTGGCGATGTCGACCACCACACCGCCCTGCATGAAGGCGGAGTTGAGCGCCAGCGCCGTGTCGTCGGAATCGGCGAAGAGCCGGCCGACGCGCTCCGGCGTCTTGGCCAGAACATCGGTGAGCGCCGTCACGGTGACGCCGTCGAGCCCGGCAAGGTCGGAGAGGTCGGGGCGCCAGGCGCCGTTGACCACCACCAGGCGGGCGCGGTCGAGCCCGGCGAGAATGTCCTCGCCCATGAGTTCGGTCAGTGCCGTATCGTCGACACCATCGACCAGCGGCTGAGCCACCTTCATCAGCGCGCGCAGGTCGGTGTATTTCCACTCCTCGACGCGGCGGTGTGGCAGGCCGCTCTTCTCGAACAGCGCCATCGCCGCCTCGCGTCGGTGCGCGACCGGCGTACCGCCCGGCAGCGTCGCCGCGGCCGCGCGGTATTCTGCGATCAGCGCCTCTTCCGCTTTGGTACGGATAGTTTTCGGTGCAGCCGTCATCTCACCCGCTCAGGCCGCTGCGCCGGCGAATTCGGCGTAGCCCTTCTCTTCCAGCTCGAGCGCCAGCTCCTTGCCGCCCGAGCGCGCGATGCGGCCGGCGGAAAGCACATGCACGACATCAGGCACGATGTGGTTCAAGAGGCGCTGATAATGCGTGATGACGATGGTCGAACGCTCCGGCGACTTCATCGCGTTGACGCCGTCGGAAACGACGCGCAGCGCATCGATGTCGAGGCCGGAATCGGTCTCGTCCATGACGCAGAGCTGCGGATCGAGCAGAGCCATCTGCATGATTTCGTTGCGTTTCTTCTCGCCGCCCGAGAAGCCGACATTGAGCGGCCGGCGCAGCATCTCCTGGGTGACGTTGAGCCGCTCGGAAACCTCGCGCACCTTGCGGACGAAATCGGGCGTCGTCAGCTCCGGCTCGCCGCGCGCCCTGCGCTGGGCGTTCAGCGCCGATTTGAGGAACGTCATGGTGGCGACGCCGGGAATCTCGACCGGATACTGGAAGGCGAGGAAGATGCCGGCAGCGGCGCGCGCGTCCGGTTCCATCTCCAGGAGGTCGCGGCCGTTGTAGGTCACCGAGCCCTCGGTCACCGTGTAGCCGGGGTGGCCGGCGAGCACATAGGCCAGCGTCGACTTGCCGCCGCCGTTGGGGCCCATGATGGCATGGGTCTCGCCCTTGCCGACGGAGAGATCGATGCCGCGCAGGATCTCGCGCTCGGCCACGGTCACATGCAGGTTCTTGATCTCAAGCATTCCGCTCACTCGGTTCTTCTCTTTGCCTTGGCGGTGACCTCTGCCAGCCGCGCGGTCAGTTCCTCAAATGTCAGGTCGGGTCCGACCCACACATTCAGCCAGTTGACGGCATCGTCGCTGACGGCGCCGGGATAGAGATGAAAGGCGTCCGCGCCGACACACTCGATGGCCCAATAGTCTCCGTTGGCCAGCTCCATCTCGATGGTGGTGCCGTAGTGGCGAAGATCGGCGATGCCCGCAGCCGCGCGACCGGATTTGAGCACGGAAAAGAGGTGCGCGGTGGTCGCCGCACCATCGTCGCCGCCGGGCTCTCCAGGCTCAGCCACCGCATGCGGCCTCCCTTGCCATCACTCGCCGTCCCAATAATCGAGCGAATTCTCGGCACGGCCGATGTAGCGCACGCCGCCCTTGCCGGTCGCCCAGTCGTAGCGCGAGGTGACCGCGAACTTCTTCGAGTCCGGATATTCGACCACATCGCCGGTTCCCGTCGGATTGGCCGAGATGCCAAGATATTTCAGCACGGTCTTGCCGGTATTGACGATCTGGTGGGCAACCTCCGGCCCGCCGGTCGGCGCGGCGCAGACATCGCCCGCCTTCACCGGATAGCTCTCGGCTCCGAAGCGATAGGTGCCCTCGCCTTCGAGGATGACGAAGAGCTCCTGCGTCGCGTGGTGGGCGTGGAAGGGAAATGCCCTCTTGCCCGGCTCGACCACATGCAGCATGACGCCGAGGTTCGAGCCGATCGCTTTGCCGAACGAGCCAATCTTGGCCGCGAACGCCTCGCCATGCTTGTTCTCGCGCAGCGGCACGTCGGCGACGTTCATCACGGGTTTGGGTTGTTCGCTCATTTCGCGTCCTCGCCCCAGCGCCAGCGCCACTCCCCGTCGGTCCTATAGCGGCAGACGCGCACGAGCCACCAAAGGATGACGGCGACAATCACCGCCCAGGTCATCCATGCGACGAAATCCGACGGCCCGGCTAGTGCTTCCAGGGAGACGATCGAACCAATCAGCGCTGCCGACGCGATTGCGATGAGCGTCCAGCCCTCCCAGGTGGAAGGCGAAACGCCCATTCCGTAGCGCCGCGGTCGGAACCAGTACCGGTTCATGCCCTATCCGACGCTCCCCTCCAGGCTGATGCCGATGAGCTTCTGCGCCTCGACGGCAAACTCCATCGGCAGGTGCTGGATGACGTCCTTGACGAAGCCGTTGACCACCAGCGCTACCGCTTCCTCGTCGGAAAGGCCGCGGCTGCGGCAGTAGAACAGCATGTCGTCGGAAATCTTCGAGGTGGTCGCCTCGTGCTCGAAGTTCACCGACGAATTCTTCGCCTCGATATAGGGAACGGTGTGGGCGCCGCACTTGTCGCCGATCAAGAGCGAGTCGCAGTTGGTGTAGTTGCGCGCGCCGGTCGCCTTGCGGTGCGAGGTGACGAGGCCGCGATAGGTGTTCTGCGAGTAGCCGGCAGCGATGCCCTTGGAGATGATGCGGCTCTTGGTGTTCTTGCCGAGATGGGTCATCTTGGTGCCGCTGTCGATCTGCTGGTATCCGTTCGAGACCGCAATCGAATAGAACTCACCCGATGAATCGTCGCCCCTGAGGATCACGCTCGGATACTTCCAGGTGATGGCCGAGCCGGTCTCCACCTGCGTCCACGAGATCTTGGAGCGGTCGCCGCGGCAGTCGCCGCGCTTGGTGACGAAATTGTAGATGCCGCCCTTGCCGTCGGCGTCGCCGGGATACCAGTTCTGCACCGTCGAATACTTGATCTCGGCGTCTTCCTGCGCGACCAGCTCGACCACGGCCGCGTGGAGCTGGTTCTCATCGCGCATGGGCGCCGTGCAGCCTTCCAGATAGGAGACGTAGGCGCCCTTCTCGGCGATGATCAGCGTGCGCTCGAACTGGCCGGTATTCTTCTCGTTGATACGAAAATAGGTGGAGAGCTCCATCGGGCAGCGCACGCCCTCGGGCACGTAGACGAAAGAGCCGTCGGAGAACACCGCCGAGTTCAGCGTCGCATAGAAATTGTCCGAAGTCGGCACGACCGAGCCGAGATACTTCTTGACGATCTCCGGGTGCTCGCGGATCGCCTCCGAGATCGAGCAGAAGATGACGCCGGCCTTGGCCAGCTCCGCCTTGAAGGTGGTCACCACCGAGACGGAATCGAACACCGCATCGACCGCCACGCGGGCGCCCTCGACGCCGGCCAGCACCGCGCGTTCCTTGAGCGGAATGCCGAGCTTCTCATAGGTGGCGAGAAGCTGCGGATCGACCTCGTCGAGGCTCTTCGGCCCGGCCGTCTTCTTCGGCGCCGAGTAGTAGTAAATGTCCTGGAAATCGATCTTGGGATACTTCACCCGCGCCCAGGTCGGCTCGATCATGGTCAGCCAGCGGCGGAAGGCTGCCAGTCGCCATTCGAGCATCCATTCGGGCTCGCCCTTCTTGGCCGAGATGAAACGGACAGTGTCCTCGCTGAGGCCCTTCGGCGCCTTGTCCGACTCGATGTCGGTGATGAACCCATACTTGTATTGGTCGACGTCGATCCGGCGAACCTGATCGACCGTCTCGCGAACGGCAGGCATTCGGCTACTCCATCCACAGCGGCTTCAAGGGCCGCGGGTGAGTGACACAGATGGCCTTCAGGCCAGCTGAATCTCTCCTGGCGCGACGTGCTTTAGCACGGCTTTCCAGGCGCTTGCGAATGAATCTAAGTCGGTTTCGGCCGAATCCCAGCCCAAACTGAGTCGAATGGCGCATTTTGCCAGCTCCGGTGCCACCCCCATCGCCGCCAGAACGTGGCTCGGCGCCACCTTGCCGGACGAGCAAGCCGAGCCCGAAGACACCGCAACCCCGGCTAAATCGAGAGCAATCACAAGGGTTTCCGCGGACAAGCCGGGCACGGCGAGGCACAGCGTTTGGGGCAGGCGTGGCACGCCGGCGCTGAACACGGTCGCTGACGCGCCGACGATCTCCGCCAGCCGGTCGCGCCAGGAAGACCAGCGCCCGGACCGGCCGAGGTCCTTGAGCGCAGCTTCAGCCGCAGCGCCGAAGCCGGCGATGGCGGCGACGTTCTCGGTTCCGGCGCGGGTCCGCCGCTCCTGCCCGCCGCCGGTCAGCAATGGGGCAAAACTCACCTCCTCGCGCGCCCGCACGATGGCGCCGGCCCCCTGCGGGCCGCCGATCTTGTGCGCCGAGAGCGTCAGAACATCCACGCCGAGCGCCTTGATATCCAAAGGGATTCGGCCGGCGGCCTGGATCGCGTCGCAATGCACCAGCGCGCCCGCGTCATGGGCGATGGCGGCCACCTCGGCCACCGGCTGGATGGCACCGGTCTCGTTGTTGGCGAGCATCACCGAGACCAGAGCCCTGCCGCCGGCTCTGGCGAGCATACCGGCCAATGCGTCGCGGTCGACGATGCCCTCGCCGTCCACCGGGATGGTCAGCGTCTCGTCCACGGCAAAACCGCCGCCGGAAAGCACCGACGGGTGCTCCGTGGCGCCGATGAGCAGCGTGTCGAGGTCGGTGATCTCGCTGCCGATGCGCCAGTCGGGGGTGAGAACCGTGTTGTTGGCCTCAGTGCCGCCGCTGGTGAAGGTCGTGAGCTTGGCTTCGCCGCCCACAAGCTGCGCCACCGCGCTGCGGGCCCGCTCAATGCGGGCACGGGCCGCGCGCCCCTCGGCATGCACCGAGGAGGCGTTGCCGACCTCGCTGAGCGCCGCGAGCATGGCCTCGCGCGCCTCGCTGCGCAGCGGCGCCGTGGCGTTGTAGTCGAGATAGGTGCGCATCTTGCGGTCCCGGGCTGGAGCCGTGATCAACAGACGTCAATGTAGGCGCACCGGCCCGTCCGGGCCACCGCCTCCCCGACCGGGCAGCATCGTGAGGCCGTCAGGTCAGCGACGAAACCATCAGGAAGATCGCGTAGAAGTGAGCGGCGGCGCCGGCGATCACGAAGGTATGCCAGATCGCCCGCCGGTAGGGCAGCTGTTGCAGCGAGTAGAAGGCGGTGCCCAGCGTGTAAATGACGCCGCCCGCCACCACCAGCCACAGCACCGTCGGGCTCAGCACCTCCAGAAACGGCCGCGCCGCAAGCACGCCCATCCAGCCGAAGGCAATGTAGAGCAGCGTGGTGACATTGCGCAGTCCATGTGGGGCGAGCATCGTCTTCAGCACCACGCCCAGCACGGCGATGGCCCACACCGCTGTGGTGAGGCCGATCGCCCAGCCGTCGCTGAGCACACCGGCGGTGAACGGCGTGTAGGTGCCGGCGATCATGATGAAGATGGCCGCGTAGTCGAGCCGGCGCAGCAGTTCGTGAAACCGCAGGCGGGAGCCGAGGCTGTAGGCCGCCGAAACCGTGAGCATGGTGATCAGCGCAAAGGCGTAGATGGCGACGGCGGCGACCGAGGCGCCGTGGGCGACGGCGGCGGCGATCAGCACACGCGCCCCGACGACCGCTGCCGCCAGCCCGACGGCATGCACGATCCCGTCGGCGACGATCTCACTGCGCCTGGATGGGCGCTCAGCGAACGCTGCGCTCATGGCCACTCCCGTCCGGCGCTCCCCGCCGCGGCGAATTCATTGCAACCTCCGTGCCCAAAGATGGTGACGGCGGGCCGGATCGGCTACTGGTCTGCGACAAACATGGGCTCTGCCGGCTTCCGGCCCGCCCGCATTGCGGACGCCGCGGCCGCCCGCCACGACCGCCCTGACGGTTATCCTTGAAATCGCCCCCCGCGATTGTGATATGAAGGCGCCCACTTGCCCGCCGATTGGCGGGAACTGGCCAATTTTCGCCGCCCCCTGTTCTTGCGCGCCGGCTTTGCGCCGAAGGGGCGCGTCACTCCCGAGGTCCGCAAAACCCAAATGCCCGAAGTCATCTTTGCCGGCCCGGCCGGGCGCCTTGAAGGCCGCTTCCAGCCGGCCAAACGCAAGAACGGCCCGATCGCCATCATCCTGCACCCGCACCCGCAGTTCGGGGGCACGATGAATAACCAGATCACCTACCAGCTGTTTTACATGTTCGCGAAGCGTGGCTTCGCCGTGCTGCGCTTCAACTTCCGCGGAGTGGGCCGCAGCCAGGGCGAGTTCGACCATGGCGCCGGAGAGCTGTCGGATGCCGCGGCGGCGCTCGATTGGGTGCAATCGGTGCACATCGACGCGCGCTCGTGCTGGGTCGCCGGCTTCTCCTTCGGCGCCTGGATCGGCATGCAGCTTCTCATGCGCCGGCCGGAGATCGAGGGCTTCATCTCGGTGGCGCCGCAGCCCAACCTCTACGACTTCACGTTCCTGGCCCCCTGCCCGTCCTCGGGCCTCATCATCCACGGCGACCAGGACAAGGTCGCCCCGCCCAAGGACGTGCAGACGCTGGTCGACAAGCTGAAGACGCAGAAGGGCATCAAGATCGAGCAGACGATCGTCAAGGGCGCCAACCACTTTTTCGAGAACAACACCGAAGAGCTGATCGGCCTCTGCTCTGACTATGTCGACCGGCGCCTGGCGCCGGGGTCGACCGCGGGCTGAGCAGCCACCCGCATTGGCGGCCCGCATGGCGCGAAGCGGAATGCGGAACGGACCATCCCGGATTACGCTCGCGCTCCCTCCGGGCTGCGAGCCGTCCGAACCCTCACAAGAACATTCCGCCGCCGTTCACGGCGACCGTCTGGCCGGTCATGAAGCTGCTGCCGATGACCATCATCACCGCATGGGCCATGTCCTCGCCGGTGGCGATGCGCCCGACCGGGATACGCGCGCCGACGCCGGCCGCGATCAGTGGCTGGCCCATCTCCGTGTCGGTCAGCCCCGGCGCCACGGCATTGACCGTCACGCCCTCCGGCGCCAGCCGTGCGGCATAGCCCCGCGTCAGCCCCTCCAGGCCGGCCTTGGAGGCGTTGTAGGCGACGCTGATTCCGCCGGCACCGCGCGCCGCGATCGAGGAGATGTTGACAATGCGGCCCCAGTGCCGCACCCGCATGCCCGGTATGACCGCCTGGGTGCAGAGGAAGGCGGACTTGAGATTGACCGCGATGGCGCTGTCGAAGTCCTCTTCCGTGATCTCGTCGACGCCGCGCTTCTCCGCCATTCCGGCGTTGTTGACGAGGATGTCGATCGCCCCGAGGCGCTCTTCGACCTCGCGCACCATGCGCTCGACGTCGGCGCGCCGCGAGACATCGGCGCCGAAGGCGGCTGCCTTGCCGCCGCCCGCGCGTATGGCTTCGGCCACCGCTTCGGCCTCCTTGCCACGGGCGCGGTAGTTGACCGCGACGCCGGCGCCGGCCGCGGCGAGGGCCAGGGCAATCGCCCTGCCGATGCCGCGCGAAGCGCCGGTGACCAGGGCCACACGATTGTCCAGATCAGTCATGCTGGGAATTCTCTCCATGACGTGCCGTGGCGCTCCGGATGCCGCGAAGCCGCCAGTTGCACCAGGATCAGGCATGTGGCGACGCCCGGATCGCACCCGGGCACCGGCCATGCGAACTACATAAAGCGCCAGATCACCATTGCGATGACGGTCACCGCCAGCAACAGCGCCGCGATGCGCTGACCCAACAATGCCCGCTGGCGGTTTGCCGTTTCGTCGCCGGCGCCTTGGGCGAGCCTTCGTCGGGCCGGCCAAGCCATGCCGTGCTGAAACCCGACGGCCACCAGGGCGCAGAGTGCGCCGATGCCCAGGTCCCAATCCGGCGCCCCGGGGGCCACATCATAATGCATTGCCATCAGGACGATGCCGACCAGGATCGTCACGCCGGCCGCCCCGGCCTGCGCCACGCCGAGGCTGCGATCGCCCATCATTGGGTCGCGCGCGAGCGCAAACGTCGAGCCGGCCCAGAAGACGCCCGGCACGACGTGCAGGACGATCAGAACCATCATCAATGCCGCCATTTTTCCGCTCCTTCCCTGAGTGGTCCGCACAGCCTTGACGATTCACGCGCCCTATTTGTGACGTGGCGTTGTGGGCCGGCTCAGCCGGTGAGCGCCCCGAGCCAACGCGCCGGGTTGAGCCCGTAGGTGCGCCTGAACTGGCGGGTCATGTGGCCCTGGTCGGCGAAGCCGGATGCGGCCGATGCCTCCGTCGGCGCACCGGCTCCAGACGCCGCATGATGCGGAAGCGGTGCGGGCTGGTGCCATGTGCGGCGCCGAACTGCCGTGCCAGGGCCCAGCGGTCGAGCCCGCCAGCGCCTCCAGCGCCGCCAACGGGGTCGCCGTATCCTCCTCGGCGATCAGCGCGTCGCGGAGCCGCGACACCGCCTGCCTGTCGATCGCCGGCCGCGTGGCCGCCTCCCCGGCCAGCGCGGCCAACGCATCGGCCAGGGTGACGACGAGGCCGCTGGCGCCAGTTTCGTCGAGCGGTGCGTCCACGCCGGCGATCGCGCGTATGGCTTCGCGACGGTGGCGCGGCGAGGATTCCCGAGCGCCGCCTCAGCCGGTCGGCGCCCCCGCCTCGCCGTCTCCGAGCATCACCTTCCACATGGGTTCGTAGAATTTATCGTTCACACCCTCGGTGTGATAGGGGACCCATTTGGGCAGGTGCTTCGGATTGCGCCAATGGGCGAAATCGGGTTCCTGCTTCAGCGCGTAGATATGGGCCGCCGGGATCTTCAGGGCCTCGTATGTCTGCTTCAGCACCTTTGCCCCGGGCTCCTTCACGTGATACGTGCCGTACCAGCGATCTGCCGGCGTGACCGCGGGATCGCCGTACCATCTGGCGATCCGTACCTTCGGCGACTGCGAAGAGAAGTCCCAGCCGCCGGAGAAGGAGATCACCCGCGCGACCTCGACCTTCTGCGCCAGCAGTTCCGCCATGCCGCCGCCTTGCGATTGCCCGGCAACGGCGACCTGCGACCAGTCGGGCTGATCGCCTTTCAGGTAGTGCTGCCATTGTCCGTCGGGGTCGTGACTCACGAGGTACTGGAGCAGCTTGGTGAAGCGGTTGACGATCGCATCCTGCGGCTTGTCAGGGATGGCGGCGAACGTGCCCTCACCAAAGAGACGCCGGTTCCTGAACTGGAGTGCGCAGTTGCGATCGCGCGTCAGCTCACGGCCGACGCAGACCTGCCCGACTGCGGGTTCTGAAATGAAAGACAGCGAAATGATGCGATAGCCCTGCACGTTCGCCGTGTGGAAGAACGCGCCCGGCTGCTCGTCGGGTGTGCCCGATGTGCCGGTAAGGAACAGCAGGAGTTCGTTGCCCTCGACCCGCCGGTCATAATAGACGCGGCTCGGCGTATCCCATTGGGTGACAGTCGGATCGGTGGCGCTCGGCTTGATGGCCAGCTTGCGCAGGTAAGCCATGTCAAAGAGCGTCGCGGGGTGATCAGCCGCCTTGGCAACCGGCACTAATGCCATGCAAGCCAGGACGGCAGAGCAGATCAGCTTGTGCATTCGGATAACCAGCCATTGCTCGTCTTCGCCCTTGGCCGCAGAGGTACCGTCCGGCCGAACCGCACGCAATACGTGCGCCCTTCCCTTCCTCAGACACCGTTAATCGCGGAGTGCCCGCCCTTCGCCGGCGCCAGCGTGCCGTTCCAGCTTCTGCCGCTAGACCAGCTTATTCGCCGCCAGCACCGCGTTGAGCCCGCCGAAGGCGAACGAGTTCGACATCGCCACGTCGATCTTCATCTCCCGCGCCGCATTGGGCACGTAGTCGAGATCGCAGGCCGGGTCGGGCTCGAGATAGTTCATCGTCGGCGGAGCGATGTTGTCGCGCACCGCGAACAGCATGGCGACGAACTCCAGGGCGCCCGCGCATGGCCGACCATCGACTTGGTCCAGCAGCCCCGAAAGGGATGGACTTACCTGACCAGCTGTAGTTTGCTTAGCGGGCGCGCTTCCGGGGGGCAGGATCTGCTGCAAAGACATTGCCGTGGTTCATCGTGATGCTTGCCCATCGCGATGAAAAGCGGCTTTTTGGACCTGCGGTACGGTGACAACCCAGTCGCGATGAAGGGCGGAGGCCGACATGTCGTTGAAAGGCATCGGGGTACGGATTCTGTTTTGTTTCCTTTTGGTCACGGGACTCTCGCAGGCGGCGAGCGCTTACTGCGATCTTCTGATCTATTCTGGCGGCGGCCATTCGTCCCATGAGGCGCTGAGCAAGGCCAACGCCAAGGGGCTTTCCGAGGTACGGCAGCTGAATTCGCAGTATGGCACCCACGTCACGTACGACAAGGCAACGTGGAAGTGCTCTTCGGGAAATCCGGTCACCTGCACAATCACCCAGCGATACTGCGTCGCCGGCCTCGATCCCAGCACCGCGACCCACGACTGTGGCCCGAACGCGGTCTGGCTGGGGGGATTGTGCGTCGACAAGTACGCGCCGGCCAACCAGGTGACGATCCGCGCCGGTTGCCCTGCCAACCTCGACAAGGTGTGCACCCAGACCCCTTCGGGCAAGCTGATTCACTGCCATTGCCAGAGCTAGACCCGAACGGGGCGTGACGCCACACGCCCCGTTCGCCTCCCCGGCTTGGCCTAGTGACCGACCGTGCTGGGCGTGCCGCCCTAGGCCAGCCGCCTGGCCGCCAGCACCGCATTGAGCCCGCCGAAGGCGAATGAGTTCGACATCGCCACGTCGATGGTCATCTCCCGCGCCGCGTTGGGCACGTAGTCGAGATCGCAGGCCGGGTCGGGCTCGAGATAGTTCATGGTTGGCGGGGCGATGTTGTCGCGGATGGCGAGAAGCGTGGCGACGAACTCCAATGCCCCGGCGGCGCCCAGCGCATGGCCGACCATGGACTTGGTTGACGAGACCGGAACGGCCTTCGCCTTGTCGCCGAAGGTGGCCTTGAGCGCCTCCGTCTCGGTGGCGTCGTTGGCAAGCGTCCCGGTGCCGTGGGCGTTGATGTAGTCCACGTCCTCCCGATTGAGGCCGCCATCGGCGAGGCAGGCGTTCATCGCCCGCGTCATGCCGCCGACGTCCGGGTTGGTCAGATCCCTGGCATCGGCGCTCATGCCAAAGCCGATGATCTCGGCGATGATCTCGGCGCCGCGCGCCTTGGCGCTCTCCAGCGTCTCCAGCACCAGCATGGCGGAACCCTCGCCGACCACCAGTCCCTTGCGCCCCTTCGAGAAGGGCCGGCAGGTGTCGGTCGCCATGACGCGCAGCGCTTCCCAGCCCTTGAGCGTGCCGAGATTGATGCAGGCTTCAGTGCCGCCGGTCACGGCCGCGTCGGCAATGCCGGCGCGCACCATCTGATAGGCCAGCCCGATGGCGTGGGTGGCCGAGGCGCAGGCGCTGACGACGCCGAAGGAGGGCCCGCGCAGACCGAGGAACATCGACACCTGGCTCGCCGGCGCATTGGGCATCAGCTTGGGCACGGTAAGCGGATAGACCCGCGTCTGCTTGTCGCCGTAGAGCCGCTTGTACGATTCGTCGATGGTGTTCGAACCGCCGATGCCGGTGCCGACGATGGCCGCCGTACGCTCCGACAGCGCTTCGCCGATTTCGAGCCCCGACTGGGCCAGCGCCTCACGCGCGGCGATGACCGCGAACTGCGAGACGCGGTCGAGTGGCGAAAGCTGGCGCTCCTCGAAATAGGCGGTGGGGACGTAGTCCTTGACCTCGGCGACAACCTCGCGCAGCAGCAGGTCCGGCGACACCAGCGTCGGCTGGGCGATGCCGCTTCTGCCTTCGGTCAGAGAGTCCCAGTAGCTGGCCGTGTCCTTGCCGACCGGCGAGATGACCCCACAACCCGTGACGACGACGCGATGCGGTCCGTTCACGTCTGTGGCTTCTGGTCGACCAGGCCCTGAATCGCCTTCACCACGTCACCGACGGTGGCAAAGTCGGTCGCGGCGCTGTTGGCGTTGTAGGGGATCTGGATGCCGAACTTCTCTTCCAGATCGAACACCATCTCAAGTGCATCAATCGACTCCAGGCCAAGTTCCTGGAGATTGTCAGTCAATTTGATCGCCTTATCGCCTGGAACCTTCTTGGCGATAATCGCGACCACGTCATCAGCCACATCGGCCATTTTGTCAGCGCCTCCAACCCCCAAGGGCGTCCTCGATTGTCTTGCTACCGGCCCTTCGTCTCATTTTCCAGAGCCTCGATCCGTTTTTTCAAGTCGTCCACCCGTGGATAAAGCTGCCGCAAGCGGCCGATATCCATCAGTCGCGAAATGAACTTCTCGTGATAGGTAGCCGGCGTACCGGTGAACACCGCCCCCGGCGGCACGCTGCTGGCGACCCCGGCCGAGGCGGTGATCGTGGCGCCGTCGCCGACCGTCAGATGCGGCGCCAGCCCGACCCCCGAAGCAATCACCACCCGGTCGCCGATGACGCAGCTGCCGGCGATGCCGGTCATGCCGCAGATCACGCAGTTCTCGCCGATGACGACGTTGTGGGCGATCTGCACCTGGTTGTCGATCTTGCTACCGCGCCCGACGCGCGTCTCGCGCAGCGTGGCGCGATCGACGGTGGTGCCGGCGCCGATCTCGACGTCGTCGCCGATCACCACGGTCCCCAGCGAATGGGTGCGCTTCGGCGCGGGAATGCCGTTGCTGCTGCCGTCCGGGTTGGAAACCGGGATAAAGCTGAATCCGTCGGAGCCGATGACCGTGTTGCAGTGGATGACGACGCGGTCGCCCAGGCGGACGCGGTCGCCCAGGCGGACGCCCGGATGCAGCACGCAGTCGCGGCCGACGACGACGTCGGCACCGACGGTGACGTGCGACAGGACGGTCGTGCCTGCGCCGATCGTGCTCCTTGGTCCCACCACCGCTGAGGGGCCGATGCTGGCGCCCTCGCCGATGACGGCGTCGGGCGCGACCACCGCTGCGGGGTGGATGCCGGAACCATGCGCAGGGCCGGAATCGAAAAGAGCGGACAGGATGGCGAGCGCCATGCGGTCGTTGCCGCCGTAGAGGATCGCGGCCTTGGCCTGCGGCGGCGACAGAGTGGCCGGTATGAGCACGGCGCCGGCGCTGGTGCCGGCGAGATGGTCCTGCGCCTCCCTGGCCAGCGCCACCGCAAGGTCGCCCTTGCCCTGTGCGTCGGCGGGATGGACGATGCGGCCGATGTCGAGGCGCCCGTCGCCGGAAACCTTGGCCGAAAGCGCGCTGGCGATGTCGCTGAGCTGCATGGGCGCGGATCGTACCGTTCTTCTTTCTAGTTACCTTCGGTTCCTAGCGCACATTCCCGCTGCCTGCCAGCCGGGCCGGTCAGGGTGCGGCAAGCCGCCCGCCGGTGGTGGGTCCCGCAACGCCGGTGGTGCCGGGGAAGGTCAGCGGCAGGCGGCGCACGCTGCGCGCGGCCAGGTAGGCGAAGGCCTCCGCCTCGATGAAATCCGGCGACCAGCCGAGCCTTTCGGCGCCCTCGACGGGCGCGCCCGCTGCGGCCGCGAGCATGGCCATGAGCACCGGATTCTTTCTTCCGCCGCCGCAAACGACGATGCGCTCGGCGCCGCCGGCCATCACAATGCCTTTCACAATCGTGCCAGAAGTGAAGGCGGTGAGCGTGGCCGCACCGTCGGTATCGGACAGGCTCTCCACCGGCTCGGCCGAGAAAGCGTCCCGGTCAAGCGACTTCGGCAGCGGCCGGTCGAACCAGGGATTGTCCATGAGGCTCCTGAGCGCCTGCGCATCGACCGTGCCCAGCGCCGCCAGCTCCCCTTCCGTGTCCATGGCGGCGCCGGTGCGCCAGCGCACGAAATCGTCGAGAAGCGCATTGCCGGGGCCGGTGTCGCCGGCCACAAGCGTTCCGTCGCCGCCGATCCGGGTCAGGTTGGCGACGCCGCCGATGTTGACGACGACCACGGTGCCGCCGAGCCCGGCACGCTCGACCAGCGCACGGTGATAGATGGGCACAAGCGGTGCCCCCTCGCCGCCCGCCGCCACGTCCGCGGCACGCAGATCGAAGACGACCGGCATCCCCAGCCGCCGTGCGAGCGCCGCGCCGTCGCCGATCTGCACCGTCATGTGGCGCTCGGGCGCGTGCAACACGGTCTGGCCGTGGAAGCCGACGAAGTCGATGACAAGGCCCGGATTCGCGCGGCGAAGCGCCTCGACCGCTTCGCCGTGAGCGTCAGTGACGATGCGCTCGGCCACAGCCAGCACGCCCGGTCGGGCATCGCGATCGGTGAGGCCACGCGCCGCGTTGAGCGCCCGGCGCAGGACCGCCCGCTCGTCCTCGCTGTAGGGACGCGCCAGCCTTGGCCCGTAGCCATCGATCGTTTCGCCGTCGGTCTCGACAACGGCGGCATCGACGCCGTCCATGGAGGTGCCGCTCATCAGGCCCAGAACGTTCATTATTTGTCTTCCCGGTCGCTCCGCTCGGCGCCTCTTGGCTCCCGCCGGCCTCGTCGAATCCCTGGGTGAAAACCCCGCCCTATCCTGCTAAACAGCGCCGCGCGCCGCCGCAAGGCGCGCCCACCACGGAATACCGAGAATGACCGAGTTCAAGTCCGATTTCCTGCGCGTCATGGCCGAGCGGGGTTTCATCCACCAGTGCTCCGACCCGGAGGGCCTCGATGCGGCGCTCGCCAAGGGCATGGTCACCGCCTATGTCGGCTACGACTGCACGGCCGCGAGCTATCACGTCGGCAACCTGCTCTCGATCATGATGCTGCGCTGGTTCCAGAAGACCGGCCACCGGCCGATCACGCTGATGGGCGGCGGTACCACCCGCGTCGGCGACCCGTCGGGCAAGGACGAGGCGCGCAAGCTCCTCACCTATGACGAGATCGAGACCAACAAGCAGAGCCTCAAGGCGACCTTTGCCAAGTTCGTCGATTTCGAGCGTGGCGCCAATGCCGCCATCATGGTCGACAACGCGGAATGGCTGGCGCCGCTCAACTACATCGACTTCCTGCGCGACGTCGGCAGGCATTTCTCGGTCAACCGCATGCTGGCCATGGACTCGGTCAAGCTCCGCCTCGACCGCGAGCACGAACTCTCCTTCCTCGAGTTCAACTACATGGTGCTCCAGGCCTACGACTTCACCGAGCTCAACCGGCGCTACGACTGCACGCTGCAGATCGGTGGTTCCGACCAGTGGGGCAACATCGTCAACGGCATCGACCTCGGCCGGCGCATGGGGCTGCCGCAGTTCTATGCGCTCACCTGCCCGCTGCTCACGACCGCGTCGGGCGCCAAGATGGGCAAGACCGCGCAGGGCGCGGTCTGGCTCAACGCCGACCTCTTGTCGCCGTACCAATACTGGCAGTTCTGGCGCAATGCCGAAGATGCCGACGTCGGGCGCTTCCTCAAGCTCTATACCGAGCTGCCGATCACCGAGATCGCGCGTCTGGCGGCGCTTGACGGCGGCGAGATCAACGAGGCCAAGAAGGTGCTGGCGACCGAGGCAACCGCGCTTCTCCACGGCCGCGCGGCCGCGGCGCAAGCGGCGGAGGCGGCCCGGCGCACCTTCGAGGAAGGCGGGCTGGCCGAAGCGTTGCCGACCATCGCTGTGCCGGCGCACGAGCTCGCCGCTGGCATCGGCGTTCTGGCGTTGTTCGTGCGCGCCGGACTGGTGTCGTCGAACGGCGAGGCGCGCCGCCAGATTCGCGGCGGGGGCCTCCGCCTCAACGATGTGGCGGTCGCCAACGAGACGGCCGTCGTCGGCGCCGGCGATCTCATCGGCGGAGTCGTCAAGCTGTCGCTCGGCCGCAAGAAGCACGTTCTGGTCAAGCCGGAATAGCTCATCCGCTATCAAGCGGACGTTCCCCGGACGCGGAGCAGCGCAAAACGCTGCACCGCAGATCCGGAGTCCAAGCGGCTGCGTAGGTCCCAGTTCGGCAGAGCGTCATTTCACGCCGCGCCGCGCCCGGGACGCTTCGCGCCTACGGCTGGAACTCGAAGATCTTGCGGAAGATGCCCGGCGCCACCGCCGACAGCGGGTTGAAGAAGACGCGCGGGCCCGCGATCGGTCCTTCGACCTTGAAGGTGACGCCGATCAGGCCCTCGGTCAGGCCGCCGCCGGCGATCACACCAATGATGGGAATGCGACTGAACAGATTGTTGAAGGCGTAGGCTGGCAGATAGGTGCCGGAGATCGCGATCGATGCGCTCGGCAGGTCATAGCGGCCGCTGAAGGTCGCGCCAAGGGCGGCGCCGCGCAGGAGCGCGTCCTCGATGACGATTGCCCGCTGGGTCTTGCTGAAGCGGGCGACCATGCCGTCGAAATGCACGCGTGTCGGATCGAATCCATCGCGGCCGCCGCCGCTAGCGTTGCGTCCGACACCGACCTTGGCCAACGCCGGCTCGTTCAACACGTTGAAATCGAGGACCTGCATCGTCCCGACCATCGGCCCGTTCGGCGCACCTTGTCCGTTGAGCGTGATGGTGCCGCCATCGACGTGGGTATAGATGTCGATGAAGCGCAGCAGATTGCCGGCATCGCCGGCGCTGGCGTTGAGCCGTGTCCCGCTGGCGCCGACGGCGTAGTCGATCGCCACATCCGATCCGGCGATCTTGCCGACGAAGTTGAGCTTCTGGGTCTCGCCGCCCACCGAGACCAGCGTCACGGACGCCCCGGTGACGGCCTCCTGGTTGAAGCCGATCAGCTTGTCGACATGGGCGTCGACGGCAATGTCCGGGAACCCGCCGGCCTGCTCGTTGCGGTCGCGGATCTGGGTGAGAAGCCCGCGCATGTCGAAGGCGGCGCCGCGGGCCGATATGGCGTAGCCGGCGTCGCTACGCGTCAGCTTGAGCGAGATCGAGTCGCCGGGATGCAGCGACAGATTGTCGATGTCGGCGGAAATCAGGTTGAGCGATGAATCGAGTTTGGCCGATCCGGTGAGACCGAATCCGTCGCCCTCGAGGACGAGGTTCTCGACCGACTGGCCATCGGTGGTCTTGACCAGGTCGAAGGACAGCGTCGCCGGCACGCCGATGCCCTTCGACCAGCCGATCCCCTGCAGCACGACGCGAGCGCGCTTGAGATCGAGCTCGTAGTGCTGGCCCCTGGCCTGGCCATCGGTGACCGTCGCGGTGATGGTGCCGGAGAGCACATCCTCGAGCCCGACGCCGAGCTTCTTGCGCGCAGCATCGTCGAGCACGAGGCGGATCTGGCGTTCGCCCGGCTTCGGC
Organism: uncultured Alphaproteobacteria bacterium; assembly: GCA_963830215.1. GTDB lineage: Bacteria > Pseudomonadota > Alphaproteobacteria > Rhizobiales > Kaistiaceae > CAVSRC01. The sequence goes on from CAWHLM010000018.1 coordinate 71,117, forward strand.
GCGACGCCGCCGTCTGTGGTCGGCAGCGACATGCTCACATCGGCGGGGACGCCGTCGATCTTCGCCTTGCCGTAGACGGTCACGTCGTCGGGGACGATGGTCAGGGTGACATCGGCATTGCTCAGCATGCGTCCGTCGATCGGCTTCTTGCTGGCGGCGTTCTTGATCTTGGCCACCACCTTCCAGTCGACATCGGCCTCGTCGATCTGCTCGCGCAACGGAAAGCGGACCGACAGCGAGGCGTCGGCCGTGCCGCTAAGGTCGGTCGGCGACATGTCGCGTTGCGACAGCGCGTTGATCGGGTCGGAGTCGGCGATCTGGGCGATGGCGGCGACCGAACCGGCGAGCTGGAATTCGACGATGCCGTCGCTCGGCCGCTTGGCAACGTTGGGAATGGCAAAGGCAGCCGCCTCGACCTTGACCGTGCCGGCCGGCACCTTCACTTCACCGCTGGTCACGTCGACGCCGAAGGTCGAGCCGGAGAGCACCACGTTGCCCGATGCGTTGGTTATCGCCGGCACCTTGCCGACCGTGGTGAAGGTCACGTTCTTGAGCTGCATGTCGAGGCGCATGGCCTTTTCGCTCAACTGCACCGGCTTGTTCCACAGCACGCCGGCGGGCACCGACGCCTCATAGTTTCCCTCGGTGAGCTGGCCTGAGATGATGTGCTCCATCACCCAGTGCCGCGCCGCCGGGGCGATGAACGGAATCCAGATCGTCTTCAGCGTGCTGACCGGCATCGGCGAGAACGAAGCGGCAAGTGCCAGCGACGGCGTCTTGCCCGGCTCGAAGCCGAGCCTGCCGGCGGCCGCCACCGAACCGTCCGAGGTGACGATGACGGCGTTGCTGACCGACAATGTCCGCGCGCGCAGGTCGACGGTTCCGGAAAGGGATATGCGCTGCGCCACCATCGGCGGCGCGCCCGAATCGGACGGCGCCATCACCGTGCCCGGCGATTCGAAATCGAAGGCGTAACGACCGGCAGCGGGGTCGCCGTCGGGCTTGATGGTGCCGGTCACCAGGCCGCGCGTGTTGCCGAAGAAGAAGGTCGACGGGTCGACGATGATCGCCTTGTTGGGGATGTCCCAATGGAGGCGGACGGTGGCCTCGTCGAGCAGTACGCTCTCCTGCTTGGCGGTGAGATCCTCGCGGAAGCGCAACGTGCCCGCGCCAACGTCGATGCGGGCGCTGGCGTCCTCGACGTCACCGTCGGCGTTGATGTGCATCGACGCGCGCCCATAGAGCGGCACATCGGCCACGAACAGGCCTTTGTCGTCGCCGAAGGCGGGGATCACGTCGGCGAGCGTGAGCTGCGAGAACACCGCCGATACGGCGTGCCCGCCGGAGTTGGCGTCGAGGTCGCGCTCGATGGTCGCCTGCCAGCGCCCGCTGTAGCCGGAGGTGGCGAAGTTGACGGTCAGCGCCGAAGTCTGCGGGTCGAGGTTGACGCTGAGGTCGGTGCTGGAGAAGCGCCGCTGGCGATCCTCGCCGGCATCCCATACCGAAATGGTGCCGTTGACCACAGACAGGCGCTGGAAGCCGGAGGCGGTCGCGGCGTTGATCGGCGGCTCGATGCCGCGGTCGAGGATCTTGAGGGCGCTGACCAGGTCCGGAAAGACCTGTGCGGCCTCCGCGGCGGCGGCCGGCGTCGGCGAATCCGCGGAGCCGGCAGCCGAGGGGTCGGTCGCCGGCGCGGGGACCGCCACAGGCGCGGTGGCCCCCTGCGCTCCGGCGACCACCTGCGGTCCGCTACCGCCGGATGGTGCAGTGGATGGCGCCGCCACGGCCGGCGGTGATGCCGCCGCCACCGTCGCGCCGAGCAGCACGCGACCGTCGCTGGTGCGCACAAAGGATATCTGCGGCGCATTGAATTCGACCGACCGGATGTCGACGCGCAGTCGCAGCAGCGAATAGGGATCGACGACGAAGCGCGTCTCCGGAACGTCGGCGACCACATCGTCCTTGTCGTCGCGCACGACGATATCGTCGACGCGGACGACGAGCCCGAGCACGGGATCGGTGTCGATCACCGCCCGCTTGATGGCGACCGTATAACCGGGGCCGAGGTTGGAACGCAGCGACGCCGCGATCTGGTCGCGGACGAAGCCGAAATCGGTCCGGCCGACGAGCGCCAGCAGGATCCCACCGACGGCCACGACGATGAAAAGAACAACCAGGATCACCAGGGCGCGAACGGCGAGGCGAAGCCATGCGCCCGGCGTGTTGCGCCGCCGCAGCGGCCGCGCGGTTGCGGTCGGGGAGAATATCTTCAGGCGCATTGTTCGGAGCGTCGATCCCTCCCGACCCGGCGTTAGCGCCGGCCCGTGATTCCTGACAGGTTTTCGCCCCTTTGTACCAAGAAGCTCGACGATGGCGACACTCCCTCGGCCAGCCGCGGCTTGTCGATGCCGCATCGGCGGCAATATAAGCTCGCGTCTGGCAGTGCCGCCGGCTTACCAGCCCGTGGTACGTCCTTGAAGCCAGTCAAGTGCGACGAAAGGAAGGCGAATGGCGGATTTGGCCGAGGGAGACGAGGCTCCGGAGATCATCCTGGAGGCCGATGACGGCAGTCGGTTCAGCCTTGCCGATCACAAGGGCGGCAAGGTGGTGGTGTATTTCTATCCGAAGGACGACACTCAGGGTTGCACCATCGAGGCGATCGATTTCACCAAGGCGGCGCCGGCCTTCGCCAAGGCGGGCACCAAGGTGGTGGGCATCTCGCCGGACACCGTCGCCTCGCACTGCAAGTTCCGCGACAAGCACAGCCTGGCGATCACGCTTGCCGCCGATCCGGAACACAAGGCCATCGACGCCTATGGAGTGTGGGCCGAGAAATCGATGTACGGCCGCAAGTACATGGGCGTCGAACGGTCCACCTTTCTGATCGGGGTCGACGGGCGCGTCGCGCGGGCCTGGCGGCAGGTCAAGGTGCCGGGTCACGTCGAGCAGGTGCTGGCGGCTGCCGAGGCTCTGTAGAGCCCTGTGCAGGCGGCCGGAATCGATCGTTTCGGCCGAAAAAGCCTCTGGCGTTCGCCGCCTCTTTGCCTCATTCTCGCGCTCAAACCTAATCCCGGTGATGGGCAGGTCGTTGTTGCGGCGACGTGTCCAACATTTTCGCGGATGGAGTCGGATGTGTCTGAATCATTGATGAGAACTGGGGCGATTTCGTCCTTAGGAATCGCCCTTGGCATGGTTGTGGCCGCGCTGGCAACGGGAGCGCTGGCCGAGACCGCGCCTGCCCCCTCCGACAAGGGGCAACCGGCCCGCGCTGTCGCTCCGACCCAGTGGGTGAAGGTTTGCGATCCGAACAATGCGCAGCTGTGCCAGGTCACCGAGGACTATGCCCTGGCCGGTGGCAACTCGTTGATCGGAAGCGTTTCGATCCAGACATCCAACGACCCGAAAAAGTTTTCCGTCGGCATCCAGGTTCCCATTGGCTTCCTGCTGCAGAAGGGCATTCCGCTTAGCGTGGACGGGGCCAAGAAGGCGACCGCGCCGTTCATAACCTGCCTGTCTTCGCCGCAGGGCCCTGCGTATTTCTGCATAGCCCAGACGCAGGTCGATGGCAGCTTCGTCGATACCCTCAGGAAGGGGAAGTCGCTGGACCTGGACTTGTACACCATGGACAAGACCAGCACGAAGCTGTCCTTCCCGCTCGAGACCTTCGCCTCGGCGCTCGATGGCCCGGACCAGGCTGCGCTCGCGCGGCAACGGGAGGACGCCGCCAAGATTCTGGCCGAGAAGGCCAAGGAACGGGCGAAGCAGCTCGAGGGTCAGCAGCCCACCAAGCCATAGGCCTTCGTTCGCGGAGGCAGTGCCGAAGGCGGCGGTGGACCGTACCAGGGCCGCCGAAGCACGCGTTGGCAGCGCCTGGCCGTGCGGCCACGCCCCCATTCGGCGGCCCTGCGGGCTTTCACGGCTGCCAGCCAAGATTTTGTTAACCTTAATGCTTTCTAATCGAACGCCACGATTGCCTTGCGTGTTCCTGCAACCATCGGTGCGTTCCTATGCCTGTTGCCCCTCCCCGACGCTCGACGTCCTTCGCCAAGCGCAAGCCGCCGCATCGCATCATCATTGCCCGCGGCGGCGAGGTCAGGACCTTCACGCTCAGGCCCTGGCTGGCTGGTACCGTCATCGTCGCCACCGCCCTCTTCGGCAGCCTCTACCTCGCTGCCACCGGCTACCTCTTCTTCCGCGACGACATCCTCAAGGATTCGATCGCGCAGCAGACGCGCATGAAGCAGGCCTATGAGGACCGCATCGCAACGCTGAGGTCAGACATCGACCGGCTGACCAGCCGTCAACTCCTCAACCAGCAGCAGATCCTGGCGGACGTCCAACGGCTCTCCGGCCGGCAGGCGGCGCTCGATGCCCGTCAGGACGTCATCGCCGGCCTGAGCCAGGCGGCGCGGCGGGTCGGGATCGCACCCGCCGGCAACGAAGCCGCCGCGCCCGACGCCGCACCGGCCAGCCGACAAGGCCGCCGCTGCCGGCGCGCCGTCCGCGGCCGGCGTAAAGTCGCCGCTCGCCGACGCCACCATCCGCTCCGCCACGCCCGACGCCGCGGGCGATCCGCTGAAACGTATCAGCTCCGTCGAAAGCTCGCTCGAATTCGCTGGCGCGCGAGCAGATTGCCTATGTCGACGACGTCGCCACGCGGGTGAAGCAGCGCTCGCAGAAGATCGCCGCCGTTCTCCGCCGCCTTGGCCAGAACGTGCCGCCCAGCGAGTTTGCCAGCGGCGGCGGCGACGACGACGGCGTTGGCGGCCCGCTGGTTGCGCTCGCGCCCAATGCCGATCCCGCCACCTTTCGCTCCGGCGTTTCGCTGATCACCGGCGAGGTCGAGCGCTTCGGCACGCTGCGCCGCATCGCCCTCAGGCTGCCGCTGACCCGACCGATCGCCGGCGCGCCGATCACCAGCCGCTTCGGCGTGCGCATCGATCCGTTCCTGGGCACGCCGGCCATGCACACCGGCATCGATTTCCGCGCACCGACCGGCTATCCGGCCCGCGCCACCGCCGATGGAACCGTGACCATCGCCGGCTACAACGGCGGCTACGGCAACATGGTCGAGGTCGACCACGGCAATGGCATCACCACCCGCTACGGCCACCTCAGCAAGATCGAGGTGACCGTCGGACAGGTGGTCTCCAAGGGCACCGTGCTCGGGCGCACCGGCTCGACCGGCCGGTCCACCGGCCCTCACCTTCACTATGAGGTCCGGGTCGACGGCGACGCCATCGACCCGATGAAGTATATCAAGGCCGGCAGCGAGATCGCCGCGCTGCTGTAGGCGCCCTGCCCGCTCAGGCCGCGGCGGCCTGCTTCTCGGCGCGCACGCCCTGCATCGCCCGGCTCCACGCAACAAGCTGGTCGAGCAGGACGCCGAGCTGCTGCACGTGTCTCGGATCCGGCTTCAGGACGCTCCAGTTCTCGAAATCCGTGTACATCGACATCGAGACGTGGGCGCGCACGTCGGCGACCTGGACTTCCGCCATGATGCCGCGCAGGTGCTCCACGGCGCGCGCACCGCCGGTCGAGCCATAGCTGACGAAGCCCGCGGCCTTGTTGTTCCATTCGCGATAAATGAAATCGATGGCGTTCTTCAGGGCCCCGGAAATGCTGTGGTTGTATTCCGGCGTGACGAAGACGAAACCGTCATAGGAGGCGATCGTCTCGCTCCAGCGTTTGGTGTGCTCGTGGGCATAATTGCCCATCGACGGCGGCATCGGCTCGTCGAGCACCGGCAGGTCGAAATCGGCGATGTCGACGATCTCGTAGGTCGCGTCGCCGCGCTTCCTGGCGAGATCGAGCACCCATTGCGCCACCTGCGGCGACGAGCGGTTGGGCCGGGTGCTGCCGACGATGATGGCAATCCTGAGCATGTGACAAAATCCCCTGACTGGTGGTATAGAACAGTGACTGACGCTAGATAAGTGACCTACTCGTGCCCGAAAACAAGGAGGCACCTTTTTGAAACAAGGTTCCCTGCACCAGACCGAGCCCTGCCGGCGGATCAGCGACATCCTTTCGCGCATCGGCGACAAATGGAGCCTGCTGGTCATCAGGCAGCTCGGCGACGGCCCCCTGCGTTTCAGCCAGATCAAGCGCAGCCTCGGCAGCATCTCGCAGAAGATGCTCACCGCGACGCTGCGCGGGCTCGAGCGCGACGGCTTCGTCAGCCGCACGGTGTTCCCGACCGTGCCGCCGCGCGTCGACTACGAGCTGACGCCGCTCGGCCACGACCTGCTCAATCCAGTCCGCGAACTGGGCGACTGGGCGCTGGCGAACGCCGAGCGCATCGAACGCGCCCGCAAGCGCTACGACGAGGTTGCAACCAGGCAGGATTCGGCGGCCGCCTGAGGCCGCGGCGCTCGTTTCCGCGCGGCATGCTGCCGCGGCGCATCAGATGGTGAAGGGGGAGGATCGCGATGAGCGGCGCACCGCAGCCCAGGACTTTGGAAGTGCATGGGCGCCTGTGGGGCGCACAGGCGAGGGACTGGGCCGATTTTATGGAAGGAACCTGCCGCCCGGTTTTCCAGGCCGCACTCGATCGCACCGGCGTCGGACCGGGAAGCCGCTATCTCGATGTCGGTTGCGGCAGCGGCATGGCGGCGGGCATGGCCGCCGCCCGTGGAGCGGAGGTATACGGGGTGGACGCCGCAGAGGGCATGCTGGCGATCGCGCGCGAGCGCGTGACAAACGGCAACTTCCGCTTGGGCGATCTGGAGGACTTGCCGTTTGCGGATGGCACCTTCGATGTGGTGACCGGCATCAACGCGTTTCAATATGCCGGCAACCCAGTCGCGGCGCTCAGTGAGGCCGGTCGTGTCGCCAAGCGCGACGGCCGCGTCGTGGTGGCGGCCTTTGGCAATCCCGAAGGTATGGGCGTGGCCACCCTGATCGGTGCGCTGGCGCCGCTGTTGCCGCCCCGGCCGCCGGGAACGCCGGGACCGTTCGCGCTGTCCGACGAAAACGCCTTGCGCAGCTTCGCAACCGAAGCCGGGCTGGAGCCAATCGAGGTGTTCGACGTCGACAGCCCGTGGATCTATGCCGACGAAACGGCGGCCATGCGTGGCCTGACCTCGACCGGCAATGCCGTCAGGGCAATGGAACACAGCGGTGCGGAGGCCGTTGCCGAAATGTATTCCCGGGTGCTGGTGCCGTTTCGCCAACCCGACGGCAGCTATCGCGCGAGCGCCTGGTTCCGCTGCCTGCTGGCGCGGCCACGCTGACAGGGCGCGATCGCAGCACTGGTCGGAGGCTAAACAACGCCGAACGCATCGAGCGCGCCCGCAAGCCGCCTACCCGCTAGTCCGCCGCCTTGTTGTCGGCGCCCACGCGGTGGGCGAGCGCGGCCTCCATGAAGGGCAGGAGCGCGCCGTTGAGCACGTCCTGCGGGCTGGTGCTCTCCACGCCGGTCCTGAGGTCCTTCACCAGCTGATAGGGCTGCAGGACGTAGGAGCGGATCTGGTGGCCCCAGCCGATGTCGGTCTTCGACGCCGAACTCGGCGGCGGCCGCCGCCTCGCGCTTCTCGAGTTCGACCTCATAGAGCCGGGCGCGCAGCATCTTCCACGCCGTGGCGCGGTTCTTGTGCTGCGAGCGCTCGCTCTGGCAGGCCACGGCGATCCCGGTCGGAATGTGAGTCAGGCGCACCGCCGAGTCGGTGGTGTTGATGTGCTGGCCGCCCTTGCCCGACGCACGGTAGGTGTCGGTGCGCACGTCTTCGTCCTTGATGTCGACCACGATGGTATCGTCGACCACCGGATAGACCCAGACGCTGGCGAACGAGGTGTGCCGGCGCGCGGCGCTGTCGAAGGGCGAGATGCGCACCAGCCGGTGGACGCCGGATTCGGTCTTCAGCCAGCCATAGGCGCTGGGGCCGGTCACCTGCAGCGTCGCCGACTTGATGCCAGCCTCTTCGCCGTCGTGGATTTCAAGGATCTCGGCCTTGTAGCCGCTTTGCTCGGCCCAGCGCGTATACATGCGCAAGAGCATCTGGGCCCAGTCCTGGCTCTCGGTGCCCCCTGCCCCGGCATGGACTTCGAGGAAGGCGTCGAGGTGGTCGGCCTCGCCGGAGAGCATCGACTCCACCTGGCGGTGTTGCGCCTCGGCATTGAGCGCGCGGAGCGCTGCTTCCGCGTCGGCCACTACCGCCTTGTCGCCCTCAGCCTCGCCGAGTTCGATCATCTCCGTCTGCTCGGCGAGTTCGCGCTCCATGTGCTCGACCGCGCCGATCTGGCTTTCCAGATGCTGGCGCTCGCGCATCATCGTCTGCGCGCGCTCGGCGTCGTTCCACAGATTGGGGTCTTCGGCCGCCGCGTTCAGTTCCGACAGGCGGGCCTTGGCGCGATCCCAGTCAAAGATGCCTCCTCAGCAGGTCGATCGCCTGCTTGATCTCATCGGCAATGGTTTCGATCTCGGGACGCATTCTCTCACCGGGGCTGGGTTCAATGCCGCCTAGTTAGTGACAGAGAGAGCGCCTGTAAACCCGTGGTGGCGTGCAGCGGGCGGTTGCATCCCCCTGCGCGCAAGCGTCGCCGCATCGGCTCGTGGCGCGCGGTGATATGATCCAGGAAACAAAAGGTTTTCGGCAGCGAGTTGGGGTGACGGTTGCCGGAAGTCGTGAACGCCGGCGAAAGCCGGGACTATCGCGTACGGCGCTCGGCGACCGGCAGATCCGTCTTCTTCGACCAGCCTCGGGAGGAGAACGGACCATGCATTGCGCCGGAACGACAACAATAAGGCAGCGCATTGCCCGCGGATGGATATTCCTCGTCCGCGTCGCGATCATCGTGATGGCGGCGGGCTTGGCCCTGCTGGCGGGGCCCTCGTCGCGTGCCCAGGTCGCTACCGGGCCCGACCAGGGGATTGCTGGATATTGGGACTGGGGCGCCGGGGCACCAGGCAACATCGTGACCATCTGGGGCAACGGGACCGGGCGCGGCGGCGAAGGCAACGCGCTGACGTGGACGCTGGTCGATCAAATCGCCCGCCAGTACCGGCTCCAGTGGAGCAACGGCTTCACCGACATGGCAACGCTCTCCGTCGACGGCAGCAAGCTGCTCGTTGTCAACAACCAGGGCGTCCGTTTCGTCTCGACGCGCCATCCCGGCACCTCTTCTGCAAATCCGAACCCACCTCCGCCGACACCGGGAGGCGCGCAGCCGGGCGGTGCCGTCGCCGGCGGCCCCCTGCCAACCGGCGCCAATCAGGGAATCGCCGGGGAGTGGGACTGGGGCGCCGGCGGCGGCGGCAACGTGGTCGTCATCTGGGGCAACGGAACAGGTCGCGACAGTGCTGGCCACACCATGCAATGGCAGCTGCTCGACCCGGTGACCCGCCGCTACCGGCTCACCTGGAGCCATGGCTTCGTCGACGAGGGTGAGCTGACTGTGGATGGGCAGAAGATTCTACTCGTCAACAATGTCGGCACTCGCTTCATTGGTACGCGGCGCGCCGCGTCCAGCGGCGCAGGGGATGTCGCCGGTGGGCCGACGCCGCCTCCACCGCCGCCGCCAGCAGCCGGCGGAACGGAGCCCGATGGCGGCTCGGCAGGTGGTCCTCTGCCGGCTGGCCGCGACAGCTTCGATTTAACCTCGATCCTGCATGGCGATCCGTTCAATGGCGGAGAATGGGCCAACGCCAATGGCGGCCTAGCAACTGCGCAGCGCTACATGATGCCGCCGGTTTGCATCAACGGCTTTTCGCTGGAGAGCGCCGGATCGGATATGAGTACGCGTGGAGCGACGATCAGGATCGAACTGATCGACCCCTATGGCGGCCGCTTCAGCGCCCTCGACCTGCGCGGCGTGGCCGTCAATCGCGGCTTCTCACCCGGTGGTTCAGGAAAGGTCGTGCCACCGCAGAGCGCCACATTTAGGCCCTTCCGAACCAGTCGCATCGAGGTCGAGATGCGGGGACACGGCTGGTTCCTGATGAAGGGACTGAGGTTCAGCGTGGTGCGGTGCCCGTAATGGTCTCCATCGGCCGGCGGCCGGGGACGCGCTAGCCGGATCGTCGGGGCCCCGATCTTGGGACCCGGCCACGCCGCGCGGGTGGTGGTGCGCTGTGAGTGCCCGCCTCAGCGGTTCTGCTGTCCCGGCCCCGCCGGCTTGCCCAGCGCGCCGGCAGGAAGCTCCGGCATCGGCATGGGCCTGGCCGAGCGCATGCGCTCGGGCGTCCAATAGTCGCCGGCCTTGTCATTGCCTGGGGCCATCTGGGCGCCGATCGGCGCATAGCCGTCGGCCGCCAGCACGACCGCAGCCGTGTTGTCCTGCGGGCCGGACTGGCTTCCGGAACGGAAACGCCCAGAGGCTGCACGCACCGCCGCCGGGTCGACCTGCGGGGCCAGCTTCGGCTGTGCCATGGCCTGGCGTTCTTGCGTCCACGGCATCGCCGCGCGCGCTCCGGCCGAGATCTGGCCGGAGACGGGAACGGCAAGCGGATCGATCTCGGTGCCCATCGTTTCGGCGCCGGCCGTCCCGCACAGCATGACAAGCACCGTCGCTGCGACGGCGATACGGGGTGCGTTCATCTCGACCTCTGCTCTGTCCAATGTCTCTTGCAATCAGGCGTCGTCAAGCATTGCCGTCCAAAGGTGGCACCATTCAGGTGTCGCCGCGGCGTTTTCGCGGGTTTCCGGAGAGGGCCGCCTCAAGAAAAAGGCCACGGGCATGTGCCCGTGGCCTCGGTTTCGTCGGTCGGCCGGACGGCTACTGGCAGCCGTTCTGGGCGTAGTCGAACAGCGTCTTGATCTTGTCGTCGAAATAGGGGCCGAAGAAGGTGCCGGGCTGCTTCGGATTGGTGAAGGACAGCAGGCTGAACGCGCTCTGCAGCTGGCCCTTGTCATCCTTGAGCGCGGTCATCCAGGCAGATCCGCCGAGCATGTCCTTGACGTTGCCCTTGGGGGTCATCTGGATGATGCCTTTCTGGCCGGTGAGCTTGCCGGACGCTGCCACCACCTGGTCGCTGGTGCTGACATAACCGAACGGGCCAATCGTGTCGTAGTTCCACACAAGGCCCATCCAGCCGACCTGCAATTCCTCCGTCAGCAGGACCATGCCCATGTCGTAGGTCCACTTGTCTTCGCCGGGCTGGGCCCATCCCTTGAAGGTTGCCGAGCACTCGGAATCGAAGACCTTCTTCTTGCCTCCGGGAAGCTCCTGCACGAACTGGATGTTGGTGTAGTAGTCGCCCGACTTTTCGTCCTGCAGGCACTGGGCCGCGGTCATGACGACGTTCTTGGAAACAAACTGGGCCTCGCAGAAATAGTCGCCGTCGGGCGCGGTGAAGTAGAGCTTGCCGCCCCACATGGGGAGGTTGTCGGCGCTACCGCCGCCGCCGCCGCCAACACCGCCGCCGCCACCGCCACCACTGCCGCCACCGCCACCGCCGACGACACCGCCGCCACCGGTCACGCCAGTGCCGCCGTCAGTGCCGCTGCCGGAGCCGCCGCCACCACCGCCAGTGCCGCCATCTCCCCCGCCGGTGCCGCCATCTCCACCACCGGAGCCACCGCCGACGCCCGTGCCGCCGTCACCACCACCGGAGCCACCGCCGACACCCGTGCCGCCGTCACCGCCACCGGAGCCGCCGATGACGCCGCCTCCCATGGATCCCTTCATCACCCTGACGGGCATCTGCGCCCGCTGTTGCGGTCCGACGGCGGCGTCAACGGCCGCCGGGTCGACTTCCGGCAGCGCCTGAAGCGCCGCGGCCTTCAAAGCTGCCGGCGTCCAGTGCGGCGCGGCGCGCTGGCCGACCGGCACATGCATCGAACTCAAGGCATTCGGATCGGCGGCCCATGCCTGACCGATGTTCAAGCAGAGGACCGAGGCCGCGGCTGTCGCGGCAATGCGGATGCTGTTCACTGTAACCCCCTTGGTTGCGGTCAATCTCGGTGACATCGATCGGCCTCTGCCGGCGGGCCTGTCGCTGCAGCGCCGGCGAGTGGACGATCGTTCCTTCCGGTTCGTTGCGATCATTCCAGTCCTGCATCAGTCCCTTGATGGGGACGGGCAGTCGTGTGCGACGTGAAGCACGCCCGCCTGTCCTTCCCGTTGCTGTCACGCTCCGCGCGCGGGGCGTCGCTACCCTATTTGCAGCCGTTGCTCACATAGTCGTAGAGCTGCTTCACGCGGTCGTCGAAATATGGGCCGTAGTCGACACCGGGCTTTCCTTCAAAGCCGAACGACTCGATGCTGATGATGTGGTTGTGGCTGGGATCGGTCTGGGTGTCGTAGTCGGCGATCCAGGCACCGCCGCTCGAGCCGCCCTGTTTATTGGGATCGCCGTGACGCAGCTCGACGATGCCGTCGGCGACCGAGATCGGTCCCGGCAGCACCTGGATCACCTCGCCCTGGGCGATGCCCACCGGGTAGCCGATCTTGGTCGCCGTGTTGTAAGCGCCCTGCCAGTCCCACTCGGTGCCGAACCAGCCGGTCTTGGAGTCTTCGTTGACCAGGATCATGGCGAAGTCGGACAGGTACTTGTCGTTGCCCTCCTGCACCCAGCCGTCGAAGGTGGCGACGCAGTTCTGGGTGTACTTGGCGCTGGCGCGGCCCTTGTCGTACTGCAGGAAGAAGGTGATGTTCTTCCAGAAGTCGCCGCTCTTGTCGTCGCGCACGCAGTGGGCCGCGGTCAGCAGCACGTTCTTGGAGATGAACTGCGCCGAGCACATGAAATCGCCGTCCGGCTTGGAGAAGAACATCTTGCCGGCGAAGACCAGCGGCATCGTGTTGACGTCGCCGGCGGCGCGCTCGTGCATCTTGGGCACCGCCCCCGCGACGACCTCGGAAGGCAGCGAGCCGGGGTTCTGCGCCGAGCGGCTGGCGCCCGGCGGAAGCTTGATCGTCGACGGGTCGACATTGGGTTTCGGCGTCTCAATGGCCGCCGACATGGCTTCGGGAGTCCAATGGTCGATGGCGCGCTCGCCGGGCGCGGAGCGCACCGAGCTGATCGTATCGGCCTGAGCGGCGGCTGCGCCAAAAATCATCAGAGAGGCCGCAGCAATCGCGGCCATGCGCACTGGAAACACAAGATCCTCCTTCTCGAGTCGCTTAGCGGTCGACTGGATTCAATGAAAAAGGAGCAATACAGGCGTGGGCTGAGATTGGCCTGTTTTTGCCGTTTGCACAACAATCAGCGGATCGATTCCGCGCCACCGCGGCAGCCGCGGCACGTGGCTTTCCGCCTGCGGTTACTGGTGTTGTTCAGCCGGTGTCGCGAAGCCGGAGCTGCGCTATGCCATTCCCGTCCACACGGCGCATCGGCAGCGCGCTGGCGGCGGCCATGCGCGTCGCTGTCCAGTAGTCGGACACGCGTGCGCCGGTCCGAGCGGCATGCGTCGAGCCGATCACGGTATTGGGGGAAGCCGGGTTGCCGGCGGTCGCCAGCGCCGGGATCGTGACGATCGCGGCGGCGAGGCCCGAGAGAACGAGCAGGCGGTGCATTGCCTCTACCTTTCTGCCCCTGCCGTGACGCGATCACGCCGCGGCCCTGCAATTCCCTCTCCTTGCTGAATGTCTCCAGCGATCGTGGCGAATTGAAGGTGCACGCCTGCAAACGACGACGGCCGCCGCTCAAAAAGCGACGGCCGTCGTCACGTCGTCCGATTTGTTGACGGCTAGTAAAGCCCGCCGGTGCCCGAAATCACCGCCCGGTCGGATTCCGGCGCCACCGTCAGCGGCCGGCCCTGCGTATCCGTGTAGCCGATGATCGAATAGGTGTCGGGCGGGCCGGTGCCCGGCTTGAAGGCTTCGAGGATGGTGCCCGGATCGCCCGGATTGGCGCGCAGGCCGGTTTGCTGGTTGATCGGGATGAAGGTCAGCCCCGGCGGCACGCGGAAGGGAACCGGCGGCTTGTCGGCGAGCGCCATCTTCATGAAGTCGGCAAAGATCGGCGCGGCAAGCACGCCGCCGGTCTCGCCCTTGCCGAGCGAGCTCGGCTTGTCGAAGCCGACATAGACGACGGCGACCAGATCGGGCGAGAAACCGGCAAACCAGGCGTCGTGATAGTCGCTGGTGGTGCCGGTCTTGCCGGCGAGCGGCTTGCCGACGACTTTGACCGCCGTGCCGGTGCCGCGCCTGATGACGTCCTCCATCATCGAGGTGATCTGGTAGGAGGTCATCGGGTCCAGCACCTGCGCGGCGTTGTCGACGATCTTGGGCTCCGGCTGGTTGTGCCAGCTATCGGCGTCGCAGCCCTCGCAGGTGCGGTTCTCGTGCTTGAAGATGGTCTGGCCGTAGCGGTTCTGGATGCGGTCGATCAGGGTCGGGCGCACTTCCTTGCCGCCGTTGTCGAACACCGAGTAGCCGGCGGCCATGCGCAGCACCGTGGTCTCGCCGGCGCCGAGCGCCATGGAGAGCACCGGCAGCATGTTGTCGTAGATGCCGAACCGGCGTGCGTATTCGGCGATCAGCGGCATGCCCATGTCCTGGGCCAGGCGCACGGTCATGACGTTGCGCGAATGCACGATGCCGGTCCTCAGCGTCGAGGGCCCGAGGAAGTTGCCCTCGTAGTTCTCTGGCTCCCACACGCCCTGGCCATTGCCCAGGTCGATGGACAGCGGTGCATCCATGATCACCGAGGAGGGCGTGTAGCCGTTGTCGAGCGCAGCGGAATAGACGAAGGGCTTGAAGGAGGAACCGGGCTGGCGTTCGGCCTGGGTGGCGCGGTTGAACTCGCTGAGGTCATAGGAGAAGCCACCGACCATGGCGAGCACGCGGCCGGTGTGCGGGTCCATCACGACGATGGCGCCCTCGACTTCCGGCACCTGGCGCAGTGTGTACTCGTCGGGGCCGCCGTCGGCCTTTTCGACATAGACAACGTCGCCGACCGACAGCACGTCGCCGGCGGTCTTCACCGCCTTGCCCTTCTTCGGGCCGGTCTGCCACTTGGCCCATTTCAGCTGATCGAACGGAATGGTGCCGGTCTCGCGGTCGGGAGCAACCTTGCCGGTGCCCGGCTCGAGACTCGGCTGCAGCCCGATCTTGGCGCCCGTGTCATCGACGGAGAGGACCACGGCGAGGCGCCATTCGATGACGTCGGCGAGCGCCTGTATCTTGGCGAGTTGGGGCCCCCAGTCCGACGCGAGGTTGTCGATATGTTCGACCGGACCGCGCCAGCCGTGATCCTCATCATATTTGACCAGGCCATTGACCAGCGCCTCGCGGGCCATCACCTGGATCTGCGGGTTGAGCGAGGTGCGCACCGACAGGCCGCCTTCGTACAGTGTCTTCTCGCCGTACATGTCGAGCAGTTCGCGGCGGACCTCCTCGACGAAATAGTCGGCGCCGAACATAGCCGGCGTGGTGTCGTGGACGACAACGCCGAGGGGCTCCTTCTTCGCCGCCTCGCCCTCCTCCTTGGTGGCGTAGCCGTTCTCGACCATGCGGTCGATCACCCAGTTGCGCCGCTCGACCGCGCGGTCGGGATGGCGGAACGGATTGTAGTTGTTGGGGCCCTTGGGCAGCGCCGCCAGATAGGCGGTCTCGGCGAGCGTCAGTTCATGCACCGACTTGTCGAAATAGGTGAGCGCCGCGGAAGCGACGCCGTAGGCGCCGAGGCCAAAATAGATCTCGTTGAGGTAGAGCTCGAGGATCTTGTCCTTGGAATAGGCCTGCTCGATCCTCAGCGACAGCATCGCTTCCTTGATCTTGCGCTGGATCGTCTGATCGCTCGACAGGAGGAAGTTCTTGGCCACCTGCTGGGTGATGGTCGAGGCGCCGACCAGGGGACCGCCGCGGCCGTCGATCTTGTTCATGGCATTGGTCAGGACGGCGCGGATGATGCCGTAATAGTCGAGGCCGGAGTGCTCGTAGAAGTTCTTGTCCTCGGCCGAGATGAAGGCCGCCTTGACCCGGTCGGGGACCGCCTGGATGGGCAGGTAGAGGCGCCGCTCCGTGGCATATTCGGCAACCAGCTGGCCGTCGGCGGCATGCACGCGGGTCATCACCGGCGGCTCGTACTTGGCCAGCACGTCGTAATTGGGAAGGTCGGCCGTCAGCCCAGAGATGTACCAGGCTGCGGCCGCTGCAATGGCGAGAAAGAACACGGCGCCAATCCCAAATAGGTAGCCGAAGAATCGGAATATCATAATCTGTCCACTGCCCGGCCGCTCAAGGGCGACGCGCCGGTCGCCGGCTGTGCAAAAGCCTCAATTCGATGGCCGCGGTCAAGGCTTTCCGTGCCCGCCGGTCTCTCCATCCTTGACGCTCCGTCGGCTGTCCCTCACCGCCTGTCTCGGCATTCTTTGTGGAGATTATGGGGCACGCGGGGTCATCTGCGATGTGCCGGCACCATATCCGTGACCAATCCGCAACAGGTCGGTCAATTGCTGGCGCGGCCGGCCACGCGCGTGCGGAAATAGTCGTCGATCGCCTTGAGGATCGAGGCGGCGGTCTTGTCCTGCCAGGCTTCGGTGACCATCAGCTTGGCGTCGTTGGGGTTGGTCAGGTAGCCGAGTTCGATCAGCGCCGAGGGCACGTCGGGGGATTCCAGAACCTTGAAGGCCGCCTCCTGATGGGGAACCTTGAACAGGCGGGTCGACTTGCCGAGTTCCTTGATCAGGTTGCGGGCGAAGACCACGCCGAAATTGCGGGTTTCGCGGAGCGTCAGGTCGGCCAGGATGTCCTTCACGTCGTTCGAATCGGCGGCGTTGACGTCGACGCCGGCCAGGGCGTCCAATTCATTCTCGGTATTGGCGAGGGCCGCCGCCATCTGGTCGGAGGCCTTGTCGGAGGCGGTGTAGACGATGGCACCGCGCACCGAACCGCCCGGAAACGAGTTGGCGTGGATGGAGACGAACAGGTCGGCGCTGTTGCGCCGCGCGATGGCCACGCGATCGCCGAGCGAGATGTAGGAATCGTCGTCGCGCGTATAGACCACACGGTAGCGACCGGTCGCCTCCAGCAACTGGCCGAGCGTCTTGCCGAAGGCCAGCGTCACGTCCTTTTCCAGCACGCCGCCGCCGCCGTGGGCGCCGGTGTCGATGCCGCCGTGGCCGGGGTCGATGACGACGACCGGCTTGTCGCCATGGTCGCCGGGGACAACCGCCGGCTCCTGGCTCGCCTCATCCGCGCCGCTGGCGATCTGCTGCTCCTTGTAGGCGCGGGTGGCGGCCAGGAACTTGTCGCCGGTCGTCGGCACGACGTCGATCACCAGCCGCGCCGGCTGGCCATCGGCGGGATCGACGACAAAGGTCTTGTCGATCAGCGCCGGGCCGGTCAGGTCCATGACGATGCGCGACTTGCCCGGAGAGATCAGTCCGTAACGGAAGGCCGAGATCAGCCCACGGCCGGTGGTGCCGGCCAGTTCGGGCAGCGCGAAGCGCACTTCGGGCAGGTCGACGACGATTCGGTCGGGGTCGGCGAGCGTGAATACTGTCGCCGTGACCTTCTTCGACAGGTCGGCGACGAAGCGCACCCGATTGGCGTCGCCGACGATGCGGGCGCCCAGCATCACCGGGCCGTCGGAGGCCGCCGGCATCTGAATGGCATCCTCGGCGTGCGCCATCGCCGCCGTGAGGGCTACCAAAATGGCCGCTATGAGGGCCGTCAGCCCGGCGGTGAAACCGTGCCGGGCGGCGGTTGCAGCTGTCATCAGGCTCGCCTCCGGGCGCCGGCCCCCGGTGCCGGGCATCCGCGTTTCCTTGTTCCTCATAAAGCATGGCGAGCCAATGGTTAACCGCAACTTGCAAAAATGCGCCCAGCCACCCAACTCATCGCCATCCTTGCCAAGACTCGTTTGCATGCATACAACAGAAGATACGGAATTCATTCTCCGTCCGCGGTACCGCGGCAGGCGACCGCTGGTCGATCTGGCGGATTCCTTTGGCAATCCGAATAGATCGGCCTCCTCGGTTGGAGCCCTAGGCGGGCGGCGGCGGAGAATGTACCGGACAAGGGCTCGATTGATGCGCTCCTCAACGTCAAGCGCGATCACTTGCCCGATATCCGCGATCCGGACAGCCCGGCGCCTGCGGCGTGACGGCCGCGGTGGCGTCGGATGTCTTTGTAATGATTCCGCTCGTAGAACTGTAAAAAGGTAACGGCGCACTTCATGCCCCTGGCAAGACCGCTTCACCAGCCGACACCCGTCCCGGCCCTCGCCGGCGGGGCTCTGTCGCAAGCGGCAGCCAGCAAGCGCGCCCCGATCACACCCAGACAAGCCGGTCCCTCCCCGGCCGCAACGGCATGGGCGCCAAGCGCCCGCCGGCGGCCCGGCGGGCGCGACCGCGGAGAGTTCAATCCATGGCAAACAAGATGCTCATCGACGCCGCCCATCCGGAGGAGACCCGGGTTGTGGTGGTGCGCGGTAATCGGGTCGAGGAGTTCGACTTTGAATCGGCCAGCCGCCGGCAACTGCGCGGCAACATCTATCTAGCAAAGGTCACGCGGGTCGAGCCGTCGTTGCAGGCGGCCTTCGTCGATTACGGCGGCAACCGCCACGGCTTCCTCGCCTTCTCGGAAATCCATCCCGACTACTACCAGATCCCGGTCGCTGACCGTCAGGCGCTGATCGAGGCCGAGCAGCGCGAGATCGACGAGGCCGGGGAAACGCAGTCCGACGGTAGCGAGGCGGAGACCGAGGTTCCGGACGAACCGGCCGAGGGCGAGGAGGCGAGCGGCGGCGAGGACACTTCCGGCACGATGGCTGCTGAAGCGGCGCCGCAGCCGACGATCAGCGAAGCCGCCGGGGACGAGCCGGTCAGCGAACCGTCGGCGGGCGGCGAGCCGCTGGGAATCGACCAGGACGGCGACGAACCGGCGGAAGCCGAAATCGAAGACGACGGCGAGGCGGCGCCAGCGACGACGGCCAGCGAGAGAGAGGCCGACGATGTCGCGGTGGAAAGCGACGACCGGGTCGAATCGGTCGGTGCCGAGGACGCCATGGAAGAGGTGCCGGAGCGGCGACGCTCGCGCGTGCGCCAGTACAAGATCCAGGAGGTCATCAAGCGCCGCCAGGTGCTGCTGGTCCAGGTCGTCAAGGAGGAGCGCGGCAACAAGGGCGCGGCGCTGACCACCTATCTGTCGCTGGCCGGCCGCTATTCGGTGCTGATGCCCAATACCGCCCGCGGCGGCGGCATCAGCCGCAAGATCACCTCGATGGCTGACCGCAAGCGCCTCAAGCAGGTCGTCTCCGACCTCGAGGTGCCGGACGGCATGGGCGTGATCTTGAGGACCGCCGGCGCCGCCCGCACGCGCGCCGAGGTCAAGCGCGATTTCGAATATCTGCTCAGGCTGTGGGAGAACGTGCGCGAGTTGACGCTGCGCTCCACCGCCCCGGCGCTGGTCTACGAGGAAGGCTCGCTGATCAAGCGCTCGATCCGCGACCTCTATAACAAGGACATCGACGAGGTGATCGTCGCCGGCGACGACGCCTACCGCGAGGCCAAGGACTTCATGCGCATGCTCATGCCGAGCCATGCCAAGAACGTCCAGCCCTACAAGGAAGGCCAGCCGATCTTCGCCCGCAACGGCATCGAGGCGCAGCTCGACGCGATGTTCAGCCCGCAGGTGACGCTGAGGTCGGGCGGCTACATGGTCATCAACCCGACCGAGGCGCTGGTCTCCATCGATGTCAACTCGGGCCGCTCGACGCGCGAGCACAATATCGAGGACACGGCGCTGCAGACCAACCTCGAAGCGGCGGAGGAAGTCGCCCGCCAGCTTCGCCTGCGCGACCTTGCCGGCCTCATCGTCATCGACTTCATCGACATGGAGGAGAAGCGCAACAACCGCGCCGTCGAGCGCAAGCTCAACGATGCGCTGAAGAATGACCGGGCGCGCATCCAGGTCGGCCGCATCTCGCATTTCGGCCTGCTCGAGATGAGCCGCCAGCGCATCCGCACCGGCGTGCTCGAGTCGACCACAACGGTCTGCCCGACCTGCCAGGGCAGCGGCCACGTGCGGGCGCCCGCGTCGGTGGCGCTGCATGTCCTGCGCTCGCTGGAGGACCAACTGCTCAAGGGCGTCAGCCATCACCTGACCATCCGCACGCGCACCCCGGTGGCGCTCTACATCCTCAACCAGAAGCGTTCGCACCTCTCCGAGATCGAGCAGCGCTTCGGGCTCAGCATCACGGTCAACGCCGACGAGACCATCACCAACGGCGCCCACTTCGTCGTCGAGCGCGGCGAGCCGGTGGAGCGGCGCGCCACACAGGCGCCGGTGTCGATCACGCCGGACTCGGTCATGCCGGATCTCCCCCCGGAGGAAGAGCCGGCCGAGACCGTCGAGGTGTTGGCGGCGGACGAAGCAACGGAAACAACGCGCGAGAGCGAGGGCGAGGAAGGCGTGCGCCGTCGCAAGCGTCGCCGGCGCCGTCGCGGCGGCAACGGCGAGCGCCCGGAGGCGGCGGGCGCGACGTCGGAGTCCGACGAGAGCGAGGCGGACGAGGAACCATCGGCCGTCGCCGCGGGCGAGAGCGCCGAAACGGATGCCGAAGGCATGCCGCGCAAGCGGCGCCGCGGACGGCGCGGCGGGCGCCGCGGGCGGCGCGGGCGCGGCGGCGAGGATCGGCAGGCCGCTGAAGGGACATCCGAGGGCCCGGGCATGGAGAACGAGGCCAGCGAGGCCCCTCGCCCGCTGGCGGACGCGCCGCCGCCCGCGGAAGTCACCGCCAGTGACGAGCAGGCCGCAGCGGCGGTCAACGACGATTGGTCGGTGCCCGCCCCGGTGGCCGTGCCCGATGCGGCGGCGGTTCCGGAGGAACCGGCTCCGCCGCTCAGCCCGACTGCCGACAGCACTCTGCCGCAGCCGCAACACCATGAGGCCGAGCCCGACCACCATCGCGAGGAGTATCCGGGTGAACCGGCCGCCGAACGGCCGCCGGAGCCCGAGCAACCGGACGAGACGGCGCCCAAGCGCAGCGGCTGGTGGCAGCGGCGGACGTCGTTCTTCTAGATCGGTTGCGGACCTTGCAGACGAAGCCGAATGCGGTCAATGGTTGAGGCTATGAAAGACTTCCTTCTGCAGTTCTTCACGTGGTGGCACGGCCAAACTCTGGGCACGCGCTTCCAGATTTGGCGCAAGGGCGAACTGGTCGGCACCGACGAGGGCGGCAACCGCTATTACCGGATGCATGGCGGCGACCGGCGCTGGGTGATCTACAACGGCCCGGTCGAGGCCTCGCGCATCCCGCCCGGCTGGCACGCCTGGATGCACCACCGCGTTGACGAGCCGCCGGCTTCCTATCAGCCGCGCGAGTGGCAAAAGCCGCATCAGGCGAACCTCACCGGAACGGCAGAGGCCTATCGGCCACCGGGCTCCATTCTCGGCCCCGCGCCGCACACGCCCGGCTCTCCCGACTACGAGGCGTGGCGGCCGTAGCAGGCCCGACGCAAATCTGAATCAGAAAGGGCGGCCCACCACGGGCCGCCCTTTCTCGTTTCAAATCGCTCGCGGATGCGTTGCAGAGCCGTTAGCCGTGGCCCCCGCCGCCGCCACCGCCCGTGGTCAACTGGCCACCGCCGGAACCACCGCCGGACCCGCCGCCAGAGCCACCGCCGGAACCACCACCGGACCCGCCGCCAGAGCCACCACCGGAGCCGCCGCCGGAACCACCACCGCTCGTCGCGGACTGGCCACTGCTGCTGCCGCCGGAGCCACCACCGGACCCGCCGCCGGAGCCACCGCCGGACCCGCCGCCGGAACCACCGCCGCTCGTCGCGGACTGGCCACTGCTGCTGCCGCCGGAGCCACCACCGGAGCCACCACCGCTCGTCGCGGACTGGCCACTGCTGCTGCCACCGGAGCCACCGCCGGACCCGCCGCCGGAACCACCGCCGCTCGTCGCGGACTGGCCACTGCTGCTGCCGCCGGAGCCACCCCGGAGCCACCGCCGGAGCACCACCGCTCGTCGCGGACTGGCCACTGCTGCTGCCACCGGACCCACCGCGACCGCTGCTGCCGCCGGAGCTACCGCCGGACCCGCCGCCGGAGCCACCACCAGAGCCACCACCGCTCGTCGCGGACTGGCCACTGCTGCTGCCGCCGGAGCCACCGCCGGACCCGCCGCCGGAGCCACCACCAGAGCCACCACCGCTCGTCGCGGACTGGCCACTGCTGCTGCCGCCGGAGCCACCGCCGGACCCGCCGCCGGAGCCATCACCAGAGCCACCACCGCTCGTCGCGGACTGGCCACTGCTGCTGCCACCGGACCCACCGCGACCGCTGCTGCCGCCGGAGCTACCGCCGGACCCGCCGCCAGAGCCACCACCGCTCGTCGCGGACTGGCCACTGCTGCTGCCGCCGGAGCCACCGCGACCGCTGCTGCCGCCGGAGCCACCACCGGAGCCACCGCCGGACCCGCCGCCAGAGCCACCACCGCTCGTCGCGGACTGGCCACTGCTGCTGCCACCGGACCCACCGCGACCGCTGCTGCCGCCGGAGCCACCGCCGGACCCGCCGCCAGAGCCACCACCGCTCGTCGCGGACTGGCCACTGCTGCCGCCGCCGGAGCCACCGCGACCACTGCCGCTGCCGGAGCCAGCGCCGCCGCCCGAGCCGCCACCACCACTCGTGGTGAACTGGTTGCTGCTGCCGCCACCGGACCCACCGCGACCGCTGCCGCCGCCGGTGCCAGCGCCGCCGCCCGAGCCACCACCACCACTCGTGGTGAACTGGCCGCTGCTGCCGCCGGACCCACCGCGACCACTGCCGCCGCCGGTGCCAGCGCCGCCGCCCGAGCCGCCACCACCGCTCGTGGTGAACTGGCTGCTGCTGCCGCCGGACCCACCGCGACCACTGCCGCTGCCGGAGCCAGCGCCGCCGCCCGAGCCGCCACCACCACTCGTGGTGAACTGGTTGCTGCTGCCGCCACCGGACCCACCGCGACCGCTGCCGCCGCCGGTGCCAGCGCCGCCACCCGAGCCACCACCACCACTCGTGGTGAACTGGCCGCTGCTGCCGCCGGACCCACCGCGACCACTGCCGCTGCCGGAGCCAGCGCCGCCGCCCGAGCCGCCACCACCGCTCGTGGTGAACTGGCTGCTGCTGCCGCCGGACCCACCGCGACCACTGCCGCTGCCGGAGCCAGCGCCGCCGCCCGAGCCGCCACCACCACTCGTGGTGAACTGGTTGCTGCTGCCGCCACCGGACCCACCGCGACCACTGCCGCTGCCGGAGCCAGAGCCGCCCGAGCCGCCACCACCACTGTGGTGAACTGGCTGCTGCTGCCGCCGGACCCGCCGCGACCGCTGCCGCCGCCGGAGCCACCGCCGGACCCGCCGCCAGAGCCACCACCGCTCGTGGTGAACTGGCTGCTGCTGCCGCCGCCGGACCCGCCGCGACCGCTGCCGTCGCCAGACCCGTTCTTGCCACCGTCGCTGTTGCTGAACGTCGTCGGCTTGTTGCCGCCGTCACCAGACCAGCCCTGGTCGCCGGAGCGACCCTTGCCGCCGTCACCAGACCAGCCCTGGTCGCCGGAGCGACCCTTGCCGCCGTCGCCAGACCAGCCCTGATTGCCGGACGGCTTCTTGCCGCCGTCGCCGGACCAGCTGTCGCCGGACCGCTTCTTGCCGCCGCCGGACCAGCTGTCGCCAGACCGGTTCTTGCCGCCGTCGCCGGACCAGCTGTCGCCAGACCGGTTCTTGCCGCCGCCGGACCAGCTGTCGCCAGACCGGTTCTTGACGTCACCAGACCAGCCCTTGTCGCCAAACCAGCTCTTGTCGCCATGGCGATGCTTGCCATCGTCACGAGGCTTGCCGTCATGGCCGAACGGCGGATCCCACTTCGGCAGCTTCACGTCATGCGGCCACTTGAAGTGAGGCTTGTCGCCATCCCAGCCGCGTTTGTCGTGATCGGGCCGATGGAAGTCCGGCCAATCCTTCTTGTGGTGATGCTTCTTCCCGTGCTCCTTCCCGTGGTCCTTCCACGGGCGATAGTCGCACTTGTGCGGCGGCGGAGGCGGAGGAGGCGAGGAGGCGGCGGAGGCGGTGGGGGTGGAGGCGTCGGGCTCCCGCCTGAAATCGGGAGGATCCCGCCGGCAAGGATGCCGCAGCTTGCAGTGTTGGCGCGGAACTCAGGCAGTAGCCCACGCTGATCCACTGCGTACCTGAAATTCCTCAGCAGAAGTGCATTGCGATCCGCGATCGAACTGACCTTCTTGGGTGTCTGGCCCGCCCCGAACGTCGCCAGGCTGCATCCGCCCTGGATGGTCACGCACTGGCGGCGGTTGGTCCCCCGCTTGCAGACTTCTGCCGCACCGCTGTAGATCACCACGCCGGTGCTGACGCTGACGTCGATCTGCGTGCCGCGCACGCCGATCGTCGCCGTCGGTGTGTTGATCACGTAGGCATCATGCTGGCTGTTGCCAGAGATGAAGCGGAAGGCTCCCCTCAACGCGCTGATCGAAAGCTTGCGCGCTGTGTTGCCGGAGAAAATGAAGGCGTCGATGACCAGACGCGAATTCGGCCCGACAACGAGCTTTGTATTGTCACGGAACTTGACCTGCGCCGAACCGATCGGGCCGGTCACGATGGCATCGCCGGAATAGACCGGCGCTGCTGGTTGTAGAACTCGGTTGCCGTTGGCGCCGTTCGCCTGAGCCTGCTGAACGACGGCAATCGCGACGCCGCTTGCGGGCGCCGCCACCACAACCGCCGATGAAAAGAAGATCGAAGCGAGCCCGCCTAAGACGAGCCCCACGGTACTCCTACGCAACGTCGCCACAGTACCACCTCGGCCAAAAAACGCAGCCGCATCTGGTGCCATTGTACCCGTTTTTACATTTCGTTTACTAGCGTCTTTAGGTTTTGGTTAACCCAGTTCGTTGGGCGAATATTAACCATAACTGGGCGGAGCCGACATGCTTTCCGCCCTGTTGGTCGATTTTGGAATGATTCAAGACTGTTGCAAAATCGCTTGCGGACCTTGGCATTTTTGCGGAGGCCGCATGCGTTGTCGCCATCGACACCTGGCATGCGGGTCGGCTGCAGCTGCCGTCGGCTGGTGTCGGTGTGTGACCCCATGTCGCCACCCCCTGCCCCGGCCTCTTGCCGCCGGGGAAGCTGAAAGCGTCGCCCACGGCGTCGAGGACGCTTTCCCGAGCCCTTGCCCGGATCAAAGACCGCGCCGGTCAGCCCGGCGCGGAACCGCCGACCTGGTTGGCGCCCTCAGGCGGATGTATCGGGCCTCGCGGTTCAGCCGCGAACGCCGATGGTCGCCGTTGGTGTCTTGATCGTGTAGACGTCCTTCGGGCTCTTGCCGCTGATGAAGCGGAAGGCGCCCTTGATCGCGCTGATCGACACTTGGCGGGCGGTGTCGTTCTTGTCGAAGATGAAGGCGTCGATCACCAGCGTCGAGTTCGGGCCGACCACCAGCTTGGTGTCGTCGCGGAACTTGATCTGAGCGTTGCCGATCGCGTCGGTGCTGATGCGGTCACCCGAATAGACCGGATTGGCCGGCATCAGGATCTTCTTGCCGGTCTTGGCGTCGATGTGAGCCTGCTGGACCACCGCAATGACGATGCCATCCGGCTGGGCATGGGCGAGCGGCACGAAGGCGACTGCCGCGACGGCCGCCACGAGCGCGATGCGAGTCTTGCTGAACCAGGTCATTGCCACCCCCTCAGGTGTCCCTTGTGGCCAACCCGTTCCCGTGGTCGGCACCATACCATGAAAAGTGGCTTGTTAACCGTGATTATCCAAGTAGCAGCTTGTGATTGTGTTCACAGGACGGCGGGCGCGACGCAAGGTTGTCCCGGATCGGCACAGGTGCCTTTGCGGCCGTGAAGTCCCCGGAATTCCCAGGGGGAGCACGTTGGGCTCGAATTGTGATCAGCACCTCGTTGACGCTCCGGCGCGACTCGCAATAGCGTCACCCAAGCGTCATGAGTTGACGTTCCGGCGGTGCGTAAGGCCCCGGATTTTCCATCATAGCGGTGCGCGTTCAGGCCCTTGGCGACGGTTAGCCGGCGTTCCGGGGAGCGGGTTGGTTTTGTGTCCGGAATCAGGTGTGGAGTGCTTTTTTTCGTTCAGAAAATGCCTGACAAAGGACGCCGGTAATACTATATTTAGGGGTTCGGGGCATCGTCAGGCACAAGCACTGGGGGCTAACCCGGGCCCGGAGTGGGGCTGAGAGAAACAGGAGTGACCCGGTTCAACGGGGATCACTGGCTTGCGTGTGGATGACGGCGCGAGCCCGACATTTGGGGCAAAGGCATGCGGATCGAGCGGCGCTACACCAAGGCAGATGCATCGGCCTATGAAGGCATCGAATTCCGGACGACGCGAAGCGAAATCCGCAACCCGGATGGCTCGGTCGTCTTCCAGCTCGACGACATCGAGGTCCCGGCGGCGTGGAGCCAGGTGGCGAGCGACATCCTCGCCCAGAAGTACTTCCGCAAGGCCGGTGTGCCCGCGCGCCTGAAGAAGGTCGAGGAGAACGACGTCCCGTCTTGGTTGTGGCGCTCGGTGCCCGACGAGAAGGCGCTCGCCGAGCTTCCCGAGGGCGAGCGCACGACCTCGGAGCGCGATGCGCGCCAGGTCTTCGACCGGCTGGCCGGCACCTGGACCTATTGGGGCTGGAAGGGCGGCTATTTCGACAGCGAGGCCGACGCCCGCGCCTTCTTCGACGAGCTCTGCGCAATGCTCGCCACCCAGAAGGCCGCGCCCAACTCGCCGCAGTGGTTCAATACCGGCCTCTACTGGGCCTATGGCATCGATGGGCCGAGCCAGGGCCACCACTATGTCGACTATCGCACCGGCGAGCTGACCGCCTCGGCCAGCGCCTACGAGCATCCGCAGCCGCATGCCTGCTTCATCCAGGGCATCGAGGACGACCTCGTCAACGAGGGCGGCATCATGGACCTGTGGGTGCGCGAGGCGCGCCTGTTCAAATACGGCTCGGGCACCGGCTCCAACTTCTCCAAGCTCCGCGGCGAAGGCGAGCGGCTGTCGGGCGGCGGCAAATCTTCAGGCCTGATGAGCTTCCTCAAGATCGGCGATCGCGCCGCCGGCGCCATCAAGTCGGGCGGCACCACCCGCCGCGCCGCCAAGATGGTGGTGGTCGACGTCGATCACCCGGACATCGAGAACTACGTCAACTGGAAGGTGCGCGAGGAGCAGAAGGTGGCGGCGCTGGTCACCGGCTCGAGGATTCTGGCGAGCCACCTCAAGGCGATCATGCGCGCCTGCGTCAATTGCGACGGGCCGGACGGCTCGTGCTTCGACCCGGCCAAGAACCCGGCGCTCAAGCGCGAGATCAAGGCCGCCAAGAAGGCGCAGGTCCCGCAGAACTACATCCTGCGCGTCATCCAGTTCGCGCGTCAGGGCTACACCGACATCGACGTGCCGATCTACGACACCGACTGGGATTCGGAGGCCTACCTCACCGTCTCCGGCCAGAACTCCAACAATACGGTGCGCGTCACCGACGATTTCCTGCGCGCGGTCGAGGACGACGGCGACTGGGATCTCACCGCCCGCATCACCGGCAAGACCGTCAAGACGCTCAAGGCGCGCGAGCTGTGGGAGACGATCGGCAACGCCGCCTGGCAGTCGGCCGATCCCGGCATCCAGTTCCACACCACCATCAACGACTGGCACACCTGCCCGGCGTCAGGCGCAATCCGCGCCTCGAACCCGTGCTCGGAATACATGTTCCTCGACGACACGGCGTGCAATCTGGCCTCGCTCAACCTGATGCAGTTCAAGGGCACGGACGGGCAGTCGCCGATGGGCAGTCGGGCGGCCACCGACAGCCGGCTGCCGACCGCCGACTTTGACGTGGAATCCTTCGAGCACGCGGTGCGCCTGTGGACCATCGTTCTGGAAATCTCGGTGTTGATGGCGCAGTTCCCCTCGCGCCGCATCGCCGAGCTCTCCTACGAGTACCGGACGCTCGGCCTTGGCTACGCCAATATCGGCGGCCTGCTGATGTCGTCGGCCATCCCCTATGATTCCGAGGAAGGCCGGGCGATCGCCGCCGCCATCACCGCGGTGATGACCGGCGTCAGCTACGCCACCTCGGCCGAGATGGCGGGCGAACTCGGCGCCTTCCCCGGCTTCGACAAGAACCGCGCGGCGATGCTTCGCGTCATCCGCAACCATCGCCGCGCCGCTTATGGCCATGGCGACGGCTACGAGGCGCTTCACGTCACCCCGGTGCCGCTCAACGCCGCCGCCTGCCCCGACGAGGCGCTGGTGGCGCACGCCCGCGTCGCCTGGGACCGGGCGCTCAAGCTCGGCGAGGCCAACGGCTTCCGCAACGCGCAGGTCTCGGTCATCGCGCCGACCGGCACCATCGGCCTGGTCATGGACTGCGATACCACCGGCATCGAGCCCGATTTCGCGCTGGTCAAGTTCAAGAAGCTCGCCGGCGGCGGCTACTTCAAGATCATCAACCGCGCGGTGCCGGAGGCGTTGCGCGTGCTCGGCTACGGCGACGCGGCCATCAAGGGCATGATCGACTACGCGGTCGGCCGCGGCAGCCTCGACGGCGCGCCGGCGATCAACCCGGCGGCGCTCAAGGCCAAGGGCTTTTCCGAGGCCACCATCGCCAAGGTCAACGAGGCGGTGAAGACCGCCTTCGACATCAAGTTCGTGTTCAACCGCTGGACCATCGGCGACGAGCAGATGGCCGAGTTCGACGTGCCGGAGGAGAAGCTCTCCGACCCCGCCTTCGACCTCCTCACCCATCTCGGCTTCTCCAGGAAGGAGATCGAGGCGGCCAACACCTGGGTGTGCGGGACGATGACGCTGGAAGGCGCGCCCGGCCTCAAGGAAGAGCACCTCGCCGTCTTCGATTGCGCTCCGCCCTGCGGGCGCATCGGCAAGCGCTTCCTCTCGGTCGACAGCCACATCCGCATGCTGGCGGCGGCGCAGCCCTTCATCACCGGCGCCATCTCCAAGACCATCAACATGCCCAACGACGCCACCGTCGAGGACTGCAAGAACGCCTACATGCTGTCCTGGAAACTGGCGCTGAAGGCCAACGCCCTCTACCGCGACGGCTCCAAGCTGTCGCAGCCGCTCTCCGCCCAGCTTCTCGCCGATGAGGACGAGGACGAGGAGGACGCGGTCGAGGCGCTGGTCGCCAAGCCGCAGGCGGCGCGTGCCGAGGTGGTCGCCGAGCGCATCGTCGAGCGCATCATCGAGAAGGCGATCCGCGAGCGCGAGAAGCTGCCCAACCGGCGCAAGGGCTACGCCCAGAAGGCGATCGTCGGCGGCCACAAGGTGTATCTCCACACCGGCGAATACGAGGACGGCCGCCTCGGCGAGATCTTCATCGACATGCACAAGGAAGGCGCCGCCTTCCGCAGCCTGATGAACAACTTCGCCATCGCCATCTCGCTCGGCCTGCAATACGGCGTGCCGCTCGAGGAATATGTCGACGCCTTCATCTTCACCCGCTTCGAGCCCGCCGGCATCGTCCAGGGCAACGACGCGATCAAGAACGCGACCTCGATCCTCGACTATGTCTTCCGCGAGCTCGCGATCTCCTATCTCGGCCGCAACGACCTCGCCCATGTGGCGCCCGGCGACACCGGCACCACCGCGGTCGGCGGCGAGCCGCAGGTCAAGGCGACGCCGGATTCGGCGGTCTCCCACGGCCTCTTCCGCGGCAAG
>CAWHLM010000019.1:0-25542 GCA_963830215.1 uncultured Alphaproteobacteria bacterium
GCGGCGACCGCGGCACGGGCATCGTCGGCCGTCAGCGCGGGGACCTCGCCGATGGTCGCGCCGCTTGCCGGATCGGTAACCGCCAAGGTCGCGCGCCCTGCAAGCCCGATCCGCCGGCCGCCGAGGATGACGGTGCCGGAGAACAGCTCGGGGTCAGCCAAGCTCCCAAGCGGATCTGCTGGGGGGCGTGGCGCGCCAGCAGCGTTGACCATTCATCACCTCCTGTCGGGCTAAGCGACAATAGAGGCGGCTGCGCAGAGGCATTCGCCAAACTGGCCGGGGAATTCGGAGGAATGTCCTGTCCGTCCGCGGGCGCGGGCGGCGATCTGCCTATGGCGAGGGCTGGGCGAGGAGCTGCACCGGGATCGGCTCGTTCTTCACCGGCGCCGTGACGACATAGGTGAAATAGCGTTGGATGCCGATCTCTCGCGCAAGCAGGCGCTCGATCAGCTCCTGATAGTCCGCGAGATGGCGCGCGACCACCTTGCACATGTAGTCAATGCCGCCGCCCACTGCCCAGCATTCGACGATTTCCGGTACCTCGGCTATCGCTTGCTCGAAGCGCTGGAAATCCTCGTTGCGGTGGTTTTCGATGCTGATCTCGACAAAGACCACGGTCACCGGCCCGAAGGCCTTGAGCGATATCTGGGCGCCATAGCTCTCAATGATGCCGGCCTGCTCCAGCCGGTTCAACCGCTCCCAGCAAGGCGTCGATGACAGGTTGACGCGCTCGGCCAGGGCTGCCTTCGACAGCCGCCCCTCGCGTTGCAAGATGCTGAGGATCTTGATGTCCCGCGCATCCAACCTCGGTGTGCCGCTCTTGACTGCACTCACGCCAGTCGTCCGTCCTGTCCGTTGACCGGAGAACACTAATGCGGCGGTAGCCGCGGCGTCCAGATTGAAGCTCATGCAAATAGCAGACCGTTCGAAGCCCGGTGCGGGGCGGGAAAAGGGCTAGTTGCCGAGGACGGAGCGCAGGAATGCACGCGTCCGCTCCTCCTTCGGGTCGGTGAACAACTGATCCGGTGTGCCCTGCTCCCTGATCTGTCCGCGGTCGAAGAAACAGACGCGGTCGGAGATTTCGCGGGCGAAGCGCATCTCGTGGGTCACCAGCAGCATGGTCAGGTCGTGTTCCTCGGCAAGCTGGCGGATAACGTTGAGCACCTCGCCGACCAGCTCCGGGTCGAGCGCCGAGGTGGGCTCGTCGAACAGCATGATCTTCGGGCGCATGGCCAGCGCCCGGGCGATGCCGACGCGCTGCTGCTGGCCACCGGAGAGCTGCGCCGGGAACTTGTTCGCCTGGTCCTGAAGTCCGACCAGCGCCAGCAGTTGTTCCGCCCGCTCGCGCGCTTCCTCCTTCGACATCTTGAGCACGGCGGTTGGCGCTTCGGTAATGTTGCGCATCACCGTCATGTGCGGGAACAGATTGAACTGCTGGAAAACCATGCCGAGGAGCGTGCGTCTGTGGCGCAGATAGGCCTCCGAGGCCGGCACCAGCTTGCCGCCCTTCCGCTCGTGCCACAGCGGCTCGCCATCGACGGTGATGACGCCGCCGTTGATCGTCTCCAGCGTCATCAGGATGCGCAGAACGGTCGACTTGCCCGAACCCGACGGGCCGATGACGGATACCTTCTCACCGGGCGCGACGGTGAAATCGAGTTCGTCGAGCACGACATGATCGCCGAAGCTCTTCACGACCTTGTCGAAGACGATGATCGGCTCGCTCATTTGAGGGGCAATCCTGTCTTGGGGAGGCTCATGTCAACCCAGCGCACGATCGCCGAGGCGACCAGCGTGAGGATGAGGTAGAGCCCACCGACCATGGACAACGGGACGAGATAGTCGAAGGTCTGGTCGCCAATGATCTTGGCGACATTGAGCATCTCCAGCACGGTGACCACGGAGAGCACCGGCACGTCCTTCATGATCGACACCAGGTAGTTGCCGAGTGCGGGAACGATGCGCGGCACTGCCTGTGGCAGGACGACGTGGGTAAAGGTGCGCACATGGGAGAAATCGAGCGCCTTGGCGGCGTCGTGCTGACCCGGCGGTACCGCCTCGATGCCGGCGCGATAGACCTCGGCGGTGTAGGCCGAGTACTGGACGCCGAGCGCCAGGGCCCCGGTGAGGAAGGCGGGGAGGATGATGCCGTAATCCGGCAGGACGTAATAGAGAAAGAAAAGCTGCACCAGCAACGGTGTGTCGCGGAAGAACTCTGTCAACACGATGGCCGGGTAGGAGACGATCTTCAGCGGCGCACGCTTCAGTACGGCGAAGATGAGCCCGAGGCCGAGCGCGATGGCGAAGCCGGCGAGCGACGCCTCGATCGTCACCCACATGCCGACCAGCAGCATGGGCAGGACCGACCAGGCAAAGGCCAGTTCACCATGCGTTGTGTCCCAGTGGAAGCCAAACAACATGAGGCTCAGCCTCCGCGCCAACGGCCGACCGAGTGCTCGAGCACCCGCATGATGGCGGTCAGCACCAGCGCCATGCCGAAATACATCAGCAGGATCATCGAGTAGACCGTGGTCGAATCCTGTGTGAAATTGCGGATCTGCTCGGCGCGGAAGGCAAGGTCGCCGAGGCTGATCAGCGAGGCCAGCGCCGTGTCCTTGAGGTTCTGCACCGCGAGATTGCCGAAGGATGGCATCATCTCGGGGATCGCCTGCGGCAAGGCGATCCGCCACAGCGTCTGCTGCGGCGTGAAGTCGAGCGCCTTGGCGGTCTCGTACTGACTCCACGGCACGGCCTGGATGGCGCCGCGCACCACTTCCGCACCATAGGCGCCGATGTTGAGGCCGAGCGCCAGGACCCCTGCGGCCACCGGGGGAAGTCTCAGATTGATGCCGATGGCGTCGCCGGCGATCGGCAGGGCGAAATAGAGCCAGAAAAGCTGGACCAGCAGCGAAGTGCCGCGGAAGATCTCGATATAGACGATCGAGAAGCTCTTGATCGCCCAGTTGCGGGAGGTCTTGCCGATGCCGAAGGCGAAGGCGCACAGCGCGCCGAGGACGGTCGAGAAGACCGTCAGTTCGACGGTGATCCAGGCTCCCTGAAGGAGCGGACGGAGATACTCAGCCCAATGCACCGGCGCCGCGCCCCCTTTTTCCATTTGCCGGGGGATGGCCGGGCGCCCCCGCGGCGCCCGGCTCAATCGTCAGGGTCAGGCAGCAAGCCGCCCGATGCAAGCCGCGATCAGCCCTTACATAGCGCCTCGGTGGTCGTCGCCGTCGACCCGGCGATGTCGGCTGGGGTGAAGCCATAGCCGGCAAGGATGGCCTTCCAGGCGTCGGTCTTCTTGAACTTCACCAGCTCGGCATTGAAGGCGTCGCGCAGGTCCTTCGAAGTCACTGTTGAAGTTGAAACCGCCCCAGCTCCGCGCCGGCTTGCCATCGATGACCGGGTCGGTGAAGTCGGGTGCGAGCTCGACCTTGTCGCTCTTCTTGGCGAGCTCGCTGGCGGTCAGGCCGGTCGCCGCATAGGCGTCGGCGCGGCCGGTGGCGACCGTCGAGATGGCGTCGGCATTGGCGGCGATGGTGACGATGTTGCCTTCCGGCACGCCCAGCGACTGCATCATGTTGAGCTGGTCGGCGCCGGCCATGATGGCGACCTTGAGGCCGCCCTTCTTGAAATCAGCATAGGTGTGCAGGCCCTTGGGATCGCCGTTGGCGACCAGCAGCCCCTCGCCGTAGGAGGTGTTTGGTTCGGAATAGACCACCTTCTGGCAGCGCTCCGGACGGATCGCCATCTCCGCCGCCGTCATGTCGAAGCGGTTGGCCTGCAGGCCGGGGATGAGCGAGGAGAAATTAGTGACCACCCACTGGATGTTCTCGGGCGCGATGCCGAGCGCCTTGACCACCGCGGTGGCGACGTCCGGGCCGGCGCCTTTGGCGTCGCCGTTCGGATCGACATAGCCGTAGGGGATCTCGTTGGCGACCGCGATGCGAATGTAGCCGCGGTCCTTGATCTCCTTGAGGGTGACGGCATTGGCCGCCGCAGCCGTCATGGCTGTCGCGGCGAGCGCGGCGAGGGCAGTGACAAGGTAGCGAGAGCGAATGCGTCGTGCCATGTTTCGTGTCCTTCCGGATGGCGTTGCTGGAGCTGCTGTTGCCGGCCACGGCAAGTCGGTCGAGAACATCTGGGAGCGGTCCTCCGCTCGCGGATTGGTACGATGCGTCCTGTCTTGGATGTCCCCTTCCCTGGAGTGTCCAGCGTTGCGGAGAGCGTGATCGGTGTCGAGGGAGAATGTAACTATTTTTGAACCTCGCGGCAGGCGGATCGGCTGTCCGTTCGGGACAGATTGGAGAGATCAACTGTGCCCGCCTGGACATAGTGTTGGGGCATGTCCGCAACGAAAGGTGACGCCTTTCTCGCGGCCGAGGCCGAAGGGTGTCGTCGTGGGGGTGCCGGCATGATTTCGTTTTCGCGTATCCTCGAGGCGCGGAACCGCATTGGGCGGTACGTGCTGCGCACGCCGCTGCGCCCCGCGGGCGGGCTGACGCGGCGGACGGGCGAGCCCGTTTCCATCAAGTGCGAACACCAGCAGACCACCGGCAGCTTCAAGTTGCGTGGCGCCACCAATGCCGTGCTGTCGCTCGACGAAGCGGCCCGCCGCGCCGGCGTCGTCGCCGCCTCCACCGGCAATCACGGCCGTGCCGTATCTCATGCCGCAAAGGCGGCAGGCGTCCGCGCGGTCATCTGCCTGTCCAGGCTGGTTCCCGACAACAAGGTCAGCGCCATCCGGGCGCTCGGCGCCGAAGTCCGCATCATCGGCGAGAGCCAGGACGATGCTCAGGTCGAGGTCGATCGCCTGGTGCGCGAGGAGGGCATGGTCGAGGTCCCGCCCTTCGATCACGAGGCGGTCATCGCCGGCCAGGGGACCCTCGGTCTCGAAATCATCGAGGACGCGCCCGACCTTGAGACGCTGTTGGTGCCGCTCTCCGGCGGTGGGCTTATCGCGGGTGTGGCGCTGGCGGCGAAGACTCTGAAACCCGATTGCCGCATCGTCGGCATTACCATGGAACGCGGCGCGGCGATGGTGGAAAGCCTCGCCGCCGGCCATCCGGTCGAGGTCGCCGAGGAACGTACCTTGGCGGATT
Organism: uncultured Alphaproteobacteria bacterium; assembly: GCA_963830215.1. Classification (GTDB taxonomy): domain Bacteria; phylum Pseudomonadota; class Alphaproteobacteria; order Rhizobiales; family Kaistiaceae; genus CAVSRC01. The sequence goes on from CAWHLM010000019.1 coordinate 5,103, forward strand.
CACTCGGCGGCGGCATCGGGATGGACAACCGCCACACGTTCCAGATGGTCAGGGCGCTGGTGGACGACACGGCGCTGGTCAGCGAAGACGAGATCGCCGCCGGAATCCGCCTTGCCTATGAGGAAGAAGGCGAGGTCATCGAAGGCGGCGCTGCCGTCGGCATTGCCGCGCTCATCGCCGGCAAGGTGAAACCGCGGGGGGCCACGGCAATCGTTCTCTCCGGCAAGAACATCGCACCGGCTCTCCACCGGAGCATTGTCTGCTCCGTGGGCGCTTGAGGAGTTGCCATGGCCGAGATGACCATCCTCACCGAGGCGGATCTGCGCCAGCTCGTGCCGCTCGATTTGGAAGCCGTGGCGACCGTCGAGGACGCCTTCCGCGCGCTTGCTTCGGGGTCGGTGGTCATGCCGCCGATCCTGCGCCTCGATATCACGCAAGCGCGCGGCGAGGTCGACGTGAAGACGGCCTATGTGCCGGGTTTCGGCGGCTTTGCGATCAAGGTCAGCCCCGGCTTCTTCGACAATCCCAAGCTCGGGCTGCCGAGCGTCAACGGGCTGATGATCTATCTCAGTGCCAAGACCGGGATCGTCGAGGCGCTGCTCCTCGACAACGGCTATCTCACCAACGTGCGCACCGCCGCCGCCGGTGCAGTGGCGGCGAAGCACATGTCGCGGGCGGATGCGTCAGTCGCTGCGGTCCTCGGGTCGGGAGCCCAGGGGCGCCTGCAGCTTCAGGCGCTCACCCTTGTCCGCCCGATCCGCGAAGCGCGTATGTGGACGCGGGCCGCCGAAGCGGCCCAGGCGCAGGCGGCCGCGGCCGCGATGACGGAGAGACTCGGCATCCCGGTGAGGGCGGTGGAGGATGCGGCGAAGGCCGTCAGCGGCGCCGATATCATCGTCACGACGACGCCGTCCGCGACCCCCATCCTTCGCGCCGAATGGCTTGTCGCTGGCCAACACGTCACCGCCATGGGTTCCGATGCCGAGCACAAGAACGAAGTCGAACCCACCGCCTTCGCCCGCGTCACCTATGTCGCCGACAGCCTCGCCCAAACCCGGCGCCTCGGCGAGTTGCACCATGCCCTGGCGGCGAAGGTCGTCGCCGCGGATGCGGTCTTCGCCGAGCTCGGTCAGGTAATCGCCGGCACGGCGCCCGGCCGGCGCGCCTCCGACGAGATCACACTCTGCGACCTGACCGGCACCGGCGCGCAGGATACCGCCATCGCCACGCTCGCCGTCGCCCGCGCCAAGGAAGCCAAGGCCGGCACCCTGTTCCAAACCTGAGGCGCGACCATGCCCGACATTCCGCTCCACTTCACCCGACAGGAATACGCCAACCGCCTCGCCCGCACGCGTCGGGCGATGGCCGAACGCGGTATCGACACGCTGATCGTGTCCGACCCCTCCAACATGGCCTGGCTCACCGGCTATGACGGCTGGTCGTTCTACGTCCACCAAGGCGTGGTCGTGCCGCCCAATGGCGATCCCGTCTGGTGGGGCCGGTCGCAGGACGTGCAGGGCGCGCTGCGCACGGTCTACATGGGCGAAGACCGCATCCTCGGCTATCCCGACATCTATGTGCAGTCGAGCGAGCGCCATCCCATGCAGGTTCTGGCAGGGCAGCTCTCCGAGCGCGGATGGGGCAAGGGCGTGATCGGCGTCGAGATGGACAATTACTGGTTCTCCGCCGCGGCCTTCGCCACGCTTCAGCGGGAGCTGCCCAATGTCCGCTTCGCCGATGCCACGGCGCTCACCAACTGGCAGCGCGCGGTGAAGAGCCCGCAGGAACTCGACTACATGCGCATTGCCGGCAAGATCGTATCGGCCATGCACCGCTACATTCTCGACACCGTCGAGCCTGGCATGCGCAAATGCGATCTGGTCGCCGGGATCACCAGCGTCGGCACGCGCGGCGTCGACGGTCACGGCGGCGATTATCCGGCCATCGTGCCGCTCATCCCGTCGGGGTCGGACGCCGCCGCACCCCATCTCACCTGGGACGACAGGCCATTCAAGACGGGCGAGGGGACCTTCTTCGAGGTCGCCGGCTGCTATCACCGCTACCATTGCCCGCTGTCGCGCACGATCTTTCTCGGCAAACCGACGCAGACCTTCATCGACGCCGAAAAGGCGATCCTGGAAGGCATGGAAGCGGGGCTCGAAAAGGCGCGCGCCGGCAATGTCTGCGAGGATATCGCCAATGCCTTCTTCGGCGTTCTCAAGCGCTATGGCATCGTCAAGGAAAACCGCACCGGCTATCCGATCGGCCTCTCCTATCCGCCCGACTGGGGCGAGCGCACTATGAGTCTGCGCCCCGGCGACCGTACCGAACTCAAGCCCGGCATGACCTTCCATTTCATGACCGGCCTGTGGATGGAGGACTGGGGCTTCGAGATCACCGAATCGATCGCCATCACCGAAGGCGCGCCGGAACTCCTGGCCGACGTTCCGCGCCAGCTCTTCGTCAAGGGATGAGTGAGACGCCATGGACGGTACGCCCCTGAAGCCATCACCGATCACCGCCACCGTCGATTACGCCGCTGATGGCGTGCAGCACGGCTTCCTGCGCCTACCCCACAGCCGCGACGATTCAGCCTGGGGCTCGGTGATGATCCCTATCACGGTTGTGAAGAAGGGCGAGGGGCCGACGGCGCTGCTGACCGGTGCCAATCACGGCGACGAATATGAGGGTCCTCTGGCTCTCTTCGAGCTTGCCAACACGCTGAAGCCGGATGCGGTGAACGGCCGCGTCATCATCGTCCCGGCCATGAACTACCCGGCCTTCCGCGCTGGCACGCGCACCTCGCCGATCGATGGTGGCAACTTGAACCGCACCTTCCCGGGCAGGCCGGACGGCACCGTCACCGAGAAGATCGCCGATTATTTCGCGCGCGTGCTGCTGCCGCTCGCCGACCATGTGCTCGATTTTCATTCCGGCGGGCGTACGCTCGAATTCCTGCCCTTCGCCGCTGCCCATGTGCTCGACGACAAGGTGCAGGAGGAGCGCTGCTTCGCTGCGGTGAAGGCATTTGGCGCACCCTACTCCATGCGCATGCTGGAGATCGACGCCGCCGGCATGTACGACACCCAAGCCGAAAGCCTCGGCCGCGTCTTCGTCACGACCGAGCTTGGCGGCGGCGGCACCAGCACGCCCTTGACCGTCGGCATCGCCCGCTGGGGCCTTGCCAATTTCCTCAGGCATTGCGGCATCCTCGCGGGCACGGCGGAGCCGGCCGAGACGGTGTGGCTCGACATGCCGTCAAGCGACTGCTTCCTCTTTTCGGAGGACGACGGCGTCATCGAACCGCTGGTCGAACTCGGCGACGGTGTAAAGCGCGGCCAGACTCTGGCGCGCATCTTTTCCGTCGGCCGCACTGGCGTTGCGCCCATCGAACTTAGCGCCCGCATGGACGGCCTCCTCGTTGCCCGCCATTTTCCCGGCCTCGTCAAGTGCGGTGATTGTGCTGCCGTACTGGCAACCCTGAGCGCGGCACCGATCGGGTGACCCAAGCTCGCCGCCGGTCGGCGCACGAGGATGAAGAGCGAGCTTGAGGCACGGGCCTGGCAAGCGCACTTCAAGAGCAAGGCGACGGATAAGCTGCGGCGACAAATCTGCCAAATGGCAGGCTGGACAACCTATGCCGCCACGGTTTTGCGAGCGTTGCCGCCTCCGCAGGTATGGGACTGCCCGTCATCGGCAAGATGCTCAGGCACACCCGAGCAGCGACCCCTGCCCGTTACGCTCATCACGCAGGCGATCCCGTGAAGGCCGCGGCGGGGCGACCGTGGCAGGCAAGATTGACGACGCGATGAAGGCGACCATGGCCAAAGCAACTGTCGTCAAGCTACGCGGGTTGCCATAGACGCCTTTGCTCTCGTCACCTTGAGACTTATTGCGGCGACTCCGCTTCTCTCCGCTCGTGAGAGCATCGTTGTAAACCATACGCGGGTCCGGAGGCAGCGGCGATTGCCGCTGCTCTGACAATCAGACTGCGGCATAAGCCAAGCAGTGAATCGCGCATTTCCCCTCGTTGCGGACCTTGACTGCGTTGTTGCTCGCGGCGTTGCGTGTCCGCAATATCGCAGCGCTCCCGCTTCCTTCTGGAACTGAAAGCCATGGGGAATGCGGAAGCCAAAAAGCCATAGGAGCCGTTGGGGAACGACCATGACTGAGCCCAGCTTGATCGGCATCGACGTGGGGACTGGCGCCGTCAAGGCCATCCTCATGGGTCTTGACGGCACGGTATTGGCGACCTTCACGCGGCCCTATGAAACGGCGCGACCGCGTCCCGGCGAGGTCGAGCAAGACCCCCAGGACTGGATCGACGGCGTCTTTGCCGCGCTCGAGAGCTTTGCGGCGGCAGACGATCCGGGCCGCGTCGTCGGGATCGGCCTCTGCTCCCAGGTCAGCACCCATGTCTTCGTCGATAATAGCGGAGAGCCACTTTTGCCGGCGATGGTCTGGCAGGACGTGCGCTGCGTTGACGATGCCGCGGCACTCGACGCGCGCATCACGCCGGAGCAGAAGACAGCGTGGTTCGGCGGGCCCATGCCGATTGACGCCAGCCACGCGTTGAGCCGCATGACACATGTCGCGCGCCGCTACCCGGAGATTTATGCCCGCAGCCGCTACCAACTGCTGCCGAAGGACTATTGCGCCCTGAAGCTGACCGGCGAGGTCGCAACCGACCCAATCTCGGCCGTGGGCCTGGTCAATGCGGATCTCGCCTATGTGGAAGGCCTGATTGCACTGGTGCCGGGCGCGCGCGACCGGCTGGCGCCGCTTGCCGACTTCGGCCATCGCGTCGGCGAGGTCAGCAAGGGCTTTCCATTCGCCGGCGTGCCCGTATTCGTCGGGACCATGGATTCCTGGGCCGGCATGTTCGGCATCGGCGTCGTCGAGAATGGCGACGCCATGTATCTGAGCGGCACCAGTGATGTACTGGGCGTTATCTCCGCCAAGCGTGTGCCGACACCCGGCGTCATCGTCTTCCCGCCATATGACGGGATCACGTTGCATGTCGCGCCGACGCAAAGTGGGGGCGCCTCGCTGTTGTGGTTGTCGACGCTGCTCGATCGCAGCCCCGAGCAACTGTCGACGCTCGTCGCCTCGACGCAGCCATCTGCGTCGGTTCCGCTGTTTCTGCCTCACCTTCAGGGTGAGCGGGCACCGGTCTGGGATGCAAAGTCCCGCGCGGTCTTCGCGCGTGTCGAAACCACAACCGGTCCTGGCGAGCTGGCCCGCGCAGTATTCGAGGGTGTCGCCTTCTCGGCGCGGCTTGCCTTTGAGGCGGCCGAACGTTCGGCAGGCTTCGCGGTCGATCAGCTCAACATTGGCGGAGGCGGCGCACGCTCGGATTCTTGGTGTCAAATCCGCGCCGATGTGTTCGGCAGGGCAATGCGTCGCGTCAGGGTGCACGACGCCAGCACCCTGGGCGCAGCCATGATCGCAGGTGTGGGATCAGGCTTCATGCCATCGCTGAGTGCCGCAGCAAACCGCCTCGTTACCTTCGATCGCACTTTCGAACCGAACGCCGGTGTCGCTAGCGCCTATGATGCGAAGTTTGGACGATACCAAGAGCTCTACGTCGACCTGAAACCTTTTAATGAGGGGTATGGGTGACATGCCTTGCAGCGCTGGCCGTGTGATAAACCATCAAGCGGCAGCCGGTCCATCGGACCGCCCTAAAGCCGGCCGAGCAGTTGCTCCCGCCGTGAGCGTGTGATTAAAAAGGCGGCCGGTCTCGGCCGAGAAGGTGCGATGGACCCGCTGGACGACTTCGATCTGGTGATCTTCGATTGCGACGGTGTCGTCGTCGACAGCGAGGTATTGAGCTGCAACGCCCTCGCCGATGCCTTTTGCGCACACGGGGTCGCCGTTGGGCTGGACGAGGTCATCGAGAGGTTCGTCGGCCGCAGTTCGGCTACGGTGGTGTCCTATTGGCATACCGAGCTGCAGCGCGATCCGCCGGCCGGCTTCTTCGCCGACCATCGCAAGCGCCTGGCGACGGCGCTCTCTGAGCGGCTGAAGCCGATGCCGCTCGCTGAAGAGGTTCTCACCAGGTTGCAGCAGCCGTTCTGCCTTGCCTCGTCGAGCGAACGCGAGCGCCTGCGGCTCACACTTGCGGTGACCAATCTCGACGGCTACTTCGCCGGGCGCGTCTTCGACGCCGCCATGGTCGAGAACGTCAAGCCGGCGCCCGATCTGTTCCTTCTCGCAGCCCGGGAGATGAAGCAACGGCCGGAGCGTGCCCTGGTGATCGAGGATTCCGTCCTCGGCGTGCGCGCCGGCAAAGCCGCCGCTATGACCGTATGGGGCTTCGTTGGCGGCAGCCATTGCCAGGGCCGCGACGTGGCGACGCAACTGACTGCGGCCGGTGCCGACCGCATCTTCGATTCACTTGGGGAGTTGCTGCCGCAATGACGCGCAAGCCGACGTCAGAGCCGTTTCAACCGGATCGTAGCCACCCGTCCCGTCTGGACGACGCGGCGCGTGCGGGGTGGCTCTATTACGTTGCCGGCAACACCCAGGACGAGATCGCCCACAAGCTCAATGTCTCGCGTCCGACAGCCCAGCGCCTGGTTGCGCTGGCCCTGGCCGAACGGCTGATTTCCTTCCGTTTGGAGCATCCCATCGCGGCCTGCATGGAGCTGGCGGCGGCGCTGGCGGAGCGCTACGGGCTCGCCTATTGCGAGGTCGCGCCAAGCGATCCGGAATCCGACAGCATCGTCCTCGGCGCTGCCGAGCGCGCCGCCGCCTTCCTTGACCAGAAGCTCAAGGCGCCAGAGCCGCTCATCGTGGCGCTCGGCACCGGCCGCACGCTGCGGGCCGCGGTCGAGCGCATGCAGCCGACGAACTGCCCGCAGCACCGGTTTGTCTCTCTTGTCGGCCACATCTCGATGCGCGGCTCGGCGAGTTTCTACGACGTGCTCGCTCATCTCTCCAATCTCACCCACGCGCCGCATTACCCCATGCCGCTGCCGGTGGTGGTCCCCTCGCGCGGCCAGCGCGACCAACTCATGCAGCTCGAACCGGTGGTCCGCGTGCTTGAGCTTGCTGCCGCCGCCGACATCACGCTGATCGGCATCGGCCAGATGGACGAGAGCGCGCCGGTCTTCGTCGACGGCTTCATTTCCAACGAAGAGCTCGTCGAAATGCACCGCCTCGGCGCCGTGGGCGAGGTGACCGGCTGGGCCTACGATGCCGCCGGCCAGATCATCACTGGAGGGTTCAACCAGCGACTGACCAGCGTGCCGCGCATCATTCCGCCGGAAGGGTTGGTCGTCGGCGTCGCCCAGGGCACCGGAAAGGTGCTGCCGATTCATGCCGCGCTGCGCGGCAGAATCGTCAACTGCCTCATCACCAACGAGACGACGGCCCGCTCCCTGCTCGCCCTCGGCTGAGAGCATCATCCCCGATTTACCGCGCCTGCTTGCCGTCCCGGATGCGCCCGCGGTGATGGCAAGCAAGCACGCCCTTGACGTCTGAGCGATTCTGTGATGAGCATATGATCAGTGCCATAGCAAATGCTCACGGCACAAATGGGAGGAGATCATGAAACCAGTGCTTCGCGCCCTTGCGGGCGTCGCGTTGCTGTTTGGCTCCAGCCAGGCCATGGCGGCGACGCAGCTCACCATCGCTACGGTGAACAACGGCGACATGATCCGGATGCAGAAGCTGACGGACGATTTCACCAAGGCTAATCCGGACATCACGCTGAACTGGGTCACGCTGGAGGAGAACGTTCTCCGCCAGAAGGTGACCACCGACATCGCCACCAAGGGCGGCCAGTACGACATCCTGACCATCGGCACCTATGAGGTTCCGATCTGGGCCAAGAATGGCTGGCTGGTCGAGCTTTCGGCGCTCGAAAGCGACCCGACCTATGACGTCAACGACCTGCTGCCGCCGATCCGTGCCGGTCTGAGCTACGACAACAAGCTCTACGCCGCACCGTTCTACGGCGAGAGCTCCTACACCATGTATCGCAAGGACCTGATGGAGAAGGCCGGGCTGACCATGCCCGACAAGCCCACCTGGGACTTCATCAAGCAGGCTGCCGACAAGATGACCGACCGCGCCAATGGCGTGAACGGCATCTGCCTGCGCGGCAAGGCCGGCTGGGGCGAGAACATGGCGTTCCTGACCACGCTGGCGAACTCCTTCGGCGCGCGCTGGTTCGACATGAACTGGAAGCCCCAGTTCGACAGCAAGGAATGGCATGACGCCCTGCAGTTCTATGTCGACCTGATGAAGGCCGACGGGCCGGCTGGCGCCTCGTCCAACGGCTTCAACGAGAACCTGACCCTGTTCCAGCAGGGCAAGTGCGGCATGTGGATCGACGCCACCGTCGCCGGTTCGTTCGTGACCGACCCCAAGGCCTCGACGGTTGCCGACAAGGTCGGCTTCGCGCTGGCGCCGGATAAGGGCCTGGGCAAGCGCGCCAACTGGCTGTGGTCGTGGGCGCTGGCCGTTCCTGCCGGCTCGCAGAAGGCCGAGGCTGCTGAGAAGTTCATCGACTGGGCAACCTCCAAGCACTACGAGGAGCTGGTCGCGAGCAAGGACGGTTGGGCCAACGTGCCTCCGGGAACGCGCACGTCGCTCTACAAGAACCCGGATTATCTGAAAGCGCCGTTTGCCGCGATGACGCTCGCCTCGATCGAGGCTGCCGATCCGCAGCATCCGACCGTTCAGCCGGTGCCCTATACCGGCGTGCAGTTCGTCGCCATTCCTGAGTTCCAGGGCCTCGGCGACACGGTCGGCCAGATCTTCTCGGCGGCGCTCGCCGGGCAGAGCACCGTCGACGATGCGCTGAAGCAGGCTCAGGATGCTGCCACGCGCGTCATGACCAAGGCAGGCTACATCAAGTAGCCTCCTCCCAAGCTGGAGGCTGCCCGGGATTTTGGACCGTGCGTCCCGGGCAGCCCCAAACATTCAGTCGGTCTCGTTCTCGAAACAGGTTGTACGTCGCGTAATCGTCCCGGCGCTGGAACCAACCAGACGCCGCTGCATGGCCACCGCAACAGGTGTGCCGATTGGGGAGGCAGGCATGGCGACCGCGAATACCCGCAGCTTGGCGCGTGCGATGCTGGCGCCGTCGGTGGTGGCGCTGTTCATCTGGATGATCGTGCCGCTGGGGCTGACGCTTTGGTACTCGTTCCAGCACTATAACCTGCTCAATCCGCTCATCAGCGGCTTCGCCGGCTGGACCAACTACCACTACTTCCTCACCGACCCGTCCTTCTTCCAGGCGTTCGGCAATACCCTCATCCTCACCGTTTCGGTGCTCGCGATCACCGTGATCGGCGGGATCCTTCTGGGCATGTTGCTGGATCAGCAGATCGCCGGCCAGGGGATCGTTCGCATCCTCATCATCTCGCCGTTCTTCGTCATGCCGACGGTTTCGGCGTTGGTGTGGAAGAACATGATGCTCGACCCGAACTACGGGATCTTCGCCTGGCTCACGACACGTTTCGGCATTGCCCCGATCCCGTGGCTAGAGGACTTCCCGCTCTTTTCCATCATCATCATCGTGTCGTGGGAGTGGTTGCCCTTTGCCACGCTCATCCTGCTGACGGCGATGCAATCCCTCGACGAGGAGCAGAAGGAAGCTGCCGAGATGGACGGGGCCAACATCGTCAACCGCTTCATTTACATCGTCCTGCCCCATCTCTCCCGCGCCATCACCGTGGTGATCCTCATCGAGACCATCTTCCTGCTGTCGGTCTTCGCCGAGATCCTGGTCACCACCAGCGGCGGTCCCGGCTTTGCCTCCACCAACATCACCTATCTGGTCTATCACGAGGCCCTGCTCAGCTACGATGTCGGCGGCGCTTCGGCCGGAGGTGTGGTGGCGGTGGTGCTCGCCAACGTCGTCGCCATCTTCCTGCTGCGCATTGTCGGCAAGAACCTCGAAGCCTGAGGGAGCGAGAACCATGGCCCGCGCCGTCACGCCGCAGAAGAAATGGTCCTTCACGATCCTCGCCTGGATCGTCGCGCTGCTGATCTTTTTCCCGATCCTGTGGACGATCCTGACTGCGTTCAAGACCGAGGGAGACGCCATCCTCTTCCCGCCGGCCTTCTTCCCGCCGCACTGGACGCTGGAGAATTTCGTCGAGGTCCAGGATCGCTCCAACTATTTCTCGCACTTCTACAATTCGGTCGTCATGGCCGTCGGCTCGACCCTGCTCGCCCTCGTCTTCGCGGTGCCGGGCGCCTGGTCGATGGCGTTCTCGCCGTCGCGGCGCACCAAGGACATCCTGATGTGGATGCTGTCCACCAAGATGATGCCGGCGGTGGGCGTGTTGGTGCCGGTCTATTTGATTTTCAAGAACCTGAACCTCCTGGACAACCTCGGTGGGCTGACCGTGATCCTGATGCTGATCGACCTGCCGATCGTCATCTGGATGCTCTACACCTATTTCAAGGAGATCCCGGTCGACATCCTCGAAGCCAGCCGCATGGACGGCGCCGTGCTGTGGAAGGAGATCGTCTACATCCTCGTGCCGATGGCGGTGCCGGGCATCGCCTCCACGATGCTGCTCAATATCATCCTGGCGTGGAACGAGGCGTTCTGGACGCTCAACCTGACCGCTGCCAAGGCGGCGCCGCTGACCGCCTTCATTGCGTCCTTTTCGGCGCCGGAAGGCCTGTTCTGGGCGAAGCTGTCGGCGGCCTCGACACTCGCCATCGCACCGATCCTCATCCTCGGGTGGTTCTCGCAGCGGCAACTGGTGCGCGGCCTCACCTTCGGCGCAGTCAAGTAGGTACGGGGACGGAAACCATGGGCAAGATCGAACTCTCGGGCGTGCAGAAGGCCTTCGGCGAGGTCAATGTCATCAAGGACGTCGACCTCGAAATCCCCGACGGCGCCTTCGTCGTTTTCGTCGGCCCGTCGGGCTGCGGCAAGTCCACGCTACTCAGGCTCATCGCCGGGCTAGAGGACGTGTCGGGCGGGACCATCCGCATCGACGGCAGCGACGTCGAGCAGCTGCCGCCGGCCAAACGCGGCCTATCGATGGTGTTCCAGTCCTACGCCCTCTATCCGCACATGAGCGTCTACAAGAACATCGCCTTTCCGCTGAAGATGGCGGGCATGGAGAAGCAGGCAATCGACGCCAAGGTGCGTGACGCCGCGCGCATCCTGAACCTGACCGATTACCTCGATCGCCGCCCGCGTCAGCTCTCCGGCGGCCAGCGCCAGCGCGTCGCCATCGGTCGTGCCATCGTGCGCCAGCCCAAGGCCTTCCTCTTCGACGAGCCGCTGTCGAACCTCGACGCTGCGCTGCGCGTCTCCATGCGCCTGGAGATCAGCCAGTTGCACAACACGCTGCGCACAACAATGGTCTACGTCACCCACGACCAGGTCGAAGCCATGACCATGGCTGACCGCATCGTGGTGCTCCAGGCCGGCCGCATCGAGCAGGTCGGCAGCCCCATCGACCTCTACGAACGACCCGACAACCTGTTCGTGGCGGGCTTCATCGGCTCACCCAAGATGAACCTGGTGTCCGGCCCGGCGGCGGCGGAACTGAACGCCGCCACGGTCGGCGTCCGTCCGGAGCACATCTCGGTCTCGCACGACAGCGGCCGCTGGACCGGCAAGGTCAAGGTTGCCGAGCACGTCGGCAGCGACACCTTCCTCTACGTCACCGTCGACGCGATCGGCGATATTACGGTGCGCGTGGTCGGCGAAGTCGGCTTCGGCGCCGGCTCGACCATCCACCTCACCCCGGATCCGCAGAGGATCCATCGCTTCGGCTCTGACGGGAAAGCAATCCGACAATGACGCAGGCCGCCGCAGAGCGACCCGCCGGGTGATGACCATGAAACTCAGCAACGCGACACTCAAAGATCTTCCCGAGACCATCAAGCGCCCGACCTACGATCGCGCGCGGCTGACGGCGGGAATCGTCCATATCGGACTCGGCAACTTCCATCGCGCGCACCAGTCCTGGTACCTGCACCGGCTGTTCCAGCAGGGGCTGAACCATGACTGGGCGATCGTCGGGGCCGGGGTGCGCCCCTACGACGCCGCGATGCGCGAGAAGCTGAAGGCGCAGGACTATCTGACCACGCTGATCGAGCTCGACCCCTCCGGCATGTCAGCGGAAGTCGTCGGGTCGATGATCGACTACGTGCCGGTCGAAGTGGACAACGGCGCCCTCATCGCCCGGATGGCTGCGCCCGATATCCGCATCGTCGCGCTGACCGTGACCGAGGGCGGCTACTACGTCGACCCGGCCAGCCACAAGTTCGACGCCAGGCATGCGGACATCCGCCACGACGCCGAGAATCCCGGCCGGCCGCGCACCGCCTTCGGGGCCATCGTCGCGGCGCTCAAGCTCAGGCGCGACCGCGGCGTCGGCCCCCTCTCCTGCCAATCCTGCGACAACCTTCAGGGCAACGGCCACATCCTGCATCAGACCGTGACCGGACTCGCGCGCCTCTCCGACCCGGCCCTGGCCGAGTGGATCTACGAGAACTGCAGCTTCCCCAATTCGATGGTCGACTGCATCGTGCCTGCGACCGGCCCCAAGGAGATCGCGCTGGCGCAATCCTTCGGCATCGACGATGCGGCCCCGGTCACCCACGAATATTTCCGCCAGTGGGTGATCGAGGACAATTTCTGCGCCGGCCGGCCGGCCTGGGACAAGGTCGGCGCCACCTTCTCCGACCGGGTCAAGGACTACGAGACGCAGAAGATCCGCATCCTCAACGCCGGCCATCAGGTGATCGCCAACTCGGCCGAGATCCTCGGCATCGAGACGATCTCCGCCAGCATGGCCCATCCCAAGATCAACGCCCTCTTCAGCAAGGTGGAGAAGGACGAGATCGTCCCTCATGTGAAGCCGGTCCCGGGCATGACGCCGGAGCAATATGTCGACCTGATCGGCAGCCGGTTCGCCAACCCGGCGGTCGTCGACACGGTCAGGCGCGTCGCGTTCGACGGTTCCAGCCGCCACACCGGCATGGTGCTCCCATCGGTCCGCGACGGTCTGGCCAAGGGCACCTCGGTCGAGGGGCTGGCGCTGGCCGAGGCAGCCTGGGCGCGCATGTGCGAGGGAACCCGCGAGAACGGCACGGCGATCGCGCCCAACGACCCCTTCTGGGACGACCTCACGGCGGCCGCCAAGGCAGCCAAAAGCGATCCCCGCGCCTGGCTCGAGATGCGCCAGAACTATGGTGACCTCGCCGACCAGCCGCGCTTTGCCGAAGCGTTCTCCAAGTGGCTCACCATGATCTGGGCGGAAGGCATCGAGGCCGCCCTCGACGCCTATCATACGTCCTCGTAGAGCGAGAATCATGCGGCCTCGCGGCCGCGTCGGCGGCGGCAATAAAGTGGACGGTGGCCAACGGCAGCGCTGGTTTGCGCCAGCCCTGACCTCCGCGCCTCGTTGCGGGACGCGAGGGGGACGGACGCTGGCCGAGGCCGCCGTCATACTCATCTGGATCGGGGTTGAGCAGCAGTTCGATCTGTTCTTTGGCCTCTTCAAACGTCATGGTCTTTCCGCTTTGCTCTGTCCTCCGGATAGTGTCGCTCGACGCCGTCGAGTGCTTCCTATGGAATCCTGACAACGAACCCTTTCGGCGGCGCGTAGAGAGCGGGGGTTGCCGAGGAGAGCGACGCAAGCGATCAACGATTTCACGTTGGCAAAGGAGGAAGGAGCCGCCGACTAACCACTGTTGGTCTATCAAATGATCAACAATCGCCAGTGCGAGCGGTTGCAAATGACCTGCGGATTTCGATAGGTCGGCGCCACGTGGACACGTCCGCTATCGATCGCTTTCCGAACATCCCTCGCGCGGTTCGCGGCGTCTCGAATGCGCCAGGAACGGTCTTCCAGATCCGTCCAGCGATCCAAGCGCCCCGACCTCTGAGCGCTCTCAGATATCATTTGCTGGAGCGAGCGACATCCCATGGCGGCCATTCCAAGCTCTTGACACCCGACAATGCCATATGGATAGTGACATCGATGTCATGACATCGGTGTCAAGCGGAATTGCCCTGCATTCAGGAATCGTAAAGACGGGGCACCGCGGATCGGGAGGAACGCGTGGCGACGATTTACGACGTGGCCAAGCTGGCGGGCGTGTCGCCGAAAACGGTGAGCCGCGTGTTGAACGGCGATGCGCCGGTCAACGAAAAGACGCGCGCGGCCGTGCACGCGGCGATGGCCGATCTCAGCTACATCCCGTCCAATGCGGCGCGCTCGATGCGCTCGCAGAAGACCGGCCTCGTCGGGATGATCACCGGCGCGATCAGCGCCTCCCCAGGACAGGAAGAGGCGGTGGGCCTGCCGGAAATCTACCTCGTGCAGGGCGCCCAGCGAGTGCTGGCCTCGAGCAACATGACGCTGCTGATCGCCGACATCGATGGCGACGCGGCGCGCGTCCCGGCGCTGGTCCAGACCTTCCTTGAGCATCGCGTCGAGGGGCTGATCTATGTCGCCGAGTACCATCGCGAGGTCGTCCTGCCGGCGACGCTGCGCGGCAAGCCGACGGTACTGACCAATTGCTTCGATTTGGTCGGGACGCCCGCCGTCGTGCCCGACGACCGGGGCGGCCAGTTCGCCCTCGTTTCCGGGTTGATCGCGCGCGGGCACCGGCGCATCGGCTTCCTCACCCTGCCTGACAGCATGGCCGCGCGCGGGCTGCGTCTCGAAGGCTATCGCCAGGCGCTGGCGCAGGCAGGGGTCGCATTCGATGCGGACCTCGTCGTCACCGCCGCGCTGCGCGATCCAGCGCACGAATTCGATCTGCTGTGGGATTCGCTCGACCGTCTGCTGCGACTGCCGGAGCCGCCGACCGCGTTCTGCTGCGCCAACGACAAGATGGCGATGCGCGTCTACGCGCTGCTCAACGCGCGCGGGCTCAAGGTCCCCGATGCGATTTCCATCGTCGGCTACGACGATTACCGCCTCATCACCGAGCACCTCGATCCGCCGCTGACCAGCGTCGAATTGCCCTATGCCGCAATGGGTGCGCGCGCCGCCGAGAAGCTGCTGCGCCTCATCGACGGAAACCAGAACCCGCAAGAGCCGCCCATAGAGCTTGTAACGGGCCCAGTGACCTGGCGGCAGTCCGTGCTGGTGCGCGGCTCCGTGGTCACCTCGCTAGATCAAAGGAGGAGAGGAGCATGAAGAGACTCTTACTGGCTTCCGGTTTCACGATGGCGATGCTGCTCAGCGGGTCGGCCTTCGCCGCTACCGAGTTGAGCCTCTGGTACCACGGTGCCGGCAACGCCACCGAGAAGAGCATCATCGTCGGCATCATCAACGACTTCAACAACTCGCAGTCGGACTGGAAGGTGACGCTCGAGCAGTTCCCGCAGGCCGCCTACAACGACTCGGTCACCGCGGCCGCCCTGGCCCACAAGTTGCCGGACATTCTCGACATGGACGGTCCGAACATGCCGAACTGGGCTTGGTCCGGCTATCTGCAGCCGCTCAACATGCCCGAGAGCAAGATCGCCAACTTCCTGCCCGGTCCGATCGGCCGCTGGCAGGGCAAGCTCTATTCGGTCGGCCTGTGGGACGCCGCGCTCGCCATGTTCGCGCGCAAGTCCGTGCTCGACGAATATGGCATCCGCATCCCCACCCTCGACAAGCCGTGGACCGGGGATGAGTTCAATGCCGCCCTCGAGAAGATCAAGGCCTCCGGCAAGTTCGAATATCCGCTCGAACTCGGCATGAACGACAAGGGCGAGTGGTCCCCCTATGCCTTCAGCCCGTTCCTCGAAAGCTTCGGCGGCGACCTCGTCGACCGCAAGACCTACCTGACGGCCGAGGGCGCGCTGAACGGCCCCGACGCCATGAAGTGGGGGCACTGGTGGCAGGGCCTGTTCCAGAAGAAGTATGCGCCCGGCACGTCGGAGACCCCCGCCTATCAGCAGAACAGCTTCCTCGACGGCAAGGTCGCCCTGCAGTGGAGCGGGAACTGGAACGCGGTGACGGCCCTGAAGAAGTGGGGCGACGACCTGCTCTTCCTGCCCGCGCCCGATTTCGGGCATGGGCCGAAGATCGGTGCCGCATCCTGGCAGTTCGGCATCTCTGCCGAGAGCAAGCATGCCGACGGCGCCGAAAAGTTCATCGAGTTCGCCATCCAGGACAAGTACTTGGCGCAGTTCTCCGACGCGATCGGCCTGATCCCGGCGACCTCGTCCGCTGCGGCGATGACCAAGAACTACAAGCCCGGCGGTCCGCTTGCCGTCTTCTTCGACCTGTCGAAGGCACAGGCGACGCTCAGGCCGGTGACGCCCGCCTACACCGTGATCTCGCCGACCTTCTCGAAGGCAGCCGCCGATATCGCCGACGGCGCCAATGTCGAGGATACGCTCGATACGGCGGCCGACAACATCACCGCCGACATCAAGAAGAACGGCGGCTACGGCTTCAGCAAGTAGACAGCCATCCTCCCAGCAAGACGAGCGATCCCGCGGCAACGCGGGGTCGCTCCCCGTGAAAGGTGCGGACACCACGGAAGGCGTCAGGCATGCCGGTGCGATTCAGGTCGAGCGTGAAGACCGGGCAGAACCTGGCCGGCTGGCTGATGGCGCTGCCGATGGTTGGGCTCCTGTTCCTGTTCCTGGTCGTGCCGTTCCTGCTCGGCTTCGTGCTGAGCTTCACCGACCAGCGGCTGATCTCGCCGAACCCGACCCACTTCATCGGCATGACCAACTTCCGGCAGCTCTTGGGCGCCGGCGTGCTGACGCTCGAGCCGCAGAAGGACCCGGCGACGGGCGCCGTCGTCACCGATGAGGCGGGTAACCCGACCTATCCGTCGATCCGCGATTTCACCCGCGACCAGGACAAGTACCCGCAATACTTCCGGATGAAGGAGCTGTTCGGCTGGCAGTGGGGCACTACCAGGGTGTTGGTGCTAACGCGCGACCTTGTCTTCGCGAAGGCGCTGATCAACACGATCTCCTTCGTCATCGTCGTCGCGCCGGTCCAGGCCGGGTTGGCTCTGCTCCTGGCACTGATGGTCAATCAGAAGCTCAAGGGCATCAACATCTTCCGGACCATCTATTTCATGCCGGTGGTCATGTCGATCGTGGTGGTCGCCCTGCTTTGGCGCTTCATCTATGCCGGCGAGCATGGGCTGCTCAATTCGCTCCTCGGCTGGCTGACTTTCGGCGCCTTCAAGCCCATCGACTGGCTCGGTCAGCCGCAGACGGCATTGTGGTCGATCCTCGGCATGTCCGTCTGGCAGGGCGTCGGCTTCCACATGGTGATCTGGCTCTCCGGGCTTGCAGATCATTCCGCCGTCGCTCTACGAGGCCGCCGAGATCGACGGCGCCAACCGCTGGCAGCAGTTCGCCAACGTCACATGGCCAGGCCTGAGGAACACCGCCGTCCTCATCCTCATCGTCATCACCATGCAGGCCTTCTCGCTGTTCGCGCAGGTCGACGTGATGACCAAGGGTGGGCCGCTCGATTCGACCCAGTCGATCGTGTTCCAGGCCGTCCAGCACGGCTACGTCCAACAGGACATCGCCACCGGCTCGGCCATCTCGGTGATCCTGTTCCTGATCGTGCTCACAATCTCGCTGACCCAGCGCTGGCTCACCCGCGAGCGCGCTCGATGAGCGCCGGAAACCATCGCCCGGGCGGGCTGGGGCTGGTGCTGCGCTACGCCCTGCTGATCGTCGTGGCGCTGATCTTCATATTCCCGGTCGTCTTCATGCTGATCTCGTCGCTGAAGCCGAGCCATCAGCTTCTCGCCGATACCGCGTCGCTGCGCGCTTTCCTGCCTGTCGGCGATATCTCGCTCGACAACTACTTCGCCGCCTTCCGACGGGCACCGGTGGCGCTGTTCATCTTCAATTCGGTGTTCATCACGGTGACGACCGTCGGGCTCGCGCTGTTGCTGGGCTCGATGGCGGCCTTTTCCTTCGCCTTCCTCGAATGGCGCGGCCGCGACGTCATCTTCTCGATCGTGCTGGCGACGCTGATCATCCCGTTCGAGACGATTGCCATTCCGCTGCTGCTCGAGGTGAACGACCTGCCTTGGATCAGCGCACAGGGTTTCACCATCGGCTGGCTCAACTCCTACCACGTACAGATCATCCCGTGGATCGCGGACGGGCTGACGATCTTCCTCTTCACCCAGTATTTCAGGGATCTGCCTTTCGAGCTCATCGAGGCGGCGCGCATCGATGGCGCCGGCTGGTTCCAGATCTACTGGCGCGTGATCATGCCGATCTCCGGACCGGTGATCGCCACCGCTGCGATCCTCAAGTTCCTGATCATGTATTCGCAACAATACCTGTGGCCGCTCATGGTGACGCAGGCCGAGCGCTACCGGCCGATCATGGTGGGGCTTGAGTACTTCTTCCAGCTCAACGTGGCATGGGGAGAGGTGATGGCCTACCTCAGCATCATCACGATCCCGGTGCTCATCTTCTATCTGGCACTTCAGCGCGCCTTCATCTCTTCCATCGCCTCGACGGGCATAAAGGGTTGATGCGGAATCGGGGCTATCGGATTTGACACTCGCCCTTGCAGACAAATGGATCTGGGATTTCTGGCTGGCCCGCGACGGGGCCGACTGGCACATCTACTTCCTCCAGGCCGACAAGAGCCTCGGCAATCCCGAACTCAGGCATCGCCACGTGACCCAGGGGCACGCGGTCAGCCGCGATCTGGTCAACTGGACCCATCTCGGCACCTGTTTCGGTCCGGCGGAAGGGCCGGCCTGGGACGACTGGACGACGTGGACGGGTTCGGTGGTGAAGGGAACAGACGGGCGCTGGCATCTCTTCTACACCGGCACCAATCACGACGACGGCGGCATGAAGCAGCGCATCGGCCACGCGACTTCGACGGACATGCATTCCTGGCAGACGGGTCGGCGACGGGCTGGCGCTCGACATCTCGCGGCCGGACTATGAGGAATTCACGCCCCGGACACTGGCACGACCGCGCCTTCCGCGATCCCTGGGTCATGAAGGACCCGACCGGCGACGGCTGGCTGATGTTCTTCACCGCGCGCGTCCCGGGGATCGCCGAACCCAATGCGGGTGGCGCCATCGGCCTTGCCACCTCGCCGGACCTCTACACTTGGACACTGCAGGCGCCGGTCTATCGCGGCGGCATGTTCGGTCAGATGGAGGTGCCGCAGGTGCTCAGGATCGGGGACCGCTGGTATTGCCTCTTCTGCACGTCCGGCAGGCACTGGTCGAAGGCCTACCGCGCTGGCAATCCGCAGCCTCCCGTGTCCGGCACGCACTATCTCGTCGCGCGATCGGCCCGCTGGGCGCCTGGCAGGTCGCGCCGGGGCCGTTCTTCGATGGCGGGGACCATGTCCACGCTACGCCGGCAAGCTCGTCGAACATGGCGGCGCGCTGTTCACCATGGGTTTCATCCACACGACCGCAGATCGGTCCTTCGTGGGAGAGGTCAGCGATCCAATCCCGGTGAGTGTCGATCTAGCGGGCCTACTCCATGCCCACCCGAACGAGCCGGATCGAATGACCGTGTAGCGCCCAAGCGTCCCGATCTTGACGACTGAATCGGGTCAACAAGCGAAGTCTCGATGGCTAGTCACGAAGTCCGGTAATCCCCCGAACTCGGACATCGGTTGTGCGTGCGGCAACTTCCGAGAAGCGCCAGGAGCGGACCAGGGCGCCCATCCTTGCGGAGACTCGCATCGGCCCCCCAAGTGTTGATCCGAGGCGGCCGCGCTCCCTGAGCGCTATACCGTGACGTCTACGGCCGCGTCTGCGGCGACCAGATGTCCGCCGGCAACTGTCCGATAGACGATGGGCGGCGGCGCATAGTCGAGGTCGTGGACCGGGCTCGGCAGCTCGCCGACGAAGGGCACGTATTGCCGCCTTGCGCGGACCGGGTCAGGGACCGGAACCGCGTCCAGCAGGCGCTGGGTGTAGGCGTGTTGCGGATTCTCGAAGACCTGAGCGCGCGTGCCGGTCTCGACGATCCTCCCCATGTACATCACCGCCACGCGATGGCTGATCTGCTCGACCACGGCCATGTCGTGCGAGATGAACAGATAGGCGATGCCGGTGTCGTTCTGGATGTCCTGCAGCAGGTCGAGCACCTGCGCCTGGATCGACACGTCGAGCGCCGAGACGCACTCGTCCGCAACAATCGCCTTGGGCGACAGCGATAGCGCGCGGGCAATGCAGATGCGCTGGCGCTGGCCGCCGGAAAACTCGTGCGGATAGCGATTCATGACGTCGTGCGACAGGCCCACCCGCCGAACAGATAGGCCACGCGGTCTTCCAGTTCCTGGCCCTTGGCGATGCCATGGATGAGCAGCGGCTCGGCCACCAGATCGCCGACCCGCATGCGCGGATCGAGTGAGGCATAGGGATCCTGAAAGACCATTTGCACGTCGCGCAGGATCGGTTTCATGGCCTGGCGCATGAGCCCGCCAGTATTGCGCCCGTCGATCCAGATATCGCCCGACCACGGCA
>CAWHLM010000020.1:0-67502 GCA_963830215.1 uncultured Alphaproteobacteria bacterium
TCTGGCGGTCGGTGCGTTGGCCCTGCTGATGGTCGGCGTCTTCGGCGGTCAGCGCGTCGTCGCCCTGGTGACCTACCTGGCGGTGGCCCTGCTCGTCGTGGCGCTGCTGGTCGTCCTCTTCGTGCGCGCCGACGGCGTCACCTTCAACGGCGCCTTCGTACTCGATCCGTTTGCGCGGCTGATGAAGGTTCTGGTGCTCATCGGCTCCGGCGCGGCCATTATCATGTCCGTCGCCTTCGCCCGCCTGCAGAAGTTCGAGCGCTTCGAATATCCGGTGCTCATCGTCATTGCCACGCTCGGCATGATGATGATGATCTCGGCCAACGACCTGATCGCCGTCTATCTCGGCCTCGAGCTGCAGTCGCTGGCGCTCTACGTGGTGGCGGCGATCAACCGGGACTCGGTACGCTCCACCGAGGCCGGCCTGAAATACTTCGTCCTCGGCGCCCTGTCGTCGGGCATGCTGCTCTACGGCGCCTCGCTGATCTACGGCTTCACCGGCGAGACCACCTTCGCTGGCATCGCCGAGGCGCTCAAGGGCGGCGCTTCGACCGGCCTGGTCTTCGGCCTGGTGTTCCTCATCGCCGGCTTTGCCTTCAAGGTGTCGGCGGTGCCGTTCCACATGTGGACACCGGACGTCTACGAGGGCGCGCCGACCCCGGTCACCGCCTTCTTCGCCGCCGCCCCCAAGGTCGCCGCGATGGCGCTGTTCATCCGCGCCATGGTCGGCCCGTTCGCGGCCGTCACCCACGACTGGCAGCAGGTGGTCTCCTTCATCTCCATCCTGTCGATGGTGCTCGGCGCCTTCGCCGCCATCGGCCAGCGCAACATCAAGCGGCTGATGGCCTATTCCTCCATCGGCCATATGGGCTATGCGCTGGTCGGGCTGGCCGCCGGCAGCCAGGCCGGCGTGCAGGGCGTCATCATCTACCTGCTCGTCTACATGGCGATGACGCTCGGCACCTTCGCCTGCATTCTCGCCATGCGCCGCGGCGAGACCATGGTCGAGGACATCGACGATCTCGCTGGCCTGTCGCGCACCAATCCGGTGATGGCCTTCATGCTGGCGATGCTGCTCTTCTCGCTCGCCGGCATTCCGCCGCTCGCCGGCTTCTTCGCCAAGTTCTACGTGTTCCTCGCGGCCATCGAATCGGGCCTCTACGTGCTGTCGGTGATCGGCGTGCTCGCCAGCGTGGTGGGCGCCTACTACTATCTGCGCATCGTCAAGGTAATGTATTTCGACGAGCCGGTCGGCGGCTTCGCCCCGATGCCGACGGAACTCAAGGCAGTCCTCGGTGTCAGTGGTGTCTTCATCCTGTTTTTCATATTCATCGCCGGACAGATCGGCACGGCCGCTGACCTGGCTGCCAAGACGTTCTTCTAGCCGCGGGTCGATGGCAGGGCCGCTACCCACCGGCTATCGCCGAGAGCACAACGACAGCCTGGCGTCCACCAATGCCCATGCGCTCTCCGCCGCCAGATCCGGTGCTGCCAGCGGCCTGTGGGTAACGGCCGGCGAGCAGACAGCCGGCCGCGGCCGCCGCGGCCGCGCCTGGGTGACCGGCGCCGGCAACCTTGCCGCCTCGCTGATGCTCATCGATCCGGCGCCGCGCGCGCTGGCGCCGGCGGTCTCGTTCGTGGCGGCAGTGGCGCTACACCAGGCGGTCGTCGATTTGGCCGGGCCAGCGGCGGCCGAGCGCCTAGCGCTCAAATGGCCGAACGACCTGCTCCTCGACCGTTTAAAGGTCGCCGGCATCCTGGTCGAAGGAGAGGGGCTATCCTTTGGCGCCTTCGCCGTTGTCATCGGCATCGGCGTCAACTGCGTTGCCCATCCGGACGTGAAGGAGGGGCAGGTCGCTGGCGATTTCAGGGAGCGCGGCTTGCCGGTCGAGGCGGAACCGCTGTTCGACCGGCTGGCGGTCCGCATGGACGAGGAGCTGAGCCGCTGGGATCGCGGCCGCGGCTTTGCCGATGTCAGAGCGGGATGGCTCGCCCGGGCAATCGGCGTCGGCGAGCCGATCCGCGTCAACCTCGTCGGCGGCCCGGTCGAGGGCCGTTTCGAGGCGCTCGACGAGGCCGGGCGGCTCGTTCTCGCCCGCGCGGACGGTGAGCGCCAGTTGATCGGCGCCGGCGACGTCTTCCTGGGTCGCACGGGATAGGCCGATGCCGCGCTCGCCCAAAGACGAACTGGTCTTCCTGCCGCTCGGCGGCGTGGGCGAGATCGGCATGAACCTCGCGCTCTACGGCTTCGGTCCGCGCCACGACCGCACCTGGATCGCGGTCGATTTCGGCGTCTCCTTCGCCCATGCCGACCTGCCGGGCGTCGACCTCGTCTTTCCGGATATCGGCTATCTCGAGGAGGAACGCATCAACCTCCTCGGCATCGTCATCACCCACGCCCATGAGGATCATTTCGGCGCGCTGGTCGATCTGTGGCCGCGTCTCGAAGTGCCGGTCTATGCCACCGCCTTCACAGCCAACCTGCTGGCGGCCAAGATCGCCGCCGAGCCCGACGCCGCGCCGGTGCCGGTCAATCTGGTCAAGCCGGGCGACCGCATCACCCTCGGACCGTTCGAGGTGGAATACATCAACGTCGCCCACTCCATCCCCGAATCCCATGCGCTGGCCATCCGCACGCCGCTCGGCCTCGTCCTGCACAGCGGCGACTGGAAGCTCGACGATCGGCCGACCGTCGGCCTGCCGACCGATGTGGCACGGCTGAAGGCCATCGGCGGGGAGGGCGTTTTGGCGCTCATCTCGGACTCGACCAACGCGATGCGCGAAGGCGTGAGCCCGAGCGAGAGCGAGGTCGAGCGCGAACTATCCGAGATCATCCGCTCGGCGAAGGGACGGCGCGTCGCCTTCACGACGTTTGCCTCCAATGTCGGGCGGTTGCGCTCGGTTGCGCTCGCCGCGCGCGAGGCCGGTCGCGACGTGGTCGTCGTTGGCCGCGCCATGCGCCGGGTCATCGACGTAGCCACCGAACTCGGCATGCTCGACGATACGCCGCCCTTCCTCACCGAGGACGCCTATGCCTACCTGCCGCGCGACAAGGTCGTGGTGCTGCTGACCGGCAGCCAGGGCGAGCCGCGCGCGGCGCTGGCGCGCGTCGCCTTCGACGACCATCCGCGTATCGAGCTGGCGCAAGGCGACATCGTCGTCTTCTCGGCGCGGGCCATTCCCGGCAACGAATACGAGATCATCCGCATCATCAATGCGCTCACCGAGCGCGGCATCCGCGTCATCACCGATCAGCACCGGCTGGTTCATACCTCCGGCCATCCGCGCCGCGACGAGATGCGCCAGATGTATGGCTGGCTGAAGCCGAAGATCTCCATCCCCGTCCACGGCGAGCCCATGCACCTTGCCGCCCATGCCGACCTGGCGCGCGAGCTCGGCGTTGAGACCGTCGTGGAAATCGAGGACGGCATCATGACGCGGCTGGCGCCGGACCCGGTCGCCCAGATCGACGAGATCGAGCCGCGGCGCCTCTACAAGGACGGCCGGCTGATCGCCGACCTCGAGGGCGTCGGCGTCGTCGAGCGCCGCCGGATTTCCTACGTCGGCCACGTAACCGTCGCCATCGTCATGGACGTGCGCGGCAAGGTCCTCGCCGAGCCGCAGGTCGATCTCATCGGAATCGCCCGCGCCGACGCCGCCGGCCGGCCGATGGAGGAGACGGCGATGGACGCCGTCCTGGCGACGCTCGAATCGGTTCCGCGGCCGGTGCGCCGCGATGCCGATGCGCTCGGCGAGGCCGTGCGACGGGCGGTGCGCGCGGCTATCGCCCAGACCTGGGGCAAAAAACCTGTTTGCACCGTCTTCGTCTCGGTCGTATGAGCACCGCGATGATCGGCCGTCTCAATCACGTGGCCATTGCGGTCGCCGACCTTGGCGCGGCCGCGGCACTCTATCGCAACATGCTGGGCGCCACCGTGTCGGAGCCGGTCGAGATGCCGGAACACTGCGTCACCACGGTCTTCGTCGATCTGCCAAACACCAAAGTCGAACTGGTCGCGCCGCTCGGGCCGGATTCGCCCTTAGCCGGCTTCCTGGAGCGCAACCCCTTCGGCGGCGTGCATCACATCTGCTACGAGGTCGCCGATGTGCGCGCCGCCAGCGCCGCGCTCAGTGCTCGCGGCGCGCGGGTGCTCGGTGACGGCGAACCCAAGATCGGCGCCCACGGCAAGCCGGTCATCTTCGTTCATCCCAAGGATTTCCTGGGCACGCTGATCGAGCTGGAAGAGGCGTGAGCGGCGAATGAATCCGATCTTCATTGCCGCCATCTATTTCGTCGTCTGGTGGCTCGTCCTGTTCACGATTCTGCCCTTCGGCATGCACACGCAGGACGAGGAGGGCGAGGTCGTGCTCGGCACCACGCGCAGCGCGCCGGTGCGCCCGAATCTGATGAAGAAGGCGATTGCCACCACCATCGTCACGACCGTCGTGGTGGGGGCGTTCGTGTTCGCCGTCGGCTATTTTGGGATCACCGTGTGGAGCGTGGCCGACTGGTTCGACCTCCGCCAGTGAAACGACCTGGCGCCCAATAAAAAAGCAAGGCCTTGCGGCCTTGCTTCACCGAGTTCCGCGTCTCACGCCCTTCGTTCGACGACCACGGCCCAATTGGCTTATTGGACCCGTTTTTTCGATCGCCGCGGCGGCTGCCTTTCGGCGCGCCAGAAGGGATCTTCCTCCCAAGACTTAGACCGCGATGCCGTTCTTATTCGACGAATTTCCGGCTCCCACCGGACCCGTCTTTTCTTATCGTGCGAGCCTATCCAATGTCGAACCGCTTGTCACCATTTTGTGCGCCGACGCCTAATCTTTTTGCACGAATCAAACGATAGGCGCCATATGCCCGCCGATCGGCGGCGTGGGGTCCTCACCGGCGGCACAAAGGCGGCAAAAGGGCTTGTGTTTTCATGAGCATGTCGTTTGACTGCGCCGCCGTTGATGCTCCGGAGATTTGTCTGATGCGCTTGTCCCGCTATTTCCTGCCGATCCTGCGCGAGGCACCGCGAGAGGCAGAAATCGTTTCCCACCGGCTGATGCTGCGGGCGGGCCTCATCCGGCAGCAGGCAGCCGGCATCTACTCCTGGTTGCCGCTTGGCAACCGCGTTCTTGCCAGGATAGCCGAAATCGTGCGCGAGGAGCAGGATCGCTCCGGTGCAATCGAGATCCTGATGCCCACGGTCCAGTCAGCTGACCTGTGGCGCGAGAGCGGCCGCTACGAGGACTATGGCAAGGAGATGCTGCAAATCACCGACCGGCACGAGCGCGACATGCTCTACGGGCCGACCAACGAGGAGATGGTCACGGAAATCTTCCGCGCCTATGTCTCGAGCTACCGCGCCCTGCCGCTCAACCTCTATCACATCCAGTGGAAGTTCCGCGACGAGGTGCGGCCGCGCTTCGGCGTGCTGCGCGGGCGCGAGTTTCTGATGAAAGATGCCTATTCTTTCGACATCGACGAGGCGGCGGCGCGCGTCTCCTACAACAAGATGTTCGTCGCCTACCTCAGGACGTTCAAGCGCATGGGGCTGACGGCCATCCCCATGCGCGCCGAGACCGGGCCGATCGGCGGCGATCTCAGCCACGAATTCCTGGTCTTGGCGGATACCGGCAAATCGGGCGTCTATTGCGATCGCAACATCCTCGACCTGGCGGTTCCCGGAGAGGACGTGAACTACGATGCTGACCTGGAGCCCCTGATCGCGCCGTGGACCTCCTTCTACGCAGCCACCGAGGACGTCCACGATGCGCCGCGCTTCGAGCGCGAGGTGCCGGAGGAGCGCCGCTTGAACACACGCGGTATCGAGGTCGGCCAGATCTTCTATTTCGGCACCAAATATTCGGTGCCGATGAAGGCGGTGGTCTCCGGGCCGGACGGCACCGAGCGCCCCATCCACGGCGGCTCCTACGGCATCGGCGTCTCGCGCCTGGCTGCCGCGATCATCGAGGCCAGCCACGACGATGCCGGCATCATCTGGCCGGACAGCGTGGCGCCCTTCCAGGTCGGCCTGATCAACCTCAAGGCGGGCGATGCGGCGGTCGACGCAGCCTGCGACACACTGCACGAGCGCCTTACGAATGCCGGGGTCTCGGTGCTCTACGATGATCTCGATCAGCGCGCCGGCGCCAAGTTCGCCACCATGGACCTGATCGGCCTGCCCTGGCAGGTGATCGTCGGACCGAAGGGGCTGGAGAAGGGCGAGGTCGAAGTCAAGCGGCGGGCCACCGGCCAGCGCGAGACGATGAGCCTGGAAGCGGCGGTGAACAGGATGACCGCCGCCTGAGGAGAGAAGCTGGATGGCCAAGGAACCGAGGGCGAG
This sequence comes from uncultured Alphaproteobacteria bacterium, assembly GCA_963830215.1. Lineage (GTDB taxonomy): Bacteria > Pseudomonadota > Alphaproteobacteria > Rhizobiales > Kaistiaceae > CAVSRC01. The sequence continues at coordinate 6,333 of CAWHLM010000020.1, forward strand.
GGCGGCGCTTCCGACCGGAACACGACCCTTCGCCCGGTTCGAATGGGCGCTCGCCGGGCGCTATCTTCGGTCGCGCCGGCGCGAGACGTTTATCTCCGTCATCGCCGGCTTTTCCTTCATCGGCATCATGCTCGGTGTCGCCACGCTGATCATCGTCATGGCGGTGATGAACGGCTTCCGCCAGGAGCTGATCAGCAAGATCCTCGGCCTCAACGGTCACATCATCGTGCAGGCGATGAACTCCAAGCTGACCGACTATGCCGCCGTCGCCCAGCGGATCGCAGCGGTGCCCGGCGTCAAGTCGGCAATTCCGCTGGTGGAAGGTCAGGCGCTAGCCAGCGGGCTCAACACTTCCAGCGGCGTTCTGGTGCGCGGCATCCGCCAGCAGGACCTGCCCAAGGTGGCCGGCATCTACAACAATGTCCGCCTCGGCACGCTGCAGAATTTCGACGAATCCCACGGCGTCGCCATCGGCACGCGGCTCGCCACCCAGCTCGGCCTTTCGATCGGCGACAAGCTGACCCTGGTCACGCCGCGCGGCAGCGTCACCCCCATGGGCGTGGCGCCGCGCATCATCTCCTATCCGGTGGTGGCGATCTTCGAGATCGGCATGTCGGAATACGATTCGACCGTCGTCATCCTGCCGTTCCCGGATGCGCAGCTCTATTTCAACCTCGACGACGAGGCGAGCGCGATCGAGATCTACCTCAACAATGCCGACATGGTGGACGCGATGCGCCCAGCCATCGAGCGCGCCGCCGACCGCCAGGTGCTGCTCACCTCATGGCAGGAGCGCAACGCTACCTTCTTCTCCGCGCTCGAGGTGGAGCGCAACGTCATGTTCCTGATCCTCACGCTGATCGTGCTGGTCGCGGCGCTGAACATCATCTCGGGCCTCACCATGCTGGTGAAGGACAAAGGCCATGACATCGCCATCCTGCGCACCATGGGGGCGACGCGCGGCGCGATCATGCGCGTCTTCTTCATCACCGGGGCTTCGATCGGCACTGTCGGCACCTTTGCCGGCGTGGTGCTCGGCGTCCTGGTCAATCTCAACATCGAGTCGATCCGCCAGTTCCTGTCGCAACTGACGCAGACCGAGCTGTTCTCGCCGGAGCTCTATTTCCTCAGCAAGCTGCCGGCGGAAATGGACCTGCGCGAGACGGTCACGGTGGTCGTCATGGCGCTCGCCCTGTCGTTCCTGGCGACCCTCTATCCGGCTTGGCGGGCGGCGCGCCTCGATCCGGTCGACGCGCTGCGCTACGAATGAATGCGCCCGCCCCGCGCTCCCCCGAAGCCGGCGTCAGAAAGACCGCCGGCCCGCGGCCCGTGCTGCGACTTGCGGGCGTGGAGCTCCACTATCGCGAGGGCGAAGGCCGCCTGAACGTGCTCAACGGCGCCGACCTTTCGATCTATCCGGGCGAGCTGGTGGCGCTGGTGGCGCCGTCGGGCGCCGGCAAATCGACACTGCTGCACATTGCCGGCCTGCTCGAGCGGCCGAACGCCGGCGAGGTAGTGATCGGCGGCCGGCCGACGGGCAAGCTCTCCGACGCCGACCGCACCATGTTCCGCCGCCTGCACATCGGCTTCATCTATCAGTTCCACCACCTGCTGCCGGAGTTCTCGGCCCTAGAAAACGTGATGATGCCGCAGCTCATTCGCGGCATCGACCGCAAGGAGGCGCGGCGACGCTCGATGCAGCTTCTCGCCTATATGCGCGTCAAGGAGCGCGGCGAGCACCGGCCGGGCGAGCTTTCCGGCGGCGAGCAGCAGCGCGTCGCCATCGCCCGCGCGGTCGCCAACGGCCCGCGGCTGCTGCTGGCGGACGAGCCCACCGGCAACCTCGACCCGACAACGGCAGACTTCGTCTTCGACGGCCTCACCCGGCTGGTGCGGGCATCGCGCCTGGCGGCGTTGATCGCCACCCATAACCACGACCTTGCCCGGCGCATGGACCGTGTCATCACCCTGGTTGACGGCAAGGTCTATGAGGTCAACCGCGAGGCCGAGCCGGAGCCCGACGCGGTTCCACCGCTGGATCCCGGCGAGGGCTGAGCGGCCGAAGAATTCGGAACAGAGCCGGAACAACGATCAACTTTCCGTATGCGGTTTGAGCGTTAACCCGCCAAAGCGTACTCTCCGCGGTTTGCGGCGGACGGCCCCGCAAGGGTCACCGCCGGCTGATCTCCGCAGTGTTCGTGTCAGAGGAGAATGAGCATGGCCGCGCGTGCGTATTGGCAGGGCCAGATCCGGCTGGCGCTGGTGTCGATCCCGGTTCAGGTGTTCCCGGCGACGAAGAGCGCGGCGCGCATCTCGTTCAACCAGATCCATAAGCCCAGCGGCAAGCGAATCCGCTACGAGAAGGTGGTGCCGGGCCTCGGCGCGGTCGACCCGCAGGATATCGTCAAGGGCTACGAGGTGGAGAAGGGCAAATACGTCCTCCTGACCGACGACGAGATCGGCGACGTCAAGCTGGAGGCCAAGCACACCATCGACCTCGTCCAGTTCGTCGACGAGGACGAGATCGAACTCGATCTATTTCGAGAAACCCTATTTCGTTTCGCCCGATGAGGACGAGGTCGCCGGCGAAGCCTATGTCGTGCTCCGCGACGCGCTGAAGGCGACCAAAAAGATCGGCCTCGGCCAGCTGGTCGCGCGCGGCCAGGCGAGCATCGTGGCGCTGAGGGCGGCGGGCAAGGGGCTGGTCATCGAGACCGTGCGCTATGCCGACGAATTGCAGAACCCGGAGCAGTTCTTCACCACCGTTCCGGCCGCCAAGCCCGAGAAGGAGCTGCTGTCTCTGGCGACCGAGCTGATCGAGCGCAAGGTCAAGCCGTTCGACCCCAAGGCCTTCAAGAACCAGTACGAGACCGCGCTGCGCGAACTGATCGACGCCAAGCTTGAGAACCGGCCGGCGCACGAGATCGATGAGCCGCAACTCGGCGGCAAGGTGATCGACCTCATGGAAGCGCTGAAGCGCAGCGTCCGCGAGCGTCAGGCGGCAAGCGGCGGCAAAGCAAGCGCCAACGCCAACACATCGCGCAAGGCCGCCGCGGCCAGCGCCCCGACGCCGACCAAGAAGGGCAAACCGCGGGCCAAGTCCACCAAGAAGAAGCCGGCGAAGACCGTCAAGGCATCGGCAAGGGGCCGCCGGGCTGCTTAGGCCCCGCCGCCGAGCGGAAACCGCCGCACTTCACGCCACAGGTCCGTTTCGCGTAGCAGGGCGACCGTCGCTCCGCGTGAGTGGACCGGCAGACGTGCCGACGCCTCCGCGAGGAACGCCCGTTCGATCCGGTCGAGCGCTGGTCCCGGGTCTGCTTCGTCGGTCAGATGCTCCACCGTGAGATGCGGAACGACGGTGTCATGAACCCCGCCATAGGGCGAGCAATCAGGAAAGGTGGCGCACAGGTCCCGGATCAGGGCCGAGATGGGTGCGGGATCCTCCGGCGCCAGCCGCAAAACCGTCGAAAAGCGGCGGGTCTCGCGAAAGGTCAAATCGATCGGCGCGTGCGCCGCGAATACGGCCTCCAAACGCGCAACCGTGGCATCGTCGATCGCAGCGAAGGGCAGGAACGGATAGAGCAGGGTGACGTGCGCGGGCACCCCTTCTGCCGCCGACGGGTCGTAGCGTAGCCGCCAGTCGGCAACCACCAATTCCGCTTCGGGCACAGCCAGGACCAGCGCCGTCTCCATTAAGTCGTGCATCCTTGTGGCATTGCAGGGCGGCCAGGGCGCGATAGGTTGTGGATATGGCCGCCGATCGCCTCTCGACTTACCGCGCCAAGCGCGACTTCGCCAGGACCGCCGAGCCCGGCGGCAGTGCCTCCGACCGGTCCGGCGGCGGCAACCGTTACCTGATCCAGAAGCACGACGCGACGCGGATGCACTTCGACTTCCGCCTCGAACATGGCGGCGTGCTGTTGTCATGGGCGGTGCCCAACGGCCCGAGCTATGACCCGGCCGAGAAGCGGCTCGCCGTCCATGTCGAGGACCACCCGCTCGACTATGGCGACTTCGAGGGCACCATCCCCAAGGGCAACTACGGCGGCGGCACCGTGATGCTGTGGGACGAAGGCAGCTGGGATCCGGTCGGCGATGCCGATGCCGGGCTCTCCAAGGGCGACCTGAAATTCGTCCTCCACGGACGGCGGCTGCGCGGCCAGTGGGTGCTGGTGCGCATGAAGCCGAAGAGAGGCGAGCGCGGCAGCCATGAGAACTGGCTGCTCATCAAGGAGAAGGACGCTTTCGCCGGCCCCGAAAAGGTGCCGATCGTCGAACGCGGGCTGACGAGCGTCAGGAGCGGCCGGACGATGGCGGAGATCGCCGCCGGCAATGTCGAGTGGGTGGAGGGCTTCCGCTTCAAGGAGGCCAAGCCCGGGAAGAAGAGGGCGGGGGGCAGCGATCCACCCGCCTTCGTGGCGCCGCAGCTTGCCGCGTCGGCGGAGGCGCCGCCGGCCGGCAACGCCTGGCTGCACGAGATCAAGTTCGACGGCTACCGCACCATCGCCGCAGTCGGCAGCGGCCGCGCCCGCATCTTCACCCGCACCGGCCTCGACTGGACCGACAGGTTCAAGTCGATCGTCTGGCCGCTGGCCGACCTGCCGTGCCATGCGGCCCTCATCGACGGCGAAACGATCGTGCGCGACGCCGAGGGGCGGAGCAGCTTCGGCCGCCTGCAGGAGTCCATCGCCGAAGGCCGGGACGACATCCTCTACTGCGCCTTCGACCTGCTCGCCCTCGATGGCGAGGATCTGCGCAAGAAGCCGCTTAGCGAGCGCAAGAAACGACTGGCGAAGTTGCTCGACGGCCAGGCGCCCGGCGGCCCGATCTTCTATTCCGATCACGTCGCAGGCCACGGCGCCGAGACCTTTGCCCACGCCTGCGACATGGGCCTCGAGGGCATCGTCTCCAAACGTGCCGACGCGCCCTACCGCTCGGGCCGCACGAAGAGCTGGGTCAAGGTCAAATGCGGCCGCGGCCAGGAGCTGATCGTCCTCGGCTGGCAGCCATCGACCGTGCGCGGCCGACCGTTTGCCTCGCTGCTGGTCGCCACGCGCGACGAGGACCGGCTGGCCTATCGCGGCCGCGTCGGCAGCGGCTTCGGCGAACGCGAGTTCAGGCAGCTTTGGCCCGAACTGGAGAAGCGCCAGACGAAGACTCCACCCGCCGCCGACGTGCCCCCCGACATCCGCCGCAAGGCGCGCTTCGTCAAACCAGAACTCGTGATCGAGGTCGCCTTTGCCGGCTGGACCGACGAGGGCTATGTCCGCCAGGCCGCGTTCAAGGGATTGCGCGGCGACAAGCCGGGTGCCGAGGTCACGCGCGAGATGTCCGACGTTCCGCCCGCCGACAAGCGCCAGCCACCGCAGTCGCCCGCCATCGTCGCGGTCGACGTCAAGGGCGATGACGGTGCCGTCGAGATCGCGGGCGTCCGCGTGACCCATCCCGACCGGGTGGTGTTTGCCGGCCAAGCCATCACCAAGCGGCAACTGGCCGCCTATTATCTGTCGGTCAAGGATCTGATCCTGCCGCATGTCGCCGACCGGCCGCTAAGCCTGGTGCGCTTTCCCTCCGGTGCAGACGGCGACGGCTTCTTCCAGAAGCACGCCTCGCCCGGCTTCCCCGACGCCTTCAAGCCGATCACCATCAGGGAGAAGGAAGGCAAGGGCCAGTATCTCTATATCGAGGACGAGCGCGGGCTGATCGCGGCCGTGCAGATGGGCGTGCTCGAACTGCACATCTGGGGCGCCCACAACAAGACGCTGGAAAAGCCGGACCGGCTGGTCTTCGACTTTGATCCGGACGAAGCGGTGGACTTCGCCGTCGTTCGCGATGCCGCCCGCGAGATGCGCGAGCGCCTCAAGCACCTCGGCCTGCAGTCCTTCGCCATGGCCACCGGCGGCAAGGGCATACACGTTGTCGTACCGCTTACCCCGCATCACGGATGGGAAGATATCCGCGCCTTTGCCGAGGCCATGGCACGCACCTTCGCCGCCGAGAATCCGGATCGCTTCCTTGCCGAGATGTCGAAGACCAAACGCAAGGGCCGCATCTTCATCGACTACCTGCGCAACACGCGCGGCGCCACGGCGATCGCACCGTTCTCGACGCGTGCACGCAAGGGCGCGCCGCTTGCCTGGCCCGTCGCGTGGACTGCGCTCAACCGCTTGTCGAGCGCCCACGGGGCGACAGTCGAAAATGCGGCGAGGCTGCTGGCGCGCCAGAAGGGCGATCCGTGGCGCGGCTATTTCGATGTCGATCAGGTGCTGCCGCTGGATCGATTGACGGCAAAGTGAAATCGGCAAGCCGGCGAATAGTTCGCCGGCAAAGTATTGTGCACAGAGTCGCACCTCACACTTGTCGAGACTGTGTCACTTCGATTGCGATGACGTTATAGTCTGCGTGCCTGACCATCCGGAGGGGGTTCGCATGGACGACTTTCACGGCACAATCTACGCGCCACCCAGGGACGGCCTGCCGTTTCTGGTGGTCACGTTCACCAAGGACGGCATCTCGACCCAACAGGCACAGACGCGGTCCGAAGCGCGCGTGATGTTGAGCCGCGACCGTGCCCGCCGCGCCAAAGTCGAATCCTGTCTCGACACGCTGACCGACAGCTGAGAGCGCGGACGGGCGGCAAAGGCCGTTGCCAGGTCTACGCGGTGCTGTTGTCTGGTGCTGAGTCTTCGCGCAGCACCACCGCCCCGCAGCGCAAGCATTCGAAGCGGTCATAGTCGGGCAGCCCCGGATCGGTCTTCTGGCCGATCATCGCCGTCTTGCACACAGGGCAGGGGAGCGGGTAGCGCCGCTGGTTCTTGTCGTCCTTCACCGTCCCCTGCCTGTGCTCCCGAAGCCCCTGCGCCAATAAGCGCATGCGGGAGCCGCCGCTGTATTTGATCTGGATCAATTCCAAACTGCACTGCCTGTCCGCAGGGCACGAAAATGCTGGACAGACGGGGCGGTCGATGAGAACATAAGAAGAACGCTGTGGATAAGCTTGCCTTTGGCCTACGCTGCGCCGGCGTAGCGACTAGGGTCCGGCAAGGTGCAAAGGCGCGCGAGCGAGAAGGAGGTCAGAGCCATGGCCGGCAGTGTCAACAAGGTCATCCTCATCGGCAATCTGGGCGCCGACCCGGAAATCCGCCGCACCAACGACGGGCGGCCGATCGCCAATCTCAGAGTGGCGACCTCGGAGAACTGGCGCGACAAGGCGACCGGCGAGCGGCGCGAGAAGACCGAGTGGCACCGCGTGGTGATCTTCAACGAAGGGCTCTGCCGGATCGCCGAGCAGTATCTGCACAAGGGCTCCAAGGTCTATCTCGAGGGCCAGTTGCAGACCCGCAAATGGCAGGACCAATCAGGTCAGGACCGCTATTCGACCGAGGTCGTGCTGCAGGGTTTCAATTCCCAGCTGACCATGCTCGACGGGCGCGGCGAGGGCGCCGGCGCCAGTGCCGAGGCGGGCGGCGATTTCGGCCGGTCGAGCCCGATGGAAGCGGAGCGCGGGCAAGGCCGGCCGGCGGGCCGCTCGGCTGGCGGCTCGCTCGCCGAGGAACTCGACGACGATATTCCGTTCTAGCCCGGCCCTTCTGCTTGACTTGCATGAGGCGCAGCGGCGGCTGCGGCTCACGGTGCTCCGCTGCCGTGCACGAAGGCCATGATGCCGTCGGCGACGAACTGAACGGAAAGCGCGGCGAGCAGCAGCCCCAGCAGGCGGCTGACGACGATGCGCCCGGTTTCGCCGAGAAGGCGCTCGGCGCGGTTGGCCACCATGAAGATGGCCAGGCAAGACCCGATGATCAGCAGGATGGTGACGAGCAGCATTACGGTTGCCAGGACCGACGGCGCGCGCGAGGCCAGAAGGATCGTTGCCGAGATGGCGCCGGGACCGGAGATCAGCGGGATCGCCAGCGGGAACACCGCCACGTGGCTGGTTTCGTCGCGATTGGCGATGTCCTGGGCAGTGCTGGTCTTGCGCTCCATGCGGAGCCCGAAGATCATCTCGAAGGCGATGGCGAACAGCAGCAGCCCGCCGGAAATCTTGAAGGCGGGCAGAGAGATGCCGAGGAAGCCGATGAGGGGCTCGCCGATCAGCGCGAAGGCGATGAGCACGCCGGCCGCCACCGCCGAGGCGTGATAGGCGGTCTGGCGCCGGGCGCTGCCCGCCATGCCGGTGGTGAGCACGACGAAGACCGGCGCAAGCCCCAGCGGGTCGACGGTGACCAGCAGCGTCACCAGAGCGTTCAGCAGATAGTCGAACATCAGCGAGGCTCCCTGGCACGTATGCTGCCAGCGCCACGGAAAAAACGCCAGCGATCCACTATCGCATCGCAAAAATGCCACGCCGACAGGAGAAGGCTCCCGTCGTCGGCCGAGGCGGGACCTGTGACCGCGGACACTTCCCGACAGTCCGGCAGCGCGGATAAGGAACCTGCCCGATTCCGGAGACCCGCATGCTCGATCGTGCCTATCGCAAGCGTCTTGCCACCGACCTGCCGAAATGGCGCGACGCCGGCTGGGTAACGCCCGACGGTGCAACGGCGATCCTCGCCGCCGTGCCGGCCGGGCGGGCGGCGTTCGGCCTCGCCACGGTCGTCGGCATGCTCGGTGGCCTGCTCGTCGGCCTCGGCGTCATCGCCTTCGTCAGTGCCAACTGGCAGGAGATCCCGCGTCTGGCGCGCCTCGGCCTGCTCGCGGCGGGGCTGGCGCTGGCCTATGGCGCCGCCGGCCTGCTCGACCGGCGACGCCTGCGCGTCTTTGCCGAGGTGGCGCTGCTCGTCGCCGGCCTCGTCTTCGCCGCGACGATCGCGCTGGTCGGCCAGAGCTATCACTTGAGCGGGGCGTTTGCCGACGCGGTCGTGCTGTGGCTGATCGGCATCTTCGCTGCCGCGGTGCTGACCGGCTCGCCGACCATGACGGCACTGGGGCTTATCGGCGGCGCCATCTGGACCTACATCGTCTCGGTCGACCTCGGGGTCACGCCCCATTGGCTGGGGCTGGTGCCGGTTATCGGCGGCGCAGCCATCGCGACGGTGATCGGCTCGCGCAACGACCGCCTGCTGTCCGTGCTCGCCTTCATCTACTGGGCGGTGATTGCCATCGCCGCCTCCAGCGATCCCTACAATTGGTCCTTCATCGGCTCCGTCGCGCTGGGCGTCTCGGTCGGTCTGGCGTTGTTTGCGCTCGGCGCGGCGCTGGCGAGCCTCGGCAACGAACGGATCGCCGCGCTCGGCCGCGACATGCTGTGGCCGGCGCTGGTCGCGATCCTGGTCGGGCTCGGCATCGAGCAGGCGACCGGACACCCCTCGGTCGGCGAGACGACGTTGACCACGCTCACCGCCGTCCTGGTCGCCGTCGCGGTTGCCGTGGCAGCGCTCGCAGCAGCGCGCAGGAGCCTCTCCATTCTCGACGCCGGAGCCATTGCCCTCGTCGGCTTCGCGGCGATCCTGTTCGCACTCAATGTGCCCAGCGCGGAGCTGTGGGGTCGTGCGGCGGGCGGCGCCATGGTGCTGGTCGCCGCACTGTGGGCCGTCAATCTCGGTCAGGCGGGCACCATCGGTTCTGCCAAGGCGACCGGCCTGTTCGCCCTCGGAGCCGAGGTGGTCTATCTCTACGGCGTCACCTTCGGTTCGCTGATGAATACGGCCGTCGCCTTCCTGCTCGGCGGCATCCTGTTCATCGTGCTGGCCTGGGGCCTCTATCGCCTCGACCGCCATCTCGCCAGGCGCGGCGCGAAAGAGCCCGCTTCTGCGCCGGAGGCTTCGCCATGAAACGATGGGTTCCCTATGGCGTAGCACTGGTGATTGCCTTTCTGCTGCAGGCCGGGCTCATCGGCTGGTTGATCGCCGACCGCGCGCTGCTCCTGAAGAGCGGCCACGAAGTGCGGCTGGCCGTTGTGCCGGTCGATCCGCGCGACCTGCTGCGCGGCGACTACATCGCGCTCTCCTACGACATCTCGCGGCTCGACAACGGCCAGCTCGACGGCGACGACACGTTTGCCGACGGCGATGCCATCTACGTGACGCTGACGCAGTCCGGCGACGGGTGGAAGGCGACGACGATCACACACGCGCCGCCGACGGGCGGGACCTGGATCAGAGGCGCGGTGAGCAACGTGCGCACCGGCGGCCAGGACTGCAAGGACACCTGCGCGACCTACGAGGTCGAATACGACATCGAGCGGTTCTTCGTGCCCGAGGGGACGGGCCGCGAGCTTGAGAAGCTGCGCAACGATCAGCACCTGGCGGTCGACGTGGCGCTCGGAGCCGACGGTCGCGCCGCGCTCAAGCGGTTGCTGGTCGACGGCACGCCGCGCTATGAGGAGCCGCTTCTCTAGGACGTTGGCCGGCGCGCCATGGCCGAGCTCACCCGACAGTCAGGCCCGTGGCCGCCGGACCCGCGCCTCGATCTCATCGCGATGTCCGGCGCTTCATGGTGACGGACCGCTTCCGGCCATTCAGAGGGGGCCTACGGCAAGGCGGCCAGCCGTTCTGCGGCCGCGGCGACCAGACGCGCGCGCTCTTCCAGTCCCTTGGCGGCGCGCGCCCGCACTTTCGCGACGACCTCGGCCGGCGCGGTGTCGGGCCGGCCGGCAGAAAACGGAGGCGCAGGGGCATATTCGAGGCCAAGCTGGATCGCCTCAGCGACCGCCGGCCCGGCCAGCTCGGCGACCAGTGCCAGGGCGAAATCGATCCCCGCGGTGACGCCGCCGCCGGTCATCAGATTGCCGTCGCGGACGTATCGCGCCTCGACGGGAATCGCGCCGAATGCGGAGAGGAAATGGTGCGACGCCCAATGGGTGGTTGCGCGCCGGCCCTTGAGCAGTCCGGCCGCGCCGAGGACGAGCGCACCGGTGCACACCGAGGTGACGAAGCGCGCGCCTGCCGCCTGACGGCGCAGGAAGCCCAGAGTCTCCTCGTCGCCGAGCAGCGCATTGATGCCGTCGCCGCCGGGCACGCAGATGACGTCGAGCTGCGGACAATCGGCAAAGGTCACGTCCGGCGTCAGCCTGAGGCCGCTTGCCGAGGCGACCGGATCGAGGTTTTTGGCCACCAGCCGCACCTGCGCCCAAGACGCCAGCACCTCGTAGGGGCCGGTGAGATCGAGCTGCTGCACGCGGGGAAAGACGAGAAATCCGATGTCCATGGGCGGGACTCCTAGCGGGTCGCGCGACTATAGGCGGGAGCGCAACGCCTGCCGCCGCCCGAAGTGTCGCGTCCCTGGCGCGCCTATTCCCCGCCGCTCTCGCGCGGCTCGGCGGAGTCGTCGCTGGGAACGCCGACGGCGGTCTCGCCGGGCTCGTGCTCGCTCTTGCGGGCGGCGGCTTCCTCTTCGCGCTTGCGCAGCTTCGCCTGCTTCTTCTGCTGCTTGGCGCGATCGCGCTCGCCGCGCGCCTGCCGGTAGTTGGGTCTGAAGGGCATCGGCTGGCTTCCTTCGCTGCCGATCCCTTGTCGGGTCGGCGTAAACAAAAAGCCCGGCGCAAGGGGCGCCGGGCTCGTCAGTCCATTCGGACTACACTGACGATCAGGCTTCCTGGAGGTTGGCGGCGTTGGTCTTGCCACGCTCGCTGACCACGTCGTAGGTGAGCTTCTGGCCTTCGTGCAGGGTGCTCATGCCGGCCCGCTCGACGGCGGAGATGTGGACGAAGACGTCCTTGGAACCATCGGACGGCTCGATGAAGCCGAAGCCCTTCTGGGTATTGAAGAATTTCACGGTACCTGTAGCCATGTGGCTGTCTTCCTTTTTGTAACGCGGCAACGCGTTGGTGTGGCCGGCGACCATTCGCCGGGCCGTCGTATCCGAGTTTCGCGTTGACCTGAGGAAGCCCCCACCGGGGGTAGCTGCAGCAAGGCAGAGCAAATCTGGAACGCGGTGCATATAGAGGTTGCGGGGGCGAAACACAATAGCTGGCCGCCGCCGCAGCCGATGCGGCAGCCCGGTTGCGCCGCGCGCGGCCCGCGCCGCGACAACAAAAAACCCGGCGCGCGGGGCGCCGGGCTCTTCAATCTGTGCGAACTGAAAAAGGCTAGACGTTGTGCAGGTTGGCGGCGGCATCCTTGCCGCGCTCGTTGACAACGTCGAAGCTGAGCTTCTGGCCCTCGTTGAGCGTGCTCATGCCGGCGTTCTCGACGGCGGAGATATGGACGAACACGTCCTTCTCGCCATCGGTCCGCTCGATGAAGCCGAAGCCCTTCTGCGTATTGAAGAATTTCACGGTACCTGTAGCCATTTGGCTTACTTCCTTTGGGTGTAACGCGGCAACGCGTCATTGCGGCCGGCGACCATTCACCGGCTGTCGTATTCGAGTTTCGCGTTGACTTGAGGAAGGGCCGATAAGGGCTGCTGCAGCAAGGCAGAGCAAATCTGGAACTCCTTACACATGGGTGGTGGCGGGGGGAAAAGCAATGATGGGGGCTCGACCATCGCTCACCGGGCGCGGCAGCGGGCAGGTTCATTCGTTCCCGCGAGCGATCAGCACCGGGGCATGAACATGTCTTGCTTCCCTGTCGCGCCGCTTTGATCGGCGCTCCTCGCCTCTTGTGACGAGGGGGTGGCGGGCGCCCGGCGAATGCCGTGCGGTATTCCGCGAGAACTGGGGGCGCTCACCGAGCGCCCGCCGCGGCGATTTTCTCCGTCTCCCGGCGAGCTCTACGCCCAGCATTTGCGCTGGGTTCAAGCCCTGAGGGCGGCCGGTCGTAGTGCCGACGGTCCCGCCGGGAACGCCCCGAGTGCCGGACTGCGAATCCGGAGCGCGGGGGCACCGCTCCCCACCCCACGCACAGAACGCCTCATGAGCGCGCCCCTTCGCGGGCGAGGATGTCGATCAATATGGGGGCGGTCCGGGGGGCGGGGATAGATTTATTTCGCCAATTCACCGAGACGGAGCGTCCAGGGCGAAATCCACTTGAAGCGCAGGAGATCGTTGCGGTGCCACGGATCGAGGGCGAGGCGCGACCGGATTGCCTCGGGGAACTCCGCGCGAATGATGAGCAGGACGTCGGGCGCGTCCAGCGGCCCGCCAAGCGCGATGAAGCCGTCCGCCGCCAGCGCATCCATGAGCTCCGCATGGGCGGGCCAGTCCTCCTGGCCCTCCAGGGGCTGGTCCGATCGGTATGCGGGGCCGTGCGTGAGCATGACGGCGAAGAGAGGCATGGGCGACTCCAGCGGCAGAGAAAAGCGTGGCGACAGGGATCATAGCCCGCATGGCACGGCATCAAAGACCGGGCCACGCGTCTGTGCCAGCCAACCGTCCATGGAGTGGAGGTCTATGGAGGGTACCAGCGGACGCGATCGGTCGACGACAGGGACGGATGCGCCTCGCCCTACGGGCTAACCAAGAAAGGCGCGCCAGGCGAAGACCAGCATCAGGACCGCGAACAGCGACGTGCCGATGACGCTGCGCCAGAGCCGCGCCGGAGAGCGTTTCCCGTCGGTCAGGTAGCGGGTGAGGTGAAGCGCCGCGGCCTGGGCGAGATAGAGCGCGTAGCCGGTGAGCAGGACGAAGAAGGCCGGGTAGCTCGGCAGCCAGAGCGCGACGAGAAGGCCGGGGAGGCCGAAGGCAAGGTTGGCGAAGCCGACCTCGAACTGCCAGTCGGGCCGATCCGTCTGCCAGCCCATGCGGGCGGCATCCTCGCGGTGGAAGACGACGTGGCGGAGGAAGGCAAGCACGCCGACGACACCGACACAGGTGCCGGTGACGATCGCGAGCGCTGTCAAGGGGGCGGTGGAAAGGAAGTAGAAGCCGATGAAGATGCCGACAGCGCCGACGGCCATGCCGCCGAGATTGAGAAGCTGTGCCATACCGGGAGGATAGGCGCGGGCGGCTAACCGCGTGCTAACCGACCGGTTTCTGGTCAGGCTTGGGCGGATTCGCCGCAGGGCACGGAATACGCTTCGCTGTTCTGTCCCACGGCTGGCGCGCCCTGCCTGCAGGCAGAAGCGACCTCATGCACGGGTGAAACGCCCGAAGCCCCAAGCGATGGCGATGGCAACGGCCGAGCCGACAAGCGTATCGAACAGACGAAACAGCGGCTCGGTCCGGGCGGTCGCCGGTTCCAGTCCGCCGACGACCATGACGACGGCAATGGTGATGCCGGTGGTGACCGCGTCCTCCGGCCGGCCGAGGGCGTTGGCGATCAGGTAGCCGGTGCCGATCAGCACGACCATGCCCAGCGGATTGAAGGGCAGGACCAGGAAATAGAGGAAGCAGACGGCGACGCTGGAGAGCGTGGCGGCAATGCGGACGAGGGCGGCCTTCAGGCTCTCGCCGTGGGACTCCTTGAGCACGAAGATGGTTGCGATCACCGCCCACATGGAGCCGAGCATCTCGTTCCTGATGTCGATCAGGCCGTAGATGACGGAGCTGCTGAGGAACCATGTAATCGTGCAGGCGACGACGAGCTGCAGCGCGAAGAACCAGTTTCGACGGGTGAGATGCATACGGCCAGCCCTCTTCATGCAGGCGGTGGTGTTCGCCGGGTGGCTGCGATTCGGGCGCCATCGGGCCTGAGCAGGTTGGGGCAGACGGGGCAGGAAGGCCACTGGGTCGCGCGCGTGGGGCGCACGGCGCGCCGCAAAGGTCGCGGAATACGCAGCGCACTTCCGCCCTACGGGCTAGGCAACCTTCGTGTGAGGGACATAGTGGTCATGGGCCACGGCGTACCATTGCTCGTGGCCGCAGCTCACGCAGACGTATGTCTGATGGTCCGGTTCAAACTCACGATCGGCTGGTTCAAGCAGCTTGAGCCGCAGTTCCCCGCCGCAGAGGACGCAATGCGACGCGGGCGCTGGCTGTACGAGGGTGCGCATAGCGAACTCCTTCCGTCCGACTTGCTTCGGAGCGCGAACGGGGCACTCAAGAGGGTCCCGATTGGAGAGTTCAAATATTGAAAACCCGAGCGCCTTGGGTTAGCGCCTCGGACATGGTTAACGTGGACTTATTAGCTGGGTATGTCCACTGTAAAGCGAGCCCAGGCCAAGAAGCAGCCGTTTTGGATTGTTTCAACCGGCATTGCGCTTATTCGCCAAGCCTGACAAAATTCTTGGCCGTGGTCTCGTAAAAATACGAGCTGGCACTGTTTTGGCGTTGCATTTGCTGCGGATTGCTCCCTCCGACCCGCACGATCAACTCGGTCAAGAGTGGCGTGGCGAGGCGTGTGGTCGATTTGCCGTATTCGGCGTTTCGCCCTGATGTTCGCGCCGGGATATTTCCCGAAGATAGGGCCGGCGACGCTGGCAAAGAGGGTGATTTCGGGGAGCAGCGGCAGGAGCGGTCGTGTGGCGGGTTAGCGGTGGGCGTGACCCCCCAACGAGATGCTGCGGCTTACAGCGTGCGGCCATGACACCGTTTGTATTTCTTGCCAGAGCCGCAAGGACATAACTGATTGCGGCCGATCTTTGGGAGGTTGCCAGGCGCGTGCGCCGCAGGAAAGTCTGTGACGTGCAGGCGATTTTCCCGTAACGCCTTCGTTTGAAAGAAATGGAGTTCCTTGTTCGCTTCCTCAAAGTAATTCTGGTCTTCTGCTGTCCAATTCGAGCAGTTGAGCAAAATGAAAACTTCCGAGTTCACCGTATTGTATTTTGGTGCGTCGATGGCGATTCCGACCACTTTAGTGAGGTGTTGAAACTTCAGTTTAGCCGCGCCACAGGCGAACTCCAGCATGGTCCTGCGAAACGGTCTATAGACGGTTTAATAGTCACCTCGCTCTTCTTGGTATAACTGAAGAAAAACGTAGCCAGTGTTTGGTTCCGATGAGGGGAAGAAAGACACGTTGCGAACAGTACCCGTCGCGTTGTCGGGGAAATTCGCGATCGACGTTGCGATCATTTGAGCAAGCGCTCGACGAGCCAAACGTGGCTCTTTTGCCATTTCGTGAATAGCGCTCTGCCCCCGGAATACATCAGAATTGCCCCCGATTGTGCCGTTCAGCACATTCTCTCCAGTCTTCTGGATAAGTCGATCCCAAATGTAGGAAATTTGGTTGTGGTCTTTGCGTCGCCGATACGGAGTGGATTTGACAAAATCGTGCCACTCACCCTCACCAATCATAAGCCAATCGATAGCGTTATCCTTCAGGCCAATCATGTAGCTCTTCGACACAGGGTCGAAATTCGCCAGATAGTGCGCGAGAAGATCTTCCTCGCCGCAATAGGTTAAGCCCCGGTATTTGGCGATTGCTCGTTCTTTGGCCGCGAGGTAGCTCCCAAAATCAGAAAGCGTGTCGACCTCACTGAGCACGAGCTCAAGGTTTTGACTATCAAATAGATGAACCGGGTCAGTCTTATCTAGCGAGACGAAGAAGGGACGCCCGTCATCCAAAGGAGGCGGCTCATATGAAATACCCAAGCTGCCGTACATGTTGTCGACAGAAGCGTTTTTGCATGCCTCCATTGCACCGTGCGCCACGACAATCTTATACACGCGCAAATCCTGGGCGGGGATCACGACGGGAAGACGTTCTTGCCGGCTGGGGTCAAGAAAGACCTGATCGCGATTCCCGAGTAAGTAACGTTTGGCTCCCGCTGCCGTACGGATTTGCTTGTCAATCATCTCTTTCTTCCATCGGTCCCAATTAAGCAGCGCATCGCCACCCTCATCGAACCTGCGGCTTTCACGATCAAAGAAGAGGAAGACGCTGTTTTCAAAAACAGCGATCAAGTCGCACAGCTCCTTGCCGTCCGCTTTGCAAGGATTGGCGTACGACCAAAGGTTCAAAAAAGTACGGTCGCAGAGCCGAGACAAATATCGCTCGGTCGGCGTTTGTCCGATGGATTTGTTGATCGCCATATCGTTGAAAGATAGTGAGCGCGCAACCTGACCACCAGCGCCAAGCGCTGATCGCTGACAACATCAATCGTCAGGGTCTTCGACGTCTGATGGCTCGCTGACCGGACAGCTACATAACACATTGATATATCGA
Source organism: uncultured Alphaproteobacteria bacterium (assembly GCA_963830215.1). Lineage (GTDB taxonomy): Bacteria > Pseudomonadota > Alphaproteobacteria > Rhizobiales > Kaistiaceae > CAVSRC01. Next base: position 23,252 of record CAWHLM010000020.1, read on the forward strand.
GAAAAGCAATCGCCAGAAAGTCGGGGCGAAGACTTGCCTTCGCCCCCCTGAAACCCTAGATTCCGCCTAGCGTTTCAACCGATTCCCAGGACCGTTTTGGCTAATCAAACTCCGCCCCCCGGAAGTGGCGATTCCGGCGAGGGCAAGACCCCCGAATTCGAAGCGATCTCGATCTCCGACGAGATGCGGCGCAGCTACCTCGATTACGCCATGAGCGTGATCGTCAGCCGCGCGCTGCCGGACGTCCGCGACGGCCTCAAGCCCGTGCATCGCCGCATCCTCTTCTCGATGCACGAGAACGGCCGCGACTGGAACAAGCCCTATCGCAAGTGCGCGCTCATCGTCGGCGACGTGATGGGCAAGTATCACCCGCACGGCGACCAGTCGATCTACGACGCGCTGGTGCGCATGGCACAGGAATTCTCCATGCGCGTGCCGCTGATCGACGGGCAGGGGAACTTCGGCTCGGTCGACGGCGATCCGCCGGCGGCCATGCGCTACACCGAGGCGCGGCGCGCCAAGGTCGCCCATTCGATGACCGAGGACATCGACAAGGATACGGTCGATTTCCGCGACAATTACGACGGCTCCGAGCGCGAGCCGGTGGTGCTGCCGGCGCGCTTCCCCAACCTCCTTGTCAATGGCGGCGGCGGCATCGCGGTCGGCATGGCGACCAACATCCCGCCGCATAATCTCGGCGAGGTCATCGACGCCACCATGGCGCTGATCGACGATCCGACGCTGACCATCGAACAGCTGATGGAATTCATCCCCGGTCCGGACTTCCCCACCGGCGGCATCATTCTCGGCCGCGGCGGCATCCGCTCCGCCTACGAGACCGGGCGCGGCTCGATCGTCATGCGCGGCAAGGTGACCGTGGAGACGGTCAGGCGCGAGCGCGAGGCGCTGGTCGTCCACGAGATCCCGTTCCAGGTCAACAAGGCGACGATGATCGAGAAGATCGCCGAGATGGTGCACGACAAGCGCATCGAAGGCATCGCCGACATCCGCGACGAGAGCGACCGCGACGGCATGCGCGTGGTGATCGAGCTGAAGCGCGACGCCATGGCCGACGTGGTGCTCAACCAGCTCTGGCGCTTCTCCGCGCTGCAGACCTCGTTTGGCGCCAACTTCGTGGCGCTCAACGGCGGCCGCCCGGAGACGATGAGGCTGAAGGACATGCTCGCCGCCTTCGTCGCCTTCCGCGAGGAGGTGGTGACGCGGCGCACCAAGTTCCTGCTGACCAAGGCGCGCGACCGCGCCCATGTGCTGGTCGGGCTCGCCATCGCCGTCGCCCATATCGACGAGGTGATCCGCGTCATCCGTCACGCCAAGGACCCCAATTCGGCGCGCGAGGAACTGATGAGCCGGCGGTGGCCTGCCAAGGACGTGGCCTCGCTGATCGCGCTCATCGACGACCCGCGCCACAAGCTGGAGAAGGACGGCACCTACATCCTCTCCGACGCGCAGGCGCGCGCCATCCTCGAACTCAGGCTGGCCAGGCTCACCGCGCTCGGCCGCGAGGAGATCGCCGACGAGCTCAACAAGATCGCCGAGGAGATCAAGGACTTTCTCGACATCCTGCGCTCGCGGGCGCGGGTGCGCACCATCATCAAGGACGAGCTGACGGCGATCCGCGAGGAATTCGCCACCCCGCGCAAGACCGTGATCGAGGACGGCGGCGCCGACCTCGAGGACGAGGACCTCATCCAGCGCGAGGACATGGTGGTGACCGTCACCCATGCCGGCTGGATCAAGCGCGTGCCGCTCGACAGCTACCGGGCGCAGCGGCGCGGCGGCAAGGGCCGCTCCGGCATGGCGACCAAGGAGGAGGATTTCGTCACCCGCCTGTTCGTCGCCAACACCCACACGCCGATCCTGTTCTTCTCCTCGCGCGGCATCGTCTACAAGGAGAAGGTCTGGCGGCTGCCGCTGGCCGCTCCGCAGGCGCGCGGCAAGGCGCTGGTCAACCTGCTGCCGCTTTCCGAGAACGAGCGCATCACCACCATCCTGCCGCTGCCCGAGAACGAGGAGACGTGGGGCGAGCTTGACGTTGTCTTCGCCACCAAGGCCGGCACCGTTCGCCGCAACAAGCTCTCCGATTTCGTCCAGGTGAACCGCAACGGCAAGATCGCCATGAAGTTCGACAGCGCCGAGGAGGCGATCGTCGGCGTGCAGCCCTGCACCGAGGGCGACGACGTTCTGCTCACCACCGCCGCCGGCCAGTGCATCCGCTTCCCGGCGAGCGACGTGCGCGTGTTCAAGGGGCGCGATTCCACCGGCGTGCGCGGCATCGCGCTCGGCAAGGGCGACCAGGTGATCTCCATGGCGATCCTGCGCCACTTCGACGCCACCGCCGACGAGCGCAGCGCCTATCTCAAGATGAGCCGCGCGGTGCGCGGCGAGGGCGAGGCGGAGGGAACGGAAGTCGACGACGAGGAGGCCGGCGTGAGCGGCGGCGAGCTCGACACCGAGCGCTACGCCGCCATGGGTGCTGCCGAGCAGTTCATCCTCACGGCTTCCGAGAATGGCTACGGCAAGCGCTCGTCGTCCTTCGAGTACCGGGTGACCGGGCGCGGCGGCAAGGGCATCGTCGCCATGGCGGTGAACGACCGTAACGGGCCGCTGGTCGCTTCCTTCCCGGTCGAGGAGGCCGACGAGATCATGCTGGTCACCGACGGCGGCCAGGTGATCCGCATGCCGGTGCACGACATCCGCATCATCGGCCGCGGCACGCAGGGCGTCACCCTCTTCGACGTCGGCGAGGGCGAGAAGGTCGTCTCGGTCGAGCGCCTCAGCGAAGCCGAGGACGATGACGGCGCCGAGGACGGCGGTGGATAACCGAACCGAAAGACGACGATCGTTCCAATTGTAACGATTGCCGCAACGCTATCTTGATCAGAATCGGCGACACCCTCGGCTTTGCGTCGGGGAGGCGCTTCGCATGCGTGAGGTCGGTGAAAGACGGCCACCAACAACGGGCACTTCGGCGCCCTTTGCCAGCCGCGGCCCCGCCACCGCTAACCGAAAATTGACAACGCCCCCTAACCAGATGTTCGGCCATTCGATGGAACATGGGACGCCATGAGAGAATCGCCGCCGCATCTGGGCATGGCCGTCCGGCATCCCTTCGTGACGACACTGGTCGTTCTCGTCGTCGTCGACGTGTTCTCGCTCTTCGTGGTCATCGAGACCCTTCACCTGACCCATATTGCGGTGCAGCCGCCGGCCATCTACCTGCCGCTGGCGATCCCAGCGATCCTGGTTCCGGCGCTGATCTATCCGCTGCTGCGGGCCATTCGCCGCCATCACGAGCTGCGCGCCGAGCTGGAGCGACTGGCGCACATCGACGCGCTCACCGAACTGCCCAACCGGCGCGCCTTCTTCGAATTCGCCCGCACCGTGGTCAAACGCCAGACCATTGTCGGCAGCCCGCTGGCCGCGTTGATGATCGATGTCGACAAGTTCAAGACGATCAACGACAGCTTCGGCCACGACCACGGCGACATGGTGCTCAGGCGGGTTGCCGCGACGATCCTGGCGGAGGTGACGGGCGCCGAGGCGCCGCGCTGGATCGTGGCGCGGCTGGGCGGTGAGGAGTTCGTGGCGCTGGTCGATGGGTTGGCGCCGAGCGCGATCGCGCGGCTGGCGGAACGCATCCGCAACCAGGTCCATCGGAGCGTCGGTGCCGGCGAGCGGCTCGAGCCGGTGACCGTCAGCCTTGGTGTCGCCTTCCGCAAACAGGGCCAGGGGATCGACAAGCTCCTGAAGGCGGCCGACGACGCCGTCTACGCCGCCAAGCGCGCAGGGCGTGACCGTTGGGCCTTCGCCTCCGACGGCGGAGCGCCGCCCGAGGTGGCGCCGCCACTGGACGGCATCGTGCTGCAAGAGGCGTCATAGGGCGTCCGGACAGGCAAATCCGTCCGACAGGCTCCCCTCGGCCGGCCCCGAAGCCCTAGGGCAGGCGCACCGTATGGGACGGTTCGAACTCGCCCTTGCCGAAGGTATTGGGGAAGGTCGTCGCCATCCACTCGTAGGGGTAGCCGAGATTGAGCGGCATGGCGTCGGTGAGCTCTCGGCGGGTATCGGCCGGCAGATCGAAATCGCCGGCAACCAGGTTCTCCGCGATCTGTTCGACGCGTCGGGCCCCGACGATCGCGGCGGTGACGCGGCGGTCACCGAGCAGCCAGGAAAGCGCCACCTGGCTCGGGGTGCGGTCGAGCTTGCCGGCCGTCTCGACGACGCGGTCGATCAGCTTGAGCGCCTCGTCGAACCAGTAGCGCGGCATGGTGATCGACGCCTGGATGCCGATGCGCGACTGCGCGTCCGGCTGGCTGAGGCCGCGATACTTGCCGGTGAGCATGCCGGCGGCCAGCGGGCTCCAGCAGATCATGCCGAGGCCCTGATCATCGCAGGCAGGCAGGATTTCGCGTTCGATATCGCGGCGCAGCAGATTGTAAAGGTGCTGGGCGGAGACTAGCGGCTCATAGTCCTTGAGCGCGGCGACGCCGTTCACCTTGGCGATCTGCCAGGCATAGAAGTTGGAGCAGCCGAGATAGCGGATCTTGCCGGCGCTGATCAGATCGTCGGCGGCACGCAGGCTCTCCTCTACGGGCGCGTAGGGATCGGGCCCGTGGAACTGGTAGAGGTCGATGGTCTCGACGTCCATGCGCCTGAGGCTGGCCTCGCAGGATTCGACGATGTGCTTGCGCGACAGGCCGCGCGCGGTTGCTGCCGGGCCCATGCCGAACCAGCACTTGGTCGCGATGACCAGGTCGTCGCGCTTGTGCTCCTTGAGCGCCTTGCCGAGCATCTTTTCCGACTCGCCGCCGCTGTAGACGTCGGCGGTATCGATGAAGTTGCCGCCCCCTTCGACGAAGCGGCGGACGATGGCGCTCGACGTCTCCTGGTCGCAGCCCCATTCCTTGTTGCCGAAGGTCATCGTGCCGAGACAGATGCGCGACACGAGCAGGCCGGACCGACCGAGATAGCGGTATTTCATCAGTTCTCTCCTCAACAGGCATGGATTGCGAACGGCGCCCTCGCAGGAACGGGCGGGTGTGATGGAGCGAAGCAGCGTCGCGGGTTGGGGTAGGGGATCGATCGGGTGTGTGGAGAGGAAGCTTAGCGCCGCGGCGTCGTCAGGCAAACCTCCGCAAGAACCACGCGGAGTCACGGACGGCCTCCTAGCTTAGCCTCGGTTCGCCGGATCCCTGATGAAATCGATGAAGGCCCTGAGCGGTGCCGGCACCAGGCGACGTCCCGGATAGTAGAGGAACGGTCCGGAGAAACGCTCCCACCAGTCCTCGAGCACGGGCTCGAGCGCGCCACTGTCGAAATGCGGGCGCAGCCAATCCTCGAACAGCGACACGATGCCGACGCCGGCGATCGCTGCATCGAGCGCCAGTTCGGTCCCGCCGCCCGCGGTCACCATTAGCGGCCCGGCAGGATCGACGAGCACCAGTTCGCCCTCGCGCTCGAACTCCCAGGGCGTCACCGCACGGCCCGGAAAGTGCGTGCGGATACACGCGTGGTCGAGCAGGTCGCGCGGGTGAGCCGGCCGGCCGTGGCGGCCGAGATAGGCGGGGGCGGCACCCGTTGCGAAGCGCTGGCTGCGCGGTCCGATGGGCACCGCAATCATGTCCTGCTCAAGCCGTTCGTCGTAGCGAATGCCGGCGTCGCAGCCCTCGGCGATCACATCGACGAAGCTCTCCTCGGTGACGATCTCCAGCCGGATCTCGGGATAGGCGGCCAGGAACGGCGGCACGATGGCGGGCAGGACCAGCCGCGCCGCGCTGACCGGAACATTGAGCCTGAGCGTGCCGGCCGGCCGATCGCGATAGGTGTTGACCACATCGAGCGCCGACTCCACCTCACTCAGGGCCGGGCCGAGTTGTTGCAGCAGGTGCCGGCCGGCCTCGGTCGGCACGACGCTGCGGGTCGTCCGGTTGAGCAGTCGGAGGCCGAGGCGCGCTTCCAGCCGGCGCACTGCCTCGCTCAGGCCGGAGGCACTCATGCCGCTGGCGCGCGCGCCATCGCGGAAGCCTCCGGCGCGCGCCACAGCCACAAAGGCATTCAGATCTGACAGATCCACGAGCATTGTGCGAAAATCCGAACGAACTGTGCAGACTGTAACCAATTATCGTGCAGCGGCAAGGCACCTATTTCATGGGCCTCAACCGACGGCTAGAGGAGACAGGCCATGAGCAGCGTTGATCGATCCGGCACATTCACTTTGGGCGACCGCACCGTGAAGCGGCTTGGCTACGGCGCCATGCAGCTTGCCGGGCCGGGCGTCTTCGGCCCGCCCAAGGACCGTAAGCAGGCGATCGCCGTGCTGCGCGAAGCGGTCGAGAGCGGCGTCAACCACATCGACACGTCCGATTTCTATGGACCGCACGTCACCAACCAGATCATCCGCGAGGCGCTGTCGCCCTATCCGGACGATCTGGTGATCGTCACCAAGATCGGTGCCCGCCGTGACGCCGAAGGTGGATGGCTGCCGGCCATGTCGGCGGACGAGCTGAGGCAGGCGGTGCACGACAACCTGCGCAATCTAGGCAAGGACGTGCTCGACGTGGTCAACTTCCGCAGCACCTATGGCATTCACGGGCCGGAGGAAGGAAGCATCGAAGAGCAGGTCAGCCTGCTTGCCGAACTCCAGGGGCAGGGACTGGTGCGCCATATCGGCCTGAGCAGCGTCACGCCGGCGCAGGTCGCGGAGGGGCGCCGGATCGCCGAGATCGTATGCGTGCAGAACCAGTACAACCTTGCCCATCGGCACGACGACGCGCTGATCGATGAGCTCGCGCGCGACGGCATCGCCTATGTGCCGTTCTTCCCGCTCGGCGGTTTCAGTCCGCTGCAGCACGGCACTTTGGACGCCGTCGCCCGCCGGCTCGGCGCGACGCCCATGCAGGTGGCGCTGGCCTGGCTTCTGCACCGGTCGCCCAACATCCTGCTGATCCCGGGCACCGCATCGCCGGCCCATCTGAGAGAGAACTTGGCCGTGGGCGAGTTGTCGCTGCCGGCGGATGCGTTGAAAGAGCTGGACGGCGTCGCCGCCGCGGCGGCAGCGGCCTGAGCGCAGTCGGGGCGCAACAAAACGCCGCCGGCCACCGCAAAGTGGCCGGTGACAGAACTTCTCGCGACCACACCTTGCAAAAAGATGGCTAGCCAGATAATGGCTGACAAACATTCGATGAGACCCTCGAGAGACTTTGATGGTGACAAACACCGCAACACCAAATCCCGAGCACGACCGGTTGCGGCTCGACCGGCAAATCTGCTTTCCGCTCTATGCCGCGACCAATCTGCTACAGCGGCTCTATCGGCCGTTGCTGGCCCCGCTGGGGCTGACCTATTCGCAATATCTGGTGATGCTGCTTCTCTGGCAGCGGAAGACCGCCTCGGTCGGCGAACTGCGCGACTGCCTCCACCTCGACAACGGGACGCTGACTCCGCTGCTGAAGCGTATGGAGCAGGCAGGGTTCGTCACGCGGCAGCGGGACGCCAACGACGAGCGGCGGGTCCTGGTGGCGCTCACCCGGCACGGCGCTGCGCTGAGGCGCAAGGCCGAGCACATTCCTGGAGCGCTCGCCGCCCGGATCGGCATGGGTGAGGGCGACGGCGCGGCACTTCACGATCTGACGACCGCCCTGGTTGACCGGCTGGCACAAATCGCGTTGCCGGGCAGCCAAGGGGCCAACATCCACACCAGCCAATGAGACGAAGAATGACAGCAGTCGAGCAAGCCGCCACCACCATCTACGACTTCACCGTGCGCGATATCGAAGGCCGGGAGGTCACGCTGGACACCTTCCGCGACAAGGTAATGCTGATCGTCAACACGGCCAGCAATTGTGGTTTCACACCGCAATATGAGGGACTCGAAGCGCTCTATCGCGACTACCGTGACCGCGGCCTCGTAGTGCTTGGCTTTCCGTGCAACCAGTTCGGCGAGCAGGAACCGGGCAACGCCGCCGAGATTGCGAGCTTCTGCAAGCTGACTTACGACGTCACCTTTCCGATGTTCGCCAAGATCGACGTCAACGGCCCTTCGGCTAGTCCGCTCTACGCCTGGCTGAAAAGCACGGCGGCTGGCCTGCTCGGCAGCGAGGCGATCAAGTGGAACTTCACCAAGTTCCTTGTCGACAGAAACGGGAAGGTGGTCGGCCGGTTCGCCCCGACGACAAGCCCCGAGGCGCTGACGAAGGAGATCGAGGCGCTGCTCTGACCACAGAGACCGCGCGCTCAGACGGCAAACAGCTGATCGCGCCCTCGCCGGTCAGCACCTTTTCACGTGGTGGCGGGCGCGCGAAGTGGTGGAGCGGCTGGGAAAAGCGTTGCCAACCCGCTCTGCGACCACAACAAAAAACCGCCGGCCCTGGGGTGGGGCCGGCGGCAGTGGGTCGGGAGGAACGGGGTCAGGTCAGGCTAGTTGACGGGGACGCGGGTCAGCTCGGACATGCCGTCATAGCGGGTCTCGACGGTGACATAGTCGGCGGCAGGCGCGGCGGTGGCCACGATGGGAAGGCGGTCGCCCTTGGCCGCGGCGACGTGCTGATGGTCCGTGATGATGGCGGCGCTGGCGAAGCCGACGGCGAGCGTCGCCGCCAGGCTGGTTGCCAAAATGGTCGAATGAAGCTTGAGGGTCATCTCTCGTCTCCTTCGCTTTTCCGTGCCGCTTACCTTCCGCTATTCAACACCAGTCAAGCTGAACGGTTCCGGATGGGGGCGTTCATGTGGTGTTCAGCGACGCGGCAGCGATTTGGCGAAATCCTGGCTAGTTGAAGGCAAGCGCGAAGCGCTCGGCTATGGTTTCGGGTTGATCGACCGCGACGCGGGTCTGGACCACGCGCACCGTGCGGCCGTTGTCGGCGCCGGTTAGGCACGCGGCCGGAATCACCGGCCAGGTGGCGTGGGCGCAGGTGTCGTCGAGGCTCAATTCCTTGGTCTGGCCGCTCATCGACAGGCCGGTGAGACCGGCGGCAACCGTGGCCGCGAAGGCGACTGCCATCAGGACGCTGCGTTTGTTCGTGTTCATCGTCGGATCCTCTCGGGTTCCGGGCGACCTTTCGGCCGCTCTTCTCAACCGTTGAGATAGGTCCGTCGGGCAGGTTTCGCTGTGAAGGCGATCACAAAACGCAAGTATTTGACGAAAGGGGGGATTTCGCCCAGGACCGGGCACACGCGGCTCGGCATCTCTGCGGCCGATGGTGCGCTTGCCCCTGGACGGGGCGGCGCGATATGACAGCAGACGCCGGACCGCAACGGAAGCGACAGGCCCATGACCCGCATTGCCTTTTATCCCGGCACCTTCGACCCGGTGACCAACGGGCATGTCGATATCCTGCAGGGCGCACTGGCGCTCGCCGACAAGGTCGTGGTCGGGGTCGGCATAAATGCCGGCAAATCGCCGATGTTCACCCTCGACGAGCGGTTGAAGATGGTGCGCGACATGATCGCCAGCCTCGGCCGCAAGAACAGCGTGCGGGCGAGCGCCATCGCCTTCGACGGGCTGGTCGTTGACGCAGCGGGCAAGGCCGGGGCGACCATGCTGATCCGGGGGCTGCGCGACGCCAGCGACTTCGACTACGAGATGCAGATGGCCGGCATGAACTGCACCATGGCGCCGGGGCTGCGCACCGTGTTCCTGCCGGCCTCGCCGGCGGCGCGCCACATCACCGCCACGCTCGTCCGTCAGATCGCCACCATGGGCGGCGACGTCTCGGCATTCGTGCCGAAGAGCGTGGCCCGCCGCATCGCCCTGAAGTCCAAGGCCTGACGGCCGCCGGCGGGCCGAAAAGACATGGACAATGCCCGCGTTTGCTTTATGTCCGTCCGCGGCGACATGGCGGCGCTCAACGACGCCGCCCAACACGACGGGTTTTCGATGCTCATTCGCTTTGCCGCGGCGCTCTTCGCCGCATTCCTGCTGATGCCGCTTGCCGCTTCAGCCCAGACGCTCGATCCCGAGAACACGATCTACCTGGATCTGCCCGCCGGTCGGGTGGTGATCAAGCTGCTGCCGGATGTCGCCCCCAACCATGTGGCACAGATCAAGAAGCTGACCCGCATGGGCTTCTATGACGGCACGCCGTTTCACCGCGTCATCCCTGGCTTCATGGCCCAAGGTGGCGATCCGACGGGCACCGGCGAAGGCGGCTCGAAGCTGCCCGACCTCAAGGCCGAGTTCAGCAACGTGCCCTTCACCCGCGGCACGGTCGGCATGGCGCGCACCCAGGATCCCAATTCGGCGAATTCACAGTTCTTCATCTGCTTTGCCGACGCCCCATGGCTGAACGGCCAATACACGGTCTGGGGCGAGGTTGTATCCGGCATGGAATTCGTCGACGCGCTCAAGAAGGGCGTCGGCCAGAGCGGCCTGGTCACCGATCCCGACCGCATCGTCAAGATGCAGGTCGCCGCCGACGTCAAGAAATAGCCAAATGCGAGGAGACATCATGGCCGACGACAAGGAAAACACGCTGCTGATGGAAACCACCGCGGGCAGCGTCACGATCAGGCTGAGGCCCGACCTCGCGCCCAAGCATGTGGCGCGCATCAAGGAGCTGGTGCGCGAGGGCTTCTATGACGGCGTGGTGTTTCACCGCGTGATCGACGGCTTCATGGCGCAGACCGGCGACCCCACCGGCACCGGCATGGGCGGCTCCGGCAAGAAGCTGAAGGCCGAGTTCAGCAAGGAGCCGCATGTGCGCGGCACCGTGTCGATGGCGCGCGCCCAGAATCCGGATTCGGGCGACAGCCAGTTCTTCATCTGCTTCGCCGATGCCCGCTTCCTCGACGGCCAGTACACGGCCTGGGGGAACGTCGTCGAGGGCATGGACGCTGTCGACAAGATCAAGCGCGGCGAGCCGGTGAAGGACCCCGACAAGATCGTCAGCGTCAAGGTCGCCGCCGACGTCTGAGGCGTTCGGGCGCACGACCTTACTGGAGCCCGACGGTGTTATAGTGCAGCCTTGGGTTTCCAACGGGGCAGACAATGAGCGATCCATCAGGCGGACCGGACGGCCCGCGGGCGAACTGGCGCGAGATGCGCCGGGAAGAGAAGCGTGCGCGTCGTGACGAGCGGCACGGGATGATCTGGGGCCCGGGCGGCGCCTGGATCGGAGGGCTGATCCTGGTCGGCCTCGGCATCCTGTTTCTCTTGCAGAATTTCGGGGTACCAATTCCGGACAAGTGGTGGACGGTGTTTCTGGTGCTGCCCGGCCTTGCGGCATTGTGGCAGGCTTGGCGCATGTATCAGCACGAGGGCCGGCTGAGCCGCGCCGCGGCCGGCACGGCAGGTGGTGGGGCCGTGCTGGTGGTGCTCGGCGTCTCGTTCTTCTTCGGCTTCGACTGGGGCAATCTCTGGCCGGCGATCCTGATTGCGCTCGGCCTGACCATCATCTTTGGCGGCAGCAGGCGCGCCTGAGGCCGCCTGGAAACCAAACGTCAAAGAGACGCTTCCTTCCGGAGACAGATGTCGCTAGGAAGCGCCGATGCGCGTTGACCTTTTCGATTTCGATCTGCCCGAGGAACGCATTGCGCTCCGCCCCAAGATGCCGCGCGACGCGGCCCGCCTGCTGGTGGTGAAGCCGGGCGAGGGGCTTGCCGACCACTTCGTCCGCGACCTGCCCGGGCTGCTTCGGCCCGGCGACGCGCTGGTGCTGAACGATACCAAAGTGATTCCGGCGCGGCTCGTCGGGGAGCGCATCCGCGACGGCAGCATCGCCCATGTCGAGGCGACGCTGACCCGGCGCACCGCGCCCTCCCGCTGGGAGGCACTGGCGCGGCCGGCGAAGCGCCTGGCGATCGGCGATCGCATCCGTTTCGGCGCAGCAGCAAGCGAGGCCGGCGACAATGCCTGCCTGCTCGGCGGGCTTGATGCGACCGTGGTCGACCGCGGCGAGGCCGGCGAGGTGTTCCTGCGCTTCGACCTCTCCGGTCCGGCGCTCGACGAGGCGCTGGCCGCCGTCGGCAACGTTCCCTTGCCGCCCTACATCGCCACGCGCCGGGCGCCGGACGGTTTCGACAAGCGCGACTACCAGACCATCTACGCCCGCGAGGACGGCGCCGTCGCCGCGCCGACCGCCGGGCTGCATTTCACCGAGACGCTGTTCGCGCATCTCGCCGAGACGGGCATCAGCCGCGCCATGGTGACCCTGCATGTCGGCGCCGGCACCTTTCTGCCGGTGAAGAGCGAGGAGACCGAAGACCACCACATGCATGCCGAGACCGGCACGGTCAGCGCCGAGACGGCCGACGCACTCAACGCCGCGCACGCCGCCGGCGGGCGGATCGTCGCCGTGGGCACCACTTCGCTCAGGCTGCTGGAGAGCGCGGCGGACGACGATGGCACCATCCGGCCCTTCACCGGCGACACGTCGCTGTTCATCACGCCCGGCTATCGCTTCAAGGCGGTCGACCTCATGATGACCAACTTCCATCTGCCGCGCTCAACTCTGTTCATGCTGGTCTCGGCGTTTTCCGGGCGGGAGACGATGCTCGACGCCTACCGGCACGCGATCGCCGGCAACTACCGCTTCTATTCCTACGGCGACGCCTGCCTGCTCCATCCGCAAGGCCGCGGCGCGTGACAACCGGCCTCACCTTCACCATCGCAGCCGCCGACGGCGCTGCGCGGACCGGCGCGATTGGCCTGCCGCGCGGCGTGATCCGCACGCCGGCCTTCATGCCGGTCGGCACCGCCGGCACGGTGAAGGCGCTGTACATGGACCAGGTGAAGGCGGCGGGCGCCGACATCATCCTCGGCAACACCTATCACCTGATGCTGAGGCCCGGCGCCGAGCGGGTGGCGGCCCTCGGCGGCCTCCACGCATTTTCCGGCTGGTCGGGGCCGATCCTCACCGATTCCGGCGGCTTCCAGGTGATGTCGCTGGCCCAGCTCAGGAAGCTCGACGAGGACGGCGTCACCTTCCAGTCGCACATCGACGGGGCGACCTTCACGCTGACGCCGGAGCGCTCTCTGGAGATCCAGGGCCTGCTCGATTCCGACATCCGCATGCAGCTCGACGAGTGCATCGCGCTGCCCGCGCCGCGGGCGGAGGTTGAGCGCGCCATGCGCCTGTCGCTGCGCTGGGCGGAGCGCTCGAAGGCCACCTTCGGCAGGCCGGAGGGGAGGGCGCTCTTCGGCATCGTCCAGGGCGGCGACGACGCGGAACTGCGCGTGGCATCGGCAGAGGCGCTTGGGCAACTCGGCTTCGACGGCTACGCCATCGGCGGGCTGGCGGTTGGCGAGCCGCAGGACGTCATGCTGAAGATGCTGGAGATCACTTCGCCGGCGCTGCCGGCAAACGCGCCGCGCTATCTGATGGGCGTGGGCACGCCCGACGACATCGTCGAGTCGGTTGCCCGCGGCATCGACATGTTCGACTGCGTCATGCCAACCCGCGCCGGCCGCCACGGCGTCGCCTTTACCCGCTTCGGCAAGATCAACCTCAAGAACGCCCGCCATGCCGACGACCCGCGCCCGCTAGACGAATCCAGCGGCTGCCCGGCGTCACGCGACTACAGCCGCGCCTATCTGCATCACCTGGTAAAATCGGGAGAGATGCTCGGCGCCATGCTGCTGTCATGGAACAACCTCGCTTATTACGAGGGGTTGATGGCCGACATTCGCGCCGCCATTGCTGCCAGCCGCTACGAAGACTTTCGAACAACTACAAGAAACATTTGGGCAGCCGGCGACATACCGCCGCATGTCTGAGAGAATTAGCCGGCCAACGACCTAACATTCAGAAAAGGTTATCAGTCCGCCGGCATTGTCCGACCAGCGTGTTGATGGACTGAGGCGGTCATGGACAAGACGGTCGGCGATGCCGTCGCCCTGCGGGACAGGGTGGATGCCTACGCAGCTTGGGTCGCACAACTGCGACGGGGATGCGCCGTCCCCGAACTCCATCCCGGCGACGACGATCCGCTGGCCAAGCTTGGCCGCGAATTGCAGCAACTCGCCAACAGCCTGAACCAGCGCGAACGTGAAGTCCGTCATCTCTTCGATGTGGTCGAGACCGTCGAGCAGGGCGTCGGCGTCGAGGACGCGCTCAATCGTATCTTCGACTGCTTCGCCGGCGTCATCCCGTACAATCGCATCGGCTGCGCGTTCCTTTCGGAGGATCGCTCGGAGGTGGCGGCCTACTGGGCGCGCACGGAACTGGGGCCGGTGCAAATTGCGGTCGGGTACTCTCAGGCGCTGGCGGGAAGCAGCCTGGAACGCATTCTCGAGACGGGCGAGCCGCGCATCCTGAACGATCTGGAGGCCTATCTGGAAGCCAAGCCGGACTCGGACTCGACCCGCCGCATCGTGCGCGAGGGCGGGCGATCAAGCCTCACCTGTCCGCTTGTCGTCGAGGGGCGGCCGATCGCGTTCCTCTTTTTCACCAGCCGCCACACCAATGCCTATCGCGAGATCCACCAGGCGACGTTCAAGCAGATCGCCAGACAGGTCTCGATCGTCATCGATAAGAGCCGTGTCTACCAGCAGATCATCGACCGCAACCGCGAACTGATCGCGGAAGGCCAAAGGCTCAAACAGGCCGCAAACCGCGATACTCTGACGGGTGTGCTCAACCGCGGCGCCATTATGCATGTCGCCCTTCGCGAGATGAAGCAGGCGGCGCGAACCGGCACCGGCGTCGGATTCATCATGACCGACATCGACCATTTCAAGACCGTCAACGACAGCCTCGGACACGCAGCCGGAGACGTTGCCCTGAAGGAGGTCACACGGCGCCTGCAGGGGGTCCTTCGCCAGGACGACCGGCTGGGCCGCTACGGCGGCGAAGAGTTCCTCATCGTCGTCGATCGATCGACGAAGGAGACACTGGCGGCAATGGCCGAGCGGCTTCGCCTGGCGATCGCCGGCGAGCCCTTCGACCTCAACGGCGAAAAAAGATCGGTAACGGCGAGCTTCGGCGGTGCTGTGTCAGGCAGCACGGATGCATCCGCCGAGGACCTGATCGCGCAGGCGGACCACGCCCTCTATGAAGCCAAGAGACGTGGCCGCAACCGCGTGGTGATTACCCGCGAGCGATAGGTCACGCCGTCGGCGCGTTGTCCGGAAGGAGGACGCAGCCGTTGATCTTCCAAGTCCCGTCCGGCTGGCGCTCAAGCGTGTAGAGGGCGACGTAGCGGTTGCCGTCCGGGCCGACGAGATAGACCCGCTGCTGTGGCCCTTCGGCCGAATCGGTCAGTGCCCCGAAGGTCATCGATTGCGGCCGATAGACCGGCTGGTACTGGCCGCGCACCATGTCCATGAAGGCGCCGACCGAGGGGAAGATCTGCTTGATGGTGGGCGAGGCGAAGCCATAGGCGGCGGCGCCGTCGTCCTGGCCGAAGGCGTCGATCTGGCTCTGGATGATGGAATGGATGGCGGCCGAATCGCCGGCGCCGATGTCTCCCGCCGCGGCCGGGAAGGCAAGGCCGGCAGTGACGGCCAGAGCGGCGATCAGGCGGGCGAAGCGCGTCACGGCGTGCCTCATGGGGCGGTCCTCCGGTTCACCTCACCTGACAGGACATACGGCTGACGACGGCTTCGGCAAGGGAGGGGTGCCGCAAGCGGCATTTTCCTTGTCTCGGGCAGGGCGATCTGGTGTCCTGTGGCCAGGGACCAGTGATTTGGAGGCGACCCATGCGGGCGCTATTCGTGCAGATCAAATGCGATCTCGGCAAGGCCTATCAGGTCGCCGACGAGATCGCCGAGGCGGAGATCGCCTCGGAAATCTATTCGACCGCCGGCGACTTCGACCTTCTGGTCAAGTTCTACCTGCCGGAAGACGCCGATATCGGCCATTTCATCACGGAGAAGGTGCAGCCGATCGGGGGCATCCGCGACACGCGCACCATCCCGACCTTCAAGGCGTTCCAGTAGCGCCAGGCGTATTGACCCCCCGGGGGGGCACTTATAGGGTCCGCTCCACTTGGCGCCGCAAGGCGGACGAGCGCGTAGCTCAGCTGGTAGAGCAGCTGACTTTTAATCAGCAGGTCTCGGGTTCGAGCCCCGACGCGCTCACCAAGGAAATCAGACAGTTGGGTGCAATTCTTTATGCGCCTGCTTCCCAGGAATACCAGTTGGGAAGCGTATGGGAAGCGTCCACCCGACCCTCGCTTCGCGGACAGGAGTCTTCCGACTTGCACGGTGCGATCTGACGTGGACGCGGTTGGTCAGAGGCAGAGATTGCAGTGCCCACTCCCGCGATCTTGAGCACGTGTTGGGCATGGGTGTAGCCACGGCTCGATCGCAGGATATCAAACGTCGAAAAAATCGCGCTTTTCGTGGATTTCTAACGCATTTATATCCAGTACGTTCGGATACACGAACATCCCATTTTTGGGGAGTTTATGTGCCATGATTATAGCCACGGATTCGCTGCCGACAGGAAGAACGCGGCTGGCGGCCGTCATCAAAGCGGCCGGAGGTGTCGTGCGCATCGGACATGCGGAAAGGGCTCTGCGCCTCTCGCGCGCGCAGGCGGTCAAACTCCTTTCGCGCTAGAAGAGCCAGGGATGGCTCAAGCGCGTCGGCCCCGGCGCCTATGTTGAGGCCGGCGAGCCGTTGGTCGATATCGCCCGCTCATACGCGGTCTCTCATTCAACGATTTCGAGGCTGCGGTAGCAGACGCAATTCCACTGAAAGCGGACGTCGGCGGTGTCGCCAAGCATGTCGCCGATGCGCCAAAAGCAGACATTTCACTCGCCGCGCACCAATCGGCCAGCCGGTTCAGGAGGGCTCGCCGTCGCTTTGCTTATGTGGCCTTGCACCGATGGGGCTGTAGGACCCGCGCCGTCTTGCTCGCGATTTCGCTTTGATGTGCTGAGCCGCTCTCGCGGCGCTCTCACCGCTTCAGGACTCCAGACCAGGCGTCGACCGCAACTTCATGCGCGTTGTGATCGACTAGGTCGCCGTGGGACAACACGATCCGCTGAAAGTCCCACGCCAATATGCGCCGAAGCGACTTCGCCGCCGCGATTCGGTCGCTCCACCCCACGCGGTATTCCGGCGCGGGACGGGGATTCGCCCACATGCGCATCACATATTTGAACCAGAACTTTAGCGCGCCCCCAATGTTGGGCGTTGCGTCGGTGAAGTTCTCGATGAGGTCAACGAGGATCAGAGTCTGGCTGGCGCGGTGATACATCGCAACCTCTCGCATGATACGTGACCCTTGCACGAGCACCTGGTCGATTTCCTCCGCCCAGTCCGCCGGGGCCACGTCACCGAGAATGCCATCGTACTTAAGATCGGGACGCTTCCTCTCGATGCCAGGGCAGATCCACGTTTTTGCGTCTGGAAATGCGGCCTGTGCCGAGGCCGCGTGCAAATGGTGGAAATTTCCTGGGAGCACAATGTGGGCTACCGGGCCGAGCGCCAGAATTTCCTCGGCAATTTCCGCGGTGATGTGGCATGGCGAGTGCAGCATGATCTGGCCGGAGGCAAGGCGGATCGCCGTCATACGTGCCTCGAATTTCGTACCTGCCAACCGAACGGGATACGCACACAGCCAAATCTGATAGGCAACATAGTTGGTAAGAGGCATTGCGATCCTTTCTTGCGCTCGCACGAAAGCGCGCCGGCAACCATACGCTTTGGCTGCGCGCGGAGCTATGCGCTCGGCTGCGCGCGGAGCTATGCGCTCGGCTGCGTCGCCGGCGCAGTGACGGCGCGCCTCAAGCGGAAGTCAGCCCGGTCCCTGAGTGATCAAATTGCGCGTGCCCTGATCCCTAGACCAACCCAGCACGAAATGGTGCAAACACAGAGGTATCTGCCCTAGTTGGCAGTAGCCAAATAGGCGTGAACCGCGGCCTCGATGCCCTTCAGGCTCACCGCCCCGAGATCGTTGAAATGGAAAGCGCGCTTCGGCACCGCCGTTACTGTCTCCGCGGTCACCAGCACCTGTTCCGGTTTGGCAACGCCAACGAGGCGCGCTGCGCGATTGACCGCGCGGCCGAAGTAGTCCCCGTCCTTGGTGATCATCGGGCCGGTCGAGATACCGGCGCGGGCCGGAGGCAGGTTGGCGCCACGGGAGCCGGCGATAATCGAAAGAGCGCACCGCACTGCGTCATCGGCCTTGGAGAAATGCAGCATGGCACCGTCGCCGAGCGCCTTCACAAGCGACCCGCGATGGTTGGCAGCGCAATTCTGCGCGATCTCGACCAGAGAAGTCGCGAGACGCGCGGCATCGTCGTCGCCCAACCGCTCGGTGCGCTCGGTGAATCCCGCGAGGTCGACGAAACAGACGGTGTGTTGGCGGGGCTTCCGCGCATGGCTTTCCGCTCCCGCTTCCAGCGTCTCCTCAAAGCGGACGATCAGGTTGTCGTAAACGAGCTGTTCGATGAACCGACGGTGGAGCAGGAACACCACGCGGTATGCCATGCGCTGGAGGGCAACGCGCGTCTCGGCAGCGGCGGCCAACGCCTCCATGTAGGACATACCCTTGGCGATCATCGGCTCTTCCACGTAGCGCGGGTAGAACTCGCGCTGAGTCTCCACGATTTGGCGCATGCCTATGGCAATGCCGCGCTGGACCCCGAGTATTGCCTCCGTAGGGACTCCGAAATTGCGGGCGTCACGGCAAATGCGCATCAGCTCGAGATCATCTTCGCGAATTGGTTCGTTGGCAGGGGAGGCCGCTGTGCCGCTGGCAAGCATCTCCCGACGGAAATCCTCAATCGTCACACCGTTGGCGGCACAGGCTTCGGCGACCGTCATCGGGGCGAGCGACGGCGGGTCGGCCACGGCGGTGCCGACCAGATCCAGTGACAGCCGTCCTTCGGCAACAGCCACCGTTAGCTGGTCTAGCGGAATACCCGATGTCTTCAGCGCCGCCAGGAAGCGCAGGCGGGTAACATGTCCGCGATCGTAGCTGCCCTCACGGTCTGGACCGGCGATCAAGCCGGCGGCGACGAATCGATCTACTTCGGAGCCGCTCACGCCGCTCTGGGCAATCAGATCGTTCTTGGCGATTCGCTCTCGGATGTCAGGCGGGTCCGTGGAGGTCATTCATCGCACCATGCCCCGTGTACCTGCCCGGGCACCCAAACCTTGGCGTATCCAGGGCCCTGCGACAAGATGGCGTTAGTCGAGTGGCCCCGAGGGGAGCGGCCGTTTAGGCCGCGCGGCCGTAGCGTTGGCTCATGAGCCGATTGAAGTAGGCACCAAGCACCTCGAACTGGCCGAGGAGAGCAGCGAAATCCTCCCGCGACAGGACCAGCGTGTCGACCGCGGCCCGCGCGCACGGTCGCCGTGTCGCTGCAGCCCGGCGACATCATCTCCACCGGCACTCCGCTGGCCGTTGGCGAGGGCGCCAAGCAGAAATCGGACTTCCTGCACCGTAGCGAAACCATGCACCTCGGTATCGAAGGCGAGCAGACGCAGACAGCGGTTGCCTGATCGGCCTAGCCGCGTCCGCCGCCGACGGCGAACCCCTTGCTGTCGAGCGAAAACACCTGCGACAGCAGGCCCGACAGCAGTGGCGTGTTCATCGCCCTGAACGCCAGGTTGCGCAGCGCGATGTGCAGCGGCGTGGCCGGCACGAACCAGCGGGCGGTCCGCCGCCCGCTGCGCTGCTTTTTCAGCACCGCCGGGCGCAGCTGCGCTTCCATCGCCCGCAGGGCCGGTTCGATCGCTGTGCCCGGCGTCAGCAGCTCGCCCAGCAGCGTACCGCCAGCCAGCGCCATCGAGGCGCCTTGCCCCGCCACCAGCGACACCGCATAGGCCGCGTCGCCGATCAGCACGACCCTCCCGTTCGACCAGCGTGGCATGTCCACTTGCGCCACCACATCCTCGTAGATCTCCGAGGTGTGCGGAGCGGCATGGAGCGCTGCCGGTACCACCCAGCCGAGATCCCCGAACCGCGCCCGCAGCGTGGAGGCCGGATCGCGGTCCGGCTCCACGTTGGCGTCGGTCCATACGAAGAAGCTCGCCAGCCGTCCCGGCGTCGCCTCGTAGAACCCGGCCAGCCGTCCCGGCAGCGTCAGCATCGAGAACGTGCCGCCCAACCGGCGCGTCACCTCGGCATCTTCGAAGAAATAGGCAGCCGTGCGATAGCCCAGCGGCCTCAGGAACTGCTGTTCTGCCCCGAACACCGCCTGCCGCACCGTCGAATGTATGCCATCGGCGCCCACGAGCAGGTCTGCCGTAACGACTTGTCCGTCGCTCAGCGTCGCCTGCACACACGTGTCGTTCTGCGCCACGGCAGTGACGCTCGTGCCGAAGCGCACGGCTACCTCCGCCGGAAGCGCGTCGCGCAACACCTCTTCGACGTTGCCGCGCAGCAACGGAAACAGCCTGCCCTGCGCCGCCTGCTTTATCAGCCGGTAGTCCAGCTTGGCGTCGAGCCGGCCAGTGGGTCCGACCCAGTCGACCTTGTCGATATCCGAAGAACGGCGTTTTAGCGCCGGCAGCAGGCCGAGCCGTTCCGCGGCGTCGAACCCGGGACCAAAGAAGTCGATCATGTAGCCGCCGCTGCGGAAGCTCTTGGCTTTCTCGACGATCCCGACCTGCCAGCCGCGGCGATTGAGCGACAGCGCCGCTGCCAGCCCGGCGATGCCGGCTCCCGCAATAAAGGCTTTCATTCGTTCTCTCCTTCCGGTGCGATGAGATCAGCAAAGGCGCGCCGTGCCGCCTCCTGGCTTGCCGCCCGCTCCGGAAACAACCCGCGGTGGATCGCCAGCCTGTCGCCGGCGATCAGCACCAGGCTCGCCAAGTCGTCATCGCCCGTCTAGGCCGCGCGGCCGTAGCGTTCGCTCATGAGCCGATCAAAGTACGCACCAAGCACCTCGAACTGTCCTAGGAGGGCGCCGAAATCCTCTCGCGACAGGACCAGCGTGTCGACCGCGGTCCGCGCGCGCACGGTCGCCGTTCGTGGCGTGTCCTGGAGTAGAGCCTTCTCTCCGAACACCTCGCCCCGCTTGAGCACCGCGATTGTCTCCTCACCACTGCGGTCGGCGCTCCGCTGAACCACCTCGACCTCGCCGCTCTGCACGGCGAAAAGCTCGCGCCCAATCTCGTCCTGGCTGATGATGATCTCGCCCGGTTCGTAGTGCTGGACGCGGATGCCGTTACGGCCCGCTGACTGGATTCGGGCAATATCGCGCGGGAAAACGAGGTCGAGCAGCCAGTCGAGCATGACACGTGTCTTGCGCGCGACACCGGGTAGCTGTGCCCAGTAGACCGCACGCCAAGCAAGCCAGGCAAGGAACCCGGAAAAGCGCACGCCGAACACTTCGGCGACCGCTGAACGCTGCCCCAGGGAGGCGAGCATGCCGAGATTGTGGTGGCGAAACGTCTTGAGCGGTTGGCCGTCGATGGCAGCAAGGATGTTGCGTGCGCAAGTCTTGGCCTGGCTGACGGCAAACTGCGCCGTCGGCGGGGAAAGCGTGCTCGGATCGGCCGGGTTCGGAACGCCTGCGTTGTCGCCGATCGCCCAGTAGCCCGGTTGGCCGGTGAGTTGCAAGGCGAGGTCCGTCTCGAAGACACCGATACCGCGCCCATGGAACTTGCCTTCGACGAACACGCCGCTGTCGAGCAGGGAACGCACCACAGGGTTCGCTACGTTGCCCACCGTGCAGACCAATGTCCGCGTGGGAACGAACGTGCCGTCGGACAGATGAACACCATGACGGGTTGCCGCCCGCACGCGGGCGTTCAAGAGCATCTCGATGCCACGCTTGCGGAGGATCCGGTCGGCGGCCATGCCAAGCGCCGGGTTCATCTCGGGCAGAACCACGTCGCGCGAGTGGATCAGGCAGAGCCGCACGTCCGACCTGGCGATGTTGGGGAAGTCAGGCAGGCAGCGCCGGAGCATCTCGGAGAGCTCGCCGATGGTCTCGATGCCGGAGAAGCCGCCACCGGCGACGACGAAAGTGAGCAGCGCCTGCTTCTCCGCCGGATCGGTGGCGATGTCGGCGAGTTCCAGGCAACGCAGCACGTGATTGCGGAGGCGGAAGGCATCGCCCAGGTCCTTCATGGCGAGGCCATGCTCACGCACGCCCGGCATAGAGGAGACGTCGCTGATCTTGCCCAACGCAAACACAAGGTGGTCGTATGGCACCTCGACGATCTCACGGCCTTCGCCCTGCGTGACGCGAACGACCTTCCGTTCCGTGTCGACGCCTTCGATCGTGCACCAGCGGAAATGGGCTCGCGGCAGCAGGTCACGAATCGGGTTGACGATGTGGTTGGGGTTCACGCCAGCCGCCGCGACCTCGGGCAGCAACGGTTGGAAGACGAAATAGTTCTCCGAGGAGAGCACCTCGACATGAACGTCGCGGCGATGGCGCGCAAGGTGGGTGAGCTTGCACGCCGCGGCGACGCCGCCAAAGCCGCCACCAAGGATGACCACGCGGTGAACCTTGGGAGAAGCATCAGCGGCAATCGGCCCGTCGTGAAGGACGGATGCATGAGATGCAGACATGATCGTAGCTCCGTGGCGGCTATGTCCGGCTTGGGCCCATCCACGCGGCCGTTCGGGTTGAGAGCATTTGGAGGATGGCTGGGCGCAGATAGAGCCGCGGGAGATCGTTCGCAGTGATGGTGATCACAAGCCCTCCGCATCTCGACTGAGACCCACGGCGGGGCAATCGTGCATGCCGAATGATGAATCCCAAGATCGGAAGTCACGCGGCAGGGATACGTCCTAGACGGGGCGGCTTGATCGGCGGTTGCCAAGGAGAACACGGTCTCTCGGGCAGTAGCAAATTGAACCGCGATGAAATCCGGCGCACTGCACCGATCTGGAGCGGAGGCGGGTGACTGTAACCGCGAGGTAACCCGCGGCGGATTCCGGGTTACCGCATTGAGCTCGGTGCGTCGGCTTGTCGTCACATAGCCGACGTCCCTTGGGCGAACCGCAAGGTCCGCCTGCGCCATAAGCAGACCTCATGTCGAATAGCGAATGCTGCCAACCTGTTGCTTGGTGTCAATTCAGCGTTTGGCCGTTATCGCGCCAATCGCTCTCGTCCGTAGAGCAGCAGCATCGCGATAATCACCACGCCATAGATCACTTGGCGGCCGGCCTCCGGCATCTGCATGACCGACAGGATCGATTGCAGGAGTGTGATAAGGATCACGCCCGCGACCGTGCCGAGATAACTGCCGCGTCCTCCGAGGATCGACGTGCCGCCCAGCACGACCGCTGCGATCGACGGCAGCAGATAGGCGTCACCCATCGACTGCGCCGCCTTGGAAGCGTAGCCGGCGAGCAATACGCCACCGAAAGCGGCGAGTCCGCCTGAAACGGCGAAAGCGATCATCACAACGCGACGGGTATTGACGCCCGACAGATAGGCGGCGCGCTCCCGGTTGCCGATGCCGTAGATGGCGCGGCCGAAGGTGGTGCGGCCTAGCAGGAAGACCGCCGCGATGCCAACCACCACCCATACGATTACAGCGTTCGGGAGGCCGGGGACCGCAAAGCCCGTGGCTAGATAGCGCATCGGCGGGGATGCGAAATCGCGCGGCGAGAAGCCCCCCGAATAGACCACCATAAGTCCCTGCGCGACGGCGTTGGTCGCCAGCGTGATGATCATCGACGGGATGCGGAGATAGGCGACGCCAAAGCCGTTGACGAGGCCGAGCGCGGCGCCGCAAAGGATGCCGAACGGCACCGAGAGCACGACGCCTGCCGGACCCCACGACGCCATGGCGCACGCCATCATCGCGCCGGTGGTAACCACCCAGGGCACTGACAAGTCGATCTGACCAAGCAGGATAACGATCATCATGCCTGTCGCGATCACGCCCAGAAAGGAAGCGACCTTGAGCTGTTGCAGCAGATATTCGGGCGACAGGAAGTTCTCCGAATACAGACTACCGAGGAGCAGCAGCGCGATGATGCAGGCGAAGGCCGTGGCCACCGCGG
This sequence comes from uncultured Alphaproteobacteria bacterium, assembly GCA_963830215.1. Taxonomy (GTDB): domain Bacteria; phylum Pseudomonadota; class Alphaproteobacteria; order Rhizobiales; family Kaistiaceae; genus CAVSRC01. The sequence goes on from CAWHLM010000020.1 coordinate 47,137, forward strand.
GATCGCGGCGGATGAAGCCCGGCAGATGAGATGCGAACCGTGCACCCGTGGTCGTCGCCTGGCTCATGCGAACCAATCCAGCCGGTTGCGGACCCGGAAGAGGCCGAACGCGGTGAGGCTGACGGCGAGCATCAGCACCACGCCCTGGAACAGCGGCTGCCACAGCGGGTCGAAGTTGAAGACGAAGAGTAGGTCGCCGATGGTACGGAAGGCGAGCGCCCCGAAGATGGCGCCGATGGCGCTGCCGGTGCCGCCGAAGAGCGACACGCCGCCGAGCACCACCGCTGCGATCGAGAACAGCGTGTAAGTGCTGCCCGAGGCATAGGCCGCCTCGCCGGTGTAGGTGAAGAAGGTGAGGAACAGGCCGCCCAGCGAGGCGAGCACGCCGGCCAGCGTATAGGCGACGAACTTCGCTCGGCTCACCGGCACACCTGACATGTAGGCGGCGACCTCCGACGAACCCACGGCGTAGGCGGCACGGCCGGTGACCGAGCGGCTGAACGGCACCCAGACGACTAGGACGACGACGAGCAGGACCAACAAGCTGGCCGGGAACACGTCGAAGACCTTGCCCGTCAGGAGATCGGCAAGATCGCCGTTGACGCTGCCGCCGGGGAAGGGCCGGAGCAGCAGTGCAAGGCCAAAGTAGATGGCGCCGGTGGCGATGGTGGTGACAATCGGCTGCAGGCGACCGTAGATGACGATGAAGCCATTGATGGCACCGCACAGTGCGCCCGCGGCAAGCACGCCGACAACCCCGAGTGCTGTCTGCGCGGGCGAGCCGACGACGATCCATGATGCCAGGCAGTTGGTGAGCGTGAAAACCATTCCGACCGACAGGTCGATGCCAGCGGTGATCACCACCAGCGCCTGCGCCATCGCCACGAAGGCAAGCAACACTCCCTTGTTGGCTGCCGTCTGTACAACATTGGAGACGGCAGCCTCGGTGAAGCCATTGTTGGCGATCGCCGGGTGGTTGACCAGGTAGATGGTGAACATCACCACGAAGATGCCGAGCGCGAGCAGCGCGCCGCGCTGTTCAGCGAGCCAAAAACGCCATTCCTTCACGCGTTGACCGCCGGCTGCACGCCGGCCTCCTCCCCGGTTGCGATGTTGAGAGCGCTGGCGAGCAGCGCACGTTCGGTAATCTCCTCGCCGACGAGTTCGCGCTGGACGGTGCCGTCGTAGAGCACCAGGACGCGGTCGCAGCAACCGATCAGCTCGTCGTAGTCGGTTGAATAGAAGAGTATTGCGGCGCCATCGTCGGCGAGCTTGCGCAGGAGTTGATAGATTTCCTGCTTGGTGCCCACGTCGATGCCGCGTGTCGGATCGTTGAGCAGGATGATGCGGGGCTCGCGCATCAGCCACTTGGCGATGACCACCTTCTGCTGGTTACCGCCCGATAGGTTGCCCACCGCGACTGTAGTGCCGTCGGTGCGTATGCCAAGGAGCTTAACGACGTCGTCAACCATGCGTGCCTCCTTGTCGCGGTCGATGACCCCGCCCTTGGCGATCCGGTCGAGCACGGTAAAGGACAGATTGTCACGCACCGACATGGGAAGCATCAGCCCTTCGGTCTTGCGGTCTTCGGGGATGAGAGCCATGCCGACGCCCTCGGCGCGGGCGTTCTTGGAACTCGTTACCGAAACTGGCTTGCCGTCGATCTTGAGGGTGCCGGAGAGACCGCGCAGGACGCCGAAGAGGGCCAGCAGGAGCTCTCGCTGACCCTGGCCGTCGAGGCCGCCGAGGCCGACCACCTCCCCAGGGCGCACGGCGAACGAGATGTCGTGCAGGCGGTTTGTCCACGACAAGCCTTTAGCTTCCAAGGCCGGCGTGTTGCCCGCCATGGCGCCGGCCGGCGGCTTGGGCGGAAAGACGTGGCTGTATTCGCGGCCGATCATCATCTCGATGACCTCGTTGTCGGTCTTGGCGCCGGCCTTGTAGGTGGCCACGTTTTGCCCATTGCGGAACACTGTGCACTCGTCGGCGAGTTCAGCGATCTCATGCATGCGGTGCGAGATGTAGAGGAGCGCCAGCCCTTCCTCGCGCAGCCGCTTGAGCACCGCGAACACCCGAGCCACGTCAGCAGAGGTCAACGCCGAAGTCGCCTCGTCAAGGATAAGTACGCGCGGATTAAGCGCCAGCGCTTTAGCAATCTCGACCATCTGGCGGCGTGACAGCGGCAGGTCCTTGACTAAGGCGCGGGGATGGATGTCGGGCGCGCCAGCGCGCGCGAGCGCCTCTTCCGCCAGATGCCGCTGGGCGGATCGGTCAATCATGCCGAAACGCTTCGGCGGCCGGGAAAGGGCGATGTTGTCGGCGACCGTCAGTTCGGGGATCAGCGACAACTCCTGGAAGATGCACACGATGCCGGCGCGGTTGGCCGCCGCAGGATCGGGGAAACGCGCCTCACGGCCCTCCAGGGTCATGCGTCCTTCGTCGGGCGCCACGACGCCGGACATGATCTTGATAAGGGTCGACTTGCCGGCGCCGTTCTCGCCGAGGATGGCGTGGATGCGGCCGGCGGTAACGGTTAACTCGGCGCGATCAAGGGCGAGCACGCCGCCGTAGCGCTTGGTGACCCCTTCCATCCGAAAGAGCGGCTGGGCGCTGTCCATCGGCTCCTCCCCAGGTACCAAAAATGGTCGCCACGGCACCAAGGCGCCGCAGGGGTTGCCCGCGGCGCCCGGCACACTGTCAGACGACCTTACTGGTTTTCCTTGGACTGGCCCATGATTTCCTGCGCCGTGAAATTGATTCCGCAGGTCGGGAAGGAGTTGCCGACGAAGAAGTTGTCGGACTGGTCAGGGAAATAGTCCTGGCCCGCCTTCATGTTGGGATCGGACGCGACTGCCAGCGGCAGCTTGATCGATTGCGGTATGACTTGGCCTTCCAGAGCTGCGATGGCGGTCTTGATTGCGACCGCGACCTGTGCGGGACCAGTGCCGGCCGAGGTGCACTTCAGACCATCGGCCGAGTACTTCGCGCAGAACTTGCGGAAGCCGTTCTCGGTCTCGCCGCCGAACGGAACCATCGGGTGTTTGGCATCAAGCATGGCTTGTACGACGCCAGTGTCGCCGCCCTGTGCGGTGATGCCGGCGAAGGGACCATTGGTCGCGATGGCATCGGCGGTCACCTTCTGGGCAACGCCGTCGTCCCACTTGCCCATCACCTCGGTGACATCCCATTTCTTGCCAGAAGCATCCAGGGTCTCGTGAATGCCGTTGTGGCGGTCGGTGTCAACCGACGTGCCCGCGACACCGCGTACTTCGAGGATCTTGCCGCCATTGGGAACGTGGTCGATCAGCCACTTGGCCCAGAGCACGCCGAGGCCCTTCTGATCGACGTTCACGTTGATGTCGTCTGTTGTGTCGAGAATATTGTCAAAGGCGACGAGGATGACGCCCGCCTGCTTGGCGCGCTTGATGACCGGCTCGAAGGCGGTCGGGTTCTGCGCGTCGACGACGATGGCATCGTAGCCAGAATCGATGAAGTTGTTGATCGCCGATATCTGCGCCGGCACGTCTTCGCCGGTCGACACCACCTTGAACTCCTTTAGCTTGGCGGCAACGTCCTTCTGCGCGGCATAGGCCTTGGCAGTTTGGATCATCTGGATGCGCCACGTATTTGCAATGTAGCCGTTGGCCAGCGCGATGCGGAACGGCCCTTTCTTGGCCGGGTATTTGAGGAACTTGGTGTCGGCCGACCACGGCGCGAAGCAATCCGGCTGCGCTGACGGACCCGACACAACCTCGGGCCCAGCAGCTGTTGCTGCGGTCTGTAATGCGAGCAAGGCACCGACGGCAGCACAAGTCCCCATAACTAGACGCACGAATGATGTCGTCTTCATCTGTCTTCCCTCCCTAAGCATCTTGATTTGGCGTCGTATCGTCGGCGAACTAAGTCACGGCGCTTGTGTCGATGACTTCTAGTCCGCTCATGCGCTCTTCCCCCGACGCACAACTGACGTATAAATGGGCATGAAAGCGCTGTCAACGACCGGAATCAACGCTCGCGGACCATCCTGAGCGTGATAAAAGGGGGAGCCAAACACCGTGGATCAGCTGCCAAGTTCGGCCGGCGGACACCGTTTGCGGCGCGCTACGCTAAGTGATGTCGCCGCCCGAGCGGGCGTCAGTGCCGTGACTGTTTCGCGTACGTTGCGCCGGCCCGAAATGGTGTCCGCGGACCTGCGCGAGCGGGTGGCAAGCGCCGTGGAGGCGCTGGACTACATTCCTAACCAACTCGCCAGTGCGCTCGCTTCAGCGCGAACCGGGGCCATCGGTGTCCTCATTCCCTCGCTCACCAACGGCGTCTTTGCCGACTATCTGAGGGCATTGCACGACGCCTTCCTTCCAGCAGGCTTCCAAGTAATGGTGCTCAACTGGCGCTACCTGCCGGAGGAGGAAGAAAAGGCCATCGCCACAATGCTCGGCTTGCACCCGGAGGCAATGATCCTGGCAGGTATCGATCAGAGCGGCCACGCCCGCCGCATGCTCAAACGGGCAAACATACCGATCGTGCAGACGATGGAGCTAACCGACGACCCGATCGACATCAATATCGGCCTTTCGCAGCACGCCGCCGGCCTTGCCGCGACCCGCCATCTGCTTGACCTTGGTTATCGTCGCATAGGCCATATACGCGCCCGGCAAGATGCCCGCTCGAAGCGCCGCATGGAAGGCTACCGTCAGGCCATGAACGAAGCCGGCCTCAACTCGTCGGTCATGATCGCGTCCTCGCCGAAGCCCTCCACGTTCGCGCTTGGCGGCCAGCTCTTCGCTGACCTGATTAACCACGCGCCAGATCTGGAGGCTGTCTTCACCTGCAATGATGACCTCGCGCTCGGCACGCTGTTCGAGTGCCATCGGCGCGGCATGCGCGTGCCCGACGATATGGCGATCATCGGCTTCAATGATTTGGAGTTGTGTGCATCAAGCTTCCCCTCGCTGTCATCGGTCGCTACGCCGCGCTACGAAATGGGGCGTCGGGCAGCGGCCATAGTCACCCGCATCATCCGTGGCGATGGGGAACGGCCCGGTGACCCGGTCATCGATCTCGGTTTCGAGGTTCACGCGCGCGGCAGCACGCGCCACGTGTGACCGACGCCGGCAGTGCGATCTCTCGCGGCAGATCACCCGGTCTCGTGGTCTCGAGGGCCGCGCGGTTCGAGCCCTGACGCGCTCACCTAGGAAATCACAGGCTGGCTTCTCTTAGCCCCGATGGCGGACCGCCCGCTTCAGATATAGCAAGCTGCGGCCGGAGCGCCTCGACACAGGCAGGCCCGATCGCCTGACGCCGCCGGTGACCAGCGCGACACGACCGTCGCGGCGAAAGTTTCTCGAGATACGTCGTCTTTCCTTCTGCTCCCGGCGTCTGCGCGCCTCGTGAGGGCCACGACAGGCTGCGATGCGCACCTGCCCTGGGTCAATGACGGCGCCGGGAGAGATGACTGCACGCGCCCAGCCGCTGAAACATTCGAGTTACAAACATGCCGCATTGCTGTTGGCCCGAAAATCGACAACAGAACCGCCGGCCCGGTAAGCATCAGAGGGCCGGGGAGGGACCTATCATGAGACGCACAACATTGGTCGGAATCGCCATTGGCCTGGCACTGTCCGTAGTCCCGGCGGTCGCGGATGCGCAGAGCGCGCCACAACCGTCTGCCGCGCCGGCCACGACGACAATGCCCAAGGCGGCGCCGAAGACCGCGCTCGCAAAGACGGCCAAGACCGATCCTTGGACCGGCACGTGGAGCGGCTCGGTCGCGCAAGTTGGCCGCGGCAAGCCCTTCGCCTATTCGGTGACGCTCGCCGGCAAGACCGGCAAGACCAGCTATCCGGACGATCACTGCGCGGGCAAGCTCACCCGCGTCGGTACCTCGGGCAACTACGCCTTCTTCACGGAGACGATCACCGAAGGGAAGCTTGACCCGACGACCATGAAGGGGTGCCTCGACGGCAGCCTGACGCTGGTCAAGGACGTGAGCGGCCTCGTCATGAGCTGGACGACAACGCACGGCGGCAAGGCGATCGTCGCCTACGGAACGCTAGCACCGGCGAAATAGCGCCCGGCTCGGCCTGCAAAAGGGGCGGCGGCGCGCGGCGCGGCGGTCGGAAGCCGCGCCGGCAGGCTTGCCTTCCAGAATAATTCCAATATTCTGGATATATGGAAACGACGAACGCCATTGCGGCTCTGGCCGCGCTCGCCCAGGCCACGCGCCTCGACACCTTCCGCCGCCTGGTGGCGGCCGAGCCGGAGGGTATCGCGGCCGGCGAGATCGCGCGCGCGGTCGGCGTGCCGCAGAACACCATGTCGGCGCATCTGTCGACGCTCGCCAATTGCGGCCTCATCTGGGGCGAACGCCACAGCCGGTCGATCATCTACCGCGCCGACCTCACCCGCTTCCGTGAGCTCACGACGTACCTGCTGCAGGACTGCTGCGGCGGACGCCCCGAGATCTGCCAGCCGCTGATCGCGGACCTGACGCCTTGCTGTCCTCCAGCGGAGAAGGCCGTTCGCTCGTGACCGACCGCATCTACAACGTCCTCTTCCTGTGCACCGGGAACTCGGCCCGCTCGATCCTCGGCGAGGTGCTGCTCAACCAGCTCGGCACCGGCAGGTTTCATGGCTTTTCGGCAGGCAGCCATCCCAAGGGGCAGGTCCACCCTCTGGCGCTCGATGTGCTCGGCCGCAACGGCCTGCCGGTCGACGGCCTGCGCTCGAAATCCTGGGACGAGTTCGCGGCCGCCGACGCGCCAGTGATGGATTTCGTCTTCACGGTCTGCGACAACGCTGCCGGCGAGGCCTGCCCGATCTGGCCGGGCCGGCCGATGACCGCGCATTGGGGCATCGAAGATCCAGCCGCCGTCGACGGTTCCGAACTCGCGAAGCGGGCCGCCTTCAACAATGCCTTCCGCTTCATGCGCAACCGCATTGCAGCCTTCGTCAGCCTGCCGCTCGCCAGCATCGACCGCATGAGCCTCGGCGCGAAGCTGAAGGCGATCGGCGACGGCGAAGGCAGCACGACCGGCACGGCGCGGTCGGCTTGAGCGTGCCGCTAGGGTGACGAGCCGCCGTCGTGATGGCCATCCACAACACTTGAACGCGAGACATGTCGACATTCGAACGTTACCTGACCGCCTGGGTTGCACTGTGCATCGTTGCCGGTGTCGCGCTCGGCCATTTCTTCCCGGGCTTCTTTCACACTGTGGGCTCTGCCGAAATCGCCAAGGTCAACCTGCCTGTCGCGGTGTTGATCTGGCTGATGATCATCCCGATGCTGGTCAAGATCGACTTTGCGGCGCTCGGGCAGGTGAAGGAGCACTGGCGCGGCATCGGCGTGACGTTGTTCATCAACTGGGGGGTCAAGCCATTCTCGATGGCGCTGCTCGGTTGGCTGTTCATCGGTTGGTTGTTCAGAGCCTTTCTGCCGGCCGACCAGATCAATAGCTATGTTGCCGGCCTCATTCTGCTTGCCGCCGCACCGTGCACCGCCATGGTGTTCGTCTGGAGCAACCTGTCCGACGGGGAGCCGCACTTCACGCTGAGCCAGGTCGCACTCAACGACCTCATCATGATCGTTGCCTTCGCTCCGATCGTGGGAATTCTCCTCGGCCTGTCCGCCATCACCGTTCCGTGGGAGACGCTGCTTCTGTCGGTGGCACTCTATATCGTTGTGCCCGTCATCATCGCCCAGCTTGTCCGCCAGTTGATCATGGCACGTGGCGGCCGGCGCTGTTCTCCTTGCGCTGCTGAAGAAGTTGCAGCCTGTCTCGCTTGTTGCCCTGCTGGCGACATTGGTGCTGCTGTTCGGTTTCCAGGGCGAGCAGATCCTGGCGGCAGCCCTTGATCATCGCGATGCTGGCAGTGCCGATCCTGATCCAGGTCTATCTCAACGCCGGTCTTGCTTATCTGCTCAACCGCGCGACCGGCGAAGCGCACTGTGTGGCGGCGCCCTCCGCACTCATCGGCGCCAGCAATTTCTTCGAACTCGCCGTCGCCGCGGCAATCAGCCTGTTCGGGTTCAATTCCGGCGCGGCGCTGGCGACGGTCGTGGGCGTTCTCATCGAAGTTCCGGTGATGCTGTCGGTCGTCAAGATCGTCAACGCGACGCGCGGCTGGTACGAAGCCGGTCCGGCGGTCAAACGGCGAGTTCGCAAAAGAGCAAGCCTCTGCCGCGGTGTCGGCGTCAGCCTGAGGGGACTTCAGCTTCTTCGTCGCAGAGCACCGGCGTCAGGCGCCCGTCGTCGGCAATGGGCGCGACCGCACGGCGGACAGCGCCCACCGTGCTGCGCGTGGCGCTGGCGGTGAAGACGATCGCGCCGATGCGGCCGTCGGCGATCAGCCGTTCGGTCACCGGATCGGCGCCGATGAGCGGCGCGTCGATGACGATCAGGTCGCTGACCGCGATTTCCTCGGGGAACCGGGCGGCGAAGAGCTCTTTGACCGCCGCCCCGTCGAGCGGAGAGATCACCCGCAGCCCCGGAAAGCTGTCGATATGCGCAACCGCCTGTCCGCCGATCGTCTCGCCGGCACCGTCGGGAGCCTGTCCGCCGCAGACGGCCTGGGTGACCAGGCCCCGCGGATCGGCATCGACGAGCAGGACCTTCTGGCGGTCGAGCGTGCCGCAGAGCGCAAGGTAGAGGGCGAGGGCCGATTTGTTGCGCGCGTCGTCGCCACTGGTGACGAGGAGGGCAAGCGGTGCGCCGCCAGCGCGATGCGTCCGCAGGCGCTTGAGCAGCAGGCTCACCGCGCGGTCGATCTCGCGCGCGTTCTCCGGCACGGACTCGGTGCCTTCCAGCCGCAATTCCGGGAGCGTCGGCAGGGAGGCGACGACGGTGCGGCCGGTCGCCTGCTCGAGCCGGCCGGGTGAGCGGATGCGCCCGTTCATCCGGTCGCCGATGACGACGCCGCCAGCGCCGAGACCAAGTCCGACAAACACGGCCCCTGCGAGGAGGACGAGCATGTCCGGTCCATCGCCCCCGCTGGGGACAAGCGGCGGCGAGATCACGCGCGCGGCCGAGGTCGAGAGCTTCTGCTTGTCCTCCAGTTGGCGACTGCGCGCCAGGAAGCCGTCATAGGCCTCGCGGGCGGCGTCGGCCTGGCGTTGCAACGCACGCAGCTGGACGGAGTCGGCGTTGAACTGGACGGCATGGCTCTTCAGCCGCTCGAGGCTTGCCTTCAGCGCCTCTTCATTCGCCAAAGCGCGCTCGTAATCATTGTGGGCTGCAGAGGCGATGCGCTGGATCTCGTCGGAAATCTGCTTGCGCAGCGTCGCCACCTGGGCGCGGGCGTCGACCACGGCGGGAAGCCGGTCGCCGCCCTGGGTCAAGAGGCCGCGAAGGCGGCTCTCGACACCGGCGAGCTGGCTCCTGAGCCCGGCGATGGCTGGCGACTGAACCACCTCGGCAACCGATTCGAGCCCCGTCTCACCGTGCGCGACCGTGTCGATCTGCTTGAGCCGCGCCTTCTCATCGGCGGTGTGCACCTCGGCGCGGCTGAGCGCGGCGCCGAGGTCGGCAAGCTGCTGGTCGCTGACCGGGTCCACTCCCGAGCCGACGATGTCGTGCGCGGCCTTGAACTGCTGGACCGCGTCGTCCGCCGCACCGGCGGCCTGGCTGAGCTCGCCCAGCTGCGCGGCCACTGCCGCCGACACCTGCCGCGCGGATTCGGTGCGCACCGCACGGTCGGCGTCGAAATAGGCGGTCGTGACAGCGTTGACGAGACGGACGGACAGGTCGCGGCTGCGGCTGGCGACGCTGACGTCGATCAGCAGGCCGCCATCGACGCGCCGCGCCGACGTGATCGAGCGCAGCCTGCGGATCGCCTGCATGCGACGATCGACCGGGGCGCCATTGACGATCGCCGATACCATCGCGACCAGGCTTTGCAGCGGCGTCAACCGGGTAAATTCGGGGTTGGCGTCGAGACGCTCGCTGTCGACCGCCCGGCCAAGCACCGCATTGGAGGTGAGAACATCGATCTGGCTGTCGACGATCAGCGGGCCGGCTTCGCCGACCTGTCCCTTGCCGGAGATTGCGTCGGCCACCACCTGCAGCGCACCAGGGTCGATCATCAGGCGCGCCGAGGCTGTGTATTGCGCCGGCGCGAGCAAGCGCCAGGCGACGACGAGGGCGACAAAGGCAAGGGGGACGGCAAGCACGACCATCCAGTGCGCCCGCACCACGGCCCAGGCATCGCCGAGCGCGTCCAGGCGCGGCTTCGCCGCCCCGGCCACGCGTCTGCCGGCGGCGATCATGCCCGGCGGTGCGCGCTGAATGAGCGTCATGACGTCTTTCCCCAAGGCGGCCGGGAGCGTGCCGTGCCATTTCGACACAGCCGGCACGCATCGCCGTGGCTGTCGCATGGTCCTTTCAAGAGCCGGGCCCGAGGTGGTCTCGCGCCGCGATCGCGGGACGCGAAACCGCCGCCGAATGCAGCTATGGTTAAAACCGCCGGTCGGGGCGGTGCCTGCAGCGGGGTCAAAAGCACGGCGGCCGATCCGCCGGCGACGTCGACGGCCCGCCGCAAGGCGAGACCGCCGTCTGCTGTGCCGGCGTGAGACGCTGCGATGGACGGCACGCCGGACTGGCGAATGAGAGGCCACGCGGCTAGATGATGTTTTGCCGCCTAACCATCGCGGCCAACAGAGCGGAGCCAGCACGCACGTGACCGACGCCAGCGGTGTGCCAGAGGAGGCCTGGGTCGAGGTCGGCCGCTTCGCCAACGGCAGGGCGGCCGGCGAGCACGCCCTCGTGCTGGTCGCCGCCGGCATCGACTGCCAACTGGCATCGCGCGGCTGGGGCGTGGCGCTGCTGGTTGCCGTGTGGAACGCGGAAGCGGCGCGGCACGAGCTCGCCGCCTATGCCGAAGACAATCGGCCGGACCCGCAGCCGCCGGTGCACCGGCACCCGCTCGGCGACGCGGTCACCGGCGTTCTCGCCTACTGGTGCGTCATGGTCTTCGTCTATGTTGCGGCCAACCACGATGTTTTCGGCGTCGATTGGTACGCGGCCGGCGAGGGCCAGGCGGGGCTCACGGTTGGCGGTGAGTGGTGGCGGACGGTCACTGCGCTCGGCCTGCACGCCGACCTCGGCCATATCGCCAGCAACCTCGTCGCCGGCAGCCTGTTCGGCTTCTTCCTCGCCGAGATTCTCGGCAGCGGCGTCGCCTGGCTGCTGATCCTGATGGCGGGTGCCGCCGGCAACGCGGTGAATGCGCTCATCCAGCCGGCCGCGCACACGTCCATCGGCGCCTCGACGGCGATCTTCGGGGCAGTGGGCCTGCTGGCGGTGTTGGCGGTGCGCTACCGCCCACGGCGCTGGCGGGGCCTGCGCCGCTGGGCTCCGGTCGCCGCCGGGATCATGCTGCTGGCCTTTCTCGGCATCGAGGGCGAGCGCATCGACATCGGTGCCCACATCGCGGGTTTTACGGCGGGCTGCGTGCTGGGCGCCGCGATCCTGGTAGCCGGCCAGCCAGTGCCGACGCCATGGCGGCAAGTCGTGAGTGCCGCCGTTGCCTTAGCGGTCTTCGCCGGCGCCTGGACGATCGCGCTCACCCACGGCGGCTGACGCGGCCTGTCAGGGACGCGGGCATCGGGGCCGCGTGCGGCCGCTTGGCTTGCATCCGCCGCCGCTGCGCGACGGCAGATCATCCCTAGGGGTAAGCGAGAGATTCGATCCCGGAATGTTTCTAAAAAACGCCGCCGATGGGCGCTTGTTGCCCGGCCGGCGGCGGTCTAGCGTCGGCAGAACCCGCACACACCGCCTGCCGTCAGCGCCGCCGTATGAACATCGTTCGATCCTTGAGCGGCGACCCGCGCCGGCTGACGATCATGCTGGTCTTCGCCACCCATGGCGCGACGGTCGGGACGTTCTTCTCGCGCATCGCCGAACTGCGCCTGGCCATGCAGCTCAGCGAAGCGCAACTCGGCCTCGCCTTGGTCGGCATACCGGCGGGCGTGCTGGTCGGCTCGCTGATCATCAGCGGCGTCATCGAACGCTACGGCACAAGGAATACGCTGCTGCCGGCGCTGCCGGTCTTCGCCGGCGGGCTCATATTGGCCGCGCTGGCAATCGGGACAGCCAGCCTTTTCGCAGCGCTTTTTCTTTTCGGGCTTGGCCTGACCAACGCCAACATCGCCGCCAATGTCGAAGCCGACCGCGTGGAGGCCACCACCGGCCGGCGTCTGATCAACCGCGGACACGGCAGCTGGGGCGTCGGCTTCCTGCTCGCCACCTTGCTCGGCACCGGCGCTGTCGCGGCCGGTATCGCGCCGCTCGTTCACTTCGCCCTGGTGTTTGCCGCAGTGACGGCAACGGCTTTCGCCATCGTCGGATCGATGCAGGCAAGCCCGCCCCGCACCCATAGCGGCGGTATGCGGGCGGCCAGGCGGCTGACGTTGCCGACCGTTGGTGTGCTCCTGGTCATGGGATTCGCCCTCTCGGGCTTCCTGCTGGAGAGCAGTGCGCGCAGTTGGTCGGTGATCTATCTGCGCGACAATTTCACCGTCGCCGCCTGGGTGGCGACACTGGCTCTGCCGGCCTTCGTCGTGACCCAGAACTCTCGGGCGCTTCCTCGCCGACCCGCTGATCGACCGCCACGGCCCAGTGCGCGTGGCGATCGCGCTGACGGTAGTCTCGGCGCTGGGCCTCGCGCTCGCCGTGGTGGTCACCTCGGTGCCGCTGGTGCTCGCCGGCTTCGCCCTGATCGGGTTCGGCATAAGCACCGTCCAGCCGCAGGCGATGTCGGCGGCCGCGCGCCTTGGCGACCGGCCGGCATCCGAAAACGTCGCCGCCTTCTCGACGCTGCAGACCCTTGTCAGCTTCGCGGCGCCGCCGCTCTTCGGCTTCGTCGCGTCGCACTACGGCGTGCGTGCCTCTTTCGCCATGCTCCTGCCGCTGCCGGTCATTGCGCTGGCGTTTGCGCGGTTTCTGGAGCCGCGGCCGATGCGGGAGCCGACTGCGTCAGGCTGATGTGCGCCTTGTAGCAGCCGTGCTCGGCCGGGCGGTCGATCGCAAGATCGGCTTCAGTCCGTCAGCACGGACAGATCCGTGAACCCTCAAAGGCATGCGCCGCCAACGCAGAGCAAATTGCGGATCCGGACCCTAGTAGACCATCGTGCTCATCGACACGTCGTCCCACACTTCCTTCACCGTCTGCTGGAGATGGCGGCGGCGGTCGGAATAGTGGGTGTGCAGGAGCTGGTGCGCCTTCTCCGAGTTGGGGGCGTCGAGGAAGTCGCGATAGAGCGACTTGACCTGCTCGTTGTTGTGCGACTGGCGGACCTTGCGGGTGCGGTCGACGGCGTAGATCGTCTCGCGCCTGGCCTGGGCATTGGGGTGATAGGCCTTCTTCGAGCGGAGCGACCCGCCGCCATCGACGCAACCGCCGGGGCAGGCCATGACCTCGATGAAGTCGTAATCGACCTCGCCCTTGCGTACCTTCTCGACAAGCGCCCGCGTGTCGCCGAGCCCGTGGACCATGGCGACCTTGACTTCGCCGAATGGCCCGCCGAGATCGACGGTGGCCTCGCGCACGCCCTCGAAGCCGCGCAACTGGGTCAGTTCGATGGTGTCGAGTTCCTTGCCGTTGACGATCGCATAGATGGTGCGAACCGCCGCCTCCATGACGCCGCCGGTGGTGCCGAAGATGGCGCCGGCGCCGGAGAACTCGCTCATGTAGGGGTTGTCGAATTCGCTGGGTTCGAGGTCCTTGAGGTTGATGCCCTCGCGCCTGAGCAGCCGGGCGAATTCGCGCGTCGTCAGCACGACGTCGGTCTCCTGCATGCCGTTGATCTTGAGCTGCGGGCGCACCGCCTCGTCCTTCTTGGCGGTGCACGGCATGATCGAGATCACTCGGATCTTCTCCGGCGGTACGCCGATCTTTTCAGGGAGATAGGTCTTGGCGAGCGTCGAGAGGACCTGCTGCGGCGACTTGGTCGTGCTCAGCATCGGCAGGATGTCGGGATAGTGGATCTCGGCGAAGTTGACCCAGGCCGGGCAGCATGAGGTGAAGGTCGGCTTCTGCTTCGCCCGCAGGCGCTCGAGCAGTTCGACGCCTTCCTCCATGATGACCACGTCGGCGGCGAAATTGGTGTCGAGCACGATGTCGACGCCGAGCTTGCGGCAGGCGGCGATGACCTGGCCCTGCACGTTGGTGCCGGCCGGCATGCCGAATTCCTCGCCGAAGGCGACGCGCACGGCGGGAGCGAACTGGACGACCGTGGTGATTTCGGGATCGTAGATGAAGTCGAGCGCCTTGTCGGTCTCGTCGCGTTCGCCGAGCGCCCCGGTCGGGCAGACGAGCACGCACTGGCCGCAGGAGACGCAGGCCGAATAGGCCTGGTTGCCGCCGCCCTTAAGTTCGACCAGCCGCAGCAGGCCGGTCTCCGACATCATCAGCGCGTCGACCTGCTGGAAATAGCGGCAGACGGCGACGCAGCGCTGGCAGCGCACGCAGCGCGTCATGTCGCGGATGATCGCGGGCGAGGAATCGTCGATCGGCCGCGCCGCGGTGCGGGCGCGGTCGAAGAAGCGGTTCTCGGTGAGGCCGACGAACTGGGCGAGGTCCTGCAGCTCGCAGTCACCGTGGCGGATGCAGGTGGCGCAATCCTGCAGATGGTCGGCCATCAACAGCTCGACCTGGAGCTTCTGCATCTCGCGCACCTGCTTGGTGCGGGTCTCGACCACCATGCCTTCGCGGATCGGCGTGTTGCAGGAAGTCACGAGCTGGTGCTTGTCCCTGCCGTCTTCGAGGATGTCGACCAGGCAGACCCGGCAGGTGCCGGGGGTGTGGTTGATGACCGAGAGCTCGCACAGCGTCGGGATGTACTGGCCGTGCCGGCGAGCGCAGGCGAGGATCGTTTCGTTGGGAAACCCAGTGCAGGCCTTGCCGTTGATGGTCAGGAAGATCGTGGCGTCGGCCGGGTTGCGTCCTTCGGCGACCGCAATATGGGGGGTGGACATGGCTCAGGCCGCTCCTTCGGGGATGGAATGCGCGGTGACGACGGAATAGATGCGGTAGCAGCGCATGCAGCGGTGCGCCTCGGCATAGGCCTCCCTGTCGCTGATGGTCTGTTCCACCTCCTCGAACATGTGCTTCCGAAGTTCCGGATCGAGCGCCGGATTGTGCACGCGGTACATGTTGCGCACCGGTATCGCGACCACGTCGTCGGCCAGGAAGTCGTTGTCCTTGATGAGCTGGCGCATGCGCGAGCGCTTGTAGAAGGCGGCGCTGCCGCGCTGGATCCAGTCGTCGATGGCGCGCGCCGCCTTGAGGCCGGTGGCCATGGCGATGATCAGCGTCGACGGCCCCGTGACGCAGTCGCCGCCGGCGAAGACGCCCGGACGGGACGTCGCCAGCGCCCGGTCCGTCTGAACCGTGCGCCAGCGATTGAGTTCGATGCCTTCGCTTCTGACGTTTTCTGGGTTCTCGACCTGCTGGCCGATAGCGGCGATGATGGTGTCGCACTTCATGACGAATTCCGAGCCCGGGATCGGCCGCACCTTGCGGCGGCCGGTGTCGTCCGGTTCGGTCTGCTCCATCCTGACCAGCTCGACGCCGACCACCTTGCCGTTGTCGGTGATAATGCGCGTCGGGTTGCACAGCGTGTGGAAGTGGATACCCTCGTGGCCGGCGGCCTCGAGCTCCTCGTGGTCGGCCGGCATGTCGTCGCGGGTGCGCCGGTAGACGACGTGGACATGGTCGGCGCCGAGCCGTACCGACGAACGCACGCAGTCCATGGCGACGTTGCCGCCGCCGACGACCACGACCTCGCCCTTCATGTCGAGCTTTTCGATGCCGCTGACGTGCGCATGAACCTTCAACAGGAAGTCGATGCCGCTGTAGTAGCCCTCGCGCGCCGCTTCCTCGTTCTGGACCCCGAGCGCCGTGCCCTGCTGGCATCCCAATGCCAGGAACACCGCCTTGAAGCCCTGCGCGAAAAGGTCATCGATGGAGAAATCGCGGCCGAGCGCCTGGCCGTAGCGGAAGTGCCCGCCGAGGTCGACGATGATGTCGGTCTCGAGCGCCAGCGTGTCCTTGGGCAGGCGATAGCTCGGGATGCCGATCTGCGCCATGCCGCCGGCCTGTTCGGTCTTCTCGAACACGTCGACGTGGTAGCCGTGCAGCAGCAGGTGATAGGCGGCGGAGATGCCGGCCGGGCCGGCGCCGACCACCGCTACCTTCATGCCGTCCTCGAGCGGCCGGGTGATCATGTCGCGGGTGAACTTGAGGGCGTTCGGACCCTTCTGCTGGTCGGCGACGTAGCGCTTGAGCATCTTGATGCCGACCGCCTCGTCGACGAACTTGCGCCGGCAGGCGAGTTCGCAGTAGCGCACGCAGACGCGCCCGCAGGTCGCGGCCATCGGGTACTTCTGGAGCAGCACGCCGAGCGAGTTCTCCGGCTTGCCGTCGCGGATGTAGTCGATGTAGCGCGGCACGTTGACCTTGGCTGGGCAGGCCTCGATGCAGGGCGCGGTCATGTAGGCCATGCCGTGCTGGGACCGGATCGGCTTGTGCTCGGCGACCTCCTTCTCGATGCGGTCGCGGAAGTGGTGGATGACGTCGAGCAGCGCCACCGCGCAGGTCTGGCCGAGGCCGCACAGCGAGGTCGTCTTCATCTGCGCGCCAAGCAGCTCGATATCGTCGAAATCGAGCGGCGAATCGAGGCCGCGGCGCATCTTGTCGAGCGCGTCACGTACCAGCACGGTGCCCATCCGGCAGGGGGTGCAGGCGCCACACGACTGTTCGGCGGCCTTCTCCATGTAGTGGTAGAGCCCGTCGATCAGGCTGACGTTTTCATCGAAGACGAAAAAGCCGCGATCGCCGAAGAACGCCCGGATGGCGTTGCCGTCGTCGAACTCCTCGAACTTCTTCAGTCCCGTGAGGGCGGATTCAGGCGCAATTCCGCCGTTGCGGGTGTCGTGAACGACACCGTCCCAAACCCCGAACGCGACCTGCACCATCTGCGACCTCGCACCATCTGACGGTAGCCAGTGAAGCCAAGGTCCTCCCGCTCGGCGCGGACGGCCCGCCGACGTCGCCGTCGACGGCGTCCGTGAAGAGCCGTCTCGCGGCCCACACTCTACGTTTGCGGCATAGCCCAGAAGCGCCGGATTCTCTTTGGCATGGATCAATGCGGACCGACACAATTCGTCGGCCTATATCGAACAATTCCAATTGATCGGTGTCGCCTTGGCCCGATCACGCGTCGAAACCCCGACTGGTGGCGGCCGTGTTTCCGAGCCGATTCTGGTCGTTTGCCTGGCTTGGGGATTGGGAGGAGGACGCATTCGGGAAGACAAACGCTACAGGAGCCGCCTCCCAATGATGGCCTCCAGCCGCACGCTGCTCAGCCGGCGTAATCTTCTTCTTGGCCTCGCCTTTGTCGGGGCCTCCGGTCTCTTGCCGCGGCGCGCGCTGAGCGCGGCGCTTGAAAAGCCGCTCACGCTGTGGGGCATTCCTGCTTCGCCATCGGCCGTCTTTGCCCGCGCAGTGGCGTCGGGAGCGTTGGACACGGTGGCGCCCGGCGCGCGCTTCGATGTCTGGAAGAGCACCGACCAGATGCGGGCGGGCATTGCCACGGGCGATTTCGAGCTTTTTGCCACCTCGACCTATGCGGCGGCTAACTTCTTCAACCGCGGGGCGGGCACGCGCATGGTGAACGTGGTGACCTGGGGCGTGCTCTACGTAATGGCCCGTGACCGGAGCATCACGAAGATCGGAGACCTCGCCGGCAAGCACGTGCTGCTTTCCAACAAGAACGAGGCGCCGGACCTGATCTTCCGCCTGGTGCTCAAATGGTCGGGGATCGACCCCGACAAGGATGTGACGCTCGATTACGTCGGCTCGCCGAACGAAGCGGTGCCGCTCTATCTTTCCGGGCGTGGCGATGTGGCGGTGTTGCACGAGCCGGCGGCGACCGCGGCACTCATCAAGGCCAAGCAATTGGGCATGCCGCTCTTCCGCGCCTTCGACGTGACCGAGGTCTACGGCCGGCACACCGGCCGGGGGCCAAAGATCCCTCAGGTCGGGCTGGCGGTGAGCGAGGCCTTTCTCGATGCCCACCCGGAGGTGGTGGCGGCTGCCCATGCGGCCTGTGTCGACGCCGGTACGTGGGTGCTGGCGAACCCGGACGACGCCGGGGCTCTCTCTACCGAGGCGCTCGGCCTGCCGGCGCCGGTGATTGCCAAGTCGTTGCCCTTCGTCCACATCGATGTGAAGACGGCTAAGGAATCCCGGGAGGATATCGAGATCTACTTCGACTACCTGATGGGCCTCGACCCCCGCATCGTCGGTGGCAAGAAGCCCGACCCGGCCTTCTACTGGGGCTGACTCTTGGCCGCGCTGAAACGGCAACGGACGGCCTGGCCATTCGGCCTGGTGGGCCTGCTGATTCTGCTCGGTCTGTGGGAGTGGGGCCATCGCGTCTACGGATCGCTGGTCCTGCCGGGTCTCGATGAGACCGCGGCGGCGCTGTGGCGCATGGTGGAAGCAGGCATCGTCGGACCGGCACTGGCGCTCACGGCGGCCAATTCCATCACGGGCTGGCTCATCGGCATGCTTGTCGGAATCCTTGCCGGCACGCTGGCGGGCCTGCGCGACGAGATCCGCTTCACTTTGCAGCCGGTCGCGGTCATCCTGCTGGGCATCCCGGCCATCGCCTGGGTCGTGCTGGCCCTGCTCTGGTTCGGCGGCCGCTGGGCCGTCATCTTCACTGTTGCTGTCGCCACCGGCCCGATCGTGTTTGCCGCGGCGGCGCAGGGTGCGCGCAGCCTGGACGGCGAGCTTGCCCGCATGGCCCGAGCTTTCCGCGCACCATTCTCGGCCATGGCGTTCGATGTCTACGGCCCGCACATGCTCGGCCATCTCTTTCCGGCGCTGGCGACAACGCTCGCCATGTCGTGGAAGGTGTCGGTGATGGCTGAACTCCTCTCCGGGGCCGGCGGTATCGGCGACGGCATCGCCACGGCGCGGGTGCGCATGGATACCGCCGAGACGATGGCATGGATCGTCGTCGTGGTCAGCGTGCTGATCGTGGTCGACCATCTGGCTCTGCAGCCGCTGCAGCGGTGGATGGAGCTCTGGCGTGAAGATGACTGGGTGAGGCACTCATGAGCGACGCTGCGCTCGCCTTCGAGGATGTCCACTTCGCCTACAATGGTGTGCCGGTACTCGACGGGATCGACCTGACTGTGACGACCGGCGCAGTGACAGCGCTGATGGGGCCGTCGGGATGCGGCAAGAGCACCCTTATAGCGATCGCTGCCGGCCTTCTGGAACCGGCATCGGGTCGCGTCCGCCACGCCCACGGGCGTGCTGCCGTCGTGTTTCAGGATCCGCTGCTGCTACCCTGGCGGACGACGCTGGCCAATGTCGCCTTCGCGCTCAAGGCGGATCGTCTCGACAGGTCCGAACGGCGGGAGCGGGCGAGGGCGGCGCTCGCCACGCTCGGCCTGAAAGGGGAAGACATCCGCAAGTATCCGCGCCAGCTCTCCGGCGGCATGCGCCAGCGCGTGGCTCTTGCTCGCGCCCTCGTTGTCGAGCCGGACCTCCTGCTACTCGACGAGCCCTTCAGTGGGCTCGACGTCGATCTCTCGCGGCAGATGCTGGCATTGGTGCGGGCCGTCGTCGACCAGCGCGGCGTGTCGGCCCTGGTGGTCACCCACGATCTGAGCGAGGCGGCAGGATTTGCTGAACAGATTGTCCAGTTGTCGCCATGCCCGGCCAGGGTCGTTGCGGGCAACTACCCCGGGGGCCGTGGCTGAGCGCCAGCGGAAAGAGCCGCTCCATGACGGAGCGGCTCCCGCATCGAAACCCGCTGAGTAACGACCAGCCTACTCCGCCGCGGCAGGCGCCGGAGCCGACTGCGCCAGGTTGATGTGCACCTTGTAGCAGCCCGGATCCTCCGGGTCTGGATGGACGGCGAAGCCCATCTCGCGGCACATCAGCAGCATCTCGCTGTTCTCGGCCAGAACCTCGCCCTCGACCAACGAAAGCTCCTCGCTGCGGGCATAGGCAAGCAGCTGCTCCATGAGGGCCCAGCCGATGCCGCGACCCTGCAGGTCGGTGCGCACGATGACGCCGTATTCGGCATGGGTGTAGTCCGGGTCGGCGACGATGCGCGACACACCGAGGAGGGTGCCGTTCTCCGGATCGAGCGCCACGAAGGCCATCTCGCGCGCATAGTCGATCTGGGTCATGCGGGCGAGGAACTCGTGGCTGAACTCCTTGCGCGGAGCCAGGAATCTCAGCCGGATGTCGCGGTTGTCGAGCTTGGCGAAGAACTCCGGATAGAGCCGCGCGTCGTCCGGCCGGATCGGCCGCAGAAACACGTCGGCGCCGCCGCTGGTGGTGAGCCG
>CAWHLM010000021.1:0-88125 GCA_963830215.1 uncultured Alphaproteobacteria bacterium
CGCCTTCCAGGGCACCGGCGTCATCGCCGGCCCGGGCAAGGTCCGCGTCATGGGCGCGGACGGCCGCGAGCAGATGGTGGTCGAGGCGACGAGCATCGTCATCGCCACCGGCTCGGACGTGGCGCCGCTCAAGGGCGTCGAGATCGATGAAGAGCGCGTCGTCAGTTCGACGGGTGCGCTGGCGCTGGGTCAGGTGCCGGGGCGGCTGATCGTCGTCGGCGCCGGGGTGATCGGCCTCGAACTCGGTTCGGTATGGCGGCGGCTGGGCGCGGCGGTGACGGTGGTCGAGTTCCTCGATCACATCCTGCCCGGCCTCGACGGCGAGGTCGGCAGGCAGGCGCAACGCATCCTTGCCCGCCAGGGCATGAGCTTCCGCCTGTCGAGCAAGGTCGTCTCGGTCGACAAGTCCGGCAAGGCACTCAAGGTCGCGGTCGAGCCGGTCAATGGCGGGGACGCCGAGATGCTGGAGGCCGACGTAGTGCTGGTCGCCATCGGCCGGCGGCCCTACACCGACGGCCTCGGTCTCGACGAGGCCGGGATCAAGCGCGACGATCGCGGCCGCATCCTGGTCGATGACCGCTACCAGACCGCGGTCCCCGGCATCTATGCCATCGGCGATGTAATCGCCGGGCCGATGCTCGCCCACAAGGCCGAGGACGAAGGCGTCGCCGTTGCCGAGATCCTCGCCGGCCAGGCCGGTCATGTGAACTACGGCGTCATCCCCAACGTGGTCTACACGAGCCCGGAGATCGCCTCGGTCGGCAAGACCGAGGAGGAGCTCAAGCAGGCGGGGATCGAATACCGCTCCGGCAGGTTCCCGTTCTCGGCCAATGGCCGGGCGCGCGCCATGGGCGAGAAGGATGGCTTCGTCAAGGTGCTGGCCGCGGCGGCAACCGACCGAGTGGTGGGTGTCCACATCATCGGGCCGTTTGCCGGCGAACTGATTCAGGAGGCCTCGGTGCTGATGGAATTCTGCGGCGCGGCGGAGGACCTCGCCAGGGTCTGCCACGCCCACCCGACCCTGTCCGAGGCGGTCAAGGAGGCGGCGCTTTCCGCCTGGACCAAACCGATCCACATGTGAGGCGCGGAAGAAGAAGCGCCGGTGGCAGCCGGCGCCTCTTCAGGCCGGTTCGCCCTGGTATCAGGCGATCCGGTGCTCGTCTGCGATTTCCCTGAGGTAGGTCAGCACCATCTGTTTGAGCTTTGCCGAGGCGACCGACTGAGCCGGCTTGGGCGCCACGGACGCCATCGACATCTGGTGGAATTCGCAGGCCGAAGCGCTACCGACGCCGAAAAGCATCGCCAGCGCAATTGCGGAGGGGGCTAGGATCTTCATCGGTTCCTCCGTGGTGAGGCCGGCCGCTGCCGACCAAGGGACAGGCTACTCTGGGGCCGTGCCCTGCGGAAGAACGGCGGCGATCACAAGGTTGCGAGGGGGACAGGCCGCGCGGAAGCCGAGAAAAAGGCGCCGCGGAGCCCCGCGGCGCCTTTCAAACCATTGAGGAAATCTACTTCTTGTCCTGGTCGTGATCGACCGGATGGAAGATTGCCTCGAGGAACCCGAGGAACAGACTCTTGTGGTGCGGCGTCGCGGCCTTCATGACCTTGACGTCCTTGTCGTGGTCCTTGTGCATGGTCGCTGCGCCGGCGGGCGCACTCACGGCGACCGCAATGCCGAGAGCGAGTGCAACCGAGGCAGTCCTGATCAGGCTCATGTCGTTTCCCCCTTAACCGGGATCTGGCGTCTACCCCGCGCGGACAATAGCCGGTGCGGGGCGGCCCGGGAAGCGCAGTTTTCTGCCGATCCGGCCGGGTAAGCGAGGGCGTGGGCAGTGCTGGGCGTAATCGCCGGCGCAAAGGAAAAGGCGCCGCGGAACCCCGCGGCGCCTCTCAGGTCATTGAATTCAAAGACCTATTTCTTGCAATGGAAGATCGCGGCGAAGAGGTCGTGGATCGGATGCTTGGTAGTCGCCGCAGCGACTTTGCCGTGATGATGGAAGAAGAAGGCGCTGGCCGGCGTGGCCGTCGTGGCGACGGCAAAGCCGAGGACGAGCGCGACGGAAACGGTGCGGATCAGGCTCATGGCAGTTGTTCCCCCAAAGCCGGGTCTCGAGGCGACCCGGCAAGACAATAGCCGCCCCCGTTCGGTCCGGGAAGCCCGGTTTTCCGCAGGATTGCCGCAGTGCGGCGACAACTCACGACGGCCGCCGTCCGCGGTCGGCGAGCGTGAACCAGCCGACGCCAGCCAGCACCAGCGCGGCGCCGAGGATGCCGGCAGGGCTCAGCGTCTCGCCAAGGAAGATGGTGGCGAGCACGATGGTCACCACCGGCGAGATGGTGCCGATGGCGGCGTTCGCCTGGGCCGAGATGCGGTGCAGCGCCGCGTTGAGGAAGAAGGATGGCAGCACGGTGGCGCCGATGGCGATCAGCACCGACAGGGCGAAGACGCGCTGGCTGACGATGAGATCGCTCGGCGGGTGGCCGATGAGGAAGGTGACGAAGGCGCCGATGGCAGCGCCGCTCATGGCCACGCAGGTGAACAGCCGCGGCCCCAAGACGGTGATCACCGGCTTGGCGAGCAGCTGGTAGAAGGCGAAGGCGAGTGCCGCAGCCAGAACCAGTCCGGCGCCGATGATGGCCTGGGAACTGCCGTTTGCCATCTTCTCGACGAAGATGAGCATGAGGCCGGCATAGCTGACCAGGATGGCGCCGAGCGTGCGCAAGCGCATCGGCTGGCGGAAAAACAGCGCCCCGAAGATGACGACGAAAAGCGGATAGGTGAACAGGATCAGCCGCTCGAACTGGGCGGAAATGAATTCCAGGCCGAGGAAGTCCGCATAGCTGGCGAACCAGTAGCCGAGCGCACCGACCAGCGCCGCCTGGACGACGGTCTTGAGCGCGGGCAGGGGCTTGCCGCGGCGGCGGAGGTCGCCGATCGCCAGCCCGCCTATAGCGACGTAGATCGGCACCGACAGCGCCATGCGCAGCGCCAAGAGCGTCGCCGCATCGACGGGCTCGCCATAAGCGAGCTTGATCGCCACCGCCTTGGTGGAGAAGAGGATCGCGCCGATGGCGGCGAAGACATAGCCGAGCTCGACATAGCCCGGGCGGGTCGCCGCAGCGGCGGCGGGTGGAGTGGTGCTTTCAGTCGAGGTGGTCATCAGGCGATCATCCATTGAGTTGACGGACGATCGCTTGGCTTCTCCACCGGGCGCGATCATCCGCGCTGCCGGTGGGTCGTGGTCTTACACGCCGCCGGGCCGCGCGAGGGCGCGGATAATAAGCCAGAGATGGGCGGCGGCGGTGATCATGGGAGCCCCACCTAGCATGGGTGATACGCAGGGGCAATCAAGCGCGCGGATGGGCCTTCTCGTAGGCCGCCATCAGCCGCTCGGTGTCGACGCCGGTATAGATCTGGGTGGTCGACAGGCTGGCATGGCCGAGCAGTTCCTGGATGGCGCGCAGATCCCCGCCATTGGCGAGCAGATGGGTGGCGAAGGAATGGCGCAGCGCATGGGGCGTGGCCGTCGGCGGCAGACCCAGCGCGCCGCGCAGCTTCTCCATCGCGCGCTGCACGATGCGCGGATTGAGCGGCCCGCCGCGGGCGCCGACGAAGAGCGGCCCGTCATGTCCGGGATTGTAGGGGCACTGGCCGAGATAGAGGGCAATCGCCGCGGCGACCGCCGGCAGCACCGGGACGATGCGCTCCTTGTTGCCCTTGCCGCGCACGCGCAGCGCGTCGTTGGCGCCCCGCGGTGCCTCGCCGCGCTTGATCGCCAGAGCTTCCGAAATGCGCAGGCCGGAGCCGTAGAGCAGAGCCAGGATGGCGGCGTTGCGCGCGGCGATCCACGGCTCCTCGTCGAGCGCGTTCTCGACCGCGATGGTCTCCAGCGCGGCTTGTGCCGTCAGCGGCTTGGGCAGGGTGCGCTTGGCACGCGGCGGGCGGATGGCGCGCAGCGCCGCCCCGTTGGCGTGGCCGTCGCGTTCGAGGAAGGAGATCAGCGAGCGGATGCCGGCAATGCCACGCGCCAGAGTGCGCGAGCCGGCGCCGTCGTTGCGGCGCTGGGCCATGAAGGCGCGGATGTCGGTGGTGGCAAGCGCGCCCATGTCGGCAAGCGTCGGCGGGTTGCCGAGGTGGCCGGTGAGGAAGCGCAGGAACTGGTCGACATCGCGCGAATAGGCTTCCACCGTCTTGTCGGCGAGCCGGCGTTCGCTGGCAAGATGCCGCCGCCAGCGCTCGACGGCCTTGGCAAGGCCGGGCGTGGCGATGATCAGCGGTGCATCGGTCTCGGCGATTCGCGCCATGGCGTGAGTGTAGGCCGATGGCGCCTAAAGAGCCGGTAAATGCCGCTTCCCCCAGCCAAATGCATGCCGGGCCGTTCTCGTCATGGGGCTCGGCGTGCTGCTAACCGGCGTGCTGCACCGGGTCGGGCGCAAGATCATGCCATGGCAGGGGCAGGGCCCATTCCCCGGACCACTCCACGATCGAATCGACACGGTCGGGATAGAAGGCGAGGTGGTCCTTGATCGCGGCGACCGCCGCGTAGGGCGCCTCATAGCTCCACGCCGCGTTCAGCGACCGCCGTCCGCCGGCCGGGATGCTGTAATAGGCGCAATCGCCCTTGTAGGGGCAGTAGGTGGCATGATCGCTGCGCTCGAGCAGGGCCATGTCGACGTCCCTGCGCGGTATGTAGAAGACCGGCGCGTGGGAGGTCTCCCTGAGCACCAGCGCCCGCTCGCTGTCGGCAATCACCCTGCCGGCGACGGTGACCACGATGGGGGTCGTGCCCGGCATGATGAGGATGGAGTGGCGCGCATCGGGAATCCTGACTGGCTTGTTCATGGCTTTGGCCTCGCCTAGTCGCCCCGACGGATCGAACTCGCCTCTTTCCTAAGTTGGATCGACAATGTGTCCGGTCAATGACAGGAGGGCGCCGGCGAAGATTAACTCTTCACCGCGCCTGGCGGAGCGGATTCGGCGGCCGTCAAACCCGGTGGCTGTGGCATTGCGGAAACGGGACCGCACAGGCCCCCGCGAAGGGGCCTACGGGGCGCGTCGGGGGCCCGCGGTCTCGGAAAAATAGTTATCCCCGGTGCCTGAACCGCCCCCATATTGATCGCATCCCCGCCCGCGAAGGGGCGCGCTCTAGAGGCGTTCTGTGCGTGGGGCGGGGAGCGGTGCCCCCGCGCTCCGGATTCGCTAGTCCGGCACTCGGGGCGTTCCCGGCGGGACCGTCGGCACTACGACCGGCCGCCCTCAGGGCCTGAACCCTGCGACCGAGAGACCGTGGAGGGCCGCAAGAGACCGAGGAGGGCTGTAAGCCCGACCGGGATCGCGCAAAGAGGCCCGACGGGGATCGAGGAAAGCGGGGCGTAGAGCTCGCCGGGAGACGGAGAAAATCGCCGCGGCGGGCGCTCGGTGAGCGCCCCCATGTTCTCGCGGAATACCGCACGGCATTCGCCGGGCGCCCGCCACCCCCTCGCCACAAGAGGCGAGGAGCGCCGCAAGAGACCGAAGAGGGCCGAAGGCCCGACCGGGATCGACCAAAGCGGCGCGACAGGGAAGCAGAAAATGTTCATGCCCCGGTGCTGATCGCTCGCGGGAACGGGGAGCTATACCCCCCTCTCTGTCTCTCCCCCGCAAGGGGGGAGAGGACCCCCAAACTCAAGCCGTGCAGCATGGCAGAGGAATCGCCTCTCGCGCCCCCTCCACCCTTGTGGGGGAGGGCTTTCGGCCTTGGCTTCGCAGGTGGCGAAGCCGCCGAGAAGCCTAGGCCGGAAGGGAGGGGGGTGATGGCATGGCGCGCTGTTCACGCCGCGCGGGCGCTTGGCGATTCGATCCCATTCGCCTGCGAATACAGGGTGCCCGCTCGGTGGCGGGCACCCCAGGACGTGCTGGGTTCCCCCCGCGCTCATACGATCGTCTGGCCGGTCTTCTTCCAGTCGGCGAGGAAGGACTCAAGGCCCTTGTCGGTGAGCGGATGCTTGACCAGGCTCCTGAGCACCGCCGGCGGAATGGTGGCGACGTCGGCGCCGGCCAGCGCGGCCTGGGTGACGTGCAGAGGCGTGCGGATGGAGGCGGCGAGAACCTCGGTATGGAGATTGTCGTAGTTGTCATACATGGCGCGGATGTCGCGGACGAGGTCCATGCCGTCGATGTCGATGTCGTCGAGGCGGCCGACGAAGGGCGAGATGAAGCTGGCGCCCGCCTTGGCGGCAAGCAGCGCCTGGTTGACCGAGAAGCACAGGGTGACGTTGACCTTGGTGCCCTTAGATGACAGCGCCTTGCAGGCCTTGATGCCGTCCCAGGTGAGCGGCACCTTGACGGTGACGTTCTTGGCGATAGCCGACAGGATGGCTGCCTCGGCCATCATGCCGTCGAAATCGATGGCGGCAACCTCGGCCGAAACCGGTCCCGGCACCGCCTCGCAGATCTCGGCAATCACCGTCTTGATCGGACGCCCAGCCTTGCCGATCAGGGTGGGATTGGTGGTGACGCCGTCGAGCAGGCCGGTGGCGGCGAGTTCGCGGATTTCGCCAACATCGGCGGTATCGACGAAGAACTTCATGGCATTCCTCCTGAAACCTCGGCTTGGGTGGCCGGCCGCGATCGGGCGGCCGGCGTATCGGCCTTTCCTTTAGCCGAAAGCGGGGCCATCGTCAGCCCGTACCCGTCCAACGCCCGAGGAGATTCGCGAAAAGTGGCCGGCGAATCGATCGTTTCGGTGCTGGTGCCGGTGGCGGTGGCCGCGCCCTATACCTATAGCGCCCCCGCCGGTTGCCAAGCCGGGGACATCGTCAGCGTGCCGCTCGGCACCCGCGACGTCGTGGGCGTCGTCTGGGACGACCCGCCCGACCAGAGCGTCGGCCACAACCGCCTCAGGCCGATCAACGGCACCTTCGACGTGCCGCCGCTCAATGCCGAGATCCGCCGCTTCGTCGACTGGGTGGCCGACTACACGCTGACATCGCGCGGCATGGTGCTGCGCATGGTCCTGCGCGCGCCCAAGGCGCTGGAGCCGGAGGCGCCGGTGCCCGGCGTGCGGCTTGCCGGGGAGCCGCCGGAGCGCATGACCCCGGCGCGCGAGCGTGTGCTGGCGATGCTCCGTGAAACGACCGATGAAGCGGGCGCCAACTCTGCGTGGACGAAAAGCGGCCTTGCCGCTGCGGCCGGCGTCAGTGCCAGCGTCGTGCAGGGGCTGGTGGAGGCCGGCACGCTGGAAACGGTGATGATGCCGGCGCGGCCGGTGGCGCTGCCGCCCGATCCGGACTACGGCGCGCCGGAGCTTTCCGTCGAGCAGGCCGCCGCCGCCGCCCATCTGCGCCGGGCGGTGGCCGGCGGCGGCTATTCGGTCACCCTGCTCGACGGCGTCACCGGTTCGGGCAAGACGGAGGTCTATTTCGAGGCGGTGGCGGCGGCGGTGAAAGCTGGCAAACAGGTGCTCATCCTGTTGCCGGAAATCTCGCTCACCGCTGACTTTCTCGAACGCTTCGGCCTGCGCTTCGGCACGAGACCGGCGGAGTGGCATTCGCAGGCTGCGCCGCGGACCCGCGAGCGCGTCTGGCGTGGGGTTGCCGACGGCACGCTGCAGGTGGTGGTCGGCGCGCGCTCGGCCCTGTTCCTGCCCTTTGCGAGGCTCGGCCTGATCGTCGTCGACGAGGAGCACGACCTTGCCTACAAGCAGGAGGAGCGCGCCTTCTATTCGGCCCGCGACATGGGCGTGGTGCGCGGCCACCTCGCCGGTTTCCCGGTGGTGCTGTCATCGGCGACGCCCTCCATCGAATCGCGCGTCAACGCCGATGCCGGGCGCTACACGCGCATCGTGCTCGCGGACCGCTATCAGGCCGCAGCCTTGCCGGAGGTCGAAGCCGTCGACATGCGTCACGACCAGCCGGAGAAGGGGCGCTTCCTGTCGCCGCCGCTGGTCGCTGCCATCGGCGAGACGCTGGGCCAGAACGAACAGGCGCTGCTCTTCCTCAACCGGCGTGGCTATGCGCCGCTGACGCTGTGCCGCACCTGCGGCCACCGCTTTCAGTGCCCCAATTGCTCCACCTGGCTGGTCGAACACCGCTTCCGCGGTGTGCTGCTCTGTCACCATTGCGGTCATTCCGAGAGGCGGCCGGAGGCGTGCCCCGCCTGCGGCGACAGCGAGAGCCTGGTGCCCATCGGCCCCGGCGTCGAGCGGCTGGCCGAGGAGGTGGCCACGCGCTTTCCCGACGCACGCCTGATCGTTCTATCGAGCGACCTTGCCGGCGGCGTCGACCGTCTGCGGCTGGAGCTTGCCTCGATCGCCAAGGGCGAGGTCGACATCGTCATCGGCACCCAGCTCGTCGCCAAGGGCCACAACTTTCCCTTCCTCAAGCTGGTCGGCGTCGTCGATGCCGATCTCGGTCTGGCGCATGGCGACATGCGGGCGGCCGAGCGCACCTTCCAGTTGCTCAGCCAGGTGACCGGCCGGGCCGGGCGCATGGGCGGCGCCAGCCGTGCACTCTTGCAGACCTACGCGCCCGATCATCCGGTCATCCGCGCCATCGTCTCTGGCGACCGGGAAGCCTTCTACGAGAAGGAGATCGCCGAGCGCCGCGCGAGCGGACTGCCGCCTTTCGGCCGTCTGGCGGCGATCGTGGTCTCGGGGCTGGAGCGGGCAGAAACGCAAGGCTATGCGGCCGCCTTCCGCCGTGCCGCGCCGGACGATCCGGCGGTGAGCGTGCTGGGGCCTGCCGAGGCACCGCTTGCCGTCGTGCGCGGCCGCCACCGCTGGCGGCTACTCGTCCAGGCGCCGCGCAGCGTTCCCATCCAGGCCTACATGCGCAAATGGCTGGAGGTGGCGCCGCGCCCGCGCGCATCGCTGCGCGTGCAGGTCGACATCGATCCGCAGAGTTTTCTCTAGAGGTGGCGCCGCTCAGAATTGCCAGGCGGCGTGGGCGGTTACGCCGTAATAGTCGGTGTACCAGTCGACCTTCTGCGGCGAGCCGCCGCCACCGATGATGTGATTCTCGAAGTGGGTGTTGCCGCTGGCCTGCATGTGCCAGTAGCGGCCGCCGACGCCGATGGTGACGTGGTTGGCGAGCGTATAGTCGGCCGTCGCCTCGAGCTGGTAGCCCCAGCCGGTGCCGTCTTCGGGAATGCCGCCGGTGAAGTCGGTGCCGATGCGCAGCCAGTGATAGTCGGTGCCGCCGAGCTTGACGAAGGGGAGCGCCGCGGCTTCGCCCCTCAGGCGCCAGCCCTTGCCGAATTCCAGTTCTCCGTTCACGCCGAGGCGCAGCGCGTTCCAGTGGTTGGACTGGGTGATGACGGCCGTCGAATCGGGGATGGTGGTGGTGCCGCAGATCGCAGGGTTGCTCCCCGTCTGGGTGCAGCCGAAGGCGTTTACCGCCTGGTGCAGATAGCTGTAGCCGGCGAACACGCCCAGGCGGGCATTCGGGGTCTCTGCAAAATAGCCGCCGGCGTCGACGGTGACGTAGCTGAGGTCGCCGGTGTGCAGATTGCTGTCGGTGCTCGAATAGGGCGAGGTGACCGGCTCGAAGTCCTCGTCCTGGAGGCTGCCGCGCATGAGCGCGCCGATGCCGGCGAAGCCCTTGAGGAAATAGTTGCGCTCGTTGAGCTGGCCGAAGACCTCGCCGGAGCCTCCCGTCAGCCCCTTATAGGTCAGGCGCGAGACCGGTATCCTGCCGGTAGTATCGTAGAGGTTCTTGCCGGTCTGCCCCATGCCGTACCAGAAGCGGGCACCGATCTCGCCGCTGTAGACGCCGTTGAGCCAGCCCCAGTCGGTGTCGTCGGCGGCGGCCGGCCAGGCGGTGAGGCTGCCGAACAGAACCATTGCCAGAGCGAGCGCGCGCTTCCGGCCACGGGTACCAAGAGAATCGAGCATGTCGCGGGCTCCCCGCCTGAGCAGTCAAGCCTCAACGCAACGCGGCTCGGATAGGTTGAGAGTGCGGGATTATGGTAAACGCTGGGTTAAGCGGCCGGCTCCGATCGGCCTCCTGCGACCGCTCGCGGCGCTCTCGGCCGGTCTGCAGCGGCCCGAATTCGGCGGGCAGAATACAAGCGAATCCGCGATATTGCCCTGCGGTAGTGCCTATGGTAATCCGACCGGCAATTCCGGGGGTTTGGGGCCGGTACCGAATGCGGGCCTTCTCCGAAAGATAATCCGTTCAGGGCCTTACAGGAGACGGGCCGGGCTCCACCGGACAAGGCTCGTCGCGTCGGGGAACAGGGACCAGGTGGCCGGCAGCAAATCTTCCATTGGAACGGTAGCGGGTCGCTACGCCGGTGCCCTTTTCGATCTGGCGGCGGCGGCAAATTCCTTGCCGGCGGTCGAGGCCGATCTCGGCCGTTTTGCCGGCCTGATTGCCGAAAGCCCCGATCTGGCGCGCCTGGTCAGGAGCCCCGTCTTTGCTGCTGACGAGCAGGTGCGGGCGGTTGGCGCCGTTCTCGACCGGGCCGAGATCGGCGGGCTCACTGGCAACTTCATCCGCGTGGTCGCCGGCAACCGGCGGCTCTTCGTCATGCCGAACATCATCGCCGCCTTTCGCGGGCTGCTCGCCGCCCAGCGCGGCGAGGTGGCCGCCGAGGTCACCAGCGCCGAGCCGCTCAGCGACAAGCACGTCGCCGCGCTCAAGCAGGCGCTGAAGGATTTCGATCGGCAAGGACGTGGCGCTCAATACCCACGTCGACCCGACGCTGATCGGTGGGCTCATCGTCCAGGTCGGCAGCCGCATGATCGACGGATCGCTCAGGACCAAACTCAATTCGCTCAAACTCGCCATGAAAGAGGTCGGCTGATGGATATCCGGGCCGCAGAAATCTCCGCGATCCTCAAGGAGCAGATCAAGAATTTCGGCAGCGAGGCGGAAGTCTCGGAAGTCGGCCAGGTACTGTCGGTAGGCGATGGCATCGCCCGCGTCTACGGCCTCGACAACGTCCAGGCCGGCGAGATGGTCGAGTTTCCCGGCGGCATCCGCGGCATGGCTCTCAACCTCGAGAGCGACAACGTCGGCGTCGTCATCTTCGGTTCCGACCGCGACATCAAGGAAGGCGATACCGTCAAGCGCACTGACGCCATCGTCGACACGCCGGTTGGCAAGGGCCTGCTCGGCCGCGTGGTGGATGCGCTCGGCAACCCGATCGACGGCAAGGGCCCGATCGTGGCGGAAGAGCGCCGCCGCGTCGATGTCAAGGCGCCGGGCATCATTCCGCGCCGTGGCGTGCACGAGCCGATGCAGACCGGCCTCAAGGCCATCGATGCGCTCATCCCGATCGGCCGTGGCCAGCGCGAGCTGATCATCGGCGACCGCCAGACCGGCAAGACCGCCGTGGCGCTGGATGCCATTCTCAACCAGAAGTCCATCAACGAGAGCGGCGACGAATCGCGCAAGCTCTATTGCGTCTACGTCGCCATCGGCCAGAAGCGCTCGACCGTCGCCCAGTTCGTCAAGGTGCTGGAGGAGCAGGGGGCGCTCGACTATTCGATCATCGTCGCCGCCACCGCTTCCGACCCGGCGCCGATGCAGTTCCTGGCGCCGTTCACCGGCTGCACGATGGGCGAGTATTTCCGCGACAACGGCATGCACGCGCTGATCATCTACGACGACCTGTCGAAGCAGGCCGTTGCCTATCGGCAGATGTCGCTGCTGTTGCGCCGCCCGCCGGGGCGCGAGGCCTATCCCGGCGACGTGTTCTACCTGCATTCGCGCCTGCTCGAGCGCGCCGCCAAGCTCAACGCCGACAACGGCGCGGGCTCGCTGACGGCGCTGCCAATCATCGAGACACAGGCCAACGACGTGTCGGCCTACATTCCGACCAACGTCATCTCGATCACCGACGGCCAGATCTTCCTCGAGACCGACCTGTTCTTCCAGGGCATCCGCCCGGCGGTGAACGTCGGCATCTCGGTGTCGCGCGTCGGCTCCGCCGCCCAGATCAAGGCGATGAAGCAGGTCGCCGGCACCATCAAGGGCGAGCTGGCGCAATATCGCGAAATGGCGGCCTTCGCCCAGTTCGGCTCCGATCTCGACGCGGCGACCCAGCGCCTGCTCGCCCGCGGCTCGCGGCTCACCGAGCTTCTCAAGCAGCCGCAGTTCTCGCCGCTCAGGGTGGAGGAGCAGGTGGCAGTCATCTTCGCCGGCGTTTCCGGCTACCTCGACCAGCTGCCGGTCGACAAGGTGACCGAGTTCGAGCACGGCTTCCTGGCGCTGCTGCGCTCCGACCACAAGGACCTGCTCGCCCAGATCCGCGAGAAGCGCGAGCTGACCGACGACATCCGCGAACGCTTGCATGCGGCGGCGGATGCCTTCGCCAAGGTCTTCGGTTGATCGGGCAGGATTGCGAATAGCGGACCGGTCCAATGGCTTCCCTCAAAGAGCTGCGCAACCGTATCGCCTCGGTGAGGGCGACGCAGAAGATCACGCGGGCCATGCAGATGGTCGCGGCATCGAAGCTGCGCCGGGCGCAGGCGGCGGCGGAAGCGGCACGCCCCTATGCCGAGCGCATGGCCGCGGTGCTGGTCAACGTCGCGGTGGGGTCGTCCGGCAGCACGGATTCGCCTCGCCTGCTGATCGGCACCGGCAAGGACGAGACCCATCTTCTGGTCGTGTGCACGGCGGATCGCGGCCTGTGCGGCGCGTTCAATTCGTCGATCGCGCGGCTGGCGCGCGATCACGTCAACCGCCTGGCGCGCGAGGGCAAGGAGGCCAAGATCCTCTGCGTCGGGCGCAAGGGCTACGACATCCTGCGCCGGCAGTTCCCGCGCCAGGTGCTCGACGTGATCGAGCTGCGCGAGGTGCGCCAGATCGGCTTTGCCAACGCCGATGCCATCGGCAGGCGGGTGCTGGCGCTGTTCGATGACAACCAGTTCGACGTCTGCACGCTGTTCTTCGCCGAGTTCAGGTCGGTCATCAGCCAGGTACCGACGGCGCTGCAGTTGATCCCGGCCGAGGTCAGCGGCGAGGTGACGGCGGCCGGCGGCGGCGCCGCCTACGAGTACGAGCCGGACGAGGAATCGATCCTCGCCGAGCTCTTGCCGCGCAACCTGTCGATCCAGATCTTCCGCGCGCTGCTCGAGAACGTGGCTTCCGAGCAGGGCGCCAAGATGAGCGCGATGGACAACGCAACGCGCAACGCCGGCGACATGATCGAGCGCTACACGCTCATCTACAACCGCACGCGTCAGGCGCAGATCACCAAGGAACTGATCGAAATCATCTCGGGCGCCGAGGCGCTCTGAGGTTGCCACCCGGAGAGGCTTAAGACATGGCCAAAGACACGACCAACATCAAGGGCGTCACCGGACGCGTCACCCAGGTCACCGGCGCTGTCGTCGACGTGCAGTTCGAGGGCAACCTGCCGGCCATCCTCAATGCGCTGACCACCGAGAACGGCGACAGCCGCCTGGTGCTCGAGGTTGCCCAGCACCTCGGCGAGAACACCGTGCGCACCATCGCCATGGACGTGACCGAGGGTCTCGTGCGCGGCCAGGACGTCACCGACACCGGCGAGCCGATCGCGGTGCCGGTGGGCGAGGAGACGCTCGGCCGCATCATGAACGTCATCGGCGAGCCGGTGGACGAAGCCGGCCCGGTCAAGACCCAGCAGACCCGCTCCATCCACCAGCCGGCTCCGGCCTATATCGACCAGTCGACCGAGTCGCAGATCCTGGTTACCGGCATCAAGGTCGTCGATCTGCTGGCGCCCTATGCCCGCGGTGGCAAGATCGGCCTGTTCGGCGGCGCCGGCGTCGGCAAGACCGTCATCATCCAGGAGCTGATCAACAACATCGCCAAGGCGCATGGCGGCTATTCGGTGTTCGCCGGCGTCGGCGAGCGCACGCGCGAGGGCAACGACCTCTATCACGAGTTCATCGAATCGGGCGTCAACAAGGATCCGAAGAAGAACAACGGCTCGACCGCCGGCTCCAAATGCGCGCTGGTCTTCGGCCAGATGAACGAACCGCCCGGCGCACGCATGCGCGTCGCGCTTTCGGGTCTCACCGTGGCCGAATACTTCCGCGACCAGGGCCAGGACGTGCTGTTCTTCATCGACAACATCTTCCGTTTCACCCAGGCCGGCTCGGAAGTGTCGGCGCTGCTAGGCCGCATTCCCTCCGCGGTGGGCTACCAGCCGACTCTGGCCACCGACATGGGGGCGCTGCAGGAGCGCATCACCACCACCAGCAAGGGTTCGATCACCTCGATCCAGGCGATCTACGTGCCCGCCGACGACCTCACCGACCCGGCACCGGCGACCTCGTTCGCCCACCTCGACGCGACCACCACCCTGTCGCGCTCGATCGCCGAGAAGGGCATCTACCCGGCGGTCGACCCGCTCGATTTCGACCTCGCGCATGCTGTCTGCGGCGATCGTCGGCGAGGAGCACTACACGGTCGCCCGTGAGGTGCAGCAGGTGCTGCAGCGCTACAAGCAGCTGCAGGACATCATCGCCATTCTCGGCATGGACGAGCTGTCGGAAGAGGACAAGATGACGGTGGCGCGCGCCCGCAAGATCGAGCGCTTCCTGTCGCAGCCCTTCCATGTCGCCGAGGTGTTTACCGGCACGCCGGGCGTGTTCGTCGAACTGGCCGATACCATCAAGGGCTTCAAGGGCCTGGTCGCCGGCGAGTACGATCACCTGCCGGAGCCCGCCTTCTACATGGTCGGCACCATCGAGCAGGCGGTGGAGAAGGCGAAGAAGCTGGCGGCCGAGGCTGCCTAAGCCGAGCGAATAGCGAATAGGGAAGAGGGAGCGCGAACAATACGGCTGAAAAGCGCGAGGCGACGGTAAACTATTCGCCATTCGCTATTCGCCATTCGCTGAATCAAGATGGCCGATCCCTTCAAGTTCGAACTGGTCTCGCCCGAGCGGCTGCTGATGTCGGCCCAGGTCGAGCAGGTCGTGGTTCCCGGCTCCGAGGGCTACTTCACGGTGCTGAAGGGCCACGCGCCCTACATGTCGACCATGAGGCCGGGCGTGGTCGACGTCACCCGCGAGGGTCAGAACGAGCGCATCTTCGTGCGCGGCGGCTTTGCCGATGTGAACGCCGCGGGCCTCACCATCCTCGCCGAGCAGGCGATCCCGCTGGCCGAGGTCGACCCGGACTGGCTGGAGCAGGAAGTCAAGAACGCCCAGGAAGATGTGGCCGACGCCAAGGACGGCGCCACGCGCGACGTCGCCGAGGCGCGCCTGCACCAACTCCGCGAAGTGCAGACGGCGCTTGGGCGCTAGGTCGCGCTCTCAATCCAGCGGCAAGCGGTAGGTCACCAGCCGCTCGGTCTCCTCGAAACCGAGGTGCTCGTGCACGGCCTGCGAGATCAGGTTGGGAAGCTGCACGTCCGACGCCATCTCGGTGCGCCCGCGCGCCCGGGCCCAGCCAATTCCGGCATCAACCAGTCTTCGCGCCAGGCCGGTGCGGCGCCAGCCTTCGGCGACCCAGAGGCCCTCGACATAGGCCACCGGCGAGGTGGTGCAGCTCTCAGCGCTGTTGCGTTCGAAGAGTTCGATGAGGCCGACCAGCGTTCCGTCCGGTGCCTCGACGGCAAATGCCGCCCAATCATCCCGGGCGAGCATCATGTCGATTTCCGCAGCAAGTTCCGCAGCGCGGGCGCCGGGGGAAGCCTCGCCATAGAGGGCGGCGCGCATGGTCAGCCACGCCTGGCGGTCGGTCGCAGTCAGACGGCGAACGGTCATGACGTCAGTCGGAGCCGATGTCG
The DNA here is from genome assembly GCA_963830215.1 of uncultured Alphaproteobacteria bacterium. GTDB lineage: Bacteria > Pseudomonadota > Alphaproteobacteria > Rhizobiales > Kaistiaceae > CAVSRC01. Next base: position 15,707 of record CAWHLM010000021.1, read on the forward strand.
GCGAAGGCTTCCGCCACCTGCTCGTAGACCGCGCGCTTGAAGGGCACGACCAGTTCGGGCAGGCGGGCAAGGCTCTCCCAGCGCCAGCTTGAGAACTCTGGCTTGTACTTGCCGCCGCCGGGCTTGAGCACGTCGATCTCCAACTCCTCTCCGGTGAAGCGGAGGGCGACCCATTTCTGTTTCTGGCCGCGATAGCGGCCTTTCCAGGAGATGCCGACAAGCTCGGGCGGCAGGTCGTAGGTCAGCCAGCCGTCGGCGGCTCGGATCAGTTCGACGCTTGTGATCGAGGTCTCCTCGTAGAGCTCGCGAAAGGCGCACTCTTCCGGGTCCTCGTCCTTGTCGAGGCCGCCTTGGGGCATCTGCCACCAGTGGCCTTCCCCCTCGCCCTCGGCGTCGATGTCGCTGCGGTGGCCGATCCACACCTGGCCGCTGCGGTTGAACACGGCCATGCCGACATTCAGCCGGTAAGGCAAGTCTGCGATCGGGATGGTCGGCGTCTTGCTCATGAACGGCCTGCTGCAACCAGTGAACTCAGGGGGACGATGGTGACGCCGCGGTCGGCGGCGGCGCGGACGAACTCCTGAACGCGGTCGATGGTGACGGCAAAGGCGCTGCCGGTGGCGATGGCGTAGCCGCGCTGGCGGGCGATGGCACGCAACTGGTCGAGTTTCTGGTCGATGGTGGCCGGCGTCAGGTCAGCATCGAGCACCACGTCGGCGCGCAGCACCGGCGTGCTGCCGGCCAGCTCCACGGCGCGGCTGCGCGCCGAGGAGCCGTCGTCGAGATAGAGCAGGCCGCGATGGCCGATCTCGGCGAGAACCGGCGCCAGCGCGTCGGCCTCGCCGGTGAAGCGGGCACCCATGTAGTTGATCACGCCGACGTAATTGGTGACCCGGCTCATCAGCCAATGCAGCCGGTCGATGTTCTCCGCCGCAGTAGCATTGACCGTCAACGTGTGGGGGCCGGGATCGGTGCTCGGATAGTTGAACGGTTCGAGCGGCACCTGGAGGAGAAGCTCGTGGCCGGCGGCGCGGGCGTCGGTCATGGTCGCCTTGAGGTTCGGTCCGTAGGGAGCCAGTGCCAGGGTCACCGGGCCGGGAAGCCCGATCGCCTGTTGGCTGCCGTCGGCGTCGATGCCGACTCCGCCGATGACGATGGCAACGCGCGGGGCGTCGCTGGCGGCCGCCGGCGGGCGCGCATAGGCGTCGAGCGGGCGGGTGCCGTCGGCGGCGATCCTGGGCAGTGGTCCGTAGGGGCTGTTCTCGACCAGAGCGGCCACCGGCGCCGAAGCCAAGTTCATGGCCGCGGGCTGGGACGGGTCCACGACGCCGACCTTGCCGACCTCGGTGAGGCTGCCGGTGGGCTTGACCTCGCTCAGGCCGGCGGTCGCCTGCGCCGGCGCCTTGGCGCCGGCGGGCGGTGCGGCAGGCGCCGGGGCGGACGGCGCATTGATCGTCGCGGTGGCAGTCGGCACCGAGGGCGCCGGGTGAAGCAGCCACCAGCCGGCTCCGCCGAGGACGACGACAAGAATGGCGGCTGCGGCGATTGCCCGCCACGGCGGCCGGCCACGCGGACGGCGCGGCTGCGGCAGTCCCAGCGGCTTGGTCAGCTCATCCGACATCTGCCATCGATGGAAACGAGCGGGCGGGGACGCCCGCCCGGCTCAGTTCGGTATGCCGCGATTCGGGTCCGGCGGGAAAGCGGTGTTCACCTGCTTGCCGTTGAGAAGGTCAAGCGCGTACTGGAGCTGCTTGTCGTCCTTCGGATCGGGCGGCACATAGGCCGACGAGCCCTTCATCTCGGGCTTGCCGTCCTGGGTCAGGTGACCCTTCAGGCTGGCCTCGCCGTGCGGCATCAAGGTGGCGGCCTGATCGGCGAGGTCCGGCGGCAGCGGCTGGTCGACCACGATGTCGGGCTCGATGCCCTGGGCCTGGATCGAACGGCCGGACGGCGTGTAGTAGCGCGCCGTAGTCAGCCTCAGTGCGCCATTGCCGCCGAGCGGGATGATCGTCTGCACCGATCCCTTGCCGAACGAGCGGGTGCCGATGATGGTCGCGCGGCGGTGGTCCTGCAGCGCGCCGGAGACGATCTCGGAGGCCGAAGCGGTGCCGCCGTTGATCAGCAGGATCACCGGCTTGCCGTCGGTCAGGTCGCCGGCATGGGCGTTGAAGCGCTGCGTCTCGTCAGCGCGGCGGCCGCGGGTCGAGACGATCTCGCCGTGGGTGAGGAAGGCATCTGAGACCGCGATCGACTGGTCGAGCAAGCCGCCGGGATTGTTGCGCAAGTCGATGACGTAGCCCTGGATCTTGTCCGGGCCGATCTCGGTCTTGAGCTTGTCGATGGCGGCCTTCAGCCCGTCATAGGTCTGCTCGCTGAACGAGGAGATGCGGATGTAGGCGACGTTGCCCTCGGCACGGGAGCGCACCGCCTTAATGGTGATCTCGGCGCGCACGAGCTTGACGTCGAACGGCTTGGCGACGTCGGGACGCTTGATGGTCAGCGTGATCGGGCTGTCGATCGGCCCGCGCATCCTGTCGACGGCGTCGTTGAGGCTGATGCCCTGAACGCTGTCGCCGTCGATGGCGATGATCTCGTCATTGGCCAGGATGCCGGCCTTGGACGCCGGCGTATCGTCGATCGGCGAGACCACCTTGATGATCCCGTCCTGCTGGGTGACCTCGATGCCGAGACCGCCGAACTTGCCGGAGGTCTGCACCTGCATGTCCTGGAACGCCTTCGGGTCCATGTAGCTCGAATGGGGGTCGAGCCCGGACAGCATGCCGTTGATCGCCGAATTCGATCAGCTGGTGGTCGTCGGGAACCTCGACGTAGTCGGCGCGCACCCGCTCGAACACGTCGCCGAACAGGTTGAGCTCCCGATAGGTGTCGGTGGCGGCTGCGTTGGCTTCGGCACCCGCAAAGAACTGCGGCTGCGTCACGGCAACCGTGGCCAAAGCGCCGAACAGGGCACCAACGATCAGTAATGTGACCTTGCGCATCATCCGCCAACCTTTTCCGAATTGGACGCGGCCCACCACGGAGCCGGGTCGATAGAAGTCCCGTCTTTCCTGAATTCGATATAGAGCACCGGCTGTGCGGCAGCGACGTCACCCACGCCGATGCTCGCCACTTTCTGTTCCGCCATCACGGCAACCGGTTCGCCGGCAAGCACGAACTGGCCGAGTTGCACATCCGTTCGTCCCATGCCCGCCAGCAGCACATGATATCCGTCCCCGGCATTGAGGATCAAGAGTTGGCCGTAACTGCGGAAGGGGCCTGCATAGACCACCCAGCCGTCGGTGGGGGAGGATACCAGCCCGCCGGGGCGGGTGGCGATGGAAACGCCCTGGGTGCGGCCGCCGAGGCCGTCATTGTCGCCGAAGGAGCGGATGATCCGCCCGCTGACTGGCATGGGGAGCAGGCCCTTGGCGTCGACGAAGGCGACCGAGGGGGCCAGCCGATCGGCGCTTCCCAGCGATTTTGCCGGTCTGTCGCCGCTCTTTTCGTGGGCGATGGCGGCGGCCTTCTCGGCCTCGGCCGAGGCCGCGGCGGCGGCCGGCTCCTGGCTCTCCAGCTTGGCAATCAGGTCGCGCAGGCTGGTCGCCTGGTCGGCCAGCGCCGCGGCGCGCTGCTCCTCGTTGGCCAGCGCCTCGGCGGAGGCGGCGCGGGCGGCGCGCTTCTGTTCAAGAAGAAGTGAAATGCGCGTGCGGCCCTCGAGCAGGGCAGTGGTATCGGCGCGCAGGCGGTCGCGCTCGCGTTCCTGCTCCCTGCGCAACGCAACCAAAGATTGCAGGTCGGTGGCGACCGATTGGGCTTGCGCCTGCAGGTCGGGGACCACGGCACCGAGCAAGATGGCACTGCGCACCGAGGCCAGCGCATCCTCGGGCCGCACCAGAATGGCCGGCGGCGGATGGCGGCCAACCCGCTGCAGGGCGGCCAGGACCTCGGCCAGCACTGTGCGCCGCTGGCTGAGCGAGGCGCGCAGCCTGTCCTCCTGGTTCATCAGCGTGCTGAGGCGCCGCTCGGTACGGTCGCTCGCCGCCTCCAGCTTCTGCACCTGATCGCCGGCATCGAGCAGCGACTGGTTGAGGGTGGCACGGTCCTTGTCGAGGGAGTCGATCTCCTTGGCGAGCTCGGCGCGGCGCTGGGCGGACAAGGTGATGTCGCGGGTGACCGCGTCGAGCTCGGCCTGGCGCGCGTCGCGTTGGTCGGCGGTGCCGCTGTCCACTGCCGGCTGCGCCGCGGCGAGCCCGGAGGCAAGCACGGTCGCGAGCATGGCTGAGGCAAGGCGCAGTCGCATCTCGATCGGGGATTCCCTGTCTGGCGCACCAAGCTAGGCACAACCGACTAACGATCTGTCAACCAAAACCGCCGTTTTCGGGGCAGAGATGGGGCAGACCGGCGGTCAATCGCGATGATAAGGGTGGCCGGAGAGGATGGTCACCGCCCGGTAGACCTGTTCGGCGAGCATCAGGCGGACCATCTGGTGCGGCCAGGTCATGACGCCCAGCGCCAGGCGCAGCGTTGCTTTGTGGAGAAGGGGCGTGCCGAGGCCGTCGGCGCCGCCGATGGCAAAGGCGAGTTCGCTGACGCCGTCGTCCCGCCATCTGGCGATTTGTTGGGCAAAGGCGCGGCTGTCGAGGTTCCTGCCGGTTTCGTCGAGGGCGACCAGCACCGCCCCCGGCGGCAGGGCGGCGACAAGGACGGCGGCTTCCTGGTCCTTGCGCGTGTCGGCCGAACCGGCGCGGCTCTCGGGAAATTCGCGGACGGCGAGCGACAGGCCAAGCCTGCCGCCGGCCTTGTTGACGCGGCCGAGGTAGCGTTCGGCAAGTTCCCGCTCCGGACCGGCCTTCATGCGGCCGATCGCGGCGATGGTCATCTGCATCTGGCGCGGGGCCCTTGGCCCCGGCTGGTCAGACCAGGATCGGATCGGTCGGGTGGTCGGCCAGCCACATCTTCTCGATATTGTAAAAAGTGCGGGTTTCGGGTCGGAAGATATGCACGACGACATCACCCGCGTCGATCAGAACCCAGTCGCACTGGCGTTCACCGGAGACGCGGATACCGCTGCCACCGGCCGATTTCAGGTCGCTGACCAGACGCTCGGCGATGGCGCCGACGTGGCGCTGCGAGCGACCGGAGGCGACGACCATCCAGTCGGCGACGGGCGATTTTCCGGTGATGTCGATGGGGATGATGTCCTCGGCCTTGGAATCTTCAAGACTTTTCCGGACCAGCTTGATGGCGGCCGCCGCTGCGAGTTCACGGCGTTCGGCCGCAAGTCGAGGTGTACGAACGTGTGTCACCTCACTACGAACTGCGCTTGTCAGTTTCGTTTCCCTCTCCTTCAGCGCCACAGACAAATCAGGCGCAACCCAAAGATATGCGTCCAACGGTGACGCTTTCAAGACGCAAGGACCGGGCCAGTCCGGCGGCCCCTCAGCGCGGTCGAGGAAATGTCGATGTGCGGCGAGGGCAGGAAGATCCAGGCCGGAGCCGGAGTTGTGGCCAGAAGCGGGCCGTCGCGGGCATCCAGCCGGAAGCGCGAAAGCGCCTTTGCCGCCGGGGCGGCGAGCGCCTTCAGCGTGTCGCCGGGGCGGTTGAAGATGGCGATCGGCAGGGTGGCGGCGATGCGCTGCCAGTCGCGCCAGCGGTGAAAGTTGGCGAGATTGTCGGCGCCCATCATCCACACCGGGAAGGCGCCGGTCAGGCGCGGCAGCAGGCGGGCGAGCGTCTCGGCCGAGTAGGTGGTGCCGAACTCGGCTTCGATGCCGGTCACCCGGATGCGCGAGTTGCGTGCCGCGGCCTCGGCCGCAACGATGCGTCGGGCGAGGTCGTTCGACGGCGCGTTCGGCTTCAGCGGGTTCTGCGGCGACACCAGCCACCACACCTGATCGAGGTGGAGCCGCTTCAAGGCCTCCAGGCTGACGCGCAGATGCCCGTCATGGGCGGGGTCGAATGAGCCGCCGAACAGGCCGATGCGCATGCCAGCCCAAAAAAACGGCAGGTGGACGCCCGCTGCCGGAGGGAGTGCCGCAGCGGTGCGTACGGTCAAGGCCTCACCTGACCGGAGCCGCGGACGCGATACTTGAAGCTGGTGAGCTGCTCGACGCCGACCGGCCCGCGGGCATGCATGCGGCCGGTGGCGATGCCGATCTCGGCGCCCATGCCGAACTCGCCGCCGTCGGCGAACTGGGTGGAGGCATTGTGCAGAACGATGGCCGAATCGACCTCGGCCATGAAACGGTCGGCAGCGGCCTGGTCGTCGGTGACGATGAGGTCGGTGTGGTGCGAGCCGTAGCGCTCGATATGGTCGACGGCGGCCTCGAGCCCGTCGACCACTTTCACCGCGATGATGGCGTCCAGATATTCAGTGGTCCAGTCGGCCTCGGTGGCGGGGGTTACGTCGGGGACCGCGGCCTCAGTGGCGGCATCGCCGTGGATGGCGCAGCCAGCCTTTTGCAGGGCCTCGACCAGCGGCTTCAGGTGCGTGGCCGCCACGGCCTTGTCGACCAGCAGGGTTTCTGCCGCGCCGCAGATGCTCACCCGGCGCATCTTGGCGTTGACCAGCAGCTTCTCGGCCATGTCGAGATTTGCGGCGGAATGGACATAGACGTGGACGATGCCTTCGAGGTGGGCGAAGACCGGCACGCGCGCTTCCTTCTGCACGCGCGCGACCAGGCCCTTGCCGCCGCGCGGAACGATCACGTCGAGATTGCCGTCGAGGCCGGCGAGCATCTGACCCACTGCGGCGCGGTCGCGGGTGGGGACGATCTGGATCGCCTCGGCCGGCAGGCCGGCAGCGCCCAGGCCCGCGACGAGGCAGCGGTGGATTGCGGTCGAGGAGCGGAAGGAATCCGAGCCGCCGCGCAGGATCGCCGCATTGCCCGCCTTGAGGCAGAGCGCACCGGCGTCGGCGGTGACGTTGGGGCGGCTCTCGAAGATGATGCCGATGACGCCGAGCGGCGTGCGCACGCGCTCGATATGGAGACCGTTCGGGCGGTCCCATTCGGCGGTGACGCTGCCCACCGGATCGGCGAGGGCGGCGATTGCCTCCAGCCCCCTGGCCATGGATTCGATGCGCGCCTCGGAGAGGGTGAGCCGGTCGATGAAGGCTGCGCTGCCGCCGGCTTGTTTCATGTCGGCGACGTCCTTGGCATTCTCGGCTAGGATCGTGGTGGCGGTCTCACGCAGCGCCGCGGCGGCGGCGGTGAGCGCCCGGTTCTTGGTCTCGGTCGAGGCCAGCGCCAGGGCGCGCTGGGCCCGGCGGGCGGCGCGGCCGATCGCTGCCATGGTCTTGGCGACATCCGCCTCGGCAGCGGGCTTCTCGGCGATTTCCGCGATGCTCATGACACGACACCTGAATTTGCCGCGGACATTGTAGCCGGGCGGGGCGTGTTTGGCACGGGGGGCCGGGGAGGCGCAACCCGGAACGGCCGGGCCCGGCCGTGTCAGGGGCGCGGGGCGGGGTGGTTCAGTTCATCGTCCAGCGCGGCGGCGAAGTCTCCTGCCTTGCCGTGCCAGCGTGATGCCGTTACCGCCGACAGGTGGAAGCGGTTGCGGTAGGCGGCGGCGATGAGGATCAACGGTACCGGCACTACCGGGACGGTGAGGCACCAGATTTCCCTGACCTCGCGGCCGGCGAAATGCAGCGGCCGGCGGCCAAAAGGCACCAGGGTCAGAAGCCCGTCCCAGCGCGTCGCCATCCTGGCGGTGAGCCAACGCGCCAGCCGGGCCGGGAACACCGACATGACGGTCTGTCCCGCCTGCATGAACCAACGCTGCCGTGCCAGCAAGCCCATCAACGCGCTCACCGGCAACCGCTTGGGCGAAGGATCCCCGTCCGCCGCCGTATCGACCTCGGCGGCCGTGACGGCGTTGGATTGGTTCGTCCGCCGCCCGATCATGGTGACTGCGGCGCAGCGGTGATTGAGGCGACGATTGTCGGCGACCCGCGCAACAGCGCGGGTGATCGCCCGGGTGAGCCGCCGGGTCGGTCGGGCGGTACCCTTGTCATTGTCGGTCTGGGCGTCGTGCACCTCGGTTGTGAGAGCCGCTACGTCCGGCACGATGACGCGCGGATCGCGCGGTGCATTCAGGAAAGCCGCGAGCGGCAGTCGCTGCAGCCGTTTCGCTGCCTCGGCGAAGGCGGCGGGCTGGCGGTCGTGATGGCGCGAGGCCGAGAGAAGATTCACAAAGCGCACGCCGTCGGCGATGACGTGATCGAAATGCGCGATGATCCGGCACGGACCATTGGCGTCTCCGTCCGCCGGATTGACCAGGACGACCTGCCACGGCGGGATGTCGGGGTCGAGAGTGCCGGTCAGCGTTGTGGTGAGCAGCGTCTCCACAGGGGTGTCACCGGCGTCGACGGCGATGACGTGCCGGACAGGGTCGACACTCGCCTCGTCAGCGCGATACCAGGGACCGAATTCGTGGAAGACCATCCCGAAGCGCGGCCAGGCGTCGACCCATGCCATGACCTGGGCCAAGGCAGCGGCCGACGAAACCGGCTCGTGGAGATCGAGAAGCACGATGTTGCGGCTGGGCCCCAGCGCAATGAGCACGCGTTCGAACGGCGTGACGAGGCGCATGGGCTACCGTACCGGCCGGCCGGGCAGGAAATCCGGGAATCCGCTGTCCGCTGCGCCGATCATCGGTCTGGTCAGCGCCTCCACCATTGCTGTTCCGCGCCATGCCGGCGTTTGCACGCCCCCGGATTTGGAACGACGGACCACCGGTATCTCGAACACAGAACTATACTAGCATATTAGTCGAGTGCCATGGATGTGTGATTCTGTAGCAGACACCGGGTGAAACCGACCCGACCACCGCGGGCCACGCCGACTTCGGCCATGGACGTTTCGTCGCAAGCCGTTGCCGGGGGAGGCATGATCCCCGGCAACGGGCATGGTCGGCGTCTACGCGAAACGCTCGCCGACCATTTCCTCTGATTTCGCCCACAGCGCCTTGGCGCGCTCGGGGTCGAGCGCGTAGGCGCGGACGCCGGTGCGCACCGCCGGATCCGCCGTCAATTCCGCCACATGGCAGTCTTCGCAGTACTTGCCGCCGATGAGATCGGCCGGTGCGACGGCCGCAGCCCAGACCGAGGTAGCGGCGCCTTGGGGAATGGTCTTGTAGGTGAAGAGCGGCTGACCGGGCCTCGGCCTGATCGAGGCGGTCATCGCTTCGGCGATCTCCGGGGTCATGTGCCGACCCAGTTCGGTCTGGATGGCGCCGGGATGGACGGCGGTGGCGCGGGTTCCGTCGGCCCTGTGCCGCCGGTCGAATTCGACGGCGAACAGGATGTTGGCGGTCTTGGAGCGGCCATAGCCGATGATCGGGTCATAGGGTGTGCGCGCGAAATTGGGATCGTCGAGGTCGACGTCGGCGAAGCGATGGCCGGCCGACGACAGATTGACTAGGCGCGATCCCGGCTTCATCAGTCCGGCGATGCGGTTGATCAGCACGAAGTGGCCGAGATGGTTGGTGCCGAACTGGGTCTCGAAGCCGTCGGCGGTCTCGCCCTTTGGCGGCATCATGACGCCGGCATTGGCGATGACGACGTCGAAGGGCTGGTCGGCGGCGTTGAGCGCGTCGGCTGCGGCGCGGACGCTCTTCAGCGAAGCGAGGTCGAGTTCGATCAACTCGATGCCGCCCTTGGTCTTGGCGAGTTCGCTGATCGCCGCGGTGGCGCGGCGGGCCTTGGCGAGATCGCGGGCGGCACCGACGACATGGGCGCCGTGGGCCACCAGCGCGCGCGCCGTCTCGACGCCAATGCCGGCCGAGACGCCGGTGACGAGGATGCGCTTGCCGGAAAGGTCGATGCCGTCGAGCACGTCGTCGGTGGTGGATTCAAAGCCGAATGTCTTGCTCATGATGGAGATGTCCTTGTGGAAGCGAGGATGAACCGCCATGGAATCTGTCCTGGAAGGCGCTATATAGGAGAAACGGAGGATGCTCCGCTTGATGGCATATACGGAGGAACCTCCGTTTTACAAGAGGAGCAGCGTGGTCACGTCCAAGAAAGCGCGCGGGCCTCGCGCCGATGCCCGCCGCAACCGCCAGCGGCTTCTGGCTACTGCCTTGAAATTGTTCACGTCTTCGAAAGAGGAAGTGACCCTTTCGGCGGTCGCCGAGGGCGCCGGCGTCGGCATAGGCACGCTCTACCGCCATTTCCCGACGCGCGAAGCGCTGGTCGAGGCGATCTATCGCAGCGAAGTGGAAAGGCTCAGCGATGCGGCGCCGGCGCTGCTTGAGGAGATGCCGGCCGACAAGGCACTGGAGGCATGGCTGACCCGATACGCCGGGTTGATCGCAACCAAGCGCGGGTTGATGGAGGTGGTGCGCTCGATCTTCGAGCCCGGAGCAGCCGCACCCGACTATTCGCGTGAGCGTATGCGTGAGGCCGTCACGCTGCTGCTCGATGCGGCAGCCAAGACTGGCAGGGTGCGCGGCGACCTCGATCCGGCTGACGTGCTGCTGGCGGTGGCGGCAAGCACATGGACGGTTGCCGGAGGCGGCAACTGGGAGGAGCGCGTCCGCCCGGTGCTGCGCATCATCATGGACGGCCTGCGTTACAAGCCGGGCTGATCCGCGCCGATTCCGCTGGACTTGGGCGTGCCGCGGCGCGATGACCGCTGGCCTCTCCTCATGACGCGGCAACCATGGCAAGCCTCGCCGGACCTTCCGTTTCCATCGACGACAAGCAGAACATCCCGGCCGGCATCGGCCTGATGCTGTCCGGCTTCGTGCTGTTCTCGGCCAATGACGCGCTCGCCAAATGGATGACGGCGACGTATGCGCCCGGCCAGATGCTGCTGGTGCGCAGCATAGCCTCGGTGCTGGTGATCAGCCCCTTCATCCTGCGGGGCGGCGTGCGTTCGCTGTTCGCCGTCGAGCGGCCGTGGCTGCATGTCCTCCGGGTGGTCTTCGCCACGGCCGAGGTGCTGCTGTTCTACTGGGCGGTGTCCGGCCTGGCGCTGGCCGACACCATCACCTACTACCTCGCCGGGCCGATCTACGTGACAGTCCTGGCGTCGCTCTTCCTCAACGAGCGGGTCGGCTGGCGCCGCTGGTCGGCGGTCGGCGTCGGCTTCGTCGGCGTGCTCATCGCCATGAAGCCGTCGGCCGGCGTGTTCAACTACCATATACTGGTCGCATTCACTGGCAGCATCCTCTACTCCCTGTTCCTGGTCGTCACCCGGCGTCTGCGCGAGACACCCGACCTGACGCTGGCGGCCTGGCAGATGGTGGGAACGCTGATCGCCGGCGCGGTGGTGGCGCCGTTCGCTTGGAAGCCGTTCGTCCATACCCACGATATCCCGATGCTCGCCATGCTGGGCGTGACCGCGCTGGTGGCGATCGTTGCGGTCAACCGCTCGCTGCGGCTGGCGCCGGCCTCGGTGGTGGTGCCCTATCAGTACACGATGATCGTGTGGGCAGCTCTGTTCGGCTATTTCGTCTTCGGCGAAGTGCCGGGCTGGCATGTGGTTGCCGGCGCCGCGATCATCGTCGCCGCCGGACTCTACATCTTCTTCCGCGAGCAGATCGTGGTCAGGCCGGCAATGCCGCAGGTCTCGCCCGGGCCGCAATAGACTGGCGGCTCAGTCGCCCCTCAGCGCCATGTCGTCGCGGTGGATCATCTCGGCGCGGCCGGCATAACCGAGGATCGTCTCGATCTCGTGGCTGTTGCGCCCGGCGATGCGCTCGGCGTCGCCGGCATCGTAGGCGACCAGTCCACGGCCGACCTCGCCGCCGTCGAGGTCGACGATGTCGACGGCGTCGCCGCGCTGGAAGCGGCCCTCGACGCGCCTGACGCCGGCCGGCAGCAGGCTTTTGCCGGCGCGCAACGCCTTGACCGCGCCCTTGTCGACGACGAGCGCGCCGTGGGTTTCCAGCCGCCCGGAGATCCAGCGCTTGCGCGCCGTCACCGGACTGCCCTCGGCGAGGAACCAGGTGCAGCGCCCGCCGGCCGAAATGGCGTTGATCGGGTGCAGCTGGCGACCGCTGGCAATCACCATGGTGGTGCCGCCGGCGGTGGCGATCTTGCCGGCGTCGAGCTTGGTCTTCATGCCGCCGCGGGCGTTTTCCGAAGCCGCCGTCCCGGCCATCGCCTCGATCTTGGGCGTGATGCGCTCGACCGTCTCGATCAGCTTGGCCTGCGGGTCGAGGAGGGGTGAGGCGGTGTAGAGACCGTCGACGTCGGACAGGAGGATGAGCAAGTCGGCGCTGGTCATGGTGGCGACGCGCGCCGCCAGCCGATCGTTGTCGCCGTAGCGGATCTCGTTGGTGGCCACCGTGTCGTTCTCGTTGATCACCGGCACGGCTCTGAGCTTGAGCAGGGTGGCGATGGTGGAGCGGGCGTTGAGGTAGCGCCGGCGCTCCTCTGTGTCGCCGAGCGTCAGCAGGATCTGCCCGGCGGTGATGCCGACATGGCCGAGCGTCTCGGTCCACGCGCGGGCGAGGGCGATCTGGCCGACGGCGGCGGCGGCCTGGCTTTCCTCCAGCCTGAGAGGCCCCGGCGGCAGGCCGAGCACGCCGCGGCCGAGCGCAATGGCACCGGAAGAAACGACCAGCACCTCGCGCCCGCCATTGACCAGGTGACCGATATCGGCGGCCAGCGATTCCAGCCAGTCGGGCCGCAGACGGTCGCCGGCGGCATCGACAAGCAAGGCGGAGCCGATCTTGACGACGATGCGGTGAAAGGCTTCGGGGGTGCGAGCGGTCATGTGAGCACTATTGGGGGAGAGCTGCCGGAATGTCCGTCGGGGCGAAATCGGTGCCCTTATACAGCGACAGCCGGCGGTGCGGCTACGGCCGCCAGGGCGCTTCCGGCTTGGCCGGCAGCGCATCGGCCGGTACTTTGGCGGCGGCGATCTCGCCGGCGAGTGCCCTCAACACCTTCTCGACGCCGGCGCCGGTGGCGGCCGAAACGACGAGCGGCACCGTGCCGGCAGCGCGCTTCAACGCCCGCTTCAGCTTGTCCACCTTGTCGGCCGGGACGGCATCGGCCTTGGAGAGCGCGACCACCTCCGGCTTCTCGTCGAGGCCGGCGCCATAGGCGGCGAGCTCCTCGCGCACCGTATGATAGTCGGCCACCGGGTCCTCCGCCGTTCCGTCGACCAGATGAAGCAGGACGCTGCAGCGCTCGACATGGCCGAGGAAGCGGTCGCCGAGGCCGGCGCCTTCATGGGCGCCCTCGATCAGGCCGGGGATGTCGGCGAGAACGAATTCGCGCCCGTCGATGGCGACCACGCCCAGTGCCGGACTGAGCGTGGTGAAGGGATAGTCGGCGACCTTGGGCCTGGCCGCCGAGACGGTCGCCAGGAAGGTGGACTTGCCGGCATTGGGGAGGCCGATCAGCCCGGCATCGGCGATCAGCTTCAGGCGCAGCCACAGCCACAGCTCCACGCCCTCCTGGCCGGGATTGGCCCGGCGCGGCGCCCGGTTGGTCGACGACTTGAAATGGGTGTTGCCGAAGCCGCCATTGCCGCCGCGGGCAATGAGAACGCGCTTGCCCGGCTGGTCGAGGTCGGCGATCAACGTCTCGTTGTCCTCGTCGCGGATCTCGGTGCCGACCGGCACCTTGAGCACCACGTCGGTGCCCTTGCCGCCGGCCATGTTGCGGCCCCTGCCGGGCGTGCCGGCGGCGGCCTTGAAGTGCTGCTGGTAGCGGAAGTCGATGAGCGTGTTGAGGTTCTCGACCGCCTCTGCCCACACGTCGCCGCCCTTGCCGCCGTCGCCGCCGTCCGGGCCGCCGAACTCGATGAACTTCTCGCGGCGAAAATGCACGCTGCCATTGCCGCCGTTGCCGGAGCGCACGTGGATCTTGGCCTGGTCGAGGAACTTCATCGGGCGAACGCCTGGAAACGGGCACGGGTGAGCACCGTGTCGATATGCGGGACGCTTGCGCCGCGCGCAAGCGAATGGCGCATCGAGCGGCCGATGGCGGCGAAGCCGAGCTTCTGCTGGACCTTCTGCGATCCGCGGTTTCCTACGAAATATGCCGAGCGCACTGCCTTCAGGCCGAGCGCATCGAAACTATAGGCGAGGATCGCCCGGCCGGCCTCGGTGGCAAAGCCGCGGCCCCAGAACGGACGTGCCAGCCAGTAGCCGAGTTCGCAGCGGCCGGGGATGCTCTCAATGGAGATGATGCCGGCCAGACGGCCGTGGTCGATGGTGAGGATGAGGTTACGGCCTTCATGGGCGCTTCGCGTTGCGTGCTCGATAAATTCCTCCGCGTGGACGCGGGCGTAGGGGTATGGCACGCGCGCCAGCATGCACGACACCGCCAAATCGCCGACACCGGAGACGATGTTATCCACGTCGCTGGCGCGGAGTGGCCGCAGCGTCAGCCGGTCCGTGACGATGGTCGGGTCAAGCCGCGGTTTCACGCTCGTTGCTCCTGCGCTCGGTGTCGGGCATGCCCCACGCCTTGAGGCTTGCCCAGTTGCGCCGGTCGAGCACGAAGCGCTCAACCGGAAAGGCGCCGAATTTGGTCGGCGAGCGCACCATGCCGGTGCCGCGGAACTGGAAGCCGCACTTCTCGATCACGCGGCGGGCGCGGACATTGGTCACCCGGTTGGAGCACCACAGCATGGTCACCCTGCCGTCGGCGAAGGCGTGGTCGATCAGCGCCTGGGCGGCTTCGGTGCCGTAGCCGCGGCCCCACCAAGGCGTGCCGACCCACAGGCCGACCTCGACGATCGCCGGCGGGGTCTGGGTCGGGCCGTATCCGGTACAGCCGATCACCGCGCCACCGCGGTCGGTGATGGCGAAGGCGTCGCCACCGGCCAGCGCGATCGCATCGCACAGATTCTCGGCAACGGCCTGATTGGCCAAGAGCGTCGCCATCACCGCCTTGTCGGCCGGCGTGCAGCGCCTGAGCAGAAGGCGGGCGGTGACGATCGCTCCCTCCGGCTCATGCCCTTCCTCGTTCTCGTCGCCCATGGCGTCCTCCGTCGCGGAACAACAAAAAGGGGAGATGGTGCCCCATCTCCCCTCAATTCTGTTCCGTGCCGGGTCGATGAGACGCCGGCAAAGATCGGAAGCCGGCTATTCCGCGGCCGCCACCATCGGGACGACCGAAACGTAGGTGCGGCCCTCGGCTTTGGTCTGGAACGCCACGGTGCCGTCGAGGACGGCGAAGATCGTGTGGTCCTTGCCGAGGCCGACACCGGCGCCGGGGCGCCACTTGGTGCCGCGCTGGCGCACGATGATGTTGCCGGCGAGAACCGTCTCGCCGCCGAACCGCTTCACGCCCAGGCGCTTGCCGGCCGAATCACGGCCGTTGCGCGACGAGCCACCTGCCTTCTTGTGAGCCATGGCGGGGTCTCCCTATTCTTCCTTGGCCGCTTCGGCCGGCGCCTCGGTCGACGCGGCCTCTGCCGCGGCGGGCTTCTTGGCGCGGGTGCGCTTCGGCTTGGCCGGAGCCTCGGCCTCTGCCTTCTTGGCCGGGGCCTGGCCGTCGGTGAGTATCTCGGTAATGCGCACCAGGGTCACCTCCTGGCGGTGGCCGTGGCTGCGCTTCGAATTTTGCCGGCGACGCTTCTTGAAGACGAGGATCTTGGCGGTGCGATGCTGGCGGACGATCTCGCCGGCGACCGAAGCGCCGGCGACCGTCGGGCTGCCGACGGCAACGCCATCATCGCTTCCGACCATGAGAACGTCGCCGAAGGCGATGGCATCGCCCGCGCCGCCCTGCAGCTTCTCGACCTCGACCATATCGGCCGGGGCGACCCGGTACTGCTTCCCGCCGGTCCTGATGACTGCGAACATGACCCATCCAGCCTGCCGGTCCGACCGCCCAAGATCGGGGTGAACCAGCCGAATCTCAAGAAAAACCAAAGGGCGCGGCAAAGCGGCCGCGCCAGTCGGGCGGCACTATAGGGATGGGCGGTCGGCTGTCAAGGAAAAGGCGGCGGGCGGGCGCTTTGCGGGCCGCTCAACCGGCCGGGGGCGTCGCTCGGGGCTTGCGCTCAAGGTCCGGCGCGGCTAGAGACGCCCGCGCGGGAGAGGTGCCGGAGTGGTCGAACGGGACGGTCTCGAAAACCGTTGTACGGGTAACCGTACCGTGGGTTCGAATCCCACCCTCTCCGCCACATAGTTTGTGTATCTATCTGATCTATAATACTAATCTGAATGACAGCGCAGTCCATCCCCACTATTGTCCCCATTTTACAATGTCAGTCGCTCCTCCGCCGGCGGGGTTGTGGCGTCGGCGGGTGAACGTACATCGGACCACAAATTTTCTCGGCCCGCTCGGACGGCCGCATGTTCTCTAGCACCGGACCGTCTTCGGCAGCTGTTTCCTCGTTCGCTCCACTGGCGGCTGTTTCCTTCCCATGATCAACGAGGCAGCAACCGCAACGCCAGCAGGTTCTGGACAAGACCAATAACGCGGGCGAACTTCTGCACATGGACCAGAGTGCGCGCGCCCAAATTCGCCAAATCATCGCTGATGAGGACGCGCGCGCTCGGCGTGCGATTCAAGACCGGCTGAAGGAGATCTACGCCGAGTTTGACGCGGGCGAGCTCCGATCGGACGAGACCATAATCGCCGCACTCGGCGCAATGGAGGACCTCGCGGATGGCTTCATCTGGGATTTTGGCAGCAAGGTGAAATCAATTTCCGAGGACAGTGAAGCGTTCGCGTTGATTGAGAGGGCTTCCAACGCTTTTCTTGCATCCCTGGACGAACAGGTAGACGAGCTGGCCGTAAAGATAGCCAAAAACAACAGCGAAGGTGCGATCCAGGAGGCCGCGTATGCTGCGCGGGGACGCTTCGGCAGTGCCAAAGAACGACTTCGACTGAAGACTACTATGTTGAAAGTCAACGTTCCGCTCTCGGAGGCACCACTGCTCGCGCCGCCCGCAACTCCAAAGCGCCGAGGTGGGAGGCCTATCGCTGCCCATTGGGATGAGATGTGGGCTGCGATCGCCGTGAGGCTTCAAACCGGCGATCTCCAACCGAGGACGCAGGCCGACATCGAGCGCGCGATGAGCGATTGGCTTGCCGCTCGGAATCTTGAGGGGGGCGTTACGCCAGTCCGCGACCGGGCACGCGCGCTTTGGGAGAAGATTCAAGAGAACAGGAGACCGCTAGTCTCGGACTGGGAAGAAATGTGGGCAACGATCGCTGCGCAGCTTTACGCCGGCGACCTCCAGCCAGCGACGGAAGCCGACGTAGCCGACATCGAGAGCGCAATGAAGGCGTGGCTTGCCGCTCGGAATTTCGACGTTGACAACAAGGCGATCCGCGCCAGAGCGCGCTCGCTTTGGCAGAAGATTCAAGAAGCGAATTAGTTTCCGACCATTTCCGCCCATTAACGTCCGACTTCGCTGACTAGAGTTCCTAACACCTTCGCTAGCGACCGCATGCAATCCAGCGTGGCGGCGCGGAGGGTGGGAAATGGAACCTGTTTGCGTCTCGATCATTGAAGCGGCGAAGGCTCTCGGGCTGGGCCGCACCTCCATCTACGCTCTGATCGACGAGAAGCAGCTCGACGCGGTCAAGGTGGGCCGCCGGCGGCTCGTGCTGGTGGAATCGATCAAGCGGCTGGTGGCGAAGCAGGACTAGCCGCCCGATGCCGCCGCGCCGCCTCAATCCGAACCTGGTCAAACTGAACCGCAGCTACGATGTGGGCGAGCTGGCTGAGTTGCTCGGCGTCCACAAGAACACGGTGCGCCACTGGCCCGCCGAAGGCTTGGCCCCCGTCGACCAGGGCCGGCCGATGCTGTTCCACGGCGAGCAGGTGCGCGCCTTCCTTGCCAGGCGGAATGCTGACCGGAAGCATCCCTGCCCGCCGGGCACTTTCTATTGCTTCTCCTGCCGCCAGCACCGCGAGCCGGCGCTGGGCATGGTGGACTGCCTCGAAGAGAGGGCGGAGGTGGGCAATCTGAAAGCCCTGTGCACGGCGTGCGAAACGATGATGTACCGCCGCGTTCGCGTCTCCGAGCTGTCCACCGTCATGCCCGGACTGGACGTCCGGATCAGGCCGCACCCTCACGCCTAGGTGGGCGTTCCAACCCCTCCCTGAACTGTGACTCCGAAAGGCAAGGTGCACCATGACGAAGACCAACGCCGCCAATGAGCGCGTGAAGCGCAACTACTTTCATCATCTGAAGGAAGCACAGGGGCGTGACGACGCCACCATCGACGGCATCGCCAAATCGCTGGCGCGCTTCGAGGACGCGACGCGAGCCCGGGACTTCAAGAAGTTTCACCGGGAGCAGGCCGTGACGTTCAAGAAGAAGCTGGCAGAGGCCGTGAACGGGCGCACGGGTGAGCGGCTGAGCAAGGCAACGGTGCTCTCCACCCTGCGCAACCTTCGGGCTTTCTTCATGTGGCTGTCGCGCGAGCCGGGCTATCGCTCGTGCATCGCCTATGCCGACGCCGACTACTTCAATCTATCAGACAAGGATGTGGCCATCGCGCAGGCGCGCCGCGAGAAGCACGTACCGACCCTCGACCACGTGCGGCAGGTCATCGCCGCGATGCCGTCTGGCACCCCGCTGGAGCGGCGCGACCGGGCTCTGATCGCCTTCGCGATGCTGACGGCAGCGCGGGCCAGCGCGCTCGCCTCCTTCCGGCTGGGGCATGTCGACATCGCCGGCGGCTTCGTCGACCAGGATGCACGCACTGTCCGCACCAAGGCGGCCAAGACCTTCCGCACCTTTTTCATGCCGGTGGATGACAACGCGCTGGCGATCGTCACGGCCTGGGTCGAGGAACTGCAGCGCGATCATCTGTGGGGGCCAGACGACCCGCTGTTTCCGGCTACGGAGACCAGCGTTGGGCCGGACGGCGGCTTCGCGCCGGTGGGCCTGGCACGCCGTGCCTGGGAATTGAGCGGGCCGGTGCGCGAGACTTTCAGGCGCGCTTTCGCGGCGGCCGGGCTGCCGTATTTCAACCCCCATTCGTTCCGCGACATGCTGGTGCGTCACGGGATGTCGCTTAACCTGTCGCCCGAGCAAATGAAGGCGTTGTCGCAGAACCTTGGCCACGCCGACGTGCTGACGACGTTCACCAGCTACGGCACCGTGCCGACGTACCGGCAGGGCGAGTTGATCCGCGGCCTGGTCGGCGCACCCGGCAGCTTAGGAGCCACGAGCGACCAAGACATTGAGGCGCTCAAAGCCCTCGTGGCCGCCATGGAGGCCAAGGCACACTGGAACTCGCCCGGCCAAGCGACGGCGACGAACGCCGCGTGAAGGGTCCCTTCGGGAAATGTCCAGCGCCGTCCGCGGCACCCCCAACCGAACCCGTCTAGCCCTCAACCCCAAAGGTGACCACATGACCGACATTGACCTGACCATCCCCGCAATTCTCGATCGGACGAAGACGCTGCCCGCCATGCTCGACAGGGCCGCCCGGATGCTCTCCTCGGCCACCGATGCCGCGCAAGTGCTCGAAGCAAAGGAAAAAGCATCTCAGATCTATGACGCAGCAAAGCGTGCTGCTCGCGTCGCAGCCGCGAAGGACGCTCACGACGACCTAATCGGCCGGCTTCACGGAGCGCAAGCCGCAGCCCTCGAAATCGAGGCGGCCGCGCAGCGGCGTCTCGCCGAGGAATACGACGCGGCCCAAGAGCGCGGGGAAATTGCCACCGGGCGCGACGGTCCCGGCGCTGGCGTTACCGACGGGAACGCCAAGGCGACGGCGGCCGATATTGGCCTGTCACGCAAGGAAGTGCACGAGGCACGTCAGATCCGTGACGCCGAAAAGGCCCAGCCGGGTATCGTGAGCAAGACGGTGAACGAAGCGCTGGCCCATGGAGAACAGCCAACTCGCGCCAAGATCAAAAAGGCCGCGCACGCGGTCGTGAAGGCAAAGAAGCCGAAGAACGAGCCGGCGCCGGTCAAGACCAAGGCGGGGCCGACCAAGGCCCTCCGCGGCCAGGTCGTCAAAGCAATTACCGTCCTGTCGAGCTTCCCGACGCCGGTCGAAGCCGTCGGCTGTTTCAACGGCACGGACGACGCGGCAGTCATCGATAAGCACCTTTCGAGGGCGGTGAAGTGGCTGAACGCATTCGCCGAACTTTGGCCCAAGCAAGAGGCCGACCTCGCTGACGCGGCGTAATTGCGAAACCATCGAGTTAGGGGATTTGCGGCACCCCCATGAATGAGCGCGTTGCGGCTGGTCGGGGCTTAACCGCACCTTCCAGCCGCAACGTTGCGACGACAGCTTGCCCAGCAGTTGTTGTTGTCGTCACCGCCATGAAAGGCAGTAGCCGCGGTGGATGGCCACGCCTTGAAGCGCACGCTGCGGTGGCAACTCATAGGCAATGCCGAAGTCAGCTTTGCCCTTGAAAGCAGATAACCCGAGGCGGCGCGCGATCTGTCGCTTTGCGCCAATGGCGGAAATCGACTGCCGCCTTCGGGACACGCAGTCGCGCCATCGGCTGCCCCTGCTCGCATCGCAGTTCCTGAGACACTTCTTGAGAGATTTGTTGCAAAGCTGCCTCCATTTACGCAGCAGGAGTTGCGTCTGATTGGGCAGGCGACGAAGACGGTTCATTGCATATGCGGCCAAAAAGCCCCGGCCTTTCGACCGGGGCAAGTGTCGAGGCCCCGAGGGGAACCGGAGGAGGTTCAATGTGGAGCCTCGAACGAATGCCGTGGCGTGTTCCGCCGTAGGCACAACGGTCCTGTTACGAGCTCATGTTGGGCGGCACAAAACACCGGATGGGGGGCTCTACCTGGCGGGTCCTCACCCTGACATTGTCGGTTGGGGCCGCGCTGCAGACATAGGCCTCCCCGTCTATTGAGTGCGGCGTCTTGAGGATGCTGGCCTGCGGGACTGACCGCCACTTGCCCTGCACCATCGCCCACCATCCGTCCCTGCGCCACTCGGCGACCGTGCGGCTGCAATCGGCCACATCACAGCACGGAGAATCGGTTCCCGGTTCAAACAGGCTTTGAAACCAATTCCGACGGCTCTGCATCTCGTCGGTCGAGCGGTAATCGGAGTTTGCGGGGCCGATCGGTTGTAACGCGAGCACTGCCACCGCAGCGACCCGGCCCCAGGATAGCGAACCGCTGTGAAACGAATTGATCGGGTTCATCTCGGCCTCGCTGCTCGGGTTCCACCATTTGGCGAAGGCACTGGCGGTGACCCAATGCAACGAGCATTTCGTTAACGCCGCAGGCTGTCATCAGCCGTTCGGCTGATCCGCTGCGCAATCGGAAGTTGGACTGCCAATTGGGACCTACCGACCGGCGCCGCTGCTTGCGGAAGCGCCAACGACCGGAAGGCCGATGGAGGCATTGAGCGCCACTAGGTCGGCCTGCCGGCGCGTGCCGGTCTTCAAGAAGATCTGCGACAGATGGGTTTTCACGGTCGGTTCGCCGATGCCCAGCGCCATGCCCGCCTCCCTTCTGGTCCGCCCGGACGCAATCTGCGCGAAGACACGCGCTTCGGCTGGTGTGAGGTCGAACATCGCCGCGAGGGCATCGGTTGGTGCCGGTAGCGGCGCACGCGCCGGCGCGATGAAGATCGCAGCAACCGCACTGGGAGCAAGGCCCGGCCTGATCTGTCCTTCCCGCAATGGCAGCACGTGCAACAACCATGGAGTGGCCGTATTGGCTGAGGCAGGGATTCCCAGGCCTCGCCGACCGAGCCCCATCTCGCTTTTGGCGGCCTGTTGCACGGCAGCTCTCAACGCAACCTCCACGGCCGACGGATGGACGGTCAAGGTGCCGCGTTTTGTGTTTATCGGCACTTCTGGCGTCGCAAAGATGGTGTGTGCCGCCTCGTTTGCGTGCACTACGCGCAGGTTGGCATCGGTCAGCACCACGGCGACCGACAACGTGTCGAGCGTCGCTTCGAACATCGACGTCACGACGCTCTTGATGTCGAGCAGGCGTCCGATGGCGACGGCGCGTTGAAGGTGAGGGATAAGCAACCTGGCGGTGTCTACTTCGAGGTCGCCGAGCAGACCTGCGGATTCATGGCGTCCCACCGCGATCGAGGCCAGCATCGTGGCATCGCGCGCGACAATGATCGCCATCTGATCGCACAAACCTTGGGGCTTGGCCCACTCGAGGTAGAACCGATTCGCTTCCCTTTCGGCTCGCCCTGTCAGTCGCGAAAGTATCGCCGGTTGGTCGAGCGGGTACGAAAGCATCTTTTCGGAACCACCCCACAATTCGACGATGTCTGCTGAGTATTGCGCGGTTCGATCGATCCATATCCGATCGGTCCCTGTCCAGACTGTGAGCAGCGGATCACCACTCGGCAGTGCCTGAAGAGCGATGTTGCCGAGGACGCAGTCAAGAGCGCGCCTCAGCAGTTCGAGCGTCCGCCGCCACTGGCCGGGCTCGACGGCGCAGTCGTAAATTGCAGCAACGACTTCGGAGAACACCTCCGTCGACAGAGGCTCCCGCATCGCAACCACCTTCTTGGACACCAAGCTCAAGAACAATATGCTTTGGCCGGCACCCATAGAATAGCAGAAACGTGCGGGTTGGGACGAAAGACTTTCTAGCGCTTGCCAGCCCAGACAGCGCGCGCAACTGTTGTGGTCCGGCAAGGTAACTTCAGGAGCTCAGTCTCACGGGCGCCACTGTAGCAGTGATCTTGAGTGTGAACTCCGGTGCCAGCTAATAGCGTCGGTATCGACGCCTCGGACTGATGTCTGTCGTCGCAAGCCGACGCGCAGCGCCATGAGCGGCCGCGTATCACGCCATTGACTGAACACGGTGACGTCGTTCAACCCGAAAGAACGCGCCGGCTTTCGGTCGCTCACAACATCAACAGCGGAAGTGGTTAACCTCACTACGCGGCCACTGACGCTGGTGCAGATCAATCCCGCAGTCCGGCCTTCGCAGGCCCCGAGGCAATCCTCTCCACGTCCGCGGGATTACGGATCGGTATGCGAGAAAGGTGCTCGAAGAAAGAGAATGTCGGGTTGGCCTTCTTCATATCGTCCCAGACCTGCCGCGCCTCGTCGACACGGCCAAGGTGACCAAGCGCAGCGGCTAACATGCCACGACTTACGTCGGTTTGAGGAAACAGCAGAATGCGCTCCTTGAATATGGTCGCCGCGGTCTCGTAATTTCCGAGCATCAGGTGGGCCAAACCAAGATAGTGCAGGTATTGCTGACTGAAGCCGGGGTCGAGCCGCATGGCGCGCTCGATGTCGGGGATGGCAGCCTCGGGATGACCACTAAACGCGGCGCCAGCGCCACGAATGTTCAGTGCGAGAGCATAGTTGGGATTGAGCGCCAAGGCCCTATCGATGGCAGACTGCGCTCGCTGGTCGTCATTCAGGTGGCGCGCTGAAATCGACGCGACGGCGTATCCATAGGGATCATTTGGGTCTAGCGCGATTGCTTTGGTGGCCAACTCATAGGCACGGCGCATCGAACCATCCGGGTCACCCGTCCAGCGATTGGAGTAGTCAAAAAGGTAGGCGAACGCCAAGCCGGCATGCGCTTGAGCATAGCCAGGGTCGAGGCTGATTGCGCGTTCAAAGAGTTGCACCGATTGCTCGAAAGTCGTTCGGTCTACGCTTGACGCCTGAATCAATTCACGCGCCTTCAGGAATAGATCGTGCGCTTCAAGGCTTCTGGTGGGCGTGTTGGTGATCCGCGCCTCTTCGCTTGGCGTGAGCTTAACCTTGAGAGCCTCAACGATCTGCTGGGTCACCTCGTCCTGAACGGCGAAGATGTCGGTCAAATCTCGGTCGAAACGGTCCGCCCACACGTGGCCGCCGGTGGCCGCATCGATCAGCTGCGCCGTGATCCGCACGCGGTTGCCAGCGCGGCGGATCGAGCCCTCCAGGACCGTGCGCACACCGAGCTCGCGCCCAACGCTGCGTATGTCGGGGCTCTTGCCTTTGTATCCGAAACTCGAATTGCGAGCGATCACCATCAACCCGGCGACCTTGGACAGATCGGTGATGATGTCCTCAGTGATACCGTCGGAGAAATATTCCTGCTCAGGATCGCCGGACATGTTGTTGAAGGGCAGGACCGCGATAGAGGGCGGCTCAGGCTGCGCCTTTTCTGATGGCGACGCTGCCACCGCGGGCTGAGGGACAACCGGGTCACCGTCAGGGTGCCACTTCCACACCCGAATTGGCCGGTCGATGTTCTTGACGGAAACCTCGCCGCCGTCCTTGAAGGCAACGGCAATCCGGTTGCCGACGCTCTCGTTGACGATAGAGGAAACGCAGATGCCGCCGGGCTCGGCCAACGGCTCCAGACGCGCGGCGATGTTGACGCCGTCACCGTAGATGTCGTCGCCGTCGATGATGACGTCTCCAAGGTTGACACCGATCCTGAGCTTGATGCCCGCCGGTGTCGTTTCGGCCTTGACTGCGCGCTGGATAGTCGAGAGCGCAATTGACCGCGTCGACGACGCTCGCGAACTCCACCAGCGTGCCGTCGCCAATAAGCTTGACCACTCTGCCGTTGTGTTGGGCAACGGCCGGATCGAACACCGCCTCGCGATGGTGTTTCAGCAGCGACAGAGTGCCCGCCTCGTCGGCGCCCATCATCCTGGAATAGCCGACCACGTCGGCCGCAAGGATCGCTGAAAGCCTACGACTGGTGTGCGCCTCAACCATCTGCGAGTTCTAGTGCTTCGTCACCCACCACGCTAGTTCGTTGCGACGGTGCCCGCCGACTACGGTGCCGAGCCGGTTTGGGATAACGCGCGCTCCTTGGGTTGCGCGGGTACAGTTGCCGCCTCGATTCGCTCCGCGACAAGTTCCTGCAGCTGCCAGAGCCGCCGGTCGTGTATGCCAAGCTCCTCCAGATGCTCGACAGTGTTGCGGAGGTATTCGGCCATCGACCCCCACATGCCCACCGCCTTGGCCAGCACCTCGGCGACCGCCTCCGGCGAAAGACCGCCGACGTATCTCGGGTTCTTGCGATCGACAACAAAAGCAAAGGCCCGGATCGTTCCGTCCTCCGTCCTGAGGTTCAACCAACGCAAGGGGAACGGCGGCTCGCGGCGGATAAGCTTATCGAGATTGAGTTCCAGCGCATCGGCCGGCAGGCGGAAGGCAACGCCTTTGCATTGGCCACCACGATCCAGCGACAGCATCAGCCCGGGCGCATCCTTGTTGCCGCGAAAGCGTATGTCCCAGCCCAAGCAGAAGGCGCGGTGCCAACCGTGAGCGAGGGCCACTCTCCGCTCGACGACGTCGCAAGCCGGCTTCCATATGAGCGAACCGAAGGCGAAGAACCATACGGCGTTGCGCGCGGAAATCTCGCTCATAATGGCGCTCCGGGCCGCGATGATCTGCTCGGCGCTCGGTTCTGCCATTCCCGGTAACGGTCCCGGATCGGCGATCTCCCGCGATACACGCGCCACCAACTCAGGTGTGAGGCGCATCCGCCTGTTGGTCACCACAATACAACTCCCGAGTGGAACAACCGCTGCACGAGCCCGGACCCTACCGCTGACGACCGATGGTCGTAGCCGGCAGGTTCGCCGAACTGCCGGAAGGGTGCAAGGCTTGAACGCGGATCACCTTCATGGCTGACGTCCGCCTTGGGTCATTCACGTCGGTTTCCCGACTTCCGCGTCAGGTCCGCTATCCCCCCGATGGCAACCCCAAGAGCGGACGCCACTCTGCATGGCGCATGCTCGTCGCGGTATTAAGCAGAGACGGATGAGCCGAAGCACGCGGAATGCGCGCGATTGGAGCGACAGTCACGGCGCTAAGAAACCATTAACCGCAAATCAGCGAGCATCAATCAAGGATGAGTTTGCGGCAACCTCGCTAGGAAGCGTTGCAGTTGCCGCTGAAATGCAAGGCACCGCAGATGGCGTTCCAGCCATCATCCACCAAGTCGATCGGTGGGCTCGAAGCCCTAGTTCTGAGGGACATTGAGCGTCGACGCTGTCTCGGGATTGTTGACGATCAGGAGCTCCGTCGACTTCGAGCGATCGCTGCAAAAGCGCACTATCTGGAGGAGTTAGGCGAAGGGATTCTTCGTTCAGTCATCGCGGCAATGAGACCAGGCGACGAGCTGGAAATCCCCGAGTTCCTTCGCAGACATTGAATGCTTTGGTGAGCCCCGTTGATCGCGCCTCATGGAGCGCAGTCTCCAAGGAAGAAAGCTAGGTAAGTCGCCGCCATTGGCCGCCGCCAGGTCGCACAGCTTCTGGCTTTTCTGGAACATGGTTGCGAGGGCCTGCCGGCGCATCTTTTCGTCAGCGGCTTTTTGATCACTGCTCTCCTGAAGCCGAGGCTAGCGACGCCAGAAGTCCTTGAAGCGGTCCGGCGCCATCTCGGTATAGCGCACCGTGTGCTGGATGTTCTTGTGCCCGAGGTAGGCTTGGAGAGCCCGAGTGTCGTGACCCCTGTTGGCCAGCGCGTAGCCGCAAGCGTGGCGGAGCATGTGTGAGCTGCTGCCGGTTCGGTGGACACGATCCTAAGCTAACGCCTGCTGTTTTTCGAACTCCATGGGGCTGAGGTAGCCGAGCGTCGAATGACGGCGCCGGGCATTGTAGAAGCGCTCGATGTAGTCGAAGACGTCGGCCCTGGCCTGGTCGCGCGTTCGGTAGGTCTTGCAGGCTGTCCTCTCCGTTTTGAGCGACGAGAAGAAGCTCTCCATCGCCGCGTTGTCCCAGACGTTGCCCGACCGGCTCATCGAGCACGTGACGCCGTTGTCGGCCATCAGCCGCTGGAACTGCTCGCTGGTGTATTGGCTGCCCTGGACGCCCTTCTGTTTGTCAAGCGGCGATGCGGGTCTGATTGATCTGCTTCTGGCGTCGGGAGATGATGTGGAAGACCTCGCGGGCGATGTAGCGTTTGAGGGCTCGGATGGCATCGAGTTTGGAATGTCCCTCGGCGATGCGCTTGGCGACGTAGGTCTTGGTGACCGGGTCTGTTCGAAGCCGGCCGATGGCGATGATGTGCAGCGCGCTGTTGGCGGCGCGATCGCCACCCCGGTTGAGCCGGTGTCGAATCGTCTTGCCGGATGAGGCAGGGACTGGACTGACACCGCAGAGCGCCGCGAAGCTTCCCTCCGATCGCAACCGCTCTGGATTGTCTCCGGCCGTGAGCAGCAGTTGCGCAGCACCAGTATGGCCGATGGAGTTACGGGCAATGAGTTCGGGGGCCAGGTCGTTGACAATGGCGCCGATCATCGCGTCGAGGTCGGCGATCTCGTCATGAAGTTCAAGATAGCGGCGGGCAAGCGACTTGAGGCTGATGCGGTAGGCCTCTTCCACATCACGATATGCGGTCAAGTCGGGCCGCCAGGCAGCCAGGGTTCGCACCAGCTGCATGCGGGTCATGGAACGCAGCATGTCGCGCAGTCCGTCCGGCGCGCAGACGATCGTGGTCTGGATTATCTGCAAAGCGACACGGCGAGCCGCAACAGCGGTCTTGCGGCAAACCGTGAGAACGCGCAGGGATTCCACCATGCCGTCGCGGCTCCGTGGTGTGACTGTTCTCCTGCCGGCGAAGGCTGCATGGGCGGCGTTCTGCGCATCGAGATCGTCGTTCTTGCCGCGCCTGCGCCGGTCGATGCTTGTCCGGCGTCGTCACCTCCAGAACCTCGATTCCGGCACTCTGCATGAAGCGCAGAAGACCGGCACCATAGCTGCCGGTCGATTCAACGCCGATGCGCTGGACCTCTCCGAACGATCCCATCCAAGCCAGCATTTGCCGATATCCCTGACGGGTGGTGGCAAAGCATTGGGTTCCCAGGACACGATCCTGTTCGTCGACGACTGCCGCGACGTGCAGATCCTTGTGCGTGTCCACGCCGCCGATGACGCGGCATTTGCTTCCTTCGTGCTGTCCATTTCCAGCCTCCAGCTTGGACCGTCTACAACGGCTTCGCCGAGACCGAGTGCGCGGACAGGACAGTCACGAGACCATGAGGTCAGGCCCTTCTCGGGTCACAGGCATCGGCGAGGCAAAGCCTCACCGCAAGGCGTTCCCGGGCGGTCGACAGGTCCAGGGAAAGACACGGCTGGTCGATCGGAGTGCGGGTCAGACCGCACCGGGGCACCCTACGGCGCCAGCCTACCAGTCGGTCGATCGGTGTTTGAGTCAGGCCGCCCGGGAACTGGCCTCTATCCATTGACTGTCGGAATGATGCAGCAGAGCATCCGGCTTGCCGCGACGCCAGATCGCCATGACGAGCGCGTCGGTGACCAGCTGTGCGGTCATGCCGGCACTCATCGACCAACCAACGACGCGCCGCGAGAATAGGTCGATGACGGCGGCCACGTAGAGCCAGCCCTCGGCCGTCCAGACATAGGTGAAGTCGGCGATCCACTTCTGGTTCGGCCGCTCCGCCGTGAACTGGCGATCGAGAAGGTTCGGCGACAGGGCGGCCGCGAGCCGATCGCCGTCGTCCTTCGGCAACCCGCGCCGGCGAGGACGGGCCCGCAAAGCCTGAGCCCGCATCAGGCGCTCGATCTTGTGCAGGCCGCAGGCGATGCCTTCGCCCAGCACGTCACGCCAGACACGGCGAGCCCCGTAGGTCCGGTCGCTGGCGAGGAAGCTCGCCCGCACCCGGGCGCCGGTCTCCTCGTCGGTTCGCGCCCGCTTGCTCGGCGGCCGTGTCAGCCAGGCATGGAAGCCAGAACGCGAGACCCCGAGCGCCTCGCACATCCACCGCACCGGCCAGATCCCTCGGTGCTTCGCGACGAAAGCGAACTTCACAGCGCTTCCCTCGCGAAGTAGGCCGCGGCCTTTTTTAAGATGTCGCGCTCCGCCTTGAGCTTCTGCACCTCACGCCGCAGCCGCTCGATCTCCAGCTGCTCCGGCTTCATCTGCCCCTGGCCGGGGAAGGCCTGCTGCGGGTCGGCCGCAAACTCCCTCACCCATTTGCGCAGCACGTTCTCGTGCACATCCAGATCGCGGGCCGCCTGGGCTAATGCCACACCCCGCTCGCGCACCAGCTTCACTGCCTCGAGCTTGAACTCGCGGCTGAATCGTCTCCGTTCCATGATCCACCTCCGGTTCCATCATCACACCTAAACTCGGTGTCCGTGAAACCGGCAGCAGCTCAGTGGGGGTGAGCCTTGAAGCTGAAGCCGCAAGCCTCGCCGGCTCGCTGAACCATCCGGGCAAACCCTGCAGTGGTGAACGGCGCGGCGCGCGCGTAGCAGGCTAGATCCCGGACTGAACTTTCCAAAAGGAACAGGCGGCCCGTGGGCCGCCCGTCGTGTTTGGGGAAGTGCCGGTCAGAACCAACCGGATCTGACTTGCGCTACCGTCTGCCGTCGCCGTTGGACGACTGCCCAAACTAGGGTTGGAAGCTCGGGCCGTCGTGCTTCTTGTTGAAGCTCGGGCCGTCGTGCTTCGTGTTGAAGCTCGGGCCGTCGTGCTTCGTGTTGAAGCTCGGGCCGTCGTGCTTCTTGTTGAAGCTCGGGCCGTCATGCTTCGTGTTGAAGCTCGGGCCGTCGTGCTTCGTGTTGAAGCTCGGGCCGTCATGCTTCGTGTTGAAGCTCGGGCCGTCGTGCTTCTTGTTGAAGCTCGGGCCGTCGTGCTTCTTGTTGAAGCTCGGGCCGTCGTGCTTCTTGTTGAAGCTCGGGCCGTCGTGCTTCTTGTTGAAGCTCGGGCCGTCGTGCTTCTTGTTGAAGCTCGGGCCGTCGTGCTTCTTGTTGAAGCTCGGGCCGTCGTGCTTCTTGTTGAAGCTCGGGCCGTCGTGCTTCTTGTTGAAGCTCGGGCCGTCGTGCTTCTTGTTGAAGCTCGGACCGTCGTGCTTCTTGTTGAAGCTCGGGCCGTCGTGCTTCTTGTTGAAGCTCGGGCCGTCGTGCTTCTTGTTGAAGCTCGGGCCGTCGTGCTTCTTGTTGAAGCTCGGGCCGTCGTGCTTCTTGTTGAAGCTCGGACCGTCGTGCTTCTTGTTGAAGCTCGGACCGTCATGCTTCTTGTTGAGCCACGGGAACTTCTTGTGCTTGGGATCGAATTTTGGTTCCTCGTGCTTCTTCTCCCGGTCCCACTTCTTCTTGTGGTCCCACTTCTTCTTGTGGTCCCACTTTTTCTCGTGGTGGTACGGCTTGCGGTGCCAAACCTTCTCGGGCTCAGGCACCACCTGTGCAACGCTGATCAGAAGGCCGCCACCGCCCGACGCGGTTGCGCACTGGCATGCCGCCGTGCCCCAGGCATTGTTCGCGGCACAGTAGCCGCTGAGGATGGCGACGTTGGTTGCGCCGCACTCAGCGATGGCATTTGCGGCTTGTGTCGACAAAGTCGCGGCATTCGCTGCGAAAGCCGACGACGCGATCAGAAAGACTGCCGCGTGCGCCGGCAGCCGGTACGCTCTCCATCTACTGAACATCTGCAGGTCTTCCCTCGAAAATGCATCCGCGGGGCCTCTACCGCCTGCAGTGCGGAGTCTTCATTCAATTCTTCTTTGATTCAAGCTGCTTTGTACTTCGCATTAAAACTTGGTTAACGAAGAGAAGTTTGCATTTGTTAGTCTTTACAGAGCATCTGCGCATTAATTATGGATTTCTTAAATATGATGTTCGTTTCTTGTGGAAAACACGGATGGCCCAAGAATCGCCAAGGTGATGCTGCGGCCATGACTATGGCCGGTTGCCGTCCGATGGGCGCTAACCGCAGAGAACGGTGCTTTTTGCTGAGTGATGTCCTCGCTCGGGGATGGCGGAAGCTGACCCGCCGCTGGAGTCGGTGATGGCGCTCACCCTCAACGGCGTCGCGTTCAAGCCGGCGGCTGACTTCCGCCCGGTCGAGGCCGCGCTGGTCAAGTGGTTCCGGGAGGAAGGCTCCGAGCTTTCCAGCGCCCCGATACCAGCGACCAGATCGCCGACGACGGCGTCCAGCACGGCCCGTCGATCAACCTGACCGCCATGGCCAAGTTCCTCGTGGTGGATGTCGGGCCATGATGTGGCAGCCCTTCATCGAGTGGACGGGCACCCCACGGAAATCCGGAAATGCGAGACCTGCTCATCGCCCCCCAAAAGGGCGATGAGCGTTGGACGCTGTGGACGCTGTGGACGCAAATTTCCGGGCTTTGTTGGAAGCATGGTGGCCGGGTTGCAGGATCGCTCGTGAAACGCAGGTGTCGACGGCCACCGCTAGCCCCGACGCATGTTCGACATGCCGGTCGACATCTTGCCAGAAGCGCCGAAGGATTGGGGATTTCCAGATCTACTAGCCCAAGTCGATCGGGGTGCCTAGCTGGCTTATCGAGCCTGCCCTAGCGGGTGTTGTCAACGTCTCAAAGGGACGACATTGCCCGCGGCCGGCATCGCCAGGTAATCGGCCCATGATTGCATCAGCGTCCGCCGCTTATCCAGCGCGTCTGCACGACGATAGGCTCGCTCGGTAGCATCGCCGACGGTGTGTGCGAGTGCGGCCTCGGCGACCTCGCGTGGAAAGCTGGTATGATCACCAGCCCAGTCCCTGAAGGCCGAGCGGAAACCGTGCGGGGTGTAGTCGTCCACCTTCATGCGCTCCATGAGCTTCTGGAACGCCATGTTGGAAAGCGGCATGTGCGGCTTGAGGCCGGGAAAGACGTAGTCAGAAATCCTCACCTTCTGCAAAGTACTGAGGATCGCGACGGCCCGATCGGATAGAGGAACGCGGTGCTCGCGCCCCGCTTTCATCCGCTCGGCAGGCACCGTCCAGAGCTTGTTCTGGAGGTCGACCTCGGCCCACGTGGTGCCAAGAACCTCTCCGGCGCGCGCCGCTGTGAGGATCAGGAACTCCAACGCCCGTGCTGCCATGGCATCCTTTTCGGGAAGACCCTGAGCGAAGGCCGGAACTTCTTGGTATGGCATCGCCGCGTGATGGCCACGTGCGAGTTTCTGCCGTGCCGGCAGGATGCTCTTGAGGTGCCCGCGCCACAGGGCGGGGTTTTCGCCTGAGCGCCACCCCCTCGCCTTGGCGTAGTCGAGGACGCGCTCAATCCGGCCGCGCAGTCGCGACGCGGTCTCGTTCTTCTCTTGCCAGATGGGAGACAAGACGCCGAGCACGTCTTCCGTGCCGATCTCCGAAACACGCTTTGCGCCGATCGGCCTGCAGTACTCGGTCAAGGTCATTCGCCATTGCGCCCGATGCTTGTCGTTCCGCCACGATTTCTCCATCGAGGCGAGGAACTGATCGGCGCACTCCGCAAACGTATGCTCGGACGCCTTTTCGCGCTCGGCTATCGGGTCCCTGCCCTCCTCAACGGCTTTCCTGAAATCCTCGGCCTTCTTCCGAGCATCAGCGAGCCTAACCGCTGGGTATGCGCCGAGGCCCATTTCTCGCCTCTTCTGCCTCGGCTTGCCATCTGAGCCGGCAGTCATGGTCGACCACATGAACAGCCAGGATTTCGAGCCGGACGGCGAAATGTTGAGATAGAGGCCACCGCCGTCGCTGTGACGGCCGGGACTGCGCTCCGCCCTGACTTTGACGTCTGTGAGCTTGTTCAGGGTGCGGACCATTGTTCCCCACTATTTTCCCCACTTTATAGTGGGGATGATAGCGGACGCCGGCACACGTTGAAAGACAAATGAGTGGCAGCTCAGCAAGCATTCAGCCATTTTTGTGAGCAGTGACGGACGCCAGAAGACGCTAGTTTATCGGACACCCTCTCCGCCAGCTATCAGCCCTCCAAACTTCTCCGACGAGTGAATAGTCTTCTGACGCCGTAGGTTCTGTGTCGTTTCTGGCCGCCGGCTCCGGACTCTCTCTACCGCGCCCCGCCCACGACGTTCTCTCTTTGGCGTTTGTTCTCTGCACGTCCGGACTTTGCCAATTTGGTACGGAGGTCAAAACACGAGGTTTCCCGGGCATTTGATGGAACCCGGTGCCTCCGCCGTTTCGCCAGGATATCGCCCGACCGAGAGCGCCTCAAAATTCGCGGGAGCGCGCGGGACAAGATCCGAACTTTGTTTTTTTTCGGCTCCACACATTCAAGGATCGCTGCACAACTTCGAAGATACTAGACCGGGCGCACGCCTCGCGTCGCGGCGTTCAACTCCGACCCGATGATGGCGCGGAGGTTCTTCTGCGCCCACGGATTGGTCGCGCGCGCGTGGTCCGACAAAGAGTGCGCCGAAGAAAGCTGCACCGTTGCGTGATTGCAGGCAACAAATCCGGCTACGTCAGCCGCGCTCTTCAAGCGTCTCAGAGCACGCGGCATCAAGGAGCTCACACCACAGGCGATCAAGTGATTCCATTTCGCTATCGTTGAACAGGTCGCCACGATAGAGCCAGACTACCTCCATCTGGTCGCCATCCTCGGTCACCTCGCAACCGAGATCGAAGCGGGCGGTCCCGGTGGAAAGCAGGTGCATTCGGATCGAGAGACCGGGATAGGCAAAATCCGGCATCGGATGGTTCTGGAGTGCGAACCGGACATCGAAGACAGGATTTCGGCCTGGAACGATATCTTCGCCGAGCGTTTCGACGAGTTTCACAAAGGGCAGCGCCCGTGCGAAGGCTTCTGCCGTATCGTCCTGTGCGGCAGCGACATGGTCGGCGAAAGCCAGGCTTTGTGGTACATCGCCACGCAAGGGTACCAAACCCGCGAAACTGCCCATTGTTTGTTTCGTGGCGCTTCGCGACCGGTTCGCCACGGGTGTACCCACCAAAATGTCCTGCGCACCGCGCCACTCGGCGAGTGTCAGCCTAAAGGCGGCGAGCAGGGTCGAAAACAGCGTGGCGCCGCTCTTGCGCGCGGTCCTGCGCAGGCGTTCGACGCGGTCTGGAGCAAGATGGGTCCTGAGGCGACGCCGTCTGCCGGATGGTTGAGGCGGTGCGTCGAGGAGGCGTCGCGCGCCGGTGAGTTTCGTTTTCCAGAACTCACTGCGCGGGCCGATCTCATCAGCCGTCCAGAACGATCGGTCCTCGGCGGCCCACCGGTTGTATGCCTGCTGCACCGGCGGCAACCTCGTCCCATGGCCGAGCAGCACGTTGAAGTACGCCTTCCACAGGTCCTCCATAAACACACCGATGGTCCAACCGTCGGCGATAGCGTGGTGGACCGTCAACACAATGACGAAATCGTCGCGATCGCGTTCGACGACGTGGACGCGATAGAGCGGTCCGTGTGTAAGGTCGAACGGCTCGGCGAAGATGGCTTCGGATGCTTCCTCGACCGTTGTAGCCTCACCGTTGAAGTCCGACCCGGCGTCTGCGCGCAACACCGGCTGCATCTCTTCGCGGATGAGCTGTACCGGTTCGGTGCGCCCTTGCAACACCGAGAGTTTGAGCACCTCCTGTCGGGCCGCGACTTGGCCAAGCGCCTGTTCGAGCAGCCGCCAACGCAGGGGCCCCCGCACGAACAGTAGGCCGCCGATGTGGTTGGAGGGATCGCTTGCCGGATAGGGTGCCGCGTACCAGAGTTCTTGCTGCGTCAGCGATAGCGGCTGGAGACGTGCCCGGCCGCTCTGCAGCCATTCGCGCAGGCGCTCCCGTCCATCGTCGGTCATGGAACACGGCGCTGGTCGCTTTCTGCAGCGCCGGTAAGTGATATGTCGTCCAGGAGGGCTTCGACGTCTTCGTCGGAAAGGACGTCGACGTCCAATTCATCGTCGCCGTTCGCGGCCGACGGCGGGGCTTTCGCCATCGGTGCCGACGATGCTGAAGCGCCGCCGCCCATGTGATCGCTGAGTAGCTTCACAATCTGGCCAATCGTACGCGCCCGCATGAGACTGGAGGGCGGAAGCGAAACGCCAATGCTGCTCTCGATCAGGTTTTCCGTCTCTACAGCCATCAGGGAGTTGAGGCCAAGGTCGGTGAGCGGTTGGTCAAGCCGGAGCGATTCCGGCTTGACGCGGAGCACCGAACCGACGATGTCGCGCACGGCGTCAGCCACCACCTGCGCCCGCTCTGCCGACGGCGCGGCTTCGATTCGAGTCCGCCAATTGTCGGTGGTGCCGCGTTCTTCATCGTCGAAGCCGCCCGCAAAGATCGTTTCGAGCAACGGGCTGTCCTGCATGCTGCGGAAGAACTGCCGCCACTTTAGCCAGTCTATGCGGACGGCGAGTGCCTGTGGCACGTCAGCATCGAGCAGAGATTTCAGGCATGCCATAACCTCTGCCGGTGAAATCGTGACCGTGCCCTGCCGAGCCAAGAAATCTCCTACCCGCTCATTGCGGGCGACATAGCCTTCCCCACCGAGCGCGCCCCAGTTCACCGAAAGGCCAGGCAAGCCGAGCGCCTGACGGTGATAGGCGAGCGCGTCCAATGCCGCATTGGCCATCGCGTAGTTGCCCTGTGCGACGTTGCCAAGCACGGCGGCAACGGAAGAGAACATGACGAAACAGTCGAGTTCCCTCCCACGGGTCGCTTCGTGGAGGAGCCAGGCGCCGCGGGCCTTCGGATCGAAGACGGCCCGCATTCGAGTTGGCGTAAGCTCGCTGATCGGCGCGTCGTCGATGACCATTGCGAGGTGGAACACGCCCTTGAGCGGGGCGCCGCCGGCATCGATGACCGTCATAATACGGACCACGTCATCGGTGTCCGATATATCGGCAGCAAGCGCCTCGACCGCGACGCCGCGGGCGCGCATCGTTTTCAGAAAGGCTCTTGCTTCTGCCGAGGAAGCGCCGCTTCGGCCGGCCATCGTCAGATGGCGCGCGCCGTTGTCTGCCAGCCAAGTGGCCAGAACGCGACCGAAGCCGCCGAAGCCACCGGTGACAAGATAGGTTGCCGACGGATCAACGGCGAAGGGGCGTGCGAGCGATTCAGCACGCCGCAGGATCATCGGTTCAGCAAAGGCAACAACGACCTTGCCGACATGCTTGCCTTGCGCGATCAGCCGGAACGCGCCGTCGGCGTTGGCGGCGGGGAACGATCGGGACGGCAAGGGAGCCAGAACACGCTGGTCGAGAAGTCCGGCGATCTCGGCCAGTAGCTTGGCAGCGGTGTCACTCGTGGGACTATTGAAGATCTCGTCCATGGCCACGACATGGAACGAGGCATTGCTTCTGAGCGGCCGCAGCGGCACGCGGGCATTCTCGTAGATGTCGCGTTTGCCGATCTCCACGAAGCGCCCAAAAGGCGCAAGGCAGGCGAGGCCCATCGGGATCGCCTCCGCCGCCAGCGAGTTGAGGACGACATCCACACCCCTGCCGTCCGTCAGTTCCATCACCGCTTCGATGAAATCGGCACGGCGCGAATCGACCGTGCGGCTCACGCCGATGACGTTGAGGAGGTGCCGCTTGGCCGCGCTCCCCGCCGTGGCGATCACCTCGGCGCCGAGATGCTTCGCGATCTGGATGGCGGCCATACCAACCCCACCGGCGCCAGCATGTACCAGCACCGTTTCTCCCGGCTGGACGCGCGCGACGTACTTCAGGGCATGAAGGGCCGTCATAAAGACTACGGGAATCGCCGCGGCCTCCTCGAAGGAAAGCCAGTCGGGAATGATCCTCAGGTCATCGGCCCTTGAGATGGCGCGTGTCGCGATCCCAGACATGGTGATCCCGAACACCCGGTCTCCCGGCTCAAGACCCGAGACGTCGCTGCCGACGGAAGCAACCACACCGGCGATCTCATCGCCGAAGACGCGGCTATCGGGAGTTCTCGCTAGGATAGAGTCCGAGCGCCTTGAGGACATCACGGAAATTCATCCCGGCTGCTTTGACATCAACGATCACATCCTTTGGACCGCAAGGCCGAAGATCGAACGGCACGAAGTGCAAGGCATCAAGCAGGCCGCGCTCGCTGGTATCGAGCCGAAGATGTATCGACGGGTTCTGGACCCTCTTCGGGCGATTCAGGCGATGGCGGATGCGCTGCACGTAGCGGGCTTCGCCACGGTAGGCGACCTCGCGTTCCATCGAGGCGGTGTTGAGTTCAAGCCAGAGCAGATCGTCGTCGCTCACCGCGCCGGCAACGGGCAGATCGACATTGCGACAACGGAAATTCGGATACTCGGTCTGCACCACGCGCATCAGCCCGATCACCGCCGCCTGGCCGACATCGATCGGCAGATCTTCGTGGCCGGTCGGTTGTGCGCCCCGAGTGACGACGTCAATTCCGATTGCCGCGCCCGGCAGGATCTCACCGAGCGCCTGTGTCAGGTGCAGCAGGGCGTTGGCGGCGGGCGATACATGCTCATGGGAAGCCCCATCGAGGCACCACAGGAAGGCGATCCTTTCCGGCGGTATCTCGGTGCAGGCGGCAATCATTCGGTGCCAATCGTCCGGCTCATCGGCATTCAGCACGAAACCGTCGCGGCTGACGCCGAAATGGTCACCCATCCGGGCGAGGCGGCAGCCATGACCGACCGAGGCTAGGCGCGCGGCGAGCCGGTCGCCGACCCCTCCGGCGTCGGCGAGAACCAGCCACGACTTGGGTTCGACGGCGGCATTGTCTGCCACCGGTTCGGTCGCTGTTCGGTTCGCGGCCGTCTTGCGCGCGATCAGGCCGATCTGGGATTCGCCGCCCTCGGGGCCGCGAAGACCGGCAAGCGAGCGAACCTCATCAAACGCCTCGGCAAGCACGGCTTCCCATTGGGTGCGCTCAAGCAACGGCTGGTCGCGGCGCAAGTCCCAATCGGAAAATTGCCACCAGCCGCTCGTCAGCCCAAAAACCGACTCGCTCCAGAGCTGCGGCGTCGCCACTTCAAGAAACATCAGCGTTCCGCCGGGAGCGAGCAATTCGTGGATATGTCCCAGCGCCTTGCGCACGTCGCACACGGCGTGGAGTACATTGGTTGCGAGGACGATGTCGAAGGAAGCTGGATCGAAGCCCTGCTCTGTGGAGGAACGTTCCAAATCGTACGTTTGAGTCACTACTTCGGGGAACGCGGCGAGCTTGCGACCGGCCGCGGCGAAGAAGGCAGCGGTAACGTCGGTGAACACGTATTCGTGGACACCACGCTCCAGCGCGGGCAATACCTGTGCCGCCAATCCGCCGGTGCCGGCGCCGACCTCGAGGATGCGCAAGCCGCGCCCATGGGGTTGGTTGTCGGCGATGACCGCCACTGCGCGGGCGAAGGCCGCAAGCCAATGGCTGGTGGACAGGCCGTCGCCGTAGAACTGCTCGAGAAGGTCGGAACCAGCGCCGGCGAAGAGTACCTGCACGGCGTCCTTGTCTCCGCGAAGGATAGGAGCGAGGTCGGCGCTCATCGCCTCCGAGAGCAAGGCCTCCGGCAGATGGCCCGGATGATTGCGGATGAAGTCGCGGAGCGCGCCGGCTGCGGTCTCGGCGACGGAAACCAATTTGCGGCTTGGCGTATACAGGTCGCCATCGTGCGTGACGAGGCCTCGGTGCTCAAGCGCCAGGACGAGGCGGCCAAATACTCGTCTCATGGGTTCGGCCACGCCCAACGTCTCAACGGTGAATGACCGGCCGGCGCCCATCCCGATCAGCGCTCTTGCCACATGGCCTGCAGCCAGGTCGTCAAGGTCAGCGATGACACTTTCGAGATTGCCTCTGCCGCGCAACGCCAGTACCTCGTCGAGCGCATCGTGCATGACCTCGTAGAGGCGGGACATTGGCACGGGCGCAATATCGCGCGGCGGCAACTGTGAAAGCTGGCGTTCCCAGCCGACGTGGTAGACGAAATCTTCGTCGCCTGAGCCGCGGGCGTTCTCTACCGTGACGGCGCGAAAGCCTTCGATGCG
Source organism: uncultured Alphaproteobacteria bacterium (assembly GCA_963830215.1). GTDB lineage: Bacteria > Pseudomonadota > Alphaproteobacteria > Rhizobiales > Kaistiaceae > CAVSRC01. The sequence continues at coordinate 54,225 of CAWHLM010000021.1, forward strand.
GATGCAAGGATTTCCCGCGCTATCGAAGATGTCGATGCCGCCTTCCAGGTAGGCGTCGTTGATCGCGCTGACCCGGCCGGTTACGCGGGCGCTCGGGCCGGGCGAAGCGATGTAAAGAATGCGCGAAAAGCGAGCCGGCAGGCGCACGCGGTTCTTGCCGGGTTCCATCTCCGCCGCACCGGCGGAGAAGACCTGTAGGGCTCCGTCAAAAATAACCGGATGCGCCGGATATTGCCGGTAGCGCTTGAGCGCCTCGTCCGCCAGTGCGATCCGTCCCGCGGACACGCCTTTGCCGGAGAAGAGCTCGCGCACGGGCTGGAACTCCTTCCCGTAGCGCAGGCCGCGCCCCGCCATATAGTGATAAAACTCGACGAGCGACCGAGATGCGAGCCCCTCTGGCTCCTGCCACGAAGCGTCGGTGAAACTGGTGTCGGTGCGTTCCGACCGGATCGCTCCGACGACATGAGTCGACCAGCTCGAATTGTCGCCGATGCGCGAAAAGATCTCGAAGGTGCGCTGCACCGGGTCCACGGTGAGTGTTATTGCAACATCACCATATGCCTCGGGTATCAGGAGAGGCTTGCGGATCTCCAGATCCTCGATGACGAACGGTTTGCCGTCGAAGAGCTGAACTCCGGCCTCTACGACCATGTCAACGAACCCCGCCGCGGGAAAGATGACGTGGCTGAACACGCGATGATCTTGGAGAAACGCCATGTGCCGGCGGTCGAGCCGTGTGATCCATGTTGGCTTGGCGAGCGGCAGGCGAGCATCGAGGAGTCCGACGCCCCCGGGTGCAAGGCGCGCGTCACGCCAGTCGGCCGCTTCTTTCCACCACGATGCGTTGTCCCAGGCGTAGCGGGGGAGCGGCACGACCTCGCGCGATGGCGCCATGGCTGCGAAGTCCAGGGCGACGCCGGCGAGGTGGAGTTCACACGCCGCTTCTACCGTCGCCTGGTGCTCACGCTCTCGTCGCGTCGAAGCGATGACGGTCGCTTGGCCGCTGCGCACGGCGAGGCATTCCTGAATGGAGCGGACCAACGCCGGATGGGCCCCAATCTCGAGCCAGACATCCACTGATCTGTCGGCCATGGCACCGATGGCGGTCGCGAACTGCACCGGACACCGCACGCTGTCGGCCCAATGCTCGGCAGTCAGATCGGTGCCTTCAATCAACTGCCCGGTGACCGTGCTGAAAAGAGGCACCTCGGTCGGACCTGGAGCGAGACCGGCCAGTTCGACCCCGAGCATCTTTGCGGCGGGCTCCATCATGGGACTGTGGAAGGCGTGGCCCACTGGGACCAGCCGCGCGAAAATGCCGTCTGCTTCGAGCTGTTCGGAAATCCGCTTCAAGCTCGCTTTAGGGCCGGCCAGAGTCACGGACCGAGGTCCGTTGAACGCCGCAACGCTGACGGAATTGTCATGCTTTTCCGCGATGGCGAGGGCTTCGTCGGCGCTGAGCCCGACCGCAAGCATTCCCCCGCCGAACCCGGCGCAGCTTTCCATCGCGCGCCCTCGGAGCACGACGACTTGGGCCGCTTGGTCAAGCGTGAGCGCACCGGTGATGTGCGCGGCTGCGACCTCGCCGACGCTATGACCGGCAGCGAACGAGGGATGCACGCCGCGCGACCGCCACATGGCGGCCAGGGCGACTTGCATGGCGAAGATCGCAGGCTGGGCAATCTCGGTCCGGCTGAGTTGCGTCTCTTCCTCGGGACGTGCCAGCTCTTTCAGAAGCGAGAAATCGGCCCAGGGCTTCATAGCTTCCGCGCAGGCATTGAGCGTTTCGCGGAAGGTCGGCTCCATGGCCACGAGTTCGCGCCCCATGCCCCACCATTGGGGGCCCTGACCGCTCATGATGAATCCGACAACAGGAGATGCCCTGCGTTCAATCAGGAAGCGGTGGCGCGCCGTTGGATTGTCGGTCCCTTCTGCGAAATCCCGCAAGGTGTCCGCCGCTTCCTTGCTGGAAGACGCCGTCACCGCCAACCGGAAGCGATGATGATTGCGTCGCGCGCCGAGCGTATGTGCAAGTGCCGGCAGAGAGGTCGCGTGCCCGCTTGCAACCGCATTGTCGAGCCAGTCGGCGAGCCGCGCCGCGGCTTTCATAAGCGCTGGTTCCGATCGAGCCGAAACAACCAGCGGCCAAGACCGCTGCTGGTCAACCACAACGGCGGGTTCTCGCTCCGGCGGTTCACTCAGCACGAGATGGGCGTTCGATCCGCCAAATCCGAAAGAGTTGACTCCGGCAATGCGCGGCTTGCCGCTTGTCGCAAAATCCTCGACCTCGGTCGGCACGTGTAGATGCAGAGCCTCGAAATCGATGTTCGGATTGGGCTCGACCAGATGCAGATTGGGTGGGATCTTCTTGTGCTTCAATACCAGGGCCGCTTTCGCCAGGCCCGCGATCCCCGCGGCCGTCTCGAGGTGGCCGATATTGGTCTTGACCGAGCCGATCGTGAGCGGGTTGTCTGCCCCGCGATCCCGGCCAAGGGCCTGGCCCAAGGCGCGCGCTTCTATCGGATCGCCAACGGCGGTTCCGGTGCCGTGCGCCTCGACGTAGCCGATATCCTTGGGGTCGACCTCAGCATCGCGGCAGGCAGCCTCCACGAGCGCGGCCTGCGCTTCGGGGCTCGGCAGGGAGATGCCGTTGGTATGGCCATCCTGATTCACCGCCGATCCGATGATCACGGCGTAGATCGGGTCGTTATCGGCCACAGCTTGGGACAACGGCTTCAACACGACCATGCCTGCGCCCTCGCCACGGGCAAAGCCATCGGCTGACGCGTCAAACGCTCTCGATCGCCCTTCGGCAGAGATCATGCCGGCTTGCGAAAACCCGATGAAGCCATCAGGGGTGATCATGACGGTGACGCCGCCGGCAAGCGCAATCGGGCACTTACCTGACCAGATGTGCGCGCAAGCAAGATGTACGGCCGTCAACGCCGATGAGCAGGCCGTATCAACCGCGATGCTCGGTCCCGTGAGGTTCAGGCAATAGGATATGCGGTTGGCGGCAATGCTGTGCGCGCTACCGGTTGGCGTATGGGCACTGATGCCGGTGCGATCCCAAGGGCTCCCTTGGATCACCTGATAGTCATTGTGCGATATTCCCACGAAAACGCCAACGTTGGCGCCGCTTTCGAAGTCAAGAACCAGCCCCGCATCTTCAAGTGCCTCCCATGCGGTCGTCAAAAGGAGCCGATGCTGCGGGTCGATATAGGGAGCTTCACGAGGAGAGATGCCGAAGAACTGCGGATCGAACTGATCTAGTGCTTCGATGAAACCGCCATGCCGCGAGAATGTCTTGCCGGCGATACCCGGTTCGGAATCGTAAAAACGGCTCACATTCCAGCGATCCGGCGGCACTTCGCGTACCACATCGCGTCCATCGATGAGCAACCGCCAGAACGAATCTGGATCGTCCGCACCACCGGGGAACCGGAAACCCATTCCAGTGATTGCGATGCCGTCTTTGCGCATTCGGCCCCCAAACGCATCAACAAGCGCGGCTCTCAGGTGCAGCGTCGTTGCGGCGAACCAATCAGGCCGCGCAATACGGCGCCTTGCGCAACCTTGACCGAAGCCCGCCCAACACATTGTTCACCGAAATGCACCAGCTAGTCGAGTGCCGCGACGATGCCCGGCATGAACTGAGCTGCTGCCCGCGCCGGCATCTGCGGCGGTGCTGTGATCGCCCTGTTTGCGGTCGTCGTGTTCGGGCTGTTCTTCAACCGGCTACGCCGGCGCTACACGCTCACGCGGTACCGGATATGCGACCGCGATCACCGACCCGCGGATCGGGCTGCTCGGCCACGATGCGATCCGCATCGAAAACAACAAGATCGTGGAAGTCTGGATCATGAAACGCATGGCTGAGCTCTAGGTCCGCTGATGATGCTGTGGACAGCTCTTCGACAACCGATCAGTGTGTTTGGCGCTGATCGAATGGAGGAGAGCCATGGAAGCAGTGGTCACGATCGGATCGGATATCGCCAAATCGATCGTTCAGGTACCCGGGGTTGACGCCGCTGGCGAAGTTGTCATTCGGCCGGCACCGCGTGGTTCGTTTCCAAGGACGACTTGGCAATGATATGTGTTCGGTCACAGCCGGTCCGGCAGCTGCCTGGGCCGCTTCTCGGGCCACCCACGGAGTGAGATCTGTCTTTCGGAGTTGCGATGTCGCTGCATGGGCATTTCGACGTTGTCGGCGGCATATCGGGGGACATGTCCCTCGGCGCCATGCTTGACGCCTTTCCCGAACTCGAGGGCGACCTCAGATCGGATCTCGATGCCTGTGGGGTGCTGCCCCATGTCACCATCGAAGTCGCTTCCACGAAGGTCATGGGGTTGGTTGTTCGCCAGGCTAAGGTGTCGGTTGTTCCCGGAGCGCCGCCGACTCACCACTGGCACGACATTCGCGCCTTCATCGAGAATTCGGCGTGCCCGCCGGCGGTCCGCGACCGGGCGATCGCCATCTTCACCGGCCTTGCCGAGGCCGAGGCGGTCTGTCATGGCGTTGCCGTCGACGACGTGCATTTCCACGAAATCGCCGACTGGGATTCGCTTGCCGATATTGTCGGCGTGGCCAGCCTGATCGAGCGTTGCGGTGTGGCGAGCTGGTCCTGCGGCGCCCTGCCGCTGGGCAATGGCACTGTCATGACTGCGCATGGACTTCTCCCGGTTCCGGCACCGGCGACCGCCGAGCTGCTCAAGGGGTACCGGCTGACGGCTGACGACGAGCTGGGCGAGCGCATCACGCCGACCGGCGCCGCCATCCTTCGTCATCTGGTCACAGACCCCGGAGCGGCGTCTGCCGGCGGGTGGCTGAAAGCGACCGGCGTTGCGACGGGGCAGCGTCGTCTCGTCAAGCGGCCGAACATCCTGCGGCTGTTCGTCACCGAAACGGCTGAGGTCGGCGTAGGCGACCTGGTGCAGCGGCTGTCGTTCGAGATCGACGACATGACGGCCGAGGAACTGTCCATTTCGCTGGAGCGGATCCGACAATCCGAATGGGTGCTCGATGCTGGATATCAGGTCGGCTTCGGCAAGAAGGGACGCATGCGCTTCACCGTCGACGTGCTCGGCCGTGCCGATCATGGCGAAGACCTGGTCGCACTCTGTTTTGCCGAAACCTCGACCATCGGGCTTAGGGTGGACACCTGCCAGCGTCGCGTGCTGACCCGGTTGCCGGCGCCCGAAGGAGCAAAGCGCGTCAGGCGCCCCGGCGGCGACACCGCCAAGGTCGAGAGCGATCGTCTGGCCTCCGTGCCGACTCTCAAGGCGCGGCGCAGACGGGTGAGGGATGTCGAACAGGATGAGCTCTGAGATCGAACGCCTGGCGGCAGTCTTCGCGCGCATGGATGGCGTTGCGCTGGCGGTCAGCGGCGGGGTCGACAGCCTGACGCTGGCGCATGTCGCCGCGCTCGCTCACGACGACGTCGAGGTCGTGCATGCCATATCGCCGGCCGTGCCGACATCGGCCACGGATCGGGTCGCACGGCATGCGGCGGCCAGGGGCTGGCGGCTCACGACCATCGATGCGGGCGAATTCTCGGACCCGGACTATCTGAGCAATCCCGTCAACCGCTGCTATTTCTGCAAGTCCAACCTCTATCGGCGCATGCGCGAGGTGATCGGCGACAGGATCATCGCGTCGGGCACCAATCTTGACGATCTCGAGGATTTTCGCCCCGGCCTTGCGGCGGCGTCCGAGGCCGGGGTGGTTCATCCCTTCGTCGAGGCAGGGCTGCGCAAGGCGGCGGTCAGGAGCATTGCCCGGGAACTCGGGCTGGAAGACATCGCCGAGTTGCCGGCCCAACCGTGCCTTGCCAGCCGCGTCGAGACGGGGCTGTTCATCGAGCCGGCGGCCCTGCGCTTTGCCGACGAAATCGAGCACGAGGTGCGCAGCCGCCTGCCGCAGGCCGATATCCGCTGCCGCATCACCCGCGACGGCGTGCGGCTGGAATCCTCGGTGCCGCCGCCGCGCGAGGTCGTGGAGGCGATCGTCGAGCGCTGCATCGCGTCGGGACGAACTTGGCTCGGTCTTGCCGAATACCGGCGTGGCAGCGCCTTCAGGCACGAGGCCGGCTAGCATGCAGTCGGTTCGCCTCGATTGGGCACGCAAGGAGCGCACCGGCGTTCCGGAGGCGGTCTACGCGGAGCGCAAGACCGTCGAGCAGTTGCGTGCGATTGCCGAATCCGCCCGGGAACGATCGCGGCCGCTGCTCTTCACCCGGCTCGATGCCGACAAGGCCGCCGCGCTTGCCGCCGCGGACTTCGACTATGACCTGCAGTCGCGAACCGGAATTCTGGGCTCGGTTGCGCCGCCGCGCTTCACGGGCAACGCCGTGGCCATCGTCGGCGCGGGGACCTCGGATCTGCCGGTCATGCTGGAGGCGCAGCGCGCCGCGGTCTTCTTCGGAATGGAGGCGGATGTCTTCGCCGATGTCGGCGTCGCGGGCCTGTGGCGGCTGGAAGAGATCGTGCCGCAATTGCGCAAATACGCCGTGGTCATTGCCGTCGCCGGCATGGAGGGCGCGCTGTTCTCCGTTCTCGCCGGTCTGATCCCGGCGCCGCTGATCGCCGTGCCGTCCTCGGTCGGATACGGGGTCGGCGCCGGGGGGACCGTGGCGTTGTCGGCAGCCCTGGCTGGCTGCGCGCCCGGCATTCTTGTGGTTAACATCGACAACGGCTTCGGCGCCGCCGCCGCCGGATACAAAATCCTCGCCGTGCAATCCGATCGCCCGGCGTGATGGTGCGCGGAGTCGGCGTCTGCCTTCAGGCGCCGGGGACAAAGCGGGGCACGACATAGGGCCCCTCGGGGATGATGGCCACGGCAGGGTCGCCGCTCTTGGCGATGCTGCGGCGGATGGCTACGCCGACGTCGTCGATCATGGCGACGCCGGTCAGCCGCCGGTCGCCTGCGGAAAGTCCGGTTGCGTAGAGCTCCACCGTGCCGAGGCGCATCGGTTTCAGCTGCATTTCGGTTTGCCATTCGTCGACCTCGGCGAGGGTCTTGGCCGTCAACGTCGCCAGGAAGCGTTCGGGACCGAGCGCGAGCAGACGGGACTGTGCGTCGCGGAACTCGGTCGAGCCGAGCCCCTCGGAGCATTGCGAGGCGATGATCAGCGTGCCGCCCGGCTCGAGGATGTCGAGCGGCGTCACCATGCCCTTGACCGTCTGATAATAGGTCTTGTCGAGCGGATAGCCCGCCGACGATGTGACGACGGTCGAGAAGCGCCGGCCGACCGGCACCGCAGTGGCGGCGCTGACGAAGTCGACGGCTGCCTGATGGCTAGCGACGATCTCGCCGAAGGTGACGCAGACGAGGTCGCGCTCCTCGTCGATCACGGTGTTGAGGGCATAGACCTCGCCCAGCATGCGAACGATCTCGAGCTGTTCCTCGTGCAGCGGATTGCCGGCGAGATTGCACTGCACGGCGAGGGGGTCCTCCATGAAGCGCGCCGAATGGAACGTGCGGATCGTCTCATGGTGGGCGATGCCGGGAGCGACCACCTTGCGGCCGCCCGACCAGCCGGCCATGAAATGGGGCTCGACCAGCCCGGTGGCGATCTTGAGATCGGCCTCGACGAAGCGGCGGTCGAGCCGCACCGGCGTGCCGCGGGTTGCCGTGCGGCCGAGGTCGACATGCGCGGTCTCGTCGCGGGCATCGTGGTTCTCGACCCGGACGTGCTCCAGCACCCAGGGATCGCCGACCAGTTCGGCGAGTTCGTCGCCGAGGTTGGGCCGGTGGAGACCGGTGGCCACGAGGATGGAAATGGCGCCAAGCGGGATACCGCCGGCGGTCATGGCCTCGATCATCGGCCGGAGAAACAGCCGGTTGGGGACCGGCCGGGTGATATCGCAGATCAGGATGCAGGCGCTGCAGCGGCCCCTGGCGAGCGCGGCAAGGGATGGCGAACCGGTCGGCGCGGCGAGCGCGGCGGCAACGGCTGCTTGCGGGTCGGGCAGCTTGGGAAGCGCGCGCTTGCGCACGATCACCGGCTGAGCACCGGTTGGGAGATCGACCGTCAGCTCGCCGCGACCATAGAGAAGACCGACTTTGCCGGCTGTCACGCGCAAGCCCACGTCCTTGCCCTATATGCCGAAGATCGACGCCATCCCGACACGCTCGCTGAGGCCGGCCATGAGAGCGTCGCCCGGCGGGTTGCCGAGATCGTCGGCGGCGCGAAGCACGGCCGGCAACAGATTCACATCGCCGACGGAGTTCAGAAAGATGCCGGGCCGGCCGAGGGTCCAGTGCACCGCAGCCCGGATATCCTCCTCGTTCTCCAACGGCTCGTACCAGGTGTTGCGATTGTGGTTCACGCCTGCCGCCCAAGGGCCGCGCGCGATCGACTTGATGGTTTGCACTGCGACGTTGCGTTCGGCGCAGATCTTTGCCGTCGCCTCGAAATCCCGACCGTAGGTTTCATGATGGGCGGCGTACCAGTTCCATGGCATCAGCACCGAATCGAAGTCGAACCGCTCCAGGCTGCGCTTGTGCATGGCGGCCACGTTCCAGCCATGGCCGGTAACGCCGATGAAGCGCACCAGACCTTCCTCGCGCGCCTGGATCGCCGCCTCCAGCGCACCGTCGGGCGACATCGCCTGCTCCCATTCGTCGGGGTGGGTGAGGGCGTGCAGCTGGATCAGATCGACATGATCGGTCCGCAACCGGTCGAGCGAGCGGCGGATTTCGGCATAGGCGCCGGCGTGATCGCGCTTCCCGGTCTTGGTTGCCAGGAAGAATTCCTTGCGATGGCGGTCCATCCATGGGCCGACGCGCAGTTCCGCGTCGCCGTAGCCCGCGGCAACGTCGATGTGGTTGACGCCATGGGCGAACAGCAGGTCGAGCACCCGGTCGGCGGTCGCCTGGTCGACTTCGGAAAGTGAGGCCGCGCCGAACAGGACAGCCGAACTCTGGTGGCCGGTGCGGCCGAATGTGCGTTTGTGGATGGTCATGGCTGGTTCCGTCATTGTCGCCGCGGCAGCGCACCGGAAGCAATCTCGAAGCACCCGGTGCGGCGTACCGAACGCGCCTCGCAAAACGGCATTCTATCGGTGCGGACCGGCTTTTCAACGATCGGCCGGACGGCCGCAAGGTTCACGGTCGCGCCGCCGCCAGGCCGCGCCAGGCTTCGGCGTAAGCGGTGAGGTCGACGGCGAGCGGGGTGACCGGAGGTGCGTCTTTCGCCGTCGGCCGGGCGTTCGGCCCGAGGGCAAGCAGGGTAGCGCCGTCGATGGTGCCGGTGGCGTCCGGCTCGGCCACGACCGGGCGCGGGATCAGTTGCGCCAGGGCGGCGAGGAACAGCCGGTTGCGGGCAAACACCCCCTCGACGATGACCGGTCCCGCGGCTCCGGCTAGCGCCAGGCATGCCTCGGTGACGAGCACCGCATAGAGGCTGGCGGCGGCGACGCGCTCGCCCGGCGAGAGGCCAGCGGGGTCGACCGTCCAGTGGCCTTCTGCCTTGCCGAAGGGACCGGTGCCCGGCGCGAAGGTCGGCAGCGCCATGATCTTTTCGACAAGGACACGTGAAACCTCTGCCGGGCTCGGTTCGGCGTCGCTGCCATCGGTGAGGATCGCGAATTCGCGCCCCGCCATGAAGCGCGTCGAGGGCACCGGCCGGCCGAAGGCGTCGACATTGGCGAGGCAATCGCGCGCCGGATCGAGCCGATCGATGCTGCCGCCCGGCGCCAGCACGATCATCCACGTGCCAGTCGACAGCACCGCGAAGGGCGCCGGGCGCGTCAGCAGGTGCGGCAGAAGGCTGGCGTTGCTGTCGTGAATGCCGGCGACGACGCGACAGTCTGCGGCGACGCCGGTCTGCTCGGCCAGCTCCGGCGCGATGGCGCCGACGACGTCCCAGGCCTTGACCAGGGGCGGGAACAGGCGATCCCAGCCTTCGCGGATGGCAAACAGCGAGAAGCTTGCGGTGCGCGGCGCCCACAGGTCGGTATGGCAGCCGATTGTGGTGACCTCCGAAACCTTGCGGCCGGTCAGCCGCCACACCCAATACTGCGGATAGGGCAGGATCGCCTCGGTCTGGGCAAAACGGTCCGGGAACTTGCGGCTCAGCCAGAAGAGCTGGCGACCGACATTGAGCCCGTTGGGAAGATCGGGAGACAGCGTCTCGGAAAAATCACCGCAGACCGCGCGATAGGCGTCATGGACCTCTTCGGGGCCGTCGTATTCGTAGTCGATGATCGGTAGCGACAGATCCTCGGCGGCGGTCAGCGCGGCGCATGCGCCATGGCTGGTGACCGATATCGTCGCGATCGCGCTCTGGCGGGCAAAGACCGCGAGGCCGTCGACGATCCAACGCCAGAGGGCGTCCGTGTCGAAATGGGGGTAGGGCCCGTCGCTCCTGACCGTGTTGGCCATGGTGCGGACGGCGGTCACTGCACGGGTCTCAGGATCGACCAGCGCCAGCTTGGCGTTCGATTTGCCGATGTCGATGACGACGATGGCACCGGGCCTGCCCATCACCTGTCATTCCATGTGGAAGACGGTCACCAGCGGTATGGAGACCGGCTCGTTGTCCGGCTTGGTCTCCATGATGTCGGCCATATGCGCCCACCAGCGCTGCATGACCGGATGGAGGGGCAGATTGTCCATGCCGTGGTCGTCGGTCCGCCACAGAACGCCGAACAACGTGTTGGTCTCGCGGTCGAGGTGGATCGAGTAGTCGGAGACGCCGGCTTGCTTCAGCAGGGCGACAAGCTCCGGCCAGATCTCGTCGTGACGGCGCTTGTATTCGGCCTCCATGCCGGGATTGAGCTTCATCTTGAAGGCGTGCTTCTGCATCAGGCTTTCCCCCATCGCCGGGCGATCTTGCCGGCGACGATCGGTAGCGCAATCGCGCCGATGAGCAGCGAGCCGATGAAAATCGACTGGACGATGCCCGGGACGTTGAGCAGGCCGAAACCGAAAGTGACCAGCCCCATGACGAAGGCGGCGATGAAGACGCCGCCGATCGTGCCGGAGCCGCCGAGGATGTTGACGCCGCCGAGCACGACCATGGTGATGACCTCAAGCTCCCAGCCAGTGGCGATCGTCGGCCGCGTCGAGCCGATGCGCGAGGTCAAGAGGATGGAAGCGACGCCGCTCATAGCGCCGGTGAGCACGAACAGCAGAAAGCGGATACGGTCGACGCGCACGCCGGAGAACAGCGCCGCCACTGGATTGTTGCCGATGGCGTAGATGCGCCGGCCGAACGAGGTGAAGTGGAGCACGGCGCCGAAGACGACGGCGAGCAGCAGAAACAGCACGAACTCGAAGGAGATCACCCACCAGACATAGCCCTGGCCGAAATAGGCGAAGCCGGCGGGATAATGGCGATAGGCCTGATCGCCGAGGGCGACGTAGGCGATGCCGCGGAAGAGGCTCATCGTGCCGATGGTGACGACGATCGAGGGGATGCGGAACCAGGTGACGACGAAGCCGTTGAAGGCGCCGGCGGCGATGCCCACGGCAATGCCGATGACGATGAGGACCGGCGGCCCGGCGCCGGCGGTCGCTGCCGCGCCCATGGCAACCGAGGACACGGCGATGATCGAGGCGACCGACAGGTCGATCTCGCCGGCAATGATCAACAGCGCCATGGCGAGGGCGATGATCGCCTTCTCGGTGAAATTGAAGGTGGCGTCGGAGAGGTTGTAGGGATTGAGGAAATAGGGCGAGGCCGCTGCGTTGAAGACGAAGATGGCGGCGGCGACGGCGAAAAGGATCACCTCCCACTGCTTCCACCAGCGGAAACGGCCGGCGGGACGGTCCGGGATGCCATGCGAGGCGATCGTCTGCTCAGTCATCCCGCGACCGCCTCCTTGAGGATCAGACGACCGGTCCGGCGCTCGCGACCGGAATTGATGATGACGGCGCCGAGGATGGCGGCGCCGGAAATCGCCAACTGCCAGAAGGGTGAGACGTGGATCACCGGCAGCGCCTCGCTGACCACGCCGAAGAAGAGCGCGCCGAGGACGGCGCCCGGCACGGTGCCGACGCCGCCGGCGATCGAAACGCCGCCGATGACGCAGGAGGCGATGACCTGTAGCTCGAAGCCGCCGGCTATATCGACATAGGCGATGGTGAATCGCGACGCCCACAGATAGCCGCAGAAGCCGGAGATCGTGCCGGAAATGCAGAAGGCGATGAACTGCGTCAGGCCGACATTGATGCCGGTATAGACGGCCGCGACCGGATTGCCGCCGGTGGCGTAGAAGGCGCGGCCGATGCGCGTGATGCGCATGGCGAAGAGGAAGATGACCACCAGGATGATGGCGAACCACGACATCACCGGCAGACCGAGAATCTCGGTGCGCGGGGCAGCGATGAAGGCGGCGCTCATCTGCCGCCCGACGATCGACGTGCCGCCGGAGGCGACGAAGGCGAGCCCGCGATAGATCGACAGCGTGCCGAGCGTGACGACGATGGGCGGAATGCCGACCAGCCACACCATGGCGCCGTTGAAGGCGCCGAGCCCCAGGCCGATGCCGGTGGCGAGCAGCATGAGCAGCGGAATCGGAACCTCGGGATGGGCGGCGTTGACCAGAGAGACCAGCACGCCGGTGAGCGCGATGTTGGCGCCGACCGACAGGTCGATGCACTTGGTCAGGATGACGGTCATCTGGCCGAGCGCCACCATGACGAGCATGGCGTTGTCGTTGAACAGGCTGACGAGACTGCGCGGCTGCACGAAGGCCGGGGTGATCAAGCCGATGCCGGCGATCATCGCTACGACGATGACGGCGAGCAGGATATCGCGACCGATGCGCATATCAGGCCGCCTCCGCTGCGACATTGCCGGTGGCGGCGGCGACCAGCTGCTCTGCCGTCAGGCCGGGCCTGTCGAAACGGGAAACGATGCGTCCCTGGCGCATGACGACAACGCGGTCGCTCATGCCGAGGATCTCCGGCAGCTCGGATGAAATCATGACGATGGAGACGCCCTGCGCGGTCAGCGCGCGCATGATGGCGTGGACGGCGGCCTTGGAGCCGACGTCGATTCCTTTGGTCGGCTCGTCGAGGATGATGACCCGCGGCTCGGTCGCCAGCCACTTGCCGATCACCACCTTTTGCTGGTTGCCGCCCGACAGCGTGCCGACTTCCTGGCTGAGGCTGGCGGCCCTGAGGTCGAGACTTGTGGCGTATTCGCGCGCCAGCGCGAACTCGCGTGCCAAGTCGAGGAAGCCGCTCTTCGTCAGCCGGCCGAGCGAGGGCAGCGTGATGTTCTCGAAGACCGGCAGGGCGAGCACCACGCCTTGGCGCTGGCGCTCCTCCGGCACGTAGACGATGCCTCTGGCGATTGCCTCAGCCGGCGAGCGGATGACCGCGATCTCGCCGTTGATGCTGAGCGCACCCTTGGACGGCCGGGTGATGCCGAACAGCGCTTGCATCAGCTCGCTGCGTCCGGCGCCGACTAGGCCGTAGAAGCCGAGGATTTCGCCGCGGCGAAGCTCGAAGCCGATATCGGCGAACTCGGTCGGGTGGTAATAGCCGGCGACCTTCATCACGGTCTCGCCGATCTCGGATTCACGCTTGGGGAAGATCGTGTCGACCGTGCGCCCGACCATGAGCGAAATGAGATTGGCCGGCGTCGCCTCGGCGACCAGCCCCTCGCCTACCGAGCGGCCGTCGCGCAGCACCGTGTAGCGGTCGGCGATCTGGAAGATCTCCTCGAATTTGTGGCTGATGAAGAGGATCGCCTTGCCCTCGCGCTTGAGCTTGCCGATGATCCGGTAAAGCTCCTCGACTTCCTTGTAGGAGAGCGAAGCGGTGGGCTCGTCCATGATGACGATCTTGGCGTCGACCGAGAGCGCGCGGGCGATGGCGACTAGGTGCTTGCGGGCGATCGCCAGCTCGCGCAGCGGCGCATCGGGATCGAGATCGACTTCGATCTCCTCGAGGATCGCCCGCGTGCGCGCGCGCATGGCCTTCCAGTCGAGAAAGCCGAAGCGTCCGGCGATCGGATGGCCGAGAAAGACGTTCTCGGCGACCGAGAGCTCGTCGAAGAGCACCGTTTCCTGATGGGTGGCGGTGATGCCGCTGTGAAATGCGGCTTCCGCGTTGGGGATGTCGATGTCCTCGCCGGCAAGCACGATGCGCCCCTCGTCGGGCGGGTGGACGCCGGTGAGGATCTTGACCAGCGTCGACTTGCCGGCGCCGTTTTCGCCGATGAGCGCGGTGACGACGCCCGGATAGAGCTTGAGATCGATGCCTTCCAGCGCACGCACGCCGGGAAACGACTTCGAGATTCCGATCGTCTCGAGGACAGGGCTGGCGGTGGTCTCAGTCATCGCGGAAAAGGTTCCGAACCGGCGCAGCATAGCACGAACGCCGAAGGCTTCTCGACCCTGGGGTGGCCGGCCGGAGCCGTCGGCCCCAGGCAAGCCAAAGAGCGGGAGGCGCTTGCGCCTCCCGCAGGCTCGGGAGGAGCCCTCAGTAGACCTTCGCGAACTCGTCGATGTTCTTGGCGTCGAACACGAAGGGCGGTGCCATCGGGCCGGACAGGTCGTCGTTGAGCTTGACCTTGCCGAGCTTGCCCATCGACAGCTCGCCGCCGGCAACCGCCTTCTCCTTGCCGGTGGCAAGGTTGTAGGCGATGGTCGTGGCGGCATAGCCGAGGTCGATCGGGTTCCACAGGGCAAATTCAGGCGCGGCGCCCGACTTGACGTGGTTGATCATCTCGGAGGGCAGGCCGAGGCCGGTGACCAGCACCTTGCCGACCAGCTTGTTGTCCTCGACATATTGCGCCGCGGCGGCGATGCCGACGGTGGTCGGCGCGATGATCACCTTGAGGTTCGGATCGCTGTCGATCAGGCCCTTGGCCTCGGTGTAGCTCTTGTCCTGCTTGTCGTCGCCGTAGACGACCTTGGTCAGGTTGATGTTCGGGAACTTGGCCGCGTCCTTCTTCATCACCTCGATCCAGGCATTCTGGTTGGTCGCGGTCGAGGTGGCCGAGAGGATGGCGACGTTGCCCTTCTGGCCGGCCAGCAGGTCATCGGCCATCTTGAGGCACTGGTCGCCGATGAGATCGGTGGCGGAAGCCAACAGGTTCATCTGGCGGCCGGCCTTGGATACGCCGGAGTCGAACGAGATGACGGCGATGCCGCGGTCCATCGCCTTCTTGAGCGCCGGCACCAGGGCGTCGGCGTCGTTCGCCGAAACCGCGATGGCGTTGACGCCCTGGGCGACCAGCGAGTTGATGATGTCGATCTGGCCCTCCGGAGTGGCCTGGGTCGGGCCGGTGTAGATCACTTCGACGTTGCCCAGTTCCTTGGCGGCTTCCTGGGCGCCCTTGTTGGCGGCGTCGAAGAAGCCGTTGCCCAGATTCTTGACCAAAAGGGCGATCTTCACGGTGTCAGCCGATGCCGGATTGACGGCGAAGGCAAACGCCATAGCGGTGCCGAGCGCCAGTGTCTTAAGAAGGTTCATTGTTCAGTTCCTCCCATTGTTATTGCAACTGCCTGAGGTGATCGGCGCGCTTCATGCGGCCGACGATGACGCCTCACCCTCGCTCTCCTCCCGAGTGGCTACGATGAGACGGATTCCGGCTTGTTCGACGACCTTGGCGTCGCGGGACGAGACGCCGTCGTCGGTGATGACTGTGTGTACGCGCTCGAGCGGGCACAGGATCAGGCTCGAGCGATTGGCGAATTTGGACGAGTCGACCAGCAGAACCAACTCCTCGGCCTGGTCGAGCAGCTTCTGCTCGGCCTGGATGAGCAGCGGATCGCCTTCCATGACGCCGAGCGGGCCGATGCCCTTGGCGCTCATGAACATGCGGCGCGCATAGAAATTGCGCGTCACGTCGTTGACGAAGGGGCTGAGGATGACGTTCTGCTCGCGATAGATGGCGCCGCCCGGCACCGTGATCGTGTTCTTGGAATTGCGCAGGAGGTGCTCGGCGATCACGAATGAGTTGGTCAGGATCTGCATCCGCCGGCGGGCGAGGTGATGGACCATCTGAAAGGTGGTCGTGCCGCCGTTGATGATGATCGAATCGCCGTCCTGGCAGAGCTCGACCGCAGCGCGCGCGATGGCGCGCTTCTTGTCGACACTGACCCCTTCGTTCACCGAGAACGGACGTCCGGCGATGCCGCGCACCTCAGGCGGGTGGAGCGCCTCGGCGCCGCCACGCACACGGCGCAGCTGGCCGGCAACATGCAGGCCGCCGATGTCGCGACGGATCGTCGCCTCCGAAGCACCGGTCAGCTCGACCAGTTCGGAGACGGTGACGACCGGCTTTTCGGCAACCGCGCCGAGAATGACGCGGTGACGCTCGATTTCGTGCATCACTCCTCCGTGACAACATCACCAAGGATTCTCCACGGTGTCAATCAGAAACGGTCATTTTCGGTAGGTTTGCACCGCAAGTAGTGGTGCAATATGCTCGACGATAAGCGCTTTTGATTGACATTCGCGCCGTTTTGGCGAAACCATGCGGCCGGCGCTGAGGCCGGCGCCAATCCACCAATGACAGTCAGCAGGATGATCGCACCGATCGATACCGCCCTTCTGGTCCGGCGAGCGGCGCGAGGGGCGGGTCGCCGCCTGCCGGACCGAACCGGGCGAGCTGGAGGAGCACGATCGCCGGCGCAGCATGCCGAGGCCGTGCGTGGTCCCCGAAGGCGTCTTCGAAGCGATATACTTCGTCGCCTTCGACCTGTCGGCGAAACCGACCGTCACCATCATCGAGGTGGACAAAGACAACGCCGTGAGCTTCACGCGCTAGACATGTGGGGAAACGAATGCCCAAGGGCCCGATCGATCAGGAACTGATCGCAAAACAGAACAAGCGCCTTCAATCACACCTCGACGCCGATTATGCGGCGCTCGGCGCCCAGCTCGCCCGCCGCGGCGTCGAGATCGATGCGATCGCCAAGGCCGTGGCGAAATTCGCCGTGGCGATCCCGTCGTGGGGCGTGGGCACCGGCGGCACGCGCTTTGCGCGCTACCCCGGTCCAGGCGAGCCGCGCAACATCTTCGACAAGATCGACGATTGCGCCGTCATCAACCAGCTGGCGCAGGCGACGCCGACCGTCTCGCTGCACATCCCCTGGGACAAGGTGAAGGACCTGCGTGGCCTGAAGCAGAAGGCCGACAGGCTGGGCCTCGGCTTCGACGCCATGAATTCCAACACCTTCCAGGATTCGCCCGGCCAGAAGAAGAGCTACAAGTTCGGCAGCCTCACCCACACCGATAAGGCGGTGCGCGACCAGGCGATCGCCCACAACATCGAATGCATCGAGATCGGCGAGAAGCTGGGTTCGGCGGCGCTCACCGTGTGGATCGGCGACGGCACCAACTTCCCCGGCCAGGGCGACTTCACGGCAGCCTTCGAGCGCTATCTCGATTCCGATGCGCGCGATCTACAAGGCGCTGCCGGCCGGCTGGCGCGTCTTCATCGAACACAAGATCTACGAGCCGGCCTTCTACTCCACCGTCATCCAGGACTGGGGGTCGAGCTACCTCGCGGCCACCGAGCTCGGCCCCAAGGCGTTCTGTCTGGTCGACCTCGGCCACCATGCGCCCACCGTCAACATCGAGATGATCGTCGCCCGGCTGATCCAGTTCGGCAAGCTCGCCGGCTTCCACTTCAACGATTCCAAATACGGTGACGACGACCTCGATGCCGCGTCGATCAATCCCTATCAGCTCTTCCTGGTCTTCAACGAGCTGGTCGGCGCCGCGGCGCGCAAGGCCAAGGGTTTTCGGCCGGCCTACATGATCGATCAGTCGCACAACGTCACCGATCCGATCGAGAGCCTGATCGTGAGCGCGGTCGAGATCGTGCGCGCCTATGCCCAGGCGCTGATCGTCGACCGCGCGGCGCTAGCCGCCCATCAGGACGCCAATGACGCCCTGATGGCCAACCAGACGCTGAAACAGGCCTTCACCACAGACGTGGCGCCGATTCTGGCCAAGGTGCGCGCCGACAAGGGTGGCGCCATCGATCCGGTCGCGGCCTACCGCGCGGCGAAGTATCGCCAGAAGGTGGCGAAGGAGCGCCCTGTCGTCAGCGGCGCCGGCGGCGGCATCGTGTGAGGTCAGATCGGGCGCTTGCCCTGTTCGTCGTCTCTCCCCGCGTTGCGGCGCGAGGAGATCGAGGGGCGGAGGCATTGATGCGGCGTCCCCTGTGGTATGATCCGTAGCAGCAAGGCAGCGAAACAGCTGGGGCGGTCCCAATGGCGGAAGGCGACGTTTCTTTCCTCTTCGATCTCGACGGTACGCTGGTCGACAGTGTCTACGAGCATGTTCTGGCGTGGCACGAAGCCTTGAGCGAGGAGGGTATCGAGCTCTCGGTCTGGCGCATCCATCGCCGGATCGGCATGTCCGGCGGGCTGTTCACGAACATGCTGCTGCGCGAGACCGGCCTTGCCATGGAGCCGGCTCGCATCGACCGGCTGAGGCAGCTCCATGCCGAGGCCTATGGGCGGCGGTCATCGCGCGTGCGGCCCCTGCCGGGGGCTCGAGAGCTGCTGGCCTACCTGACGGATGCTGGAATTCCCTGGGCCATCGCCACCAGCGGACGCATGGAAACCGCCCGCCCGGTCCTCGAAGGCCTGGGGATCGACTTCGCCAAGACGGCGGTCATTACGCGGGACATGGTCAAGCACGCCAAGCCCGATCCGGACCTGTTCCTGGCGGCCGCGCGCGCCATCAACCAACCGATCGGTCAGGCCTGCGTGGTCGGCGACAGCGTCTGGGACATGCTCGCTGCGCGCCGCGCCGGGGGGCTGGGTGTCGGTCTGCTGTCGGGCGGCTACGGCGACGACGAACTGGTGCGTGCGAGCGCCTATCGCGTCTATGAGGACCCCTCCGATCTGCTGAAGCACATCGACGAGGTGGGCGGGCGCCGGTAAGGCTCGCCCCAAGTGCCGTCGCTCACGACGGCCGCACCAGATCGATGCCGTTCTCTTCAAGCATCTGGTCGACGTCGACGACCGCACCGCTGGCGATGGAGGTGTTGGCGGCGATGCCGGTGAGGATCGACCAGGCGCCCATGACCTCGCTGGCGGCGCGGCCGTATCTATCGGGGGGCACATTGGCCTTGTCGAAGAGGTGGCCGAGCATGACGCGGTCGCCGCCGCCGTGCTCGCCCTCGCCGCGCCAGACGTCGATCTCCTGCGGCTGGCTGCCAGCAAGGTGCAGTTCGGTGACAATCGATTCGCGCGTGCCCGGCGTGCGCTTGCCGCCGAATATGCCATGCACCTCGGTGTGGCGGTGGGTGAGTTCGCCCCTGGTGCCGTGGAACTTGATCTGCAGCCCCTCCCACGGCGCGTAGGCGACCAGCGTGTAGTTCATGGTGGCGCCGCTGGCATAGCGCGCCTGCACCTGCATCGTGTCCTCAATGGTGATGTCGTCGGCGAAGACGCAGCGGTCGCGGAAATAGCCGTCATGGCTCTCGCCGTCGAGGTAGAGCTGCTTCAGCCCCTCGTGCTCGGCCAGGTCGAGCTTGTAGTCGCAGCGCGGCGCAGCCGGGCAGGTGTGGCAGCGCTCGCCGCGGTTGGTGAGGCCGAAGCTGTCGGCCATCTGCGGGCGATAGAAGGCACGCTTGCCGAAGGCGTGGATGGCCTTGGGGGTCGAATCGATCCACCAGTTGACGAGGTCGAAATGGTGGGTCGCCTTGTGGACCAGCAGGCCGCCGGATCGATCCTTGTAGCGGTGCCAGCGGCGGAAATAGTCGGCGCCGTGGACGCGGTCGAGGTACCAGCGGAAATCGACCGCGGTGATCTCGCCGATGGCGCCCGACATCAGGATGTCCTTCACCTGCGTGCGGTGCGGCGCGTAACGGTAGTTGAAGCTGACGGTGATCGAGCGGCCGGTCTTCTTCTTGGCTTCCAGCACATGGCGCAGCCGGCCGATATCGATGGTCATGGGCTTCTCGGTGATGACGTCGCAGCCGAGCTCCATCGCCCGGGCGATATAGCGGTCGTGGAGGTAGTCCGGCACGGTGATGACCACGACCTCGGGCTTCTCGACCTCCACCATGCGGTCGAAATCCTCCGCCGCGTAGGCGGCGATCGGCCTGCCGGTGATCTGCCGGGTCTGGCCCGCGGAAAGCTCTAGGCGATGCGGATTGGAATCGCAGAGGCCGACCAGTTCGTTTGCCTCGGCGAAGGTCGAGATGACGGCGTCGCGAAACATCAGGTGGCGCGAGCCGGTTCCAACGATGGCGTATTTCACGGGGTGAGGTTCCGATCTATGCGATGGCAGCTTGTGCGCCGTCGGACGCTGCCGGCCGACGGCCGATGACGCGCTCCTTCGAGTTCGAACAGGTGATAGGCGGTGTCGGCGAAACTCAGGCCAATGCGCTCGCCGGCGGTGATGCTGGCCTGGCCCTGGATTTCGACAGTGATCGACTGGCCGCCCGACAGGTTGACATAGACGAAGGTCTCCCCGCCAAGGTGTTCCGCGATCTGCACCTCGCCCGCCAGCATGGCGTCGTCGAGGGCGGCAACCGAGACATTTTCGGGCCTGACGCCGAGCGTGATCTTTTCCCCGGTGGCGAGCGCCTTGCCGGCGACGGCTGACGACAGGGTCATCCCGGTGTCCAGGCGGACGTCGATCTTGCCGTCGCCGCCGCCGACAACGGTGCCGGAGAGGAAGTTCATGCGCGGACTGCCGATGAAGCCGGCGACGAACAGATTCTCCGGCTCGTTGTAAAGCTCGAGCGGGCTGCCGATCTGCTCGACCACGCCGGCGCGCAGCACGACGATGCGGTCGGCGAGCGTCATTGCCTCGACCTGGTCGTGGGTGACGAAGATCATGGTCGAACGCAAGCGGCGGTGCAGCTTGTTGATCTCGACACGCATCTGCATGCGCAGTTCGGCATCAAGGTTCGATAGCGGCTCGTCGAACAGGAAGATCTTGGGCTCGCGGACGATGGCGCGGCCGATGGCGACGCGCTGGCGCTGGCCGCCGGAAAGCTGGCCGGGCTTGCGGTCGAGCAGTTCGCCGATCTGAAGGATCTCGGCCGCCTCGGCGACGCGTTGTGTGATCTCGGCCTTGGGGGCGCGCATGGTCTCGAGGCCGAAGGACAGGTTCTTGCGCACGGACATGTGCGGGTAGAGGGCATAGGACTGGAACACCATGGCCAGCCCGCGTTTGACCGCCGGAATCGCGTTGACTACCTCGCCGTCGATGAGCACGTCGCCTTCGGTAACGCTCTCAAGGCCGGCGATCATTCTCAGAAGCGTGGACTTGCCGCAGCCGGACGGGCCGACGAAGACGATGAACTCGCCGGAGTCGATCTTGAGATCGATGCCGTGGATCACTTCGACGGCGCCGAAGCGCTTGACCACCTGCTGCAGTTCGAGACCGGCCATCAGCCTTTCCTTCCGGCCATTGTAGCCAGCCATCCGCGGTAGAAGGGGTGGTCACGGCCGATCGGCAGCTTCACTTCGGCACCGCTGTGGGCCGAGTAGTAGGCGGCGGTCAGGAGCTCGATGGAGGGCCGTGCATCGGCAATCGACACCGGCATAGGGCCACCCTCGGTCAGCGCCTTGTGGAGATGGAAGAACTGCCCGGTATTGCGCTCGGGCAGGAATTCCACCTCGGCGACCGCCGCGTCGATCGCCTTCTGCCGGTCGGCGTCCGCCGCCATGAAGGTCCACGGCGCGGTGCCGGCATTGTAGGGACTGTGGTTGCTCTCCACCGTCAGCCCGTCGAAATAGAGGCGCAGCCGCGATATCTCGGTCTCGCCGCCGAGTGTCACCGACAGGGTCACTGGCGCCCCGTCGGCCATCTCCAGGGAGAGAGCGGCGCAGTCTTCCGTCTCGATCGGATTCACGCGCGTGGTCGTGCGCGCGTAGACCGAACGAATCGGACCGAGCAGGTAGGTGAGCATGTCGTGGTTGTGGATGGCGTGGCCGGTGAGCGAACCGCCAAGCTCGGTCTTCCACTTTCCCCGCCACGGAACGGCGTAATAGGCGGCGGTGCGCCGCCAATGGGTCTCGACGGTGGCGGCGTAGGTCTTGCCGACGAAGCCCAGTTCGCGGAGATGCAGGAACTGGCGGATGCCGTTGGCAAAGCGATACTGGAAGATCGGCGAAAGGCGCTTGCCGGACGCCTTCTCGGTCTCGGCAAGTGCATCGGCCTCGGCGAGCGAGCTCACGAACGGCTTTTCGAGCACGACATCGTGGCCTGACTGCAGCGCCTGCGTCGCCTGGGAAAAATGAAGGTCCGGCGGCGTGGTGATGTCGACGATGTCGAGGTCGCGGCCGAGCAGATCCTCGAACGACGTCGTCGTGTCGGCGATGCCGAGTTCCTTGGCCTTGTCGGTCTTGACGGTGTCGATGTCGCAGAAGGCGACGACTTCGTAGAGATCGGGCAGCTCGCGATAGGCATCGATGTGGGCGGCGCCGATGCCGCCCCCGACCACGCCGACCTTGAGGCGGCGGCTCATCGAGCGGCCCCCGGGCGGCTGCCGCCAATGCGCGTCGCATTGGCCTGCGCGATCAGGGTGAGCTCGGTAGCAAGGAAGCAGTGCGCCTGCGGCATAGCGGTCTCGGTGCGGTTGTTCACATCGTCGCGCAACTGCTCGCCGTAGGTGATCTTCGTCGAGGCGCAGTCGATGTGGCGGACACCGTCGCGATTGACGAGGAACAGGTGATCCTCGCCAGGGCGGCCGGCGACGTCGACATATTTGCGCAGTTCGATGGTGCCTTCGGTGCCGACCAGAAACAGGCGGCCGTCGCCCCAGGTGGGCAGCTTGTCGGGCGTGAACCAGTCGACGCGGATGTAGCCGGCGGCACGGTCCGAGGCCAGCACCATCTGGCCGAAGTCCTCGAGCTCGGGCGTGCCGGGATGGTCGAAATTGGCGATCTGGCTGGACAGCACTTCTGCCTTGGTGCTGCCGGTGAAGAACAGGAACTGCTCGACCTGGTGCGAGCCGATATCGCAGAGAATGCCGCCGTAGCGGGCCTTCTGGTAGAACCAGTCGGGCCGCCTGTAGTTGCCGATGCGATGGGGCCCGAGGCCGACGGTCGAGACCACGCGACCGATGGCGCCGGCCTTGACCAGATCGGCGGCGGCGACCGTCGCAGCTTGCGTGTAGTGCTCGGAATAGCAGATCGAGAAGATGCGGCCGGTCTCGGCCTGGGTGCGGCGCAGCTCGGCGAGCTGATCGAGCGAGGTCGCGCCCGGCTTGTCGAGCATCACGTCCTTGCCGGCGCGCATGGCGCGCACCGCCATGGGCGCGCGGTCGGCGAGAATGCCGGCGCCGACGACAAGCTTGATTTCCGGGTCGTCGAGGATGGCGCGTTCGTCGGAGGCCCGCTCGGCCGCCGGAAAGGCCCTGGAGAAGTCGGCGGCGAGATCGTCCTCCGGCGCGAAGAACGCCTTCAGGCGGCAGCCCGCCGCCTGCATCACCTGAACCTGTCCGTAGATGTGACCGTGATTGATGCCGATGACCGAGAACGGGAAACCTGGGGATGCCATTTCTGTGGGGACCTTGAGCGGGTTGAGAATCAGGTTTTCAGGGCGCCGAGCGTAATGCCGCGGATGATCAGGCGCTGGAAGGCAAGAAAGACGAAGAAGACCGGGATGAGCGACAGCGTCGACATGGCAAAGAGCTGACCGAAGCGCGATTCGCCGGTGGCGTCGACGAAGGAGCGCAGCGCCAGCGGCACTGTGTAGTCGCGCATGTCGTTCAGATAGATGAGCGGCCCGAGGAAATCGTCGTAGGTGAAGATGAAGGAGAAGATGGCGGCGGTGGCGAGCACCGGCGTCGACAGCGGGAGCACGATCCGCCAGTAGATGCGCCACGGCCCGCAGCCGTCCATGATCGCCGCCTCATCGATTTCGCGCGGCAGGCCGCGGAAGAACTGCACCATCAGGAAGATGAAGAAGGCGTCGACCGCGAGGAATTTCGGCACGATCAACGGCAGGAAGGTGTTCACCCAGCCGAGGTGCAGGAAGAGGATGTACTGCGGCACCAGAGTGACGTGATACGGCAGCATCAGGGTGCCCAGCATGAGTGCGAACCAGAACCGCTTCAGCCGGAATTCGAGGCGGGCGAAGGCATAGGCGGTGATCGAGCAGGCAAGCACGTTGCCCAGCACGCTGAAGCCCGCGATGATCAGCGAGTTCTCGAAGAACTGGGTGAAGCTGACGCCGAGCGCGGTCCACCCGCCGATGAAGTTGGTGAAGATCCAGTGCGTCGGGATGAGCCCGACATTGGCGAAGATCTCATCCTCGGGCTTGAAGGAGCTCGAGAGCATCCACAGCAGGGGATAGAGCATGACGATCGCCGCCAGCCCCATCAGCAGGTAGTGCAGGAAGCTCGCCAGCCGGCTCTTGGTCGCGCCGCGCGTGATCGATGCGTCGCCCGCCATCAGCGTCCCTCGTCCTGGTAGTAGACCCAGCGGCGCGAGGTCAGGAAGGCGACCGCCGTGAAGGCGGCGATGATGACAAGCAGCAGCCAGGCCAGCGCCGAGGCGTAGCCCATGCGGAAATAGGCGAAGGCCTGCTGGTAGAGATAGAGCGTGTAGAACAGCGTCGAATTGATCGGACCGCCGGTGCCGCCGGAGATGATGAAGGCCGGGGTGAATGCCTTGAAGGCGTCGATCGACTGCAGGATCAGGTTGAAGAAGATCACCGGCGTGAGCAAGGGCAGGGTGATCTTGAAGAACTGGCGGAACGGGCCGGCGCCGTCCATGGCGGCCGCCTCGTAGAGGTCGGTCGGGATCTGGCGGAGCCCGGCGAGGAAGATGATCATCGGCGAGCCGAACTGCCACAGCGCCAGAGCGACCAGCGTCCACAGGGCGTAGCTCGGATGGGTGATCCACGACGGTCCCGCGATGCCGAACAGAGCGAGGCCATGGTTGATGAGGCCCTGGTCGCCGAAAATCTGCCGCCAGAGCACGGCGATGGCGACCGAGGCGCCGAGTAGCGAGGGCAGATAGAACACCGCGCGGAAGAAGGCGACGCCGCGGATGCCGCGGTCGAGCAGCATGGCCAGCGCCAGCGCCAGCACCAGCCGGCCCGGCACCGACCACAGCACGTAGTGGAAGGTCACGCCGACCGCGTCGCGCAGCTGGTCGTCCTCGAAGAAGGCGTAGTGATAGTTCTCGAGGCCCGCCCACACGGGCGGCTCGAGCAGGGAATAGTTGGTGAACGACAGGACCAGCGAGGCGACCGTCGGACCGAGGGTCAGCCCGAAGAAGCCGATCAGCCATGGCGTCAGGAACAGGTAGCCCGGACCGTTGCGCTTGAGGGCGCGTCCAACCCGCGCCGCCAAACGCCGCGACGCCGGACGGCCCGCGTCAGCGCGATCCGCGACGGTCGATGCCACCATGTCCCACCTCTGCCGACCGGCGCGCACTTCTTGTCGGCGCGCGCCGGCGTTCGTATCAAGCCGCCGCTAGCTGCGCTTCAGGATGTCTGCCGCTTTGCTGACGAAGTCCTTGGCGGCATCGGCGACGCTCACCTGGCCGAACGACACTGCCTGCCAGGCCGGGATGATCTTCACGTCCACCTCGCCGGCGCCCTTCGGCGGAGCCGGGGGCAGCGGGCCGACGTGGGTGGCGGCGATCTTCAGGTAGGCGATGATCTGCTGCTCGGTCGGCGACAGGCCGGGAGCGATGTGCTCGATCACCTTGGAGTTGCTCGACACCCCGCGCTCGATCTGCAGGATGTCGGCCGCGTCGAGGTCGGTGATGGCGAAGTTGATGAACTTCGCCGCGTCGTGCGGAACGGCGCTGTTCGCCCGCTGCGACATGAACATCGACGGCTTCAGGTACTGGCCGGCCTTCAGCCCCGGCTGGTTGGGGAACATGGCCAGATCGAGCTTGTCCTTGTTCAGCTTCTGCATGCCGACGAGCTGGTTGGAGTTGGTGTAGTCGAAGACCGCACGGCCGGTCGAGATCATCTGGGTCTCGATGGGGCCGGCCTTGTCCTGGGCCTGCACGTCGGGCGGCGGCGTCAGGCCGTCCTTCTGCATCTCCATCCAGAAGTTCCAGAAATCGCCGAGATCGGTGGCGTCGAAGCCGAGTTGCCCGTCCTCGGTGTAGAGGTCCTTGCTGCGTTGGCGCAGGAAGCACTGCAGCATTGGCTCCCAGAAGCCCATGTTGGAGCTGAAGTAGACGCCGTCGGGCAGCTTGGACTTCATGTCCATGCCCATCTTGCGATAGTCGTCCCACGTCCACTTGCTGCTGTCGGGAAGCTCGCCGCCGGCCGCCTTCAGCTTGTCTATGCTGTAGATGACGGCGATTGAGTTGGCGCCCATGGAAATGCCGTAGAGCTTGCCGTCGACCTTGCCGGCGTCGAGCACGTTCTTGTCGAAGTTCTCCATGTGCAGGTCGCTGCCCAGGAACGGCGTCAGGTCGGCGAGCTGGCCGCGGCGCGCCCACTCGAAGATGTAACGGTAGTCCATCTGGATCACGTCGGGCAGGTTGCCGCCGGCCGCCTGGGTGGCGAGCTTGGTCCAGTAGTCGTTCCAGCCATAGGTCTCGGCGTCGACCGTGACGCCCGAATTCTTCTTCTCGTAAAGCGCGACCATCGCCTTGGTGCGCTTGTCGCGGTCGGGATTGCCCCACCAGATGTAGCGCAGGCGCGTGTCGGCGAAGGCGAAGCCGCCGGTCGAAGCCAGAACGGCGAGCGACGCGCCGGAGGCCATCAGCCCACCAAAGCTGCGCCGCGTAATGCGGTTGGTCATGTTCTTCCTCCCATGAAGCCAGTTGCGTCCGATTGACTGGTCGCCCTCCCACAAGCGGCCGCGGAAAAAAGTAACCCGCTAGTTATTTGTCGGCAAGGCCGCAAATCGGTCTGCTCGTTCCCGGTCACATCCGCGTGAAAGTGCCTCGCGCGAACCACAGCGGCCCCGGCGGACGGCGCCGGGCAATTGTGCGGCGCAGAACCACTCCCCTCGCCAATAGGACACGCCGATGGCGACGAGCGCAAGCCCCGCGCCCGGTCGCGCCGCAATTGACAGCGTGGCAGCGCGGCAATAGTAACTATCCTGTTACTTAGGTGCCTTGCTGGTTTGTCCAGGGCACGGGAGGTGTGAATGTCCAGCCGTCGGCTCGGTGTCATCATGCATGGCGTCACCGGGCGCATGGGAACCAATCAGCATCTGATTCGCTCGATCCTGGCGATCCGCGCCGACGGCGGTGTGCGGCTCAAGACCGGCGACCGGGTCATGCCGGATCCGATCCTGGTCGGGCGCAATGCCGAGAAGGTCGCGGCGCTGGCGGGTGCCCATGGCGTCGAGCGCTGGACCACGGATCTCGACGCGGCGCTCGGCAACGAGGACGACGCCGTCTTCTTCGACGCGGGCACGACGCAGATGCGCCCCGCCTTGCTGGAGCGGGCGGTTGCCGCCGGCAAGCACGTCTATTGCGAGAAGCCGACGGCGACCAGCTTCGCCGAGGCGGTCAAGGTCGCTGACGTCGCCGAAAGGCGCGGCGTCAGGAACGGCGTCGTCATGGACAAGCTGTTCCTGCCCGGCCTGATGAAGCTCGCCATGCTGAGGAAGGCCGGCTTCTTCGGGCGCATGCTGGCGGTGAGGAGCGAGTTCGGCTACTGGGTCTTCGAGGGCGACCTGCAGCCGATCCAGCGGCCGTCGTGGAACTACCGCGCCGAGGATGGCGGCGGGATCGTGCTGGATATGATGTGTCATTGGCGCTACGTGCTGGACCACCTGTTCGGCGCTGTGAAAAGCGTTTCGTGCCTCTCAGCGACGCATATCCCGGAGCGCTGGGACGAGACCGGCAAGCCCTACACGGCGACGGCCGACGACGCCGCCTTCGCCACCTTCGTTCTGGAAGGCGGGGTGATCGCCACCATCAATTTCTCCTGGGCGACGCGCGTTTATCGCGACGATCTGGTCGTCTTCCAGGTCGATGGCACCCATGGGTCGGCCATAGCGGGCCTGCACAGCTGCAAGATCCAGCCGCGCGTCGCCACGCCGCGCCCTGTCTGGAACCCGGACGAGAAGCGCAGCCACGACTTCCGTGCCGACTGGCAGGAGGTTCCGGAGACCGAGCCTTACCCCAACGGCTTCCGCAGCCAATGGGAGATGTTCATCCGCCACGTGGTCGAGGATCAGCCGTTCCCCTACACGCTGAGGGAGGGGGCCAAGGGTCTGGAACTGGTCGAAGCGGCCCAGAGAAGCGCGCGCGAACGACGCTGGATAGACCTCGCCTGAGGAGTTGTCTGACATGCGCGACCTTTCGGCCGACCGCGAGCTGAAGCACTTCTCGCTCAACACCGGAACGGTGCGCGCGCAGGGCGACTTCCTCGCCATTATCGAGGCGGCGAAGCGCCACGGCATCTCGCAGATCTCGCCCTGGCGCGAGCAGGTCGCGGCGGTCGGCCTGGAGCGTGCCGTCAAGGCGGTGCGCGACGCCGGCTTCAGATTGTCGGGCTATTGCCGCGGCGGCCTGTTTCCGGCCGATGCGGCCCACAGAAAAGCGGTGCGCGACGACAATCGCCGTGCGGTCGACGAGGCTCTGGCACTTGGTGCGCCCTGCCTGGTGATCGTCGCTGGTGGCCTGCCGCAATATGCACGGGAAGGCTCGGCGCCATCGAAGGACATCGCCGCCTCGCGCGCCGAGATCCGCGATGGTCTGGCGGAGCTGCTCGACTATGCAGAGGCTGCCGGAATGACTCTGGCCCTGGAGCCGCTGCATCCGATGATGGCGGCGGAGCGCTGTGCCGTGAACACGCTCCGACAGGCGCTCGACCTTTGCGACGACCTCGATCCCGACCGCTCGCGTGGCCTGGGCGTGGCAGTCGACGTCTACCACGTGTGGTGGGATTTCGAGGTCCACGAGCAGATCAGGCGCATCGGGCGCGGCCGCCTGCTTGCCTTCCACGTCTGTGACTGGCTGGTTCCCACCGTCGACAGGTTGCAGGGTCGCGGCATGATGGGCGACGGCGTCATCGAGATCGCCAAGCTGCGCGAGAGCGTCGAAGCGGTCCGCGACGACGTTGCCTGCGAGGTGGAAGTTCTGTCCAGCGCGTGGTCGGAGCGGCCGATGGACGAGGTCATGTCGATCGCCATCGAGCGCTACCGGACCGCCTGCTGACGCTCCGAGCGCGGGCGCGTATCGATCGGCCGGTCAATCGGTCGGGCGGAGATAGCCCATGATGACGTCGACGATGTGCACCCCCCGCCGGGAGAGCTCCGCCGGCGTGGCGAGGTTGCGGCGGAAGATCGCCGACAGGGTCCACCGGTTGGCGAGGTAGAAGAAGCCAAGTCCGGCGATGCTGATATAGAGCTCGACGGGATCGATGCCCGGGCGAAACTTGCCCGCCTTGACGCCCTGCTGCAGCGTGTCGCGGATGAGGGCGATCATCGGCGAGTGCAGCGCGATGATGCGCCGCGAGGCCCGGACATACTTGCCCCGCATCAGATTCTCGGTGTTGAGCAGGCTGAGGAATTCCGGGTGCTCGATGAAGTAGTCCCAGGTGAACGCCGTCAGCTGGCGCATGGCCTCTTCCGGGTCGCGGTCGGCGAGCTTGAGTTCCGCCTCGGCCGAGCGGATACCGACATAGGCGGCCTCGAGAACGGCTTTGTAGAGGGCCTCCTTGTCCCCGAAATAGTGGTAGAGCATGCGCTTGTTGATGGAGGCGCGGGCAGCGATGTCGTCGACGCGGGCACCGCCGAATCCCTTTTCGGCGAAGATGGCTGTCGCTGCCGCAAGGATCGCGGCCTTGGTTCGCACGGGATTGCGGGTACCTGCTGCAGCACTTCTTTTTGTGTGCGGCTTAGCCGCAGCCCGTTGCTCTGTTCCTTTCACTGCCCCGCCCAGTCTCGAATTCAGCGCAATCCGCTGAAGACGACACGACGTGGCCGACAAGTCAATGTCGGCCGGGCGTGGGAGCCATGAGCAGGTGCCGGCTGTTCAGCGACATGGCGTTCGGCTAAACAGGCCGCCTCCAGACGATGGCCGCACCCCTCCTCCTCCTTCAGGACATCCATCTGACGTTCGGCAGCACGCCGCTGCTGGCGGGAGCGGAGCTTTCGGTCGGCGCGGGCGAACGCCTGTCGCTGGTCGGCCGCAACGGCACCGGCAAGTCGACGCTGCTCAGGATTGCCGCCGGGCTGGTCGAGCCGGACGGCGGCACGCGCTTCCTGCAGCCCGGTACGACCGTGCGCTACCTGGCGCAGGAGCCCGACTTTGCCGGCTTCGCCACGACGGAGGAATTCGTTGCGGCAGGTCTTGGCCCCGGCGACGATCGGCACCGGGTGCGGCTGCTGATGGAGCAGCTCGACCTCACCGGGGCGGAAGACCCGCGGCGCCTTTCGGGCGGCGAAAGCCGCCGCGCGGCGCTTGCCCGCGTGTTGGCACCCGACCCCGACATCCTGCTCCTCGACGAGCCGACCAACCATCTCGACATCGTCGCCATCGAGGCGCTGGAACAGACGCTGGCTGGCGCACGCTCGGCGATCGTGACGATCAGTCACGACCGCCGTTTCCTCGCCGATCTCGGCCGCGCCACCGTCTGGCTCGACCGCGGCGTGACGCGGCGGCACGAGCGCGGCTTTGCCGATTTCGAGAGCTGGCGCGACGCGATCCTGGAAGAGGAGGAGCGCGACCGCCACAAGCTCGATCGCCTGATCGTGCGCGAGGAAGACTGGCTGCGCTACGGTGTCAGCGCCCGACGCACGCGTAACCAGAGGCGGCTTGCCGCCCTCCACGATCTGAGGCGCGAGCGCAAGGACCGGCGCAAGAACGCGCCGCAGGGCGCGGTGACACTCACTGCCCAGGATACCGGCCAGTCCGGCAAGCTGGTCATCGAAGCCAAGGGGATCGCCAAGAGCTATGGCGAGCGGGCGATCGTGCGCGACCTGTCGCTCACCATCGAGCGCGGCGACCGGCTGGGCATCGTCGGCCCGAACGGCGCCGGCAAGACGACGCTGATCAATCTGCTCACCGGCGTGCTGGTGGCGGACAGCGGCACGGTGCGGCTCGGCACCAACCTCGCGGTCGCCACCCTCGACCAGACCCGCGAGAGCCTCGACCCGGAGGCAACCGTGGCCTCCGTCCTCACCGAAGGGCGCGGCGACACCGTGCTGATCAACGGCCAGGCGCGACACGTGGTCGGCTACATGAAGGATTTCCTGTTCCGCCCCGAGCAGGCGCGCACGCCGCTGAAGGCGCTGTCCGGCGGCGAACGCGGCCGGTTGATGCTTGCCCGCGCCCTGGCCAAGCCCTCCAACCTTCTGGTCCTCGACGAACCGACCAACGATCTCGATCTGGAGACCCTCGATCTCCTGCAGGAGATGCTGGCGTCCTATCCGGGCACGGCGCTGCTGGTCAGCCACGACCGCGATTTCCTCGACCGCGTGGTGACCTCGGTCGTGGCATCCGACGGCGATGGGAACTGGACCGAATATGCCGGCGGCTATTCCGACATGGTGGCGCAACGCGGTCGCGGCATCGGTAAGCGGGCGTCGGAACGGCCGAAGCCTGCCACGGCGCCTCCTGCGAGGCGGCCGACGGAGCGCCGGCCGGCCGCGCGTCGTCGCCTGAGCTTCGCCGACCAGCACGCATTGAAGACGCTGCCTGCCCGGATCGAGACGCTGCACGCCGAGATCCGCCGGCTGGAGGGCGTGCTCTCCGATGCGGGTCTCTACGGCCGCGACCCCGGCGCCTTCGCTGCAGCGGGGGTGGCGCTGGAGCAGGCGCGCGCCGAGATGTCGGCGGCCGAAGAGGCCTGGCTCAGCGCCGAACTGAGGCGCGAGGAGATCGAGGGAAGCTGACGGAGCTCACGCGCCGAGATAGGCCTGGCGAACGCGATCGTCGCGGAGCAGGGCCTCGCCGGTGCCGGAGAGCACGACGCGGCCATTCTCGATCACATAGGCATGGGCGGCGAGCTTGAGGGAAGCGGCGACGTTCTGCTCGACCAGCACGCAGGTGATGCCGCTCTCATTGAGTTCGCCGATGGTCTTGAGCACGCCCTGCACCGCCAGCGGCGCCAGGCCGAGCGACGGTTCGTCGAACATGATCAGATCGGGCGATCCCATCAGGCAGCGGCCGATGGCGAGCATCTGCTGCTCGCCGCCGGACAGCGTGCCGGCCGCCTGCCGGCGGCGCTCCGCCAGCCGCGGGAACATGGTCATCACCCGGTCGAGATTGCGCTGCCGCTCACCGCGGGCGCGCGGCAGCATGGCGCCCATGGCGAGGTTCTCGGCAACCGACAGGGTCGGGAACACCTGGCGGCCTTCGGCGACCTGGCCGATGCCGAGGTCGCAGACGCGGTGGCTGGGCCAGCCGGCGATATCCTCGCCGCGGTAGAGGATGCGGCCGCGTGCCGGCCGGTACATGCCGGCGATGGTGCGGATGAGCGAGGTCTTGCCGGCGCCGTTGGCGCCGACGATGGCGACGATGGTGCCTTCCTCAATGGTCAGCGACACGCCGTCGAGCGCCTGGGCGTCGCCATAGAAGAGGTCGAGGCTGTCGACGCCGAGAATCATGCCGGCGTCTCCACGCCGAGATAGGATTCAATCACGGCGGAATCGCGCACGACGGCCTCGGGCGGGCCATCGGCGATCAGCGCGCCGTGATGCAGGACGACGATGTGGGTGGCGAGTGCCATCACGGCGCGCATGACGTGCTCGATGAGCACAATGGTGAGCCCGGTGTCGTGGTTGAGCGCCTTCAGCACCGCGACCAGGCGATCGGTCTCGGTGGGCCTCAGGCCGGCCATCACCTCGTCGAGCAGAAGCAGCTTGGGGTCGGTGGCAAGGGCGCGGGCCACCTCCAGGCGCTTGCGGTCGGGCAGGGTGAGCGAAGAGGCGCGCCGATGGCGCTTGTCGAAGAGGTCGAGCCGGCGCAGCAGATCGTGCGCCTCGGCGCGGGCCGCAGGCACGCTCGCGCGGTGCAGAAGCCCACCGACGATGACATTGTCCTCGACGGTGAGACCCGGGAACGGGCGCACGAGCTGGAAGGTCCGCCCGATGCCGCGCCGGCAGACGCGGTCGGCGGGGAGTCCGTCGATGCGCTGGCCGGCGAAGCTGATCGAGCCACCGTCCGGCTCGAAGACGCCGGCGATCATGTTGAACAACGTCGTCTTGCCGGCGCCGTTGGGACCGATCACGCCGCAGATCTCGCCGGCCGCGACGTCGAACGACACCTCGTCTACCGCCACCAGGCCGCGGAAGCGCTTGGTCACGTCGTCGAGGGAGAGCAGCGCGCTCACCGTCCGCCCCCGGTGAGACGCAGGCGACGTGCCAGCCATGGCCAGACTCCGCCGGGCAACGCCACGATCACGATGAACAGGCAGACGCCGTAGAGCACCTGCTTAGCGCCCGGTATGTCGATGCCGACGGCGGCGAGCAGTCCGTTGAGGCCCTCGGCCAGGCCGGTGAGCAGGAAGGCGCCGACGACGGGGCCGAGCAGCGTGCCGAGGCCGCCGATGATCGGCCCGACGATCAGCTCGATGGAGCGCGAGATGTTGAAGATCTGCTCGGGGAACAGGTTGTTGTAATAGAAGGCGTAGAAGACGCCGCCGAAGGCGGTCATGCCGGCGGAGATGACGACCGCCGCCATCTTGTAGGCGAAGGTGTTGACGCCGACGGCGCGCGCCGCTTCCTCGTCCTCGCGGATCGCCAGCCAGTAGTAGCCCATGCGGCTGTTGAGCATCAGGCGGCAGGCGATGAGCGCGGCCACCGCGGCGGCCAGCATGACGTAATAGAACATGACCGGGGGCCCGCGCAGCAGCCAGACGTCGACATGGTCCTGCGTGGCCACCGGCAGGAAAAAGCCGCCGGATCCGTTGATGACGCCCAAGTGATCGAAGCCGACCCGGGCGAACTCGGCGAAGGCGATGGTCAGGATGGCGAAATAGACCCCGGTAACGCCGAAGCGGAGCGCCAGGAAGCCGATGATGGCGCCGGCGAGCATCGTGACCGGGATCGAGGCGATGAAGCCGAGCCACGGACCG
>CAWHLM010000022.1:0-102370 GCA_963830215.1 uncultured Alphaproteobacteria bacterium
GCTGGCCACGTCGAAGACGGCACCATTCATGTCGGTGACCTGGCTGTCGAGCGCCAGCAGGTCCGCCGGTATGGGACCATCGACAGCGCGGCAGCGCGCATGCAGGTCGACTGCCGTCTTGGTCCACACGGACCAGTGCCCGAGCAGCCCGCCGACGATGCGGATAACGACCTCTTCCCCGCCACGGTTCACGACGAACGGGGTGAGCAGGTCGCCGACGATGTGGTCGTCGTTGCCGGTATAGAGGGCAACCCGCTTTTCGGCCCGCGCCTCCACGACACCGCGCACCACGGCCAGCGTGCCGTATCGGTTGAACGGAGCGATCTTGATGGCGACGACCGAATCGATCTCGGCGAAACGCCGCCAGAAATCTGCGGACAGAACACGTCCGCCGACGGCCGGCTGGAGGTAGAAGCCGACCAAGGGGATGACCTCCGCAAGCGCCCGGCAGTGCGCCACGAGGTCCGCTTCGCTGGCGTCGCGGAAAGGCGCCGGGCTGACCAAGGCGGCATGATAGCCAAGCGCAACGGCAATCCCAGCCTCGTGCAGCGCCTGTTCGGTGCGCCCTGCCACGCCGGCAATCATGGCCACCGGCCGGCCGGCCCACGCGCGCGCCGTCTCCGCCGCCAGGCGCAGCACCGGTTCGTAGAGGCCGCAGTCGCGGATCGCGAACTGGGTCGTGTGCACGCCGACGGCGAGGCCGCCTGAACCGGCATCGAGATAATAGCGGGTGAGCGCCAGCTGGCGCCGCTCGTCGAGCTTGCGCGAGCGGTCAAGCGCAAGCGGATGGGCTGGAATTGCCAGGCCGGCGGCAATGCCGTCGCGGATTGCGGCCGGCAGGTCGGCGACGCTGAGCCGGCTCATGCCGATAGTCCCGCACTATTGGGAAACATCAATATTGTCCGTCGCGCGTTTCGTAGTGGGTTGGCTTGCCGAGGCTCCGACCGCCACGCAGGAGCCAATCGACGGTCCAGTCGATCAGTTCGCTGAGAGTCACCTGCGGCGGGCCGAACAGACGCCGTGCCTCCGACGCATCGTTGAGCCAGGCGGTCGGCGCCTCCTGCCCGACGATGATCGCTTTTCTGCCGAAGCGTTCGCCGAAGGCCTGCGCCAGGTCGCGAATGGCCACCCTCTCCGGGCCGGTCACGTTGAGCGGGCTCGTCGGCGTGGTGACATGGGCGAAAGCGCCCAGCGCCTCAGCGTTGGCGTCGCCTTGCCAGATCACGTTGACGTGCCCCATTGTGACGTCCACCGGTGCGCCGGCGAGCACCTTGCTGGCGACGTCGTGGAGGACACCGTAGCGCATGTCGATCGCGTAGTTCAGGCGGATCAGGCGGCCGGGTGTGCCGTAGCGCTCGCTGGCATGTTCGAAGGCGCGCTCGCGGGCGACACACGACCAGGCGTAGTCACCGGCCGGCGGCACTGGCGGGACGGACTCGGTCGGTCCGCTGTTGCTGTCAACCGGCCAGAACGGATAGACGCACCCGGTGGAGAAAGCGACGATGCGCGCATTGCGATAGCGCTCGGCGATGAGCGCCGGCACAGTCGCGTTCATCGCCCAGGTCAGGTGCTCGGCGCCCCCAGACCCGAACTTGCGGCCGGCCATGAAGACGACGTTATCGGCGTCGGGCAGGGCAGCTACTGCATCGCGATCGAGCAGGTCGGCCTTGTGGGTCTCGATGCCGTCAGCTTCAAGCGAACTGCGCAAGCCTGGCTCGGAGAAGCGCGCAACAGCGACGACGCGCTTTTCCGGCGCGGCCCTCAGTGCCATGCGGGCGAGGCTCGGGCCCATCTTGCCGCCGACGCCGAGTACCACGATTTCTCCGGGCACCTTTGCCAGATTTGCTACCAGCCCCTTGCTCGGCCGCGCCAACGCCTCGTCAAGAGCGGTTTCGTCCGAAAACGGCCCAACGGCGCTTGCTGCTGTTTCCTCGTCCTTCATTCCAACCTCGGTCTGGAGGCCTCGGTGTGATGTGTCTTGCCCGACCGACGTCGGTGCCCCCGGCGAATTAACCGGTTGGAGCCGACATTGGCAATGTGCTGCTCAGCCCACGAGTTTCTGCCCCGCAGAACATCAATCGACGCCCGCTAATGGGATGGTCCGGCCGTGCTCCTGCCCCGCCAGCGATGGAAGCTGGGAAGGGGCGCGAAAGACAAGGAGCACGCCATGCCCGAGAAGCTCAACGCCACGGTCGCCGTAGTCGGCATCGATATCGGCAAGTACTCATTCCACGTCGTCGGCCTCGATCAGCGCGGTGCAATCGTACTGCGTCAGAAGTGGTCACGCAGCCAATTGGGATCGCGGTTTGCCAACATGCCGCCGTGCTTGGTCGGCATGGAGGCTTGCGTCGGCGCACATCATCTCAGTCG
Organism: uncultured Alphaproteobacteria bacterium; assembly: GCA_963830215.1. GTDB lineage: Bacteria > Pseudomonadota > Alphaproteobacteria > Rhizobiales > Kaistiaceae > CAVSRC01. The sequence goes on from CAWHLM010000022.1 coordinate 2,371, forward strand.
CCGGCTGAAGGCGCTTGGTCACGATGCCCGGCTGATGCCGGCGAAGTACGTCCGCCCCTACTCGAAGGGCCAGAAGAACGACTTTCGTGACGCTGAGGCGATCGCCGAGGCGGTGCAACGGCCAACGATGAAGTTCGTCGCCACCAAGACCGCCGATCAGCTCGACCTGCAGGCGCTGCACCGTGTGCGTGAGCGACTGGTCAGCCAGCGCACGGGGGTCATCAATCAGATCCGCGCCTTCCTGCTGGAGCGCGGCATCGCCGTGCGGCAGGGACAGCGCTTCTTGCGTGCTGAGTTGCCGGGCCTCCTGGCCTCGCCTCCCGAGGTGCTGTCCCCGCGCATGGTGCACGTCATCGAGGACCTGGCCGGCGATTGGCGCCGGCTCGATGAGCGTATCGAGGGGCTGTCGGCAGATATCAAAGTTCTGGCCGAGGAGGACTCCGGCTGCGAGCGACTGATGACGGTGCCTGGCATCGGACCGATCATCTCCAGTGCTATGGTGGCGGCGATCGGCAGTGGAGATGCGTTCACCAAAGGCCGCGACTTCGCCGCCTGGCTGGGCCTCGTTCCCAGGCAGATCTCAACCGGGGACCGTACGATCCTGGGCAAGATATCCAAGCGCGGCAATCGCTACCTGCGCGTCCTCTTCGTGCAGGCGGCGTGGGTCGTGCTGATCAAGCCCAAGAGCTGGGAGCGCCATGGGCTCAAGCCCTGGATCGAGGCCGCCAAGAGGCGGCTGCACCACAACGTGCTGGCGGTTGCCCTCGCCAACAAGCTCGCCCGCATCGCCTGGAGCGTCCTGGCCCGTGGCCGGGACTTCGAGACGACGACGATCGCTCACGCGACCGCCCAAACTGCCTGATCGTCGAGCCCGAGATCAGGAACACGCGATGACGTAATCCAATAACCTACCGCCGAGGTCTGCGAGAGAACGAGACGAGATGGAGGTTCGGTCTTCCCGGCGCATGCGAACACTGGTGACCCAAATGGCCCAGTCGAGGTCTGTCCGCTAATCAGATCGCACGCGCGCTGATATCCATGATGGCCCGGAGCCCAACACGCTCCAATCAAAGGCCGGATACATTGATGCAAGACCGCTCACCGCCACCGCGGCAAACTCTCTTGCGACGCACGGCCGGACCATACATTGGGTCATAAGCGTCGATCGAGCAGTGCGATCGGATGACGGCTCGACCTCCCTAAGCGGACAGCACGCGCGTCCGTGCGGACTTCGGTTGAGCGCCTTCGCCGGAAATGTCAGGCCGCCAAAGCGCCCTCACAACGCAGCACATCCCGGTGATTTTGCCGGCCGACGCGCGCCTCGACGCCGATAAGCCCTTGTTGAGATCGTTGAGACCCGCAGGAATCATGGCGCCTTGACGAGGTTGGGTCCGGCGTATTTTATACGTATAAATGATACGTATAAGGTCGCTGGAATGGTGAAGAAAAGGGCCACGCAACGCGATGTCGCCCGGCTCGCCGGTGTGTCGCAGGCGGCGGTCTCGATCGTGCTCACCGGAGCTGGCACGCCGTCCATTTCGGCCGACACTTGGCAGCGGATCACGGATGCGGCGCACGAACTCGGCTACACGCCCAACCGCTTCGCTCAGGCGCTCAGAACCAACCGGAGCATGACAATCGCGTGTCTCGTGCCGGACATCACCAATCCGTTTTACCCGGCGCTGATCCGCGGCGTGCAATCGGTGGCCGACGGGATGAACTATGACCTCATCACCATCAGCACCGACGGGCTGGCCGAACGGGAGCGGCACTTCCTCGATTGGGCACTGCAGGGACGGGTGGATGGTGTGATCGGCGTATTCTTCACGCTGCGCGCCCGTGACCTCAAGCCGCTGGTGGACGGCGGCGTGCCGGTGGTACGCATCGAGTTCCTCCAAGAAGCGTGGCGGAGACATCGCGATCGACGACATTTATGTCGACAGCTACGCCGCCGCGCTGGCTGTGACCCGCTTCCTGATCGAACGCGGCCACCGGCGCATCGCCATGATCGCCGGCCGCGGCGGTCCGCAGAGCGTGCGCGTGGAAGGCTATCGCCAGGCGCTCGTCGATTCCGGTGGGACGCCGCATGTCATCATCGACGAGGAATTCAACGAGACGGGCGGAACGCGTGCGACCGAGTCGATGCTCGCGAACGGGCAACGCCCGACGGCGATCTTTGCCGCTAACGATCTGATGGCAATCGGTGCCATCCAGGCATTGCGCGAACACGGCATCGCGGTGCCGGACGACATTGCCGTCGTCGGTTTCGACGACATTTCTGCGGCGAGGCTGATCACCCCGCCGCTGACCACCGTCGCGCAGTTCCAGCGCGATATGGGCGCCAAGGCGGCCCAGACTCTGATGGAACGGCTACGTGGGTCGAGGCATGGCCCCGGCACGGCCCTGGAGGTGCCCTTCAGGCTCGTCGAGCGCGCCTCGACCTGAAACTGAGCAACGGATCCAAGGGAGGACAAAATGGACCGTCGGACTTTCATCACGGCAGGACTTGGTCTCGCGGCTTCGCCCTTGCTCGGCCGGCTGGCGCTGGCTGCGGACAAGAAGCCGATTGCGTTCTGGTACGAATCGGCCACGCCGGACAATCAGAAGCATCTCAAGGATCTTCTCATTGATCCGTTCAATGCCGCTCACCCGGAATACGATCTCAGTATCGACTTCCGCGGCTCCGAACTCGACAAGCAGCTCCGGGTCGCCATGCTTTCGGGCAGCGGCCCCGACATCGTCTACACAGCCGGGCCAAGTTATGTTGCCACGATGGCGGAGGCCGGCCAACTGCTGGCGCTCGACGACTATGCGCAGAAGCTCGGCTGGAATGACCGGCTGCTTCCCCTGTTCCTCGACCTGGGCAAGTACAACGGCAAGCTCTATGCGCTTGCGAAAACCTACGAGACGTTGGGGTTGTTCTACAACAAGACCCTGTTTGCCAAGAAAGGCTGGACACCGCCCACCACGATCCCGGAACTCGAGAAGCTCGCCGATACGATGAAGGCAGATGGCCTTGTGCCCTTCGCCGCCGGCAATGCCGACTGGCGTGGCGCAAACGAATGGCACGTGTCGATCGTGCTCAACTCGATCGCCGGCCCGGAAGCCGTCTACAAGGCCTTGACCGGCGCGACCCCATGGACGGCCGATCCGATCGTCAAGGCGATCGATAGGCTCAATGAGTGGTGGCAGAAGGGCTACTTCGGCCCGAACTATTTCTCGCTGACCCTAGAACAGGCTTTTGCCCAGCTGTCGAGCGAGCAGGCGGGCATGGCGCCCTCGGGCACCTGGAGCTTCACCAATGTCGCGGTGGATTTCCCGCCGACGAACACCCAGCCGGGGTTCGTGGGCTTCCCCAGCGGCGAGGGTGTGGCCAATCCGATCTACGCGCTCGGCATCGGGTCGACCTTCTCGATCAACGCCGGGTCGAAGGTGGCCGACGGTGCCGCGGACGTGTTCGACATGATCTTCACCCAGAAGTTCTACAGCGACATGAACTCGGTTTGGCAGGGCGAGTGGAATCTGCCGCTTAAGGACCTGTCGCAGGTGAAGCTCTCGGACAACGTGACGCCGCTCTACACAGAGACCATGAAGAACCTGGCGACGGCGGTCGCAAACAACCAGTACGGCTACACGACCTGGACGTTCCTGCCGCCGGCGACCGATACGTACCTCATCAGCGGCATCGAGGAGGTGTGGCTCGGCAAGACCACGACGAAGGATTACCTCAAGAAGTGGGACGACACCTTCCAGCAGGAAAAGGCGCAGGGCAAGGTGCCTGCGGTGCCGCCGCGGGCGTGAGCCTCGCGCGCAGCGACAACGGCGGCGGACCTCGTGTCCGCCGCCTTCCGAGCGGAGAAGCACATGCACCGCCTCTACATCGTCCCGACGCTCGCCATCAATTTCGTCATCATCCTAGTTCCGGCGCTGCTGACCATCGCTCTTGCGTTCTTCAGCTGGGACGGCATCTCGGCGCCGAGCTTCATCGGGCTTGGCAATTTCCAGAAGCTATTCGCGGATAACGTCTTCTGGTCGGCGCTGACCAACAACGTCATCTGGACCTGCATCTTCCTCACAGTTCCGATCGCGATGGGCCTGCTGGCGGCAACGATGCTGCTCGTCGTGCGGCGCGGCAGCACGTTCTTCCAGGTAGTCTATTTCTTGCCGGTCGTCATCGCGACGGCCATCACGGCGCGTGTCTGGCAGGGAATGATCTATAGCCCGGTCACCGGCATCTTCGGGCTCGTGAACCGGCTCGGCCTGCATATTGCCAATCCGCTGGCTGGCACATCGTCCGCCCTGTTCGGGGTCGCCACGGTCGACCTCTGGCACTGGTGGGGTTTCCTCTGTGTGATATTCTTCGCGGCACTGCGCCAGGTGCCGCGCGAGCACATCGAGGCGGCCCGTATCGAGGGCGCCAGCTTTTGGCAATTGATGGGGCTGGTGCTTCTGCCGTCGATCCGGCCGACGATCACGCTGATGGTCATCATGACCATCATCTGGTCGTTCCTGGTCTTCGACTTCGTCTACATCCTGACCCAGGGCGGCCCCGCCTTCTCAAGCGAGGTCCTGTCGACGCTCGCCTACCGCCACGCCTTCTACGACCTCTACGTGGGGCAGGCCGCCGCCGTGGCGCTGGTCATCAGCCTGTTCGGCTTGATCGCCACGTTCTTCTACGTTCGCATCCAGTCCCGCGAGGAGCAGCTATGAGGCTCGTCGAGGGACGTGTGACCCTGACGCTGACCTACATCGCGCTCGGCATTGGCGCTTTCATCGCCTTGTTTCCGATCGCGCTGCTGGTGCTGAATTCGCTGAAACCCGCTGCGGCTATCGTCCAGAGCCCGCTCTCGCTGCCGGTGTCGATCCGCTGGGACAATTTCGTCCACGCTTGGAACGACGCGCGGTTCGGCTCGACCTTCCTCAACTCGATCCTGCTCAGCGGGCTCACCATCATCCTCGTGTGCAGCACGGGGTCGCTCACCGCCTATGTGCTGGCGCGGCGAAAGATCAAGTCGTGGAAGATCTGGACCTTCTATCTGCTCGGCACGACCACCGCGCCCATCCAGCTTTTCCTGTTCCCGCTCTATTTCGGTTACGCCCGGCTCGGGCTCATCAACAACGTGGCGGCGGTGTCGCTGATCTACACCGCGCTTTTCAGTCCCTTCGCTGTCATGCTGCTCAGGACCTATTTCCTAGCCGTGCCGCGTGAACTGGAGGAGGCCGCGCTGGTCGACGGCGCCAGCCACTGGCAAGTTTTCACCATGGTGATGCTGCCAATCGTATCGCCCGGCATCATCACAGTCGCCCTGATCATCGGCCTCTATTCGTGGAACGAGTTCCTGATCTCCATGACCTTCCTGCAGAAGGCCGACCGGGTGACGGCGGTCGTCTCGTTCTATCTGCTCAGCGGGCAGTACACCTCCGACTGGGGAGAGATCATGGCGGCGGCCCTCATCATCGTGCTGCCGGTCGTCGTCCTTTTCGTGCTCCTGCAGCGCCGCTTCATCGAGGGCATGGTGGGCGGATCGGTCAAGGGCTGACTACAAACATTGAGAACAACCATGCAAATCCCCAACGACTATCTCGAACGCGTCTATGCCGGCGTTCTCGGCAAGCTTGTCGGCGTCTTTCTCGGCCGGCCCTTCGAAGGGTGGGAATACCGGAAGATCATGCGCGAGCTGGGGCCGATCGAGTACTACGTCCACAAGCGCCTCAACCAGCCGCTAGTCGTCACCGACGACGACGTCGCTGGCACCTTCACCTTCATCCGCGCGCTTGAGGACTACGGCACCAGGCCCGACCTGTCGGCCGAGGAGATCGGCAAGGCCTGGCTCAACTACATCGTCGAGCGGCGCGCGATCCTGTGGTGGGGCGGCAACGGCAACTCGACCGAGCACACCGCGTGGCTGAACCTGAAGCGGGGCATGCCGGCGCCGCAATCCGGCTCGATCGCCACCAACGGATCGACGGTCGCCGAACAGATCGGCGCGCAGATTTTCATCGACGGATGGGCGATGGTCGCGCCGAACCAGCCGAAGCTTGCCGCGCGCCTCGCTGAACAGGCGGGCAAGGTGAGCCACGACGGCGAGTCGGTTCACGCGGCCATGCTGTGGGCGGCGATGGAGGCGGAGGCGTTCTCATCAAGCGATGTCGACCACCTCATCGACACCGGGCTGTCGGTCATTCCCGAGCAGTCGCTGATCGCCAAACTTATTGCCGATATCCGCGCGTGGCGGCAGCAATTCCCGGACTGGCAGGACACCCGGCAGAATATCGAAGACAAGTACGGCTATGACAAATATCCCGGCAACTGCCACGTGGTGCCCAATCATGCGCTGATGATCATGGCGCTGCTCTATGCGCCCGACGACTTCCAGCGCGCACAGATGATCGTCAACACCTCCGGCTGGGACACCGACTGCAATGCCGGCAATGTCGGTTGCCTGATGGGCATCATGCTCGGTCTCAAGGGGCTCGACACCGGACCGGACTGGCGCGGTCCGGTCGCCGACCGCATGCTGATTTCGTCGGCCGACGGTGGCAATTCCATCAACGACGCCGTCCGCACCGCCTATTACCTGACGAACCTCGGCCTGACCCTCGCCGGATCCCGCCCATTGCCAGCGCCCAAGGGCGGCGCCCAATTCCACTTCTCATTGCCGGGCAGCGTTCAGGGTTTCCAGGCCAACGGCGGCACGAACAAATCCGTCCGCATCGGAAATGCGGAGTTCGAGGGCTCGCGAGCGCTGTCGATTTCCTATGAAGCGCTCGGGCCGGGTCAAGCGGCGGTGGCGACGACCCCAACATTCTCGCCGCGTGACGTGTTGAACATGCGGACTTACGACCTCATGGCAACACCGCTGGTCTATCCCGGTCAGATGATCAGTGCCCGAGTCGTGGGCGATGAAACCAACCGCGGCGCCGTGACGGTGCGATTGCGCCTGCGCGTCTACGACGATCACGACGACCTCATCGACGTGGACGGCGAGCCAGTTACGATAGCACCCGGGCAGGAAGCCGACCTTCAATGGAAGGTTCCCGACTTCGACGGTCAGCCGATAGGCGAAATCGGTCTGGCGATTATAGCGGAGGGCCGCCGCGCCGACGGGCGAATCTTGCTCGACTTCGTGCGATGGAATGGCACACCGACACTGAACCTGCACAGACCGAAGGGTGATAGCGATTTCTGGCGAATGTCGTGGGTCAACGCCGTCAGCTTCTTCTCCAAGCGATTTCCGCAGAGCTTCCGGATCTCGCAGGACGAGGGCGAAGGGATCATCATCCACGGCACCCGCCAGTGGACCGACTATGTCGTCAGTTCGCGCATCACGATCCACCTTGGTGATTACGGGGGCGTCGCCGTACGCGTCCAGGGCCTGAGGCGTTATTATGGCGTGCGCCTCACGCGGGCAGGACAGCTCGAGATCGTTCGGGTGCGCGACGAAGACGTTGTGGTTCTCGCCAGTGTGCCCATGAAGCTCAAGTTCGAAACCGGCATCGACATGGTCGTCAAAGCCGTCGGAGCGGAGCTGATGGCCGAAGTCGATGGCACGCGGCTGCAAGCGCGCGACGACTCGCCATCGGCGTTCAATGACGGTGGAATTGGCCTTTTCATTGCGGATGGCGCGCTGTCGGCCAATGCGGTCGGTGTGGCTCCTCCGTGAGCCTTACTCGTTTTGGCTGAACACGCGGCTTCGTTGCAGAAGCGTTGTCGCTGGTAACGGCGGCCATGAAAGACGGCCAACATCACACGCGCCGTTGTGATCGATTTGGATGTCCGTAAGGCGGAGCACAATATCCCAAAGCAAGCCGCGGCCCAATTCGCGAGCGAGGTGCTGTGAAGTTCGCTTCATCGCCAAGCACCGAAGGATTTGACTGATGCGATGGATGTCCAAGGGTCCGCGTTCTGTCTTTCGTTCTCGCTGGTGCGCTGATGGTAAGGCCTGCTGAATTTCGTCGGGGCACACCCGCTCTTTAGAAATGGAATTGTTCCGGCGCCGCAGGTGACAAGCTACATACGCGAGCCGACCGGAACGAGCTGCAAATTGATTTGCAAATCGATTTGCAAAGCGCTATCGCTTAAATATGAGCACCATCTCGAAGGTGGCCCAGAGGGCGGGGGTCTCGCGGACGACGGTGTCGCACGTGATCAACCACGCCGACCGTGTGTCGGAGCCTCTGCGCCGCCGGGTCGAGGAGGCGATCAACGAACTCGGCTATCGGCCCAACCCCCAGGCGCAGAGCCTCAGGACCGGCCGCACGAACCTGGTTGCCGTGCTGATCCCTGACGTCGAGAACCCATTCTACACAGAGTTGGTGAAGGTCCTTCAGTCGGAGCTTGAAAAGGCCAAGTTCGACACCCTCATCTTCAACACCGACGTGCCGGGTGGGCACTCGGTGCGCCATGGGCGCGAATACCTGCGGCAGATCGAGTTGAAGGGCATCGACGGACTGATCGTTGCCGACTTCGCCTTCCACTGGATGCACGAGGATCTGAAACTGCTCGAGATCCCGGCGGTGTTCATGGGGCATCTGCCCAACCGTGCGATCGATGCGGTCGGCTTCGATGACTATGGCGGATGCTACGCAATGGGGCGTTATTTCGCCGAGCAGGGGCATCGCCGTGTTGCGCACGTCACCGGCCCAAGCTTCTTCGAGCAGGCGGGCGTGCGGCGCGAGGCGTTTGAAAAGGGCTTTGCCGACGCCGGCGGCGTGCCGGACGAAGCGCTGCGGTTCGAAGGCAGCTACCTGGTCCCCTCAGGCTATCAAGCGGTCGAGTGGCTGCTCGAGACGTACGGCGGGAACATGCCGAGCGCCATCTTCTTCGCCAACTCGCTGATGGCTCGCGGCGGGCTCGCGGCGCTGTACGACCGCAAGGTCGAGTTGCCGCGGGACATCGCGCTCGGCACCTTCGACGATTTCGATCACCTCGACTACGTGCGGCCAAGGCTGACGCGCGTGGGCTCCAAGCCTTCGCTGCTTGCCATGCGGGCACTGGAGATGTTGCGCGACCGCATCGATGGCCGCTGGAGCGGGGAGGCCCGCTCCGAAACACTGCCCTGCACGTTGAGGACGTTCGACACAGCCTGAGGCACACGCACCGGCCACCCCGTCGGTGTCTGCATTGAAACGGTCACAAACTGTCAAGGGAGGACAGAACGATGAGTTTCTACGGCAATACGCGCGCCGGCTGGAGCCGGCGGGATATCCTGAAAACCGGAACGGCTCTGGGAGCCGGCCTTGCGGCCGCGCCTCTCTTCGGGCGTTCGGCATTCGCCGCCGACGATGCACTTCAGTTCTGGAATTTCTATGCGCCTGGCGGAACCCAGCCGCAGGCCCAGATCGACTGGTGGATGAAGATGGCCAGCGACTGGAACGCCAACAACGACAAGAAGGTCGAACTCCAGAACATCGTCGACTACATGAACGGGAACAAGCTCTCGACCGCCTTTGCCTCGGGGCAGGGGCCCGACCTTTTCCTGATCTCGCCCGGCGATTTCCTGCGCTATTACAACGGTGGCGCCCTGCTCGACCTGACGTCGTTCATCGACCCGGAAGTGCAGAAGGATTTCCCGGACGCTGTCATGGGGACACGCAAGGTGGACGGCAAGATCTACGGCGTCCCGATGGAGGTCGAGCCGATGGCCTTCTACTACTCGGTGAAGGCCTTTGAAGACGCCCGGCTCAACGAGAACGACGTGCCGAAGACTTGGGACGCATTGCTCGAGCTGGGCAAGAAGCTCACGACGTCCGACCGCTACGGCCTGCTGTTCGAGACGCAGCCCGGCTACTACCAGAACTTCACCTGGTATCCGTTCATGTGGGAAGGCGGCGGCGAGTTCCAGGCGGCAGACGGCAAGAGCGCCTTCAACTCGCCCGGCGTCGTGGCCGCGCTCAAGTTGTGGAAGGACGCCATCGATTCCGGCGCGGCGCCGCGTCAGGTCAATTCCGGCGGCTTCGATATCGTGGCCAATCTCGGGGCGGGCTACTGCGCCATCCAGAACTGCGGCATCTGGGGCATCGCGGCCATGCAGCAGAACGCACCGAACGTGCCGTTCGGCATGTTCAAGTTGCCCGTGCCGGCTGGTGGCAAGTATGTGACCATCGGTGGCGGCTGGGCTTTCGTGGCCAACGCCAAGGGCAAGGACCCGGAGACGGCCGGCAAGTTCATCGCGTGGGCGCTGGCCTCCAAGTCGCCGGATTCGCTGAAGCGCGTCGTCGACTGGTGCACGGTCGCCAAGTCGGACATGCCGCCGCGCCAGAGTGCCCTGGAAGCGGGAGCTGCCGCCTACGGCAGTGGCGGCCTCGGCTTCTTCGCCAAGGAGGTCTATCCGGGCACGCGTGGCGAACCGCGCCTGCCGCCGGAAGCGTACAAGATCATCTCGGACGCCCTTCAAGCTGCCCAACTCGGCGGTGTCGATCCCCAACAGGCGGCTGAAACCGCCTCAACGCAGCTCGACGCCTTCCTCGCCAACTACCACGGCGCGCCGATGCTCTAGCCGAGCGCAATCGTGGAGGCCGGAATTTTCCGGCCTCCACTTTCGTCCAGTCACCGGCCGCCACGGGCAGGGATCGCCGGTCGACGTGCAAAGAATTGCATTGCAGCGGGAAGCGGCCTTGGATTGGCCGTCGGAGGTGCGGTCGCCTCCGCGGTGGTGCTGTCGGAAGACCTGATGGCTGTCGATACCCAGGCAAGCGTGGAAATGAACGCTCTTTGGCGCGAACGATTGGGCGGAAAAAGGTGGGCCGGCCTCGAGAGCCGGCACCGCGAGTGGATTGCCGCCTATCTGTTCGTGGCCCCTGATGCCCTCGGATTGGCGGTATTCGTCGGCATCCCGATGATCCTCGCCCTCACCATGGGCTTCTTCGACGTCAACGGCTTCGGCCAGTTCAGCTTTGTCGGGCTGGCCAACTACCGGCACATGCTCGCCGATCCGGTGTTCTGGCAGTGCCTGCACGTGACGCTGGTTTACGTGGTGCTACTGGTGCCGTGCCTGTACGTCTCCGGCCTCGGACTGGCGCTTTTGGTGCAACAGACGAACCGCTTCAACACTGTCATGCGTTCGATGTTCTTCGCTCCGCAGATGGTCAGCCTGGTCGTTATCGCCTTGATCTGGCAAGTGATGACCGCCGACAAGATCGGCCTCATCGCGCGGATCGCTTCCTTCGTCGGTCTCGGGGGGCTGTCATTGCTGGGCAGTCCGCATCTGGCGCTCTACACCACCCTCTTCGTCACGGTCTGGTTCCTGATGGGCTTCTACATGCTCATCTTCATCGGCGGCCTGCAGGACATCCCCAAGCAATACTACGAAGCCGCCGAAATTGACGGGGCCACGCGGATTTCAGTCGTTCCGGCTGATCACTCTACCGTTGCTCAGGCCGACAAGCTTTTTCGTGCTGCTTATCTCGCTGGTCGCCGCGGTCGCGGGCGGCCAGGCCTTTGACCTCGTTTACGTGATGACCAAGGGCGGACCGGCCAACTCCACGTCGGTGCTGATTTTCTATATCTATCAACAGGCCTTCCAATACTCGGGCTTCGGCTACGCTGCTGCGATGGCCTCGATCCTGGTCGTGATCCTGCTGCTGGCGACGGTTGTCCTCTTCCTGATCACGCGCGGCGGGCGCTTCGACTATGAGTGACGGCATCCTGTTTTCACGCCGCCAGGCCGACATCGTTCGCTTGGTCTGGATGCTGGTGACGCTGATCCTCGCGGTGATGACGATCTTCCCGCTGCTCTGGATGCTCTCGATCGCGCTGAAAGGGCCGACCGAGGTCTTCCAGTCCAACCTGTGGCCCAAGGCACCGACCTTCAGGAATTTCGTCTATGTTCTGACCGAGGTGCCGTTCGTACGCTACATGCTGAACAGCTTGTTCGTCTCGTCGGTAGTCACGGTCGTCGCCCTTTTCTTCCACACGATGGCCGGCTATGCGCTGGCCCGGCTGCGCTTCCCGGGCCGCGAAACGCTTTTCATCCTCATGTTCTCGACGTTCTTGGTCTCGCTGCCGGTCATCATCGTGCCGCTCTTCATCGAAGTGCGGCAGATGGGCATGCTCAACAGCTATGCCGGCCTCATCGTCCCGTCGATCTTCAATGCCTTCGGCATCTTTCTTCTCCGTCAGTTCTACCTGAGCATTCCACGCGAGTTGGAGGAGGCGGCCCTTGTCGATGGCGCCGGCTACTGGCGCATCTACTGGAGCATTATCCTGCCCTTGAGCCGGCCGATCATCGCGTCGCTGGCGATCCTGTTCTTCCTGGCCAACTGGAACTCGTTCCTGTGGCCGCTCACGGCGACCAGCGACAGCAGTCTTTGGGTCGTGCAGGTCGGCATCGCGAACTTCCGGGGCCAGTATTCCTCGTCGTGGAACAACATCATGGCCGCCTCGACGATCGTGGCCGCTCCGATGCTGATCCTGTTCGTGGTTTTCCAGCGGCAGATCATGGAATCGATCAAGACGACCGGCCTCAAGTGACAGGTTGAAGCGCGTAGGAGGAGATATGACGCAAGCTTTCAATGGACTTGGAATGGATATGGGCAATCTGTCGCGCCTGTCGTCGGCCAAGAGCCGTTCGATCAGCCCGGAGAACTTCACCGGTGCCAAGGGCGCCGGAGGGATGGCCGAAGAGGGCACCGGCGCTGTGCATGCGCGCGGTCTCGGCCGTGGTTGGAAGATCTCGCCGTCTATCCGCATGGAGCCAGGCGAAACCTGCGTTCTGGGCGAGATCAAGGGACCGGGTGCGATCCAGCAGATCTGGTTGACGCCAGCCAATGTCCGGTGGCGGGAACTGATCCTGCGCATCTATTGGGACGATCAGGAACACCCGTCGGTCGAGGCGCCACTCGGCGATTTCTTTGCCTGCGGCTGGGGGCGCTACGCACAGGTGAGTTCGCTTGCCGTCTGCGTCAATCCCGGTCGCGCCTTCAACTGCTACTGGGAGATGCCGTTCCGCAAGCGGGCACGCATCACTCTGGAGAACCGCGATCCGGACGACCACGCGATCATCTACTACCAGATCAACTACACGCTGACCGAGATTCCCGAGGATTGCGCCTATTTCCATGCGCGCTTCCGCCGGACTAATCCGCTGCCCTTCAAGGAGGACTACGTCATCCTCGATGGCGTGCGCGGACGCGGCCACTACGTCGGCACCTACATGGCCTGGGGGGTCAACAATTCGGGCTGGTGGGGCGAGGGCGAGATCAAGTTCTTCATGGACGGCGACGAGGCCTATCCGACGATCTGCGGCACAGGGACGGAGGACTATTTCTGCGGCGCGTACAATTTCGATGCGGGCACGGTCGATCCGGCATTTCCGCGTGCCTATCTGGAATTCACCACGCCCTATGCCGGACTGCCCCAGGTGATCCGCCCCGATGGCACGTACTCTTCCCAGCAGCGTTTTGGCCTCTATCGCTGGCATATCAGCGATCCGATCCGTTTTGAAAGCGACCTGCGCGTGACGATTCAGGCATTGGGTTGGCGCACGGAAAGGGGAACGCGGCGCTATCTGCCGCTCCTGGACGACATCGCTTCCGTGGCCTATTGGTACCAGACGTTACCGTCGGTGCCGTTTCCGGCTCTTCAAGATCGGGACTACCTCGAAATCATCTAGTGGCTTCTATAGTGGGCCGCGCTGTGGAGGAGCGGATCAGAAGTTCCTGTGTGTGAACGGTCCGGACGGCGCAGAGCGCTCTGCATCGCCATCACACTTGGCCGCCCGTTATTGCGGAGCATCGCATCGCCGCAATCACCTCGCCCACCACGCCGGCGATGCTGTCAACGCGACCCGCGAGCCTCAACGGAACGTGCCAATCGTTTCGCTTTGCCAGAACATGTGGAGGCATACTTGACTTCCGGTTTGGGGTCAGCAGCCGACGTGCGCTCCTGTTACAAGCGTGTCCGGTTGGCCCTCCGAACCGGACATGCCACGCTCTTCAACGAGTTCCCCAAACTCGCCGCAAGAAGCTCGCGACTCGCCACGGCTCGCATGCAAGCGCTCAGGCGGTTGCGTTTGCGGTCGCTGGCAAAGATGCCGACCCGGCACACCTTGATGCGGCTTGTCGGGTTGCCGAGGCCATGATCGACCTACAGCGCGTTTGGAGGGTTAAGAGGGCGCTCATGGAGGACCTGGCCGCGCCCATCGATGAGAGTGATGCCGAGCGAGTCACCGCCGCGTTGGACGCTCTCGTGCCTACTGGCCGGTATGAGCGTCGCGCCCTCTCGCGCCGAAAATCAGCCGTGCGTTTCTTTGGTCGCCTTGGTCCATGAGACCGTTTTGAGGTGATTCGGGGAAAAGCCCGTATAGATTGTCACATGTTATGTGGACAATCAAAGGAAGAAGATGGGCGGTGTGATTTTTGGCAGAACAAAGCCATCACTAGGGACAACATGGCCGATTTCCTCAACTTTTGAGGACAACGGTGGACAGCGGCGACCGAACGATTCGGTGCTTCCCAGATAGGGCGAGGACCCGGCCGCCAGAGCGCCCGAATGTCCGAACCGCAAGGCGAGCCCGCCGTCGATCAGGATGCGGTGACGCGGATGAACCGTTGGTCGATATCGCCCGCTCCCATGCGGCCTGTCATTCGACGATTTCAAGGCTGCGATAGCGGCTGCTGTTCCGCAATGTCGGCGGCATCGCCAGGCTTCATCAAGAGTAAACGAGGGCAGTCCTGATCGGCAGCGCGCGTTAACCCGACGCCGCCGCGGCGCGGGCCCGGCGCCCAAGGCCGGGGAGCGCCTGACCGTCGGCATCGAAAGCGTAGGACGCCTCGGCATCGATCGACAGGCCAACGCGCTCGCCGATCCTGACATTGCCGTGCCCATGTAGTTCCACGGTGATGAGCTCGGCGATGCCGTCGATGGCGACGTAGACCAGCGTAGTGCCGCCGAGTTGCTCGACCACGGCAACCGTGCCGGCGAGATCGCCGGTTCCGGGTTCGGCCAGCGTGACGGCATCGGGACGAATGCCGATCGACGCGGCACTGCCGGTTTCCGCGCCCGCGAGATTCGGCATGCGCACCAGCCCGTCGCCGGCAAAGCGGATAGCAACACCATCCTTGGCGGCGGTGACGGTGCCGTCGAGAAAGTTCATGGCTGGCTGGCCGAGAAAGCCGGCAACGAAGCGGTTGCGCGGCGCCTCGTAGAGTTCGAGCGGCGCGCCCACCTGCTCGACCACGCCGTGGTTGAGCACGACGATGCGGTCGGCAAGGGTCATTGCCTCGGTCTGGTCGTGGGTGACGTAGATCATGGTGGCGCCGAGTTCGGAATGAAGGCGGGCGATCTCCACCCGCATTTGGACGCGGAGCGCGGCGTCGAGGTTGGAGAGCGGCTCGTCGAACAGGAACACCTTCGGCTTGCGCACAATGGCGCGACCGATGGCGGCGCGCTGGCGCTGGCCGCCGGAGAGTTGCTTAGGTTTGCGCTGGAGCAGCGGTTCGATCTGGAGAATGCGGGCGGCTTCGGTGACGCGGCGGCCAATCTCGTCGGCGGGCGTGCCGGTCATGCGCAGCCCGAACGACATGTTCTCTTCCACCGTCATGTGCGGATAGAGGGCGTAGGATTGGAATACCATCGCCACCTCGCGCTCGCCTGGCGGCAGGCGCGTGACGTTGCGCTTCTCGATGCCGATCGAGCCGGCGGTGACAGCTTCGAGGCCGCAGATCATGCGCAGCAGCGTGGATTTCCCGCAGCCCGACGGACCGACGAAGACGGCGAACTCGCCCGAGCCGATCGTGAGGTCGACCCCCTTGATCACCTCGACGGCGCCGAAGCTCTTGCGCACGCTCTCCAGGCGAACGTCGCTCATCCCTTGACCGCTCCCATCGTCATTCCCTGTATGAAGTAGCGCTGGAAAAAGAGGAAAACGAACAGGGTCGGCAGGCTGGCAATCAGCGCCAGCGCCCCCTGCACGCCCCAGGCGACGGAATACTGGCCACGCAGGAAGACGAGGCCGAGCATGACGGTGCGCTTGTCGTCGCTCTGGGTGAAGATCAGCGGCCATAGGAAGTCGTTCCAGATCCAGGTGAACTGCAGCGTCGCCAACACCGCGATCGCCGGCAGGCTGATGGGCAGCGCGATGCGGGTGAGGATCTGCCACTCGTTGACCCCTTCGACCAGTGCCGCTTCGCGCAAGGCGTTGGGCACCGCGGTGAAGAAGTTGCGCATCAGCAACGTGCAGATGGGGATACCCATCGCCGTATGGGTGATGATCATCGGCCACAGCGTGTCGAGCAGGCCGAGCCGGTTGAACATCTTGAACAACGGAATGAGGACGATCTGCGGCGGGAAGAACATGCCGGAGACGATGATGAGGAAGAGCATCTCGCTGCCGCGGAAGCGGAGCTTGGCGAAGACCCAGCCGGCGAGCAGGCCCAGCGTGATGGAGGCGACCGTCGCCGGCGCCGCGACCAGCAGCGTGTTGAGGAGATAGGTCCACACCTCGGGCTTAGAGAGGATCTCGATGAAATTGCCGAGATAGAGGGTGGTCGGGATCGACCACAGGTCGCCCAGAGAGATCGCCCGCGTCGTCTTGAAGGCCGAGAGCAGCACGCCGGCCGTCGGTGCAAGGAAGAGCACCGCCAGCACCGTCAGGCTGACGATGAGGGCGAGGCGGCGCGGATTGACGCGTTCGGCCACCGGTTCGTCGAGGGCGAGGTCAGTCATAGATCTCGTTCAGTTTTCTGAGCTGGCGGAAGTAGGAGAAGATGATCGACAGGGCGACGAGGAAGAGCACGACGGCGATCGCGCTGCCGTAGCCCATACGGTATTTCCTGAAAAATTCCTCGTACATGAAGAAGGCGAGCGTGTTGGACGACTGGAACGGCCCGCCGCCGGTCATGATGTAGAGGATGTCGAATCCCTTGAGTGAGTTGATCACCGACAGGGCGACGACCACGACTGTGGCCGGCCTCAGCATCGGCAGGACGATGTGGAGCGTCTGCTGCCAGCGCTTGACGCCGTCGATGTCGGCCGCCTCGAGCAGGTCGCGCGGGATGGATGTGAGGCCGGCGAGGAAGATGACCATGGCGAGCCCGGTCTGCTGCCACGACCAGGCGAGAATGACGGAAGCGAGCGCGGTCGAAGGCTGAGCGAGCCAGGCGAACTCGAACTTGTGTCCGCCGGTGAACAAGCTGATGACGTTGTTGAGGAGGCCCCAGTCCGGCTGATAGATCCAGATCCAGATCTGGCCGACGATCACCGCCGACAGGCAGATGGGCAGGTAGAAGATCGACTTGAAGATGGAGGCGCCGCGCAGCCCGGTGTTGAGCAGCAGCGCCAGCGCCAGGCCGAGCAGGGTGGGCAGCAGCAGGGCCGCTACCATCCAGATCGCGGTGTTGACGATGGCGGTAACGAAGTTCGGATCGCTGAAGATCTTGGCGAAATTGTCGAGCCCGACGAACTTGTAATTCGGGTTGAACCCGTTCCAGTTGGTGAAGGAGTAGCGGAACGAATTGAGCAGCGGCCAGATCACGAAGATCGAGAAGACGGTGAGGGCCGGCGCCAGCAGCACGACACGCCAGAAAGTCTCCCGTCGTTCCATGGCCCGGGCCCGTCCCCTGATGTGCGGTCGCTGATTATGGATGTGGAATGCGGGCGGGCCAAGTGCCCGCCCGTGTCCCTATGGCACCAGGAGCCGTCTAGCTCTTGAAGGCGTCGGCGGCAGCTTTCTGCGTCTCGGAAAGCAGGCCGTCGATGTTCGACTGATCGTTGACGAACTTCTGGAACATGTTGAGCCCGACCTCGGCGACCGGTGGCGGGCTGGCGAGGTCGTAGTTGAAGGCGAACGTATCGGCGGCCTTCACCACCTCAAGCGCATGGGTCATGACGCTGTTATAGGTCGACAGCGGCACGTTGATGTTGGCCGAAAGCGCGCCCTGGACGGTTGCCCACTGGGCCTGGACGCTGGTGTCGCTGATCAGGAAGCTGAGCAGCTTGCGGGCATTCTCAGGGTGCTTGGCATTGACGGCGGTGACCATCCCGTCGACCGGGCCGAGCGCGGCATTCGGCACGCCGTCCTTGATCTTCGGGAATTCGAAGAACTTGTAGTTCTCACCGGGCTTGAGGCCGTTCTGGTTCCAGTAGCCGGTGATCCACGTGCCCATCAGGGTCATCGCGGCGGTGCCCTTGGCCACCTGGTCGGCGGCGTCGGTCCAGTCGCCGGCGTTGGAGTTAGGCGCGAAGCAGCCGTCGTCGAAGAGGCTCTTCCACATGGTCATCGCGGTCTTGACCTCGGGGTCGGTGTAGGACGCCTTGCCCGACATCAGCTTGGCGCGATAGTCCGGCCCTGCGGTGCGCAGCAGGATGTAGTCGAACCAGAACTGGGCCGGCCAGCGGTTCTTCGAGCCGAGCGCGAAGGCGGCGATGCCCTTGCCCTTCAGCGTCTTGCAGGCCGCAACCAGGTCGTCCCAGGTCTTCGGCATTGCGGTGATGCCGGCGTCGGCCATGACCTTCGGATTATAGAACATGCCGACATAGTGGTAGCCGAAGGGGATCAGGTAGCGCTTGCCGTTGTAGAGCGTGGCGCCGTTGGCGATCGACTTGGCGACGACATTGTCCAGCCCGTCTGCCTTCCACATGTCGTCGATGGTGGCGAGGTCGCCGGCGTCGACAACGAATTGGGTACGCGCACCAGCCCAATAACTGAACACGTCAGGCAGGTTGTGACCGGCGGCGCGAACGAGGATGCCGGTCTTGAAGTCCTCGTGGCCGATCGGGCTGTCCTCGACCGTGATGCCTGTCTTCGCTTTGAACTCATCGAAGATCTTGGTGATGCCCTTCTGGCCGAGGTCGCCGGTGAAGTAGTGCGAGACGGTGACAACCGGATCCTCGGCATAGGCGGGAACGGTGGCGATCTGCAGCCCCGCTGCAACGACCGCGACCCCCGCCGACAGCTTGATGAACTGCCAATGTTTCATGCAATTCCTCCCCTTTCTGGCTGACGATCGGTTGCCCTATGTGCAATAGTGAATTGATCGTCTTGCCTATCTGTGGGCAATGTGCTCATCTGTGTCAACAAGTTGATGATTTTGCAGCGGAATTAGCTGCGAATGGATCACATAGGGCAACCGACTCGGACCAGCGTTGCCGTTCGGGCAACAAACGCAGGTGGGGTGAAGCCGGGGAGGAAATTGACTTGCGCGTAGTGCAGAGCTTGCAGCGCGGCCTGGCCGTGCTCGATTTCATGGCTGAGCGCGGCCAGCCGGTGCGCACATCGGAAGTCGCGCAGCGATTCGACATCGACAAGGCCAACGCATCGCGCCTGCTCAAGACGCTGGCCGAGGCGGGCTACGCCGACCGGGCCGACGACCGCCGCTATGCGCTCGGCGGAAAGATGCGCGGCGATGACGGCCGTCATCTGGAGGGGGTGATCGCGCTGCGCGAACGCACCCGTTCGCTGCTCGAGGGCCTCGTCGAGGCCTCGGGCGAATGCGCCCATATGGCGATGCTGGTGGGCGACAAGGTCTGGTACGTCGACAAGGTCTCATCGCCGCATGCGCTCAGGGTCGATCATCCGGTCGGCGCCCTGGCGCCGCTTCACTGCACGGCGCTAGGCAAGGCGTTTCTAGCTTTTCTGCCGACCGCCGCGGCCGGGGCGCTGGCGCGTTACACGGCGAGCACCATCGTCGATCAGGAAAAGCTCGCTGCGGATCTGGCCGCGGCGCGCAGGCAGGGCTACGCCACCGACGACGAGGAGTTCAGTCCCGGTGTGCGCTGCGTGGCGGCCCCGGTACGCAACGCCCGCGGGCGCATGGTCGCCGCGGTCGGCCTGTCTGGCCCCACGGCGCGCATCGATCTCGACCGGCTCGGCGATCTCGGACGTCTGGTCCGCGACCGCTCGACGGAACTTGTCACAGCCGAGGCGGCGTGAAGGCCATGGCAACACTCGATCATGTCCGCGTCGGCTTCATCGGCGCCGGCCGCATCTCCGATCTGCACGCCCTCGAATACGGGACCAATCCCGACGCCTCGATCGTCGCCATCGCCGAGGTCAACGCCGATCTTGCCGAGGCGCGGGCGCGGCGCTGGGGCTTCCCGCAAGCGCGCATCTATTCCGACTATCGCGCGCTGCTCGCCGATCCCGACGTCGATGCGGTCGAGATCCTGCTGCCGCACCATCTCCATGCCGAAGCGGCGCTGGCCGCCATGGATGCCGGCAAGCATGTCTCGCTGCAGAAGCCGATGACCACGCTCGTCGCCGATGCCGACCGGCTGATCGAGCGCGCCAAGGCGACCGGCGTCGTCTTCCGCGTCTTCGAGAATTTCATCTTCTATCCGCCGATCGCGAAGGCGAAGGCGCTGGTCGATGCCGGCGCCATCGGCCGGCCCATGACGATCCGCATCAAGAGCAATCCAGGCCGCAGCGCGACTGCCTGGGACGTGCCGGCCGCCGCCGACGCCTGGCGGCAGGACCCGGCGATGAACGGCGGCGGGCCGCTGGCCTTCGACGATGGGCACCACAAGTTCGCCACGGCCTGGAACTTCATGGGGCTGGCCGACGAGGTCCATGCCTGGATCGGCACGACGCAACGCGCCAACGGCATGTTCTTCGATGCACCGGCGATCATTTCGTGGAAGTTCCCGGGCAACCGCTACGGCAACCTGGAGATCGTCTATTCGCCCGAACTCGACATCATCACCGAGCACTATGCCCAGGACGATCGTGTCGAGATTACCGGCACCTCGGGCGTCATCACGATTAGCCGCGGCCACGGGCGCATCACCGATCAACCGCCTTTGATGCTCTATGCCGGCGGAAAGAGCGAAGGCTTCGCCTTCGCCGATGCAGATCTCGGCTGGCAGGCGAGCTTCATTCATTCCACGCGGCATTTCATCGCGGCGTTGCGCGAAGGCAGCCAGCCGCGGCTCACTGGCGAGGACGGGCGCGACATCTTGCGCTTCACGCTTGCCGCTCAGCTTTCGGCCGAGCTCGGGCGGGCGGTGCGTGTGGACGAAGTGGACGCGGCGCAAGAGAAGCGCCTGCGGCAGATCGCATGAATCTCAAACCGACAGATCAGGCACTGGCCGATCCCGCCCTGGAAAGTCCCGAGGCGCGCGCGGCGACGATCAGCAAAGCGGGCAGCATCGCTGCGGCGTTGGGTGACGGTAGCCTGCCGGCAATCGTCACTGTGCCACTGGTCGAAGCAATCGTCCTCGGCCTGCTGCGTCAGGGCGTGCGCAAATATCTGGCGATCTTCGGCCACGGCAATACGGCACTTGCCGAGGTACTGCGCGTCTATGAGGCGGCGGGTGTCACCCGCTGCTGGCAGTTCCGCAACGAGATCGCCATGGCCCACGCCGCCACGCAGCTCTCGTGGCAGTACGGCGAGGTGGCCGCGGTGGTGACCTCCATCGGGCCGGGGGCGCTGCAGGCCTTCGCCGGGTCGCTGACGGCCGCTTCGAACGGCGTGGGCGTCTATCACATCTATGGCGACGAGACGACGCATGGCGAAGGCTACAACATGCAGCAGGTGCCCAAGCCGGAGCAGGGCAATTTCGGCCGGCTGACGGCGGTGATGGGGCGCAGCCACGTGCTGCATACGCCCGAATCCCTGCGCGAGGCGCTGCGCCGCGGCGCAGCGACGGTACGCCACCCGTACAAGGCAGGCCCCTTCTACCTGCTCATGCCGATCAACACCCAGCCGGCGATGGTGACGATCAATCTCGCCGCCCTGCCGCAGGCGGTGGACATTCCGCCGGTGGTGGCGGCGGAGCCGACTGTCTTCAAGCAAGCGGCGGCGCGCATCGGCGCGCATGAACGCGTCGTCATCAAGGTCGGCGGCGGCGGGCGCAAGTTCGCCGAACGCATTCGCGCGCTTGCCGAACGGATCAACGCTGTCGTGGTGCTGTCTCCGGGCTCGCTCGGTGTCCTTCCCGACCGCCATCCGCTCAACATGCATGTTGGCGGGTCGAAGGGCTCGATCAGCGGCAATCATGCCATGAGCGAGGCGAGCCTGTTGCTCGCCATCGGCACGCGCGCCGTCTGCCAGTCCGACTGTTCGGGCATCGGTTATCCGAAGGCCAGTGAAGTCATCAACCTCAACGGCGACATCGACGACCTCACCCACTACGCCAACACGCTGACGCTGGCCGGCGATATCGGCGCCAGCCTCGATTGCTTGCTCGATGCGCTGGAAGGCGGGACGGGCAGGGACGCTGCAGGCCGGTTGGCGTGGCTTGCCGAATGCGCGCTGCGCAAGGACGAATGGGCGGCCTTCCGCAAGGCGCGGCTTGCCGCCGTGCCGCCGGTCGACGCGGTCTGGCAGCGGCGGGTGATGACCCAGCCGCAGGCGGTCCGCACAGCTCTCGATTTCGCCGATGAAATCGGCGCGACCAAGCTCTTCGACGCTGGCGACGTGCAGGCGAATGGCTTCCAGATCGCCACTGACGACCGGCCCTTCGAAACGTTCACCGAGACCGGCGCCTCCTACATGGGCTATGCCGCGAGCGCGCTGATGGCGGCGGCGCTTGCCGACGCGCCGATCTATCCAATCGCCTTTTCCGGCGATGGATCCTTCATGATGAACCCGCAGATCCTGCTCGACGCGGTGGAGCATGGCCTGCGCGCCACACTGATCATCTTCGACAACCGGCGCATGGCGGCGATTTCCAGCCTGCAGCAGGCGCAATACGGCGCCGAATACCGCACCAGCGACAGCGTGGCAGTCGACTATCAACGCATGGCCAGCGCCTTTCCGGGCGTGCTGGCGCTCAACGGCGGCGAAACGCCGGACGAATTGCGCAAGGCGCTCGCCGACGCCCATGCCCATCACGGGCTCGCGGTGATCCACGTTCCGGTCTATGGCGGAAACGATGCCGTCGGCGGCCTGGGCGTCTATGGCGCATGGAACGTCGGCAACTGGGTGGCCGACGTCGAAGAGCGCTACGTCCGGACCGCCATCTGACGGAGATGGGGCGGAACAGGAAATGGACGGCAAGGACGGCGTCGCCTTCTTCACCGAAACCAAGTCAATGACCTCGGTTTGGCTCTCCGAAGCTGGCGCCAAGAAGAACGTCAGCACCTGGGACGGCACGCCAACTCGCGGTTGATGAGCCCATCGAGCAGGTTTTGCGGGGAATGCTAGTGTCTCATTCTGCACCGAACATACCGGATCTGGAGGCGAAGGCGAAAACGATCCGCCGCCTCATCCTTGAGACGAACCATCACGCCGGCATGGGCCACACGGGCGGCTCGCTGTCGGAGACCGAAATCCTGACGGCGCTGTTCTTCCGGGTCATGCGAAACCGCGATATCGCCAATCGGCGGACCGATCGCGACCGCTTCATTCTCTCGAAGGGCCACGCATCGCCCGGCTACTATTCGACGCTGGCGCTGCGCGGCTATTTCCCGGTCTCGGTCCTCGACACCTTCGATTCCCTCGGGAGCATCCTTCAGGGCCATCCCGACATGCACAAGACGCCTGGCGTCGACATGTCTTCCGGATCGCTCGGCCAGGGACTGTCCTGCGGAATTGGCATCCAGCTGGCTGCCGCGGCCGAGCCGACGACGATGGCCGGCGTGCATACTTTCGTTCTGATCGGCGACGGCGAGTGCCAGGAGGGTCAAGTTTGGGAGGCGGCGCTCTACGCCGGCGCCCGCAAGGTGCGCGGCCTTGTCGGCGTTCTCGACATGAATGGCGTGCAACTCGCCTCGACCACACCCGAAGCGGTGTCGCTCGAACCGGTCGTCGACAAGTGGCGGGCCTTTGGCTGGACGGTGATCGATGTCGACGGGCATGCCATGGGTCCATTGGTCGAGGCGCTGGAAAAGGCGCGGACGCTTTCAGAGGATGGACCGGTGATGGTCGTGGCCCGAACCGTCAAGGGCAAGGGCGTGTCCTTCATGGAAGGCCGGTACGAGTGGCACGGCAAGGCGCCAAACGACCAGGAATTCGAACTGGCGATGAAGGAGATCGACGTATGAAGAAAGGGGACAGGATCGCCCATCGCAACGCCTTCGGACAGGCGTTAGTCGACCTCGCCGATACGTACCCGAAGATGGTGGTGTTCGACGCCGACGTCAGCGCTTCGACACAGACGATTCACTTCAAGAAAGCGCATCCAGAGCGCTTCTACGAGATGGGAATCGCCGAGGCCAACATGGTCGGCGCCGCCGCCGGTATGGCCTTGTGCGGGTTCACCCCTTGGGTGTCGACCTTCGCCGTGTTCCTGGCCAAGCGCGCCCTCGACCAGGTGCGCGTCTCGGTCGCCCACGCCAATCTGCCGGTAAAGCTGAACGCTGCCTATGGCGGCTTGCCGACCGGCCGGGCCGGCGCAACGCATTCCTCGGTCGAGGATCTTGCCATCATGCGGGCAATGCCGAACATGACGGTGCTAACCCCGGCCGATGCGGTCGAGACGATGGCGATGACCAACCTCGCCATGACGATCGAAGGTCCGGTCTACCTGCGCACGGTGCGTTGCGAAGTGCCGGTGATCTTCGACCCGTCATGGCGGCCGACGATCGGCAAGGCGGCGAAGCTGTCCGAGGGTGACGATATCGCCATCTGTTCGGAGGGCATGATGACGCCGGTGGCGCTCGCCGCGGTGGAGAAGCTTGCCGCCCGCGGCATCGGGGCGCGGCTGCTCCACTACGGCACGATCAAGCCTTTCGACAACGAGGCGATCGTCGAGGCGTCGCGCGACTGCGGGGCGATCCTGACGATCGAGAACCACTCGGTGATCGGTGGGCTCGGCGGGGCGGTTTGCGAGGCGCTCGCCGATCACGGCGCGTTCTGTCCCGTCAAGCGGCTCGGCTTCCCGGACACCTTCATGGAATCGGGCGACGACGACCAGATCTTCGCCAGCTTCGGCATGGACGCCGACGGCGTCGTGCGCCACGCCGAAGAGCTGCTGTCTCGCAAGAGACCGCGCAACTGAACGCAAGGAGGTCCCCGTGCGGATTGCAGTCATCAACGAAACCAGCGCCGGCAACCGCAACGCCGACATAATCCAGGCGCTCGACGGCCGCGGCCACGAGATCGTCAATTGCGGCATGAAGAAGGGCGGCGAGGCGCCCGAACTGACCTACATCCACACCGGGCTGCTCGCAGGGCTGTTGCTCGGCACCCGTCGCGTCGATCTGGTGGTCGGTGGCTGCGGCACCGGCATCGGCTTCCTCAACTCCGCGATGCAATATCCGAGTGTCGTCTGCGGCCTGATCCAGAACCCGCTCGACGCCTTCCTGTTCTCGCAGATCAACGGCGGCAACTGCATCAGCCTCGCCCTCAACTATGGTTACGGCTGGGCGGCGGAGCGCAATCTGTCGCTGATCTTCGACCAGTTCTTCGTCCAGCCGAGCGGCGGCGGCTTTCCGGCCCACCGGCAACAGTCGCAGGCGCAATCGCGCCAGTTGCTCGGCGCCGTGTCGCAAGCGACCCATCGCGAATTGGCAGCGCTCATCGATGCTCTCCCGGCTGATGCTCTGATGCCGGCGATCAACTATCCGGGCGTCATCGATATCCTGCTCGCAGGAGCTCCGCTCGAACCCGCGGTGGCGGCGGCCCTGAGCAAGAGGCGGACGCCCGTGGCGGCATGAACCGGCGGCGCTTCCCGAGGTGCCCCGCCGTCGCATTCGGCCGAGCGCCAGCAGCAGTCTTCGATGCCAACTGCCGGCTCTTGATCAGATACGCAGATTTCTCGGCCGCCGTCCGCAGGAGGGATGCCGTTGACGTTGCCTATGCCGAGCCCGCCGCGCGGGTTGCAAACGAATAAGGCGCGAGCGCGCCGTCGATGGCCGCAAGGCAGAGGTCGCGCGCCTTAGGCGCGAGTGTCCCGGTCACTACTTGAGGAATGAGCCGGCCAAGATACTGACTCACCAGCGTCTCCGGAATGTCGCGATCGTTAAGTCGCCCGAACAAGCGCTCGACGGATGCAGCCGCCTTTGCGTCAGGCCAGTAGTAGCGGATGCGGTCGCTGTAGCTGAAATGTCGCTGCAAGCGTTGCTCGTCGGCAGTGCCGGCATAATGTGACTGCCAATGGCGCGGCTCTTTGAGCATCACCTGTTCCATGGTGCGTTCGACCGAGTCGTCAAACGGAGTGCCCGCAAGTTCTGCCGCAATGGCATCAAGCCCATAGAAGGCCTCGCGCAAGGCGAAGGTCAGCCCCGGACCGACCTTGAGTATGGCGAAGCCGTCGGTGACAAGTTGAGAAAGCGCCGGCGCAGGCTGGTAGTCAGTCGAGTGCGCCTCGAACACCAGACCGGGCATGCCGGCGAGCAACTCACTGAGGGACTGGGCGCACTCGGGCCGATACACAGCCACATTGGCGTTGCCGAACTCGACACCGGGTTGGACAACAATGCCAATGACGCGCTCCAGAACATCCTCGACACCCGCCTCCGCGAAGGCGGTGCGATGGACTGCAAGGGTCCGCGCAACGGCTGCCGGTTCGGTGATGGCAATCTGACCGAGCACGTGGGTCGCCCCACCCGGCGGCGGGACTTCGGTGCCGATGATGTAGACCGGTCGGGTGCCCGACGTGGCCGCCTGGTTCTCCGCAATCCGCGCTAGCCTGGCGGCGCGCGTTGCGGTGAGATCGTCGGCTAGTGCGGCCGGTTCGCCGGCGCAGCCCATCGACGTGTCGAGGTAAATCTTCTCGAACCCCGCTGCCACGTAGGCCGCAACCATGGCTTCGGCGCGTTTCAAAGCCTCTTCTGCCGGCAGGCTCTTCCATGGATTGGGACCGAGATGATCGCCACCAAGAATAAGTTGGTTCCGAGGAAATCCGACGCGTTCGGCTATCTCCTCGACGAAGCGCCGGAAATCGGCCGGCGTCATACCGGTGTACCCGCCCTCGTGGTTGACCTGGTTGCAGGTCGCCTCGATCAGCACCGGCACCGCCTCAGCAAGGCCACGCCGCAGCGTGGCCTCGATCACCATCGGGTGAGCCGAGCAGACGGACGTGATGCCGCGTGGCGTCGCGACCGGCCGGTCGCCGAGCAAGAGCCTGAGCGCACGCTGGCGGTTCACCTCGATTGCCGGGTTCATGACAGCGTAACCACTTTGGTGAGATGACGCGGAGCCGCGGTGTCGAGGTTGTGCGCCTGGGCGGAGCGCTCGCCGAGAAGCTGGAGCGCCGGCAGCACAGCTAGACCCGCAAGACCGGGAGCACAATTGACGGCGATACTGACGTCTCCCGGCCCGCCGAAGCCGAGCACGCGGGCGCCTTTCTCCTGCAGTTCGTCAACGAGACCGACCTCGGATGACGACTCGTCCTGACTGTGGAGCATCACTGCGGCGGTCCGCTCGTCGACCAGGCTGATCGGCCCATGCCGATATTCGAGAGGATGAAAGGTCTGGGTGAAGACCTGGCTCATCTCCATGAGCTTCAGCGCGCCTTCCAGTGCGACCCCGTAGAGATGGCCCGCGCCGAGATAGACGATGTGCGAACGGCCATCGAGCAGCGGCGCCATCCTTGCGTCGGTTTCCTCGAGAATACGGCGCGCTTCGTCGATTAGCGACGCCGGCACCTCGTATCCGAGGTCGACGATGCCGAGCAGCAGCATGAGGCTCGCCGACGTGGTCATGACAATGCCTTCCAGGGGATGCGTCTCGGCGACCAGCAGACGATCGCAGTTCTTTGCGAATGAGCTCTCGGGCTCGACCGTGATGGCCGTGAAAAAGGCGCCGACTGCCCGGCTGGCCTTGGCAGCCACAATCATCTCGGTCGTCTCGCCGCTGCGCGACAGCCCGATCACATGGGTCTTCTGCCATTGTGGCCAGTGAACCTGCGGGCGGTTCACCCACTCGCCTCCGGGCACGGCGATCGCTGCCCGGCCCGCCTGGTTGGCAAGAGCGGCAAGTGAGAGGGCGAGGTTGTAGGACGTGCCGCAACCGACGTAGACGCTCAGTTCGGCTTCGTGCGGCGGAGCAACCGGCTTCAGTGCCGCCTTCCAGTATGAGAACTGCTCGATAATGGTCTGTTCGGTCGCTCCCATGATGGTCTCCAGTTTCTTCGACTGTTTCATTTCACTGATCCGGCGAGCAGGCCGCTGACCAGATATCGATTGAGGAAGATGACGACCATGGCGGGAATCACGATGGCGATCGCGCCACTTGCCGTGATCAGGCCGTAGTCGATGAAGTTCTTTGTGGCGAACTCGGGGATCAGAACTGTCAACGGCTTGGTTGCGGTGGGCGAGAAGATCAAGGGTACGAGGTACTGCCCCCAGGCGCCTAGGAAGGTGAGGATCGCCGCAGCGGTCAATCCAGGGCCGACCAACGGCAGGACGATCTGGGCGAAGGTGCGCAGTCGGCTGGAGCCATCGAGTTGCGCCGCCTCTTCCAGCGCGATCGGCAGCGATTCATAAACGCTGCGCATCAGCCACAGGCAGAGCGGCAGATAGGCCGAGACGTAGATCAGTGCCACGCCGACATAGGTATCCACCATGTGCAGGCCGATCATGATGCGGTAGAGCGGGATCAGCACTGCATAGCCGGGGATCGCCAGCGTCGCGACCACCGCGATGAACAGCGTCCGTCGTCCCGGGAAGTTCAGCCGCGTGAAGGCATAGGCGCCGAAGGCCGACATGGCCACGCAAAGCACGGTCGCGAGTGCCGAGGCGATGATGCTGTTGAACATGGCCGAGCGGAACTGGGCCCAGACCTCGACACCGCCGATCCGGTCGATATTGATGCCGAGCAGCCGTTCGATATGGTCCAGCGTGAAGTGTTGCGGGAAGAAGTGGATCGGGCGCGCCGAGAAGTCTTTTGTTGGCGTTACTGCACTGGCAACGGTCCAGTAGATTGGACCAAGCGACCACAGCAGCAGCAGTGCCACACCAACCCAGACGACAATGCGAGATCCGATGCTTGGCTTCATGGTCAGTCGAACCGGGTGTTGCGATAGACGCGGAGCACGAACACAAGCGACATCAGGAGAGCGACGACAGTGATTACCAGCGACATCGCCATACCGTAGGAAAAATGCAGGTTCTGAAAGGTCTCAAGGTAGATCTGGACGAGGACCGGCCGCGTCTCGAGGCTCGATCCGGCCAGAACCCACGCCTCGTCGAACAGGTTGAAAGCGTAGACCGTCGCGTTGGTCATCGACACGGCGATTGCGCTGCGCACTAGCGGCAGCGTGATCAGGGTGAACATTTGTGTGCGCGAGGCACCGTCAATGCGTGCCGCCTCGTAGAGGTGGTCCGGAATGCTCTGCATTGCGGCGAGCACGATGACCACCGTCAACGGCATCATGCGCCAGACATGAACAACGGTGACCGCGATGATCGCGCTTGTGCGCTCGTTGAACCAGACATGGTTTTCGAATGGCAGGCCGAACGCAGTCAGGATTCCGTTCAGCAGGCCGGCGCCGGGCTGATAGATCCACAGCCAGATGACGGCGTTGACCACTCCCGGTAGCGCCCAGGGCAGAATGACCGCCGCGAGAAGCCATTTGCGACCGTATTTCACTTGGTTGATGAGCGCGGCGGCCAGCACGCCGAACACCGTTTCGGCGGCGACCGCCAGCACAACATAGGCAAAGGTATTGACCCAGGCGATCCCGAACTGGGGATCTTTGAGCATGTATGTGTAGTTCCGGAGCCCGATGAACGGCGTGCCGGGCTGCATCGGATTCACCCGATGCAGGCTGTCCCACATGGTCTGCGCCAGCGGATAGAACACCAGCGCAGCCATGGTGATGACGATCGGGGCAACCAGAAGGATGCCAAGCATGGCGTCGCCGTTGCCGGCGGCGCCACGCTTGCTCGCAGCGCCTATGGAGGCGACTGCTGTCACTGAGCCATCGCCTGCTTCGTGGCTTCGGCGATGTTCTTCATCGCCTGGTCAACCGAGACCTCGCCCTTGGCAACACTGTTGATGGCCGTGTTCACCGCGCTGGAGAACTGCGGATACCAAGTCGGCGTGCCCTGCGGGAACAGCGGCTCGACATACTTGGATTCCTCGACCAGGGCATCACCACTGATCAGCTTGCCCTGTTCGTTTAGCGCGGCCAGCGCCGACGTACGGGTCGGCAGGAAGCCATTGGCATAGTTCTCCATCTGCCACTGCTTGCTGGTGAACCACTTGATGAACTCGAGCGCGGCTTCCTTGTGCTGCGACACCTTGGGGATCGCCAGAGCCTCGAGCAGACCATAGCTGCGGGTTTTGCCAGAAAGCGTCGGCACGACGATCGCCTCGACCTGGCCGGCAACGTCGGACTGCTTCGGATCGTTCATCTGGCCAAGGCGTCCGGGCTCGCCCGAGATCATGATGCTGGTCAGGCCCTTGGCGAAGACGCCCTCGTTGATCTGGCTGTCCTTGAGGCCGGTCGAGGCCGGATCGACCAGGCCTTCCTTGAGCAGCATCTGCTCGAAGGCCATCGCCTTGTAGCCGGCCGAGTCCGGCGAGACGAATAGCGGATTGAAGTCCTTGTCGAACAACTCGCCGCCAAAGGCCTTGGTGAGCAGGTACCAGCTGGTCGAGGCGCCTTCCGTCGGCGACAGCGGCAGCCCGATCGGATACTTCACGATGCCCTTTTCCTTGATCTTCTTGGCATCGGCGACAAGTTCATCGAGTGTTGTCGGCATCTTGGCGATACCGGCGTCGGCGAACTGTTTCTTGTTCACCAGCATGACGCGGAAGTCGTTGCTGTAGGGCACGCCGAGGAGTTGACCGTTGACGGTGAAGATCGAGGAGCCCTTGATGTCGGCGACCGTGGCGGCGTCGATCTTGTCGTTGAGCGACTCGTACCAGCCGGCGGCACTGAACTGCCCTGTCCACGACCAATCGAATTCGGTCACGTCGGCTGGGGAGGTGCCGGCAAGAAGCGCGGTCACCAGCTTCGGCCTGATATCGTCCCAAGACAGGGTCTGAAGGTCGACCTTGATGCCCGTCGCCTTCTCGAAGTCGGCCGCGATGTTCGGTGCCTGCGGCGAGGGCAGCAGTACGGTGATCGACTGGCCCGCAAGCGGCTTGGCGTCGTCGGCCTGGGCCGGAACAACCGCGCAGAAGGCCATTGCGGCAACAGCTGTGAGAAGAAGTGTACGCATGTCCCTGGTCTCCTAGATCGTTGTTTCTTTTCGCATGGCATTGGCCGTCGCGGCGTCCGTCGCGACAGCGAGTCGCTCGACAAAGGCCGCATCGATCGGCCAGCCGAGAATCTTGGCGGCAGCGAGCAGGGCACCGCCAATGGGGGGAAGGCGCGGTGGCACGGGCGGTCTTCCGATCCGCTCGGTCACCGCTTCGAGGAGCACGCGGCTGGCGAAGGTGCCACCCGCGTACGTCCAGTCTGCTGCCGGCCTGCAATGTCGGGCGATGGTGCCGACGTGTTTGACCAGCTCATCGGCCGCCTCGCCGATCAGCGCCAGCGCAGCCGGATCGCCGGCTTCCGCGCCCCGGTCCACGGCTACCGCCAACGAGGCGACCCCGGCTCTTGGATTGGAAAGGCCCTCGACCCAGCCCTCGAGGCTGCTCACCGGCCGGGAACGGTCGAGCCCGAGGTAGGCGAATGCCGCGTCGACCAAAGCCGTCGGTCCGGCGCGGCCGTCGAGGCTCTGGCTGATCAGGCTGAGCGCCCGCCGCCCGATCCAATGGCTGCTACCTTCGTCGCCGATGACATCGCCCCAGCCGCCGACGCGGTACGAGGCGCCGGCATCGTCGCGCGCCCAGGCCATCGATCCGGTGCCGGACAGGATGAGGATGCCGGGGCCGCCGGCAAGCGCACCGATGTGCGCGGCATCGACATCGTTGATGACCGTTTGCGGCACGCCAGGGAAAGCTTCGGCGATGACGGCGCGCTGGGCCTGCGAGATATGGTCGACCTCGCCGTGGGCAGGCAGAGCAGCACCGACCGCCGCCAGACCCGGCTCGCCGACGAAGGATGCAAGCTGGGTCTCGAGATCCGCCCGCCAGCTCCGATTGTCCATCGGGTTGACGCCGCCGCCACGCACCGACCGCACGATGCGGCCCGTCCTCTCGGCAAGGGTGACAAGGACCTTGCTCCCACCGCCATCGATGCCAAGGAGCAGACCGTCGGTCACGGCTCGCCTCCGATATCGGCGATCGTGGTCTCGACGCCGGCCTCGGCGAGCTGGCCGCGCCAATGGGACGGCAGCCTGGCGTCGGTGATCACGCAGGCGGACGACGCCAGCGGCGCCACCTTGTATGTCGCCATCGAGCCAAATTTCGAGGAATCTGCCAGGACGTAGCGTTGCGCCGAGCGCGTCAGCATGCGCTTGTTGAGGCTCGCCTCGGCGCTGTCGACGCTGTAGACAGCGCAATCCGGCCCGATGGCGCTGGCACCCAGGAAAAGCTGGTCGAACCAGATCGATTCCAGCATCGCCTCGGCCTGCGGGCCGACTAGCGAGGCATTCTCGCTGCGCAACTGGCCGCCGAGCAGCACGACCTCGAGGTTGGAGATGTCGAGGAACTCCTGCGCCACCGCCAGGCCGTTGGTAAATATGCGCAGGGGTAGGGGATTGATGCGGATCAGCCGGGCGAGCTGCATCACTGTGGTTCCCGCATCGAGGAAAATCGCCGTGCGCGGGGCAAGCAGGGCGTAAGCGGCGGTCGCGATCGCGCGCTTGGCGGAGATGTTCCGCTTGCTGCGCTCCTGGAAGGCGAGCTCCACCGAGGAGCCCTCCGCGATCCGCGCCCCGCCATGCACGCGGTCGATGGCGCCGTCCCTTTCGAGGATCTGCAGGTCGCGCCGAATGGTGGCAAGCGATGCACCGACCGAGTCGGCCAGCGACTGAATGGTCGAATATCCATTGGCGTAGAGATGGCTGCGGATGGCGTCGAGACGTTCCGCTTTCACGCCCCCTACGTGATCCATCGCCCGGTCCCCCTATGTCATGTGCGCATGACTTGCTCAGACTTTCACTCGAAACGATCTCTGTCAATCAGAGGGATGATCGAAATTGATCGTTTCGCCATCGTGGGTCTGCTCGAAGCATCCGCAAACCAGAAGGCCGCCCGCTCTCCTGGCGCTGGAGAGCGTGGCGCCCCGGAGGCCATCGCATCGGCACGTCCGCTAGGGGGCCAAGGGAGCGTACGCCATGCCGA
Source organism: uncultured Alphaproteobacteria bacterium (assembly GCA_963830215.1). Taxonomy (GTDB): domain Bacteria; phylum Pseudomonadota; class Alphaproteobacteria; order Rhizobiales; family Kaistiaceae; genus CAVSRC01. The sequence continues at coordinate 35,380 of CAWHLM010000022.1, forward strand.
GGCGCTGGCCGAGCTGATCAACCTGCATCATGCCGAGCGGCTGACCCTGGAGCGTCTGGCCGAGATGGCGGCGTCCATCCCAGCACCGCGAGCAAGTCCTTCCGGCGCGTCCTCGGCGTTTCGGTGAACGAGCATCTCATCTGCCATCGCCTGGCTCGGGCGATGCAGCGTCGGGCCGATACCGACGAGCCGATCCTTCAGATCGCTTTCGCCTGCGGCTTCGGCTCAAGCACCAGTTCTACGATGCGTTCCGACAACGGGCAGGCACCACGCCCAAAGCGTTTCGATCGTCAGTGTGCCGGGCTGCCAACTCGGTGGCTGGTTAGCTTTCGGCACATGCCGAGGGCTCGTGCGTCCCGCGAAAACTCCGTCATTCCCATGCGCCGATAGAACGCAATGGCCGGCTCGTTCCGCGCGCCAACGAACAGATGCACCCCGGGCGAGCCGCTCGCCGCAAGGGCGTCGAACAGTGTTTCGAGCAGCTTTCGTCCGTTTCCCTTGCCCTGTTGTCTGGGGAGGATATCGACATGCAGGTGAGACGGATATTCTTGCAGGATGGCTTCCGGTGCACGGTGGGGCTTGTGGATCATCCCGAGCAGGCGCTCGTCGTCAGGGAGCAGATCCTTCCTGGCCGCGTCCATGTATTTCAATCGCAGCGGTGGCCACCATTCCCTCTCCAGTCGCTCCTCGAACCGGCGCGAGTCGACAGCACCGAGCACGAAACCCGCCGGACCTTGATCGTCTTCGAGCACGAAGGCGAATGCGGGCTCGAAGGCCAGATAAGGGCCGGTATAGACGTCGCCCTGTATATCCGGCAGGCGATGAAGCGGCGTCGCGTCGCCGCCATTGTTGGCGGTCTTCAGCACGACATCGTAGAGCGCCGGTCGGTCTTCCTCGCGCGCCAGGCGAATGATCGCGGTCACTTGTCCTCCGATTGCTCGATTACCTCGCGACGAGTGTAAGTCACGTCAGCCCGGGCGCCCTTGGCCCGCCCAGTCGCGGTAGTTGACGCCGAGCGCTTCGAAGTGGCGGCGATGGGTGTCAAGACGGCGCAGAAAATCCTGGTAATCGCGCTTCTGCGGTCCGCTCCATGCGACCTCGGCAAGCGCGCACAGCCGCGGAAAGAGCATGTACTCCGCGCGTTCCGGCGTGGGAACGTATTCCGTCCACAGCCGGGCGCCTGTCCCCAGCACGCGCTCCGCCTCGCGCACCGACAGCGCTTCGGGAACCGGATCGAAGCCGTACACGGTTTCGAGCGCAAGGCAGCCGCCGATGGCCAGCGGCTCGCGGCTGCGATCCTCGCTCTGGTAGTAGTCGAAATAGACGCCCTCGCGCGGCGTCATGACCACGTCGTGTCCGGCCTTTGCCGCCGTGACCCCGCCGTCCTCGCCACGCCACGACATTACGGTTGCATCCGCCGCCAATCCGCCCTCAAGTATCTCGTCCCAGCCGATGGGCTTGCGTCCGCGATCCTGGAGATACTTCGCGATCCGCCGGATGAAATAGCTCTGCAACTCTTCCTCGTCTGATAGCTCCAACTCGCGTATGCGAGCCTGCATCTCTTCGCTGTTGCGCCACTCCGTCTTGAGGCACTCGTCGCCGCCGATATGGACGTACGGGCTCGGGAACAACTCCATCACTTCATCGAGCACGCCCTCCATGAACCGGATCGTTTCTTCCCGCACGTTGAGGACGTGCTCGCTGATGCCCCACTTGCGGGCGACCTCAACTGGTTCAGCAAGATTGCCCAACTCAGGATAGGCCGCGATAGCGGCCTGCGTATGACCGGGCATGTCGATCTCGGGAACGACCGTTATGTGCCGCTCGGCCGCATATGCCACGACCGTGCGCACGTCGTCCTGGCTGTAGAAACCGCCGTGGGGCACACCGTCATAGCGGTGTGGCGGCTTGTCGAGATGGCCAATGAGGGTCTCGCGGCGCCAGGCACCGACCTCCGTCAGGCGCGGGTATTTCCTGATCTCGAGCCGCCAGCCCTGGTCGTCCGTCAGGTGCCAATGAAAGACGTTGAGCTTGTAGACGGCCATCAGATCGAGAAGCCGCTTGATGAACGGGACCGGCACGAAATGGCGTCCCGTGTCGAGCATAAGGTCGCGCCAGCCGAAGCGAGGCTGATCGTCGATCTGGACGGCCGGCAGCGTCCAGTCGGCCCCCCCAGGCGTCGCCGAGCCGAATGGCGAGCGGTCGAAGAGCTGCAAGAGGCTCTGCGTTCCTCGGAAGAGGCCCGCCGCGCTCTTGGCGCGGATCGCGACGCCGTCGGGAGACACCGTCAGACGATAGCCTTCTTCGTGCGGGATGTCCGCGTCGAGGCAAAGGAGAATGACATCCTGTCCCGCGGCGTTCGTGCGCACCGGGAGCGGAAATCCGGTCGCGCTGCGCAACCGCGCGGCAAGCGCGCGGGCCGACTGCTCCGCCTCAGCGGCGGCAACAATTGTGGTTGTGCCCGTCAGGCTAAATCTTCCCGCGCCCGGAACGAGGCGCTGTGGTCGCGGAATGATTGTCATCAGTGGACTTCGAGGTTGAGCCAGCCCCGGGGCGGACCAGTGAGCTGGATCATAGGAGCCAAGGGCCCGATTGCAAAATGGGCCTGGAGTCCGGCCGCATTTGGAGTTCGGCTACTTGCAAGGCCTCGATGTCCGCAATGGGATGGTCCGGCCGTGCTCCTGCCCCGCCAGCGATCGAAGCTGGGAACGGGCGCGAAGGATCAACGGAGCACGCAGAGTGCCCGTAAGAGGTTCGACGCCACGGTCGGCCGTGGTCGGCATCGAAAGGCGGCGAGAGTACGGATTTCAGAGCGCCGTCGGCGTCGATGAGACGCGAGTGATCAATCATGCTGCGTCAGAGAGTCCGGTCAGGCGGCCAATTGGGATCGCGGTTTACCAACCGGCCGTCCGTGCTTGGTCGGCATGGAGGCTTGCGTCGGCGCACATCATCTCAGTCGCCGGCTGAAGGCGCTTGGGCAGAGCCCGGCTTGATGCCGGCGAAGTAGGTCCGCCCCTATCTCGCCTTGAAGGGCCAGAAGAGATGCTCGACCGTTTCGTGACGCTGAGGCGCATCAGATCGAGGCGGTGCATCGAGCCAACGATGAAGTTCGTCGATCAGATGCTCAAGAACCCAGCCGATGTAACTCGACGTTCCTTGGCGGGCGTGCACTGCCGCTTGATCGGGCAAGCGAGGCAGGCCACCGTCGACCAGTAGCGGCGCAGTTCCATGCCGTTCTCGACGTTACTGAATGGTAGCGTCAGGATCGCACCGGCAGGGCAGCGACAGCGTCCTGCTCGGGTAGATAGGCGGAGTCCTGCTTGCCGAAGCGGCCCTCAGCCTTCGCGCCTGAGGTTTGCGGCTCGCGCAAGGTGACGGTGAGGACCTGCGTCCGACGCACTCCTTGATCTGGTCGCTGTCGAAGTAGCCGCGGTCGGCGATCACATGAAGCTGCTCGGCGTCGAGCGTCTGCTTGGCGGCCTTCGCCATCGGGGCGAGCTGGGCGCGGACGTTGCCGACGTTGGTCACCTCATGCGTACCGATCAGATAGTGCTTGGTCTCGACCACGACCTGCACGTTGGAGATCCGTCCACGCCAGAGCCGCGGCCGCTCGTCGCCATCGAGCGGGAGTCGGGATCGGTCAGGGAGATCTGCTGACCGGGCGTCTGTCGCATCAGCTGGGCGAGAGATGCGAGCCGGTCCATCTCTTGCCTGAGACGACCGATCTTCTTCGTGCAGCCGTGCCACCTTGGTGGCGATCGCCTCGCTGGGCTCCTGCCGATCGGCACTGTCGAGCTGATGCAGGTAGCGCGCGATGCTCTCCTCGATCTGCGCGACCCGGCGCGCCATCTTGGCGTGGGTGAAGTTCCTGTCGCGGTTGTTGACCGCTTTGAACATGCTGCCATCCACCACCACCGTGCTGCCGGCAGCAGGCCCATCTGGCGGCAGAGCGCAACGAAGCGAGCGACAGACCCGGCGCAGGGCGCGGCCATAGTTCTTGCGGAAGTCGGCGATCGTCTTGTGGTCGGGAACCAACCGCCCGAGAAGCCACATAAGTTCGACATTGCGCCCGGCCTCACGCTCGAGCCGTCGGCTCGACTGCACGCGGTTCAGGTATCCGTATATGTAGAGCTTGAGCAGCACCGGCGGATGGTACACTGGTCGCCCCGTGTTCGCCGGCATCGCTCCGCTGAAGCCGATCGCCGGCTGGTCCAGTGCCTCGACGAAGGCCTGGAGCACCTGAACCGGGTTGTCCTAATCAACCCAGGCTTCGAGGCATTCGGGCAGAGAGAACACTGCGAACGATCCGCCCCTTCGACAAAACGACCCATCCGCTCCTCCCGCATCCCTGCAGGAAGACGCTACCTGACTCGGCCGTGACCATACACCAGGGTCATGAGCGTCGATTGATCAGCGCAATCAGGATGTCCGCTCACCACTCGAAAGCCGACATATTCGGCGTCAATCCAAACTTCGGCTGAGCGCCAGAAACGGAAGTTCCCGAAGCGGCGCGCTGATCTAGAACCGAGACTCCCGGGACCAGGGCTGCAGGCCCCGGGCACATCAATTCAAAGCAAGAGAAAGGCCGCACGCGGCGGCCTTTCCGTGTTCTGCTTCCGGCGTTTCCGAAAGCGCTTACCAGATCGAGAGAAGCGCCGGCCCGGGCTGTCCGAACCAGTGCGTGTAGTTCTCCTGGTAGGCGCCGCTCGAAATGTAGAACGACACGAACATGTCGAGATAGCGCAGGAACTCGGGATCGCCCTTGGCTACGCCAATGGCTTCCGGATCGGACGTGTAGATGTCCGGCAGGCTGATAAGGCCCGGATTCTGCTTGGCCGCATAGTCGATCAGGGTCGAGTCCTCGAGCGCGGCATCGGCTCGCTTCTGCTGGAGCAGCAGTATCGCCTCCGGTGCGAACGAATCGGTATAGACGAGTTCGGCATCCGGTACATTCTTCTTGACCAGCTGCTCATTCGTCGTGCCGCGGCCGACGATCACCTTCTTGCCCTTGAGGTCGGCAAGCGTCTTCACCCCGGTGTCCTCACGGGTGAGGATCTTGATGCCCGACTTGAGGTAGGGGATGGTGAAATCCACCGCCTTGGCGCGTTCGAGATTTGCCGTCATGTTGGCGATGACGACATCGATCTGGCCCGACTGCAGCATGGTGATGCGCACCGCGCCGGACACTTCGGTAATCTCAAGCTTGACGCCGAGGACATCGGCAAGCCGCTTGGCGACGTCGACATCGTAGCCAACCGGGTTGTTCTGTGCATCGCGGAAGCCGATCGGCTCGCCGGTAAGCGCAATGCCGACCTTGATCACGCCGGCCTTCTGGATGTCCTCGAGCTTGCCGGCGCTTGCCGATGTGGCAAGGCCAAGTGCCGCAAGCAAACCTGTGGCAATCATCAGGTGTTTCAGCTTAAACATGGTTCCCTCCTTCTTGTTCCCAGAAGATTGCGCCGCCGTCTCAGACGGTCTCGGCGGTACGGCGTTCGGGATTCGCCATATCGGGTGTCCACAGCCAGTAGGTGACCGGCTCGGTGGGTTTGTAGCAAACGACCTTGTGCCCTCCCGCGGTGTCGATCGCGTGGATTGTCACGGTGCCAAGCTGGCCGCTCTTCAGCGTCGTCAAATCCTCGATTGCTTCCCCGACCGCATCGTTCAGCGACAGCCCCATCTTCAAGGATAGGACGATCGAGCGCGCGGTGCCGGCGCGGATGGTCATCTCGCCGGTGTGGGTGCAGGCTGCGGCACCGTAGCGGGCATCGGCATACGATCCGGCCCCGATGATCGGGGTGTCGCCGAGACGGCCCGGATACTTCCACGCCCAGCCCGATGTGCTCGCACCGGAGGAGATATTCCCGCTGGCGTCCCTGGCGAGATAGACGGTCGTATCGCGAACGAGCTCGGGGTCCATCGCTGCGCGCACAAGGTCGATCAGCCCGTGATCGGGGTTCTTCGCGAGCGTCTCGGGGGTGAAATCGAACTGCCGCAAGGTGGTCCGCCAACGGTCGCCGACGACCGGATCTTCCGGACCGCGGATCGGTTCCGCGGCGACTTCACGGGCAAAGCGGGCAGCGCCTTCGCCAACCAGGATCTGGTGGGGCAGGCGCGCCATCACCGCGCGCGCGACGCTGACCGGATGGGCGAAGCCTTCAAGCGCGCCGACGGCGCCGGTGAGGCGTGTGCGCCCGTCCATGACCGCCGCATCAAGCTGGAGGACACCGATAATGTTGGGCCAGCTTCCCTGCCCGACGCTCCGCACCTTGGGGTCGGCCTCGACCAAGCGGATGCCGGCCTCGATCGCATCAAGGCCAGTCGCACCCTCGCGCAGGAGATTGGCCGATGTCGCGACGCCGGGCATGCCTTCACCATTGGCAAGGAGAATCACGGCGTCTCTTCCCGCTGGTGGATCATCTTGGTGAGGAAGCGCTGGATACGCGGATCATCGATATTGCCAAACATTTCCTTGATCGGCCGGTCGGCAACAACCCGCCCGGCCTCCATGAACACCGCGCGCGTGGCCACACGGCGCGCGAACTCCATCTCGTGAGTCACCAGGATCATAGTCGTGCCCGCTTTCGCAAGCCGCTCGATGACCGTGAGCACTTCGGCGGTCATTTCCGGATCGAGCGCCGAAGTCACCTCGTCGAGCAGAAGATGTCGCGGCTCCATGGCCAGCGCCCGGCAGATGCCGATGCGCTGCTGCTGGCCACCGGAAAGCTCCGCCGGATAGGCGCGGGCGCGATCACCGAGGCCCACCAACTGCAGAAGTTCGCGGGCCTTGGCTTCCGCATCCGCGCGGGACTTCTTGAGGACGACGATCGGCGCCAGGCTGATGTTGGCCAGTGCCGTCATGTGCGGATAGAGGTTGAACTGCTGGAACACCATGGCCGATGACGTGCGGATCTTGGTGAGAGCGGCGTGATCACGCACCGACTTGCCATCCACCCTGATATCGCCGGCGCTCAACGTCTCGAGACCGTTGATGCAGCGGATGAGCGTGCTCTTGCCGGCGCCGCTCGGGCCGATCACCGCGACCACCTCGCCATCGGCGAAGTTGACCGAGACGTCCTTGAGAACCTCGGTGGCGCCGAAAGACTTGCTGATTTGCTCGACCTCGATCATCGAACGCCATCCATACCGGTACTCCGGGCGCCACGCGCCTTCAGTTTCGCCTCGCTCCAGTCGGCCAGCATCGAGAGCGGCTTTGAAACGATGAAATAGCCGACAGCCACAATTGGCCAGATCTTGAAGGGGGCGACTGTCCTAAGATTCAGGTTGGTGCCGATCTTGGTGAGATCGACCACGCCGATGATCGAGACCAGCGAGGACACCTGCAGCTGGCCGACGGCGAGACTGACCGTCGGAGGGATCATGGCGCGGATCGCCTGCGGCAGAACGATATGGCGCATGGTCGAGAAATAGCCGAGACCGTAAGCGCGCGCAGCCTCCCATTGGCCGCGCGGGACCTCCTCGATCGCCGATTGAATGATGACGGCCATGAACGCACCGGTGTTGATGCTGAGCGTGATCAACCCGGCTTCCAGCGGCGTGAAGCTGATGCCGAACACCGATGGCGCGCCGAAGAAGACGAGGAAAAGCTGCACCAGGAGCGGTGAGTTGCGGAAGAGCTCGACGTAGGCGACGGCGAGCTGCGCGGCGATTGGCACGCGGCGTTCGCGAATGATGGCGAGGCAGAAGCCGATCAGGATGCCGATGGCGAAGCTGGTAACGAACAGGAACAGCGTCATGCCGAGCCCCTTGAGAAGTAGGAGCCCGTCGTTCCAGGTCAGAGCGGTGTATTGATACATCGCAGCGTCACCGAGCCGCCGCCCGATCGGACGAGCGACGAATCCACAGCGCAGAAACGAGATTGACCACCATCGACACGGTGAAGGTTGCCAGCCAGTAGAGGACGAGGACCACAAGATAAACCTCGAAGGGCCGGAACGTGTCGGAGGCGACCGTCTCGGCCCGAGACATGAGGTCATTGACGGTGATCGTCGACAGGACCGACGTGGTCAGGACCAGGTTTACAAAGACGCTGCCCAGGGGCCGGATGGCAAAGCGGAAGGCAATCGGCAGGATCACGTAGCGGTACTGCTGCACCACTGAAAGGCCGTATGCACGCGCCGCCTCGACGACCCCTCGATCGACGCTCTCGATGCCCGCCCGGATCACCTCGGCGGTGCTGGTTGCAGCGGCAAGGCTGAGGGCAATGATCCCGGTGGTCAGCGCATCGATGTAGATGCCGAGCACGGGGAGACCGAAGTAGAAGAAGAAGAGCTGCACAATGAACGGCGTGTTGCGGAAAATGTCGATGTAGGCAACCGCCAGCCAGCGCACTGGTCGCGCCTTCGAGCGACGGGCAAGCGCCAGACCGAGCCCCACGATCATGCTGAAGAAGATCGCCGCGAGAGCCACCAAGGCGGTGACCTTGAAGCCGTCGACCAACGTTGCGAAACGCGCAAAGACCGGAACGAAAAGGAGCGTCATATCGCAAGCTACCGCGCAACAGAGGATCACAGTCTAGGCGGATTGGCGGGGGGTTGTGAATTGTTTCGCTCGAGGAACCGGATATCGGGGGCGCAGTTCGAGCGTTTGGCACGCCAGCCGATACTTCGAACAGGGTCACTCAGCCATTGCGTGTAATCCCCGCCCGTCTCTCTGACTGGGTCCGCCTTGGGTCGGTCATTCTCGACCGAAGCCGCCGGCTCTACCAGACAGCGCAATTCGCCGTTGCCCCGGTGGTACCCGAAATAATGCGTTGCCCCGAATTAACGGGATGCGCCACGAACGGACATCGCAATCTAGATCTGAAGCGCCCGAGCCCTGGCGCTGCCGATATGCGCTTCGAGTGCGGCCACCGTGCCGGCTGGGTCGCGACGCTGCAGCGCCGCGATGATCGGCAGGTGCTCGTTCATCACCGACACCACCAGTTCCGGCAACATCCGCACGCGTTCGAAGCTGATCAGCCGGATCTTGATCGAGTTCACCCGGTACGCATTGGAGATGATCTCGTTGCCGAGGCGGTCGATCATCAGATCATGCAGGTCCCAATCCATCTGCTGGGCGCGGCGCAGAAGGTCCGGCGTCACGCCGCGCCTCGCCTCGGCCAGCGTCGCCAGATGCATCTCGCGCAGGACCGCGAGCTCGTCGTCCGTCGCCGCCTCGACGAAATGCGCTGCCGCTTCCTTTTCCAGGATCAGGCGAAACTGGAAGGCATTGCGGATCAGGTTGAGATCGACATGGGCGATCTGCATGCCGCGCTGCGGCACGGTCTTGATCAGCCCATCGGCTTCGAGCCGTGGAATCAGCTCGCGGATCGCGCCGAGTGACATGCCGGTGATGCCGACGAGCTCGCGCTGGCTGACGAACTGCCCCGGGCGGATGTCCTGGGCAAGCAGTCGTTCCGTGAAACTCTGATAGGCCTTTTCGCGGAGCTTCAGCGCTGGTGACGAGGAATCGTGCGCCACGGACAAGCGCGCCTTGCTCCGTCGTGCTGGCGCCGCCGCGCTCATGCCACCATGCGGGCGAGCAGCCGGTCATAGACGGCCGCAAGGCCGGTCGCCTCGGCCTCGCTCAATGGGCTGAGCGGCGGCCGCACGGCGCGCCAGGCCGTCTCGCCGGTGACGTGGGCGACCAGTGACTTGACCGCCGGGGTGGCCGGAAAACGCAGGATCGCGTCGACCAGCGACGCCAGCCCCGCATCGGCCGGCGCACCGGCCATGATCGCATTGAGCAGATCGGGCCGAAAATTGGCGATACCACTGATCGAGCCGGCAGCGCCGAGCTCGACGGCGCGTTCGAGCAGCCGCTCGTCGCCGATCAGGATAGCGAGGTCGGGAAAACGCACGAGCAGGTGCTCGGCGCTAGCCCAGTCACCGGACGAATCCTTGACGCCGAAGATGCGGTCGGGAAATTGCGCCTTCAGTGCCGCGACCACGTCCGCCGGTATCGCCACGCCGGTGACCTGCGGGATGTTGTAGAGGATCACGTCCGGCCCGCCTTCCGGCAGGGCGCTGATGAAGGCGGTGAACCAGTCGCTGACCGCTGACGGGCTCACGTCCTTGTAGTAGTGGGGCGGTGTCACCAGCAGCGACGGGATACCGAATTCGTCGGCAAGACGCGCTTCGGCCAGCGCATCGTCGACGGCCGAGACGGTGACTCCGAGCGTCAGCTTGTCGCCACCGATACCATGGGCCTTGAGCGCCTCGAGCACCGGCCGGCGCTCGCCGAAACCGATCGAGGGGCCTTCGCCGGTCGTGCCGAACAGGGCGATTCTGGCGCAGCCGGCGGCGAGCGAATCGATCGCGTGGCGGCAGAGCCGCTCGACGTCGATCGAGTCTCCAGCGAACGGCGTCGTCAGCGCCGCGGCAATGCCGAACTCCCGCCGTTGGGCCATCGTCCATGATCCTTGCGTCGCACTGCGCCCGACGACGCTTGTGTGTCAGTGACAGTTACGCTAACATGTCAGTGCGTATTCAACAAGCGTGATTGCGACCGCACCGTATGCCTGCCGCCTGACAGAACATGGCAAGATGGGCAGCATCCGGCGGAGGAATGCGTCGGTCGCCAATTTGGGAGGAACTTCCATGACGCAGATCAGCACAAGACGAACCGTCTTGGCGCTCGCCGCCGCCGTTGCCATGGTGGTCACCGCGCCGGCGCTGGCCGCCCCCATCAAGCTGCGCATTTCGACGCCGGCCGTCGAGTCGGACTGGCATGCCAAGATGCTCACCGTCTTCAAGGATACGCTCGACAAGAGCGCGCCCGGCCAGTTCGACGTCGAGATTCATCTCAACGCCACGCTTTTCAAGCAGGGCACCGAGCCCGCCGCCATGCAGCGCGGCAATCTCGACATGGCGATGATCTCCGCCCAGGACATTTCCAAGCAGATTCCGGCCTGGTCGGTCTTCACCGCCGGCTACCTGATCCGCAGCCCCGAGCACCAGCAGAAGGTCTTCCGCGGCGATATCGGCAAGGAATTCTACAAGATGGTCGAGGATCAGATGGGCATCCACGTCCTCGACGTCGGCTATCTCGGCACACGCGAGCTCGACCTGCGCGGCGACAAGCAGATCACGACGCCGGCCGATCTTGCCGGCGTGAAGCTGCGCATGCCCGGCTCCGACGCCTGGCAGTTCCTCGGCACGGCGCTCGGCGCCAATCCGACACCGATGGCCTTCGGCGAGGTCTACACGGGCCTGCAGACCGGTGCCATCGACGGCCAGGACAATCCCCTCCCGACCGACAAGGCCGCCAAGTTCTACGAGGTTACCAAGCAGATCGTGCTGACCGACCATCTGGTCGACGCCATCTTCCTGTCGATCTCCAAGATCACCTGGGACAAGCTTTCGCCCGAGCAACAGCAGAAGGTCGCCGATGCGGCCATGGCGGCGACCGCCTACAACAACGAGAATCGCATCAAGGACGAAGCGCAGCTCGTCCAGTTCTTCAAGGATCAGGGCCTCAAGGTCTACAAGCCGGACGTCGATGCGTTCCGCAAGCACGTCCAGGACATGTACCTGAAGTCCGACTTCGCCAAGGACTGGCCGGCGGGCATCGTTGACCGCGTCAACGCGGTGAACTGAACCCCGCGCCAATGACGCAGATTCTGCATTACCTGCGGAAGGGCGCCGAATTCGTGGCGGTCGGCTTGTTCGTCGCCATGTTCGGCGCCTTCCTGCTTCAGGTGTTCATGCGCTACGTGGTCAACCACCCGCTGGGCTGGACATCCGAAGCCTGCGTCATCTTCTACATCTGGGTGATCTTCTGGACGGCCGCCTTCCTGCTCAGGGAACGCGACCACGTCGCCTTCACGATGATCTTTGACGCCGCCAGTCCGCCGGCGCGGCGCGTGATGGCGATCCTCGGGGCGGCCGCGATCGGCGGGGCCTTCATCGCCGGCTTCCCCGCCATGTTCTCCTTCATCACCTTCATGAAGATCGACGTTACGCCGGTGACGCGCATCCGCTTCGACTACGTCTATTCGGTGTGGATCCTGTTCGTTCTGGCGGTGATCGCGCGTGCCATTGCCTTGCTGATCCGGCTTCTTGGGCGCAACTGGCTGCGGGAGACCGGCGACCGGCCGCCTGCCGGGCAAGAGCCGGCGGCAAGGGTGGAATAGTCCCATGAGCGGCGCCTTTCTTTTCGCCCTCGGTGCTCTCCTTCTGCTTTCCGCCATCGGCGTGCCGATCGCCTTTGCCACCCTGATCGGAGCGATCGGCTATCTCTTCATCAGCGGCCAGGACGTCGGGCTGGTGGCTGAACAGGCCCTCAACGGCCTGTTCGATTCCTTCGTCCTGCTGGCGGTGCCGCTGTTCATCGTCGCCGCGAACTTCATGAACGCCGGAACTGTCAGCGACCGTCTGCTTGCCTTCTGCCTGGCGGTCGTCGGCCGTTTTCGCGGCGGTCTTGCCCAGGTCAACGTCGTCGCCAGCCTGATCTTCTCCGGCATGTCCGGCTCGGCCATCGCCGATGCCGCCGGCATCGGCCGCATCATCATCGACATGATGCGCAAGGAAGGCCGCTATCCGGCAGGCTACGCCGCCGCGCTGACGGCGGCTTCAAGCGTCATCGGGCCGATCATCCCGCCCTCGATCCCGATGGTGCTCTACGCTCTGGTATCCGACACCTCGGTCGGCTACCTCTTTCTCGGCGGCATTCTTCCGGGGCTGCTGCTCGGCGCCGCCCTGATGGTCCTGAATGTCTGGTCGGCGCATCGGCGTGGCTTCCCGCGCGACGAGGCGGTGGCCTTGCGCGACATGCCGCGCCTCACCGTACGCGCCTTTCCCGCCCTCATGCTGCCGGTGATCCTGCTTGCCGGAATCTATGGCGGTGCCACGACACCGACCGAAGCCGCCTCGATCGCCGCTGCCTACGCACTGGTGCTTGCCGTCTTCGTTTACCGCGCCCTCTCCTGGCGCCAGTTCTTCGACCTCGTCCTCGACGCTGCCCGTTCGACCGGCATAGTCGGGCTGATCATCGCCTCCGCCCTGGTCTTCAACTATCTGGTGGCCAGCGAGAACATTCCCGATCTGGTTGCCACACGGCTGACCGCGCTCAATCTCTCGCCGGAAGCTTTCCTCATCGCGACCAACGTTGTCTTTCTCGCCCTCGGCTGTCTGTTCGACGCCACCACGCTTCTCCTCATCGTCGTGCCGATCTTCCTGCCGACGGCGCGGGCACTCGGCATCGATTTGGTCCATTTCGGCGTGGTCATCGTCGTCAACATCATGATCGGCCTGGCGACCCCGCCCTATGGTGTGCTGCTTTTCGTCATTAACGGCATCACCGGAATTCCGCTGCGCGACATCATCCGCGAAATCTGGCCGTTTCTTTTCGTCCTGATCGGCGCGCTCGTCCTCATGGTTCTCTTCCCCGAGATCGTGCTCTGGCTGCCGCACATGTTCGGCTATCGCGGCTGACGCGATCTCGTCTCCACATCGATCGGCGTTCGGTTGCGTGACGGGCCGTGGCCGGCCTGTCGGTGGCAATGGAGCAAGACAGACAGGCGCGGTCGTGGGGTCGGGCAGGGGTTCGTTTTGGTGGTGCCGGCTGCGCCGGGGCGAGTCCGCTTCGGTCAACAGCAGACATTGATTGCGAACAAGATGATGTCCGCTTCGCATGCAAAAGCGGACCTCTGGGCGCCCAACCCCGGCAACCTCACCACCTCCACGACGCCCTTTGGGTACCGCTAACCCGCCGCAAATTTGGCGGGCCGCTCTCATTCGGTCTCGTCCCGGTTGCTAGCTCGATAGCACCACTACCTCGCGAGCAGATCGCTCGGTCGGACGATGGCCTTTGTACTCCGGCGCCAGCTCGCCAGTTGTCATGCTTTGGTCCAATGGGCGATCACCGTACCCGAACCGTTGAGCACGTCGTAGCTCGTGCCGTTCTGTTGAACCGTGTAGCAATGCTCGGGCTTGGTGCCCCATTTCGAGCAATAGCCGGTCTTCGAAACGTGCCACGTGCCGTTGGTAGTCGATTTGTCGTTTAGAAAGGTCATTTCGGCCTTCCCATCGGTAATACCGAGCGTGAGGGTGTACCGACGCCCGCCGGGCACGGCAACGCCGTGGAACGGCTTCCCGGTTCCAAATTGGGTCTTGATTTCATCTGGTGTGAGACTTGTAGCAGCAACGGCAGGCAACACGGTTGCCAAAACAACGAGGCAAGCGATCCCGAGTTTCGCGGTGTGCATGATTCCGCTCTCCATCGAATACGCCCCACAGGCAAGGTAACGCCGAACGCGTCAGCAAACAATCGAACAGCCATCGGGTTGGTGAGGTCGATCCGGAACGGTGCGCTCGAAGGGGGGGGTTGATGATCTCGATCGTCCACACCTTGTCGGTGAGGTTCGACTGGTGGGCCGACTGATAGCCTGAGCCGGTACCGACCTCGAGCACCTTCTCGCCAAGACGCTGAATGTCGACGATAGGTGGGGCCGAGACATCGGTTGGTTGCCAATACCGTCAGCCTGCAGGCACCTCGCTGCGAAATTTGAGCGGGGAGTCGATCATGTGGAGAGGCTCGAACCCCTCACCAGTACCGCGGACAATGACGTCACCATAGTTGAGCAGGCGGCCGAGCAGGGATTGGTCGACGTCAACGCTTTCGACCTTGTCCATGTTGATCTCGATGGTATGACGCCGGATGAAACCCCGCTTCAGGATAATTCGACGATTGGTAATTGCGATCTCGGTCGTCCATCGGTGGAACCAGGCTTTTGCCAGGAGGGCGAGGGCTAACAGAGCCGGGATGAGCGTCAGCACGTCGACCACAGCCTTGGACGTCAGAATGATGCTTGAAGCGACGTACACCGCAATCGCAACCAGGAGGACGAGGAGGCCCGGGATGTAGAGGGTCCAGGAGACTGTCGTCCGGTAGAGGATCGTCTCGTCCGGTTCGAGGACCTTTTTTAGATAGCTCATGGGGACCCCTGAATGGGCAAACCGGCCACCGCTGCCGCCGTTCAGTCTCATCTTCCTCGGACAGGCATTTCGAGTCCAGAGCGGCCGCGACCTTGCGCATCGACGCAGCGACCGCCGACTTCAGCACGTGCACGATGCCGCTGATCACCCGCCGGTCATCAACTCGCGGCTTGCCCCGCGTGTCTATCGGAAGCAGACCGCCAACGGAAATCCCCTTCATGGGTCCGGACCCTAGGCAAACGCAAGACTTCGCACCGATGTGGAGCGAATTCTCCAGCAGCCCCCCGGCATGACCGTAGCGCTTGTCGGCTTCAGCACGGTATGCGGCCCAGTCAGTCGCGCCGATTTCGGATGCAACAACCGCACCCCATCGGCAAACCTTGGCCAAAGCGCGTCGTGGAAGCTTAATGCGATGGGCCCGTGTTGCCTCTCGCGAGTAGTTAGGATCGCGCAGTGTTGGCTGATCAACTGGTGGCTGGTTTCAGCGCGGGACGGATGGCTCGCCAAGGCGTCGGGGTCGGCCTACCTCGTGGTTGGAAACGATCTCCTTGCCTATCGGCCACAGTGCCAGCCCAGCGAGCTTCAAGTGGGCCCACGCAAACGGCAGTCCGATAATGGTGATCGCCCAACAAACGGCGGTAATCACGTGGGCAAGAGCCAACCACCACCCCGCTAGCACCAGCCAAAGAAGGTTGCCAACGACGCCCAGAGGGCCTGTCCCGATCGAAGGTCGGCCGGAATACTCTTCTCGGTCTACCGCTGAGTATCCGAATGGTAGGAGGGTATAGAGAGCTATGTTGGCGGCGGCCCGCGCCCAAGGGATGCCAATGATGGTCAGGGCCATGATGACAGCGGCTAGAAGCCAGCCGGCCGCCATCCAAATGCCGCCAAACACGAGCCAGAGGACGTTCAGTAGCAGGGACATCTCAAACTCCAATCGGCCCGCCACGGCCATCATGTGGGTGCTGTTATCGCTATTCGGGCGCTCCGCGTGCTAGGGCTTGTCGCCCTCAAGCAGCTTCGCGGTTCCAAGCTCAAGGCCGGCTAGGGACAAAATGGGCGATTTCCTCAACTTTTGAGGACAGCGGTGGACAGCGGCGGGATATCCTTCCGCAGGCATACCGGCAGATCACCGTCCTGCTTCAAATCAGTCCGCGGCCGCCACCAATCCACCATCGGACGACCGAACGATCCGGTGCTTCGATCCGGCGCGATGGTCGACGACGCACTCGGCATCGCCGCAGGTGACGCGCGTCCGTCCCGCCCTCAGGGCCGTCAGCGTGGCCTCTGTGAGCATGCCGTCAGCCCACCCCATGGAAAGCCCGAGACTGCCGCGCAGCCTTACCCCGGTCACCCGGCCGGCCGGCCAATGGCGCGGCAAGGCCGGCAACAGGCGCAGGCGCCCTCTGCGCGACTGAACCAGCATCTCGATGATGCCGGCGGCGCCGCCGAAATTGCCGTCGATCTGGAACGGCGGATGGGCGTCGAACAAGTTGGGATAGGTGCGCTCCGGGCCGAGCAGCAGGGTCACCACGTCGTGGGCGTGATCGCCCTCGCCGAGCCGTGCCCACAGATTGATGCGCCAGCCGATGCCCCAGCCGGTGGCATTGTCACCGCGGATTTCCAGCGAGCGCCGCGCCGCGGCGGCAAGCTCCGGCGTCTCCTCGCCGTCGATCTGGAAGCTCGGATAGAGCCCATAGAGATGCGAGACGTGGCGGTGGTCGATCTCCGGCACCTCCATGTCCCAATCCTCCAGCCATTCCTGCAATTGGCCCGCCTTGCCGATGCGGTGCGGTGGCAGCCGCTCGCGCGCCGCCAGAACCAGTGCGCGAAGATCGGCATCGCGATCGAGCATGGTCGAGGCTTCGGCGACTGCCTCGAAGAGATCGCGGAGGATCTGGTTGTCCATGGTCGGACCGGCACAGATGGCGGCGCCATGGGGATGGACGTTTTCGGGCGACAGCGACGGGTTGGTGACGAGATAGTCGGTGCCGGGAAGCGGAACAAGGGCATCGAGGAAGAACTCGGCGGCGCCCTTGAGCAACGGATAGATACGCGCGACGAGCGCACGGTCACCCGAGAAGGAGGCGTGATCCCAGAGCTGGGCGCTGAGCCACGCGCCGCCGGTCGGCCACAGGCCCCATTTGGCGCCGTCGATAGGCCCGGTCGCGCGCCACAGATCGGTGTTGTGGTGGAGCACCCAGCCAGCAGCGTCATAGTGGGAGCGCGCCATCGCCTTGCCGGTCTCGGCGACCTCCTCGGTCAGCCGGATCAGGGGCTCGAAACACTCGGCAAGGTTGGCCGCATCGGGCAGCCAATAGTGCATCTGCAGATTGATATTGCAGGTATATTTGCTGCCCCAGGGCGGCGCGGTCTCCTTGTTCCAGATTCCCTGCAAGGTGGCGGCCTGAGTGCCCGGCCGCGAGCATGAGATCATCAGGTAACGGCCGAACAGGACATAGAGCGCGGCAAGCGCCGGATCGGGTTCGGACGGATTGCGCCGGATGCGCTCGTCGGTGGGCAGCGCCTCTGCCGGCGTCGAGCCGAGGTCGATGGTCATGCGGCGATAGAGCCGCTGGTGTTCCACAACGTGGGCGTCGCGCAGCGCCTCGAACGATTTCGTGGCCGCTGCATCGAGACGGGAACGCACAAGAGCGGCCGGGTCGCCGCCGACATCGTCGTAGCGCCTGAAGCTGGTGGCGGCATCGAGCAGCACGATCAGCCCGTCCGCATCGACCACCCTCAGCCCGTCCACCTGTTGCTGGAGGCTGCCACCCTGGTTGAGCGCCCTGACGTGAACGGCGAAGCGGAGCGCCGACGCGACACCATGCTCGGCCTTGCTGGTCCCGGCAAACCCGAGCGTGTCGGGTGCGACCAGCGCGGCCTCGCCCGGTTGCTCGCTTGTCAGCCGCAGCGTCGCCGACAGCGCACCCGGCGCGTCCGCCGTGATCCTGAGGACAAGAACCTGATCGACCGGCGAGATGAAGGCCTCTCTCACGAAGTGCACGCCACCTGCGGTATAGGAGACGGTCGCCAGCGCCCGGTCGAGATCGAGCTGGCGGCGATAGTCCCCCGCCTCGCCATGCATGAAATCCAGCCACAGGCTTCCCGCCGGCTGATAGGACATCTGCAGATGCGGCCGCCCCATCGAGAAGCGGTTTGCGAGCGCTTCGGCCTCCGCATAGCGGCCGTCGAAGATAAGTTGGCGCACCTCAGCCAGATGCGGCAGGGCCTCCGGGTTGACCGGCTCGTAGGGGCCGCCCGACCACAGGGTCTCCTCGTTGATCTGCAGCTCTTCGCCGGCAGTGCCGCCGAAGAGCATTGCGCCGAGCCGGCCGTTGCCGAGCGGCAGCGCCTCGGTCCATTCCCGCGCCGGTTTTCGGTACCAGAGGATGTGATCGGCCGCGCTCATCCGGTCGAACGCAGGCGCGTCCCCGACGATTCGAACAGCAGCGCGCGCGCCTTTGGCGCGCCGATGCGGACCGCGGCACCAGGCCTGATGTGGACCCCGTCACGCGCCTCGACGATGAGCGATTCTCCGGATGTCGTCGTACCGTAGAGGTAGCGCGTGCCGCCGAGGTTCTCGACGACATCGACGTGGAAGTCGAACACCAGGTCGGCAGGCTCTTCGACCACGAAGTGTTCCGGCCTGAGACCGACCAGGAGGTCGGTCGTATCGGCAAGGCCCGGCACCGGCAAGGCGCTGCCCGCAGCCAGCGTCGCCGTTCCGCCAGCCAGCGTCGCCTTCAGGAAGTTCATGCGCGGCGAGCCGATAAACCCGGCGACGAAGAGGTTGTCCGGGTCCTCGTAGAGCCGTTGCGGCACACCCACCTGCTCGATCTTTCCGGCGCGCATGACCACGATCTGATCGGCAAGCGTCATCGCCTCGGTCTGATCGTGGGTGACGTAGATCATCGTCGCGCCGATGTGCTGATGCAGCTTGGCGATCTCGACGCGCATGGAGACCCTGAGCTCGGCGTCGAGATTCGACAGGGGTTCGTCGAACAGGAACACCTCCGGGTCGCGCACGATCGCCCGCCCAATGGCAACGCGCTGGCGCTGGCCGCCGGAAAGCTGAGCCGGCTTGCGCTGCAGCAGCTCTTCCACCTGAAGCGTGCGCGCTGCATCGGCGACGCGCTCCGCGATCTCGGCTTTGCGGACACGAGCCATGCGCAGCGAGAAGCTGATGTTCTGCTCGACGGTCATGTGCGGATAAAGCGCGTAGTTCTGGAAGACCATCGCCACGCCGCGCTCGATCGGATCGGCCTTGTTGACGTTGCGTCCGCCAATCTCGATGTCGCCACCGGTCAACTCCTCGAGGCCCGCGATGAGGCGCAGCAAGGTCGACTTGCCGCAGCCGGACGGTCCGACGAACACCGTGAAGGCGCCATCGGGGATGCTGAGGTTCAATCCCTCGATGACCCTGACCGCGCCGAACGATTTGGCCACACCCTTCAGATCGACTTGTGCCATCGCGCCTTACCCTGCCGCCACCGCTTCCAGACGCCGCAATCGCCGCGTCGAGCCGCGCAGGATGATGTCGCAATCGACCATGACCGTGTGCCGGCCCATGACTTTCGGCGAGGTGAACCGGCCGGCCAGCAAATTCGTGATTGCGTCGGCGATCTTCGCGACCGGCTGGGCGACTGCCGTGATCCCCGGTTCGTGCACGGTGAACGCCGGGACGTCGTCGAAGCTGACGAGTGATACGTCGCGCGGTGTGCGCAGGTCATGCTCACGCATCCAGGCCAGCAGGCCGATCGTCATGTTGTAGTTGGCGCTGAAGATCGCGGTCGGCGGGCGCTCGAGCGAGAACAACTCGCGAGCGGCGGAATAGCCTCGGGCTTCCTGCCACTGACCCTCGACGACCAGCTTCGGATCGACCGGCAGGCCGTGACTGGCCAGCGCGTCCCGGTAGCCCGCATAGCGCAGCGCGCCGGCCGAATTCTGCAGGTTGCCGGTGACCGTGGCGATGCGCTCGTGGCCGAGTTCGATCAGGTGGTTGACGGCCCGCGCGCTCGCCTTGCGGTTCTCGACGAAGACCCGATCCGCCGTAACGCCCTCCACGTCGTTGTCATAGAAGACCAGCTCGAAGCTGGCACTGGCATATTGCGCGAGCCGCTCGCGCGACAGACCACTGCCGTCAACGATCACCGCATCGACGCGATGCGAGGCGAAGAATTCGAGCCCCTCGATGATCGACTGTGGGTCAGCTTCATGAGAGTAGGAGACCACGGCTCGCCCGGTTCGCCGGATGCGGCGTGAGAGCTGCTCCAGCAGGCCGGCGTGGAACTCGCTCAGCGCCGGAACCATCAGGCCGACCATATGGCTGACATTCGTCTTCATCGACGTGGCCACGGCGTTCCGCCGATAGCCGAGCGTCGCAATCGCGCGCTCGATGCGGTCGCGGTTGCCGGTGCGGATCGCGTGTCCGTTGATGTAGCGCGACACGGTGCCGACGGCGACGCCGGCGGCATCCGCGACATCGACGACGGTCGCCTGGCGCTGCCCGCCCGCGGCCCGGCCGGCATCGACATTTCGTGGTTCCGAACGCGCAGAACTCGGCCGCGCTTCCCGTTTTCTCATGCCGTGCCCTCGAAAACGACAACCCGGTGGATATGAAGGCTCGGCAAAGTGATGCTGACCCGCCCGCCCGACTCCTGCTTCCAGGCAATATCTTCGCCCGTCAAGGCATCGAAGACCCGCGTCGGCTTTGCGGGCAGCTTGACGCTGGCATCCACCGCCGCGAGCACAGGGATGTCCTCGATCATCTCCATGACGCGTGTGGAGCCGTCGTCGAGGGGAACGGCTTTGCCGCGCACCTGCGGCGCGCCGTAGAGCATATGTAGAACGTGGCGGCGGTCGTCCGCCTGGACATTGAGCGCAATCCGTCCAGACGACGGGAGGGAGGTGACGACCGCCGCATCCGGCATGAGCCGGTTGATCAGGCCACGGACGATGTACTTGTAGAGCGGCTGTCCCATGGCGTGGTACAGGCGAAACACCGGGAAAGCGACGTAGCCGATGCCCTTATGTTCGGTCACGGCGGCACCGAGCGGCGCCGCATCCGGATCGTCCGGCGTGTTCTGGTGCGAGCAGAAATGCTTGTAGGTCCGGTTGAAGTAGGAGGGGATCAACTGGCCCAGAACCGTCGCCCCTGCTGCGGTGATCGGGTCGGCCGTTTCGTAGACCACGAAGGGCGAGGCCGTCATGCCCGGATCGAGATCGGGGCTCGCGGTCATGAACACAGGGCGGAACGGAACCGGCTGCGCATGACGGGTGATGCCGGCGTCGAGCGCGAAGGCACCGGTCGAATCAAGTCCCGAATGCCATGACGCGATGATCTTGCCGCCGCCGGCCACATAGGCGCGGAGCCGCTTGGCAAGCGCCCCGTCGACCGGCACATCGTCCGGCAGGATGAGCAGACGGTAATCCTCGAAGCGGGCAGTGCTGTCGACGACGTCGAACAGGTATTTCAGCTCGAGCAGCATCTGCACCGCGCCGTCGTCGCTGACGTTGTTGCGGCCGCCGACAGGGTGGAAGTGCTCGGCGGCAAGCACGGCGATCTCGGCAACCTGCCGGGCTCCCTTCAGGTAGGGCTCGAGCTTCTCGATCCGCTCATAGGCCGGCGCGATCGAGGCATAGGTGTCGTGGTTGATTGCGCCGTTCGGGTGGAGTTGGTCGCCGACCAGGCACTTCGATCCGAGCGCCACCATCTGCCCACATTCATAGATCAGCGCCTGTGGCTGCTTGAAGCCGCCGAATTCGCCCCAGCTGGTGTGGAACTTGCCCGTGTGGCCGACGGAATCGAAACCGAGAAACGCCGCGTAGCGGGCGCTCGACGGGAAGTGGTCGTAGCCCCAGCCGCCGGTCGGCAGGCTTTCCAGTTCGAGATGGGTGTAGGTGGCGAAGCGCTGCGGCCCCTGCTTATGGATGTGGCCGCAATTGTAGAAGATGCGCACGCCGGGAAATTCCTTGTGCAGTGCGCTCGACGTCTCGGCCCGGAACTGCTCGTTCACCGCCTCGTCATTGGCGAGCCGATCGGCCGGATTCTCCGGGTCGAGGCCGTTGGCCTCCATGCGCGCGATACAGGCGGGGCAGACGCAATCCGGCGTCAGGATGATGTCAAAGAACAGCCCGGGCGGCGAATAGCGCTGCATCACCTCGCGCGCCTGATCGAGCACATAGTGGCGATAGGGCGCGTGGTTGAGGCAAATGGTGTGCCAGCCGGGGCTGAGATTCTTGCCGCTCGACTTGTCGGCGGAAAGCGCGTGATGAAACGTGTTGGTGGCGCTCATCACCCGCCATTCGGGATGCTCGCGCGCGGACAGTTCGTCCCACTGCACCGAGATATAGACCGGCGCCTCGATGTCGGCGGGCTTCAACGCGGCCAGCATGTCGCCGAGAAGATCGGGGCGGGCGAGATGCGGGTGCGGCTTGCCGACCTTGGTCGGGTAGTACGACCAGCCGTGATGGCACTTGGCGAAGAGTGTGATCGAGTCGACCTTGGCCGCCTTCAAAGTGGCGACGAAGTCGCCCGGGTCGAATGCCGATCCGATACCGCCAATATGCTCCGAGGTATGGAAATCGAGGTGGATCTGACGGTAGCGAAGGGGCTTCTGCGGATTTGCCATGTCTATTCCTTGGTGCCGCCGCGGGTCATCGCGCCGGCGGCGAACTGACGCTGGAAGACGAGGAAGACGATGAGCGGGACGATGGTGGTGACGATCGCCGCCACAGCACGTTGATCCCAGTTGGGGTCGTACTGACCGGAAATCTGGGCGAAGATCACCGGCAGCGGCACGGAGTGGCGCAGGAACAAGAGCGGGATCAGCAGAGAGTTCCAGCAGAACAGAAACTGCAGTATGCCGACGGCGAAGATCGATGCCACGCTGTTGGGCAGGACGACCCGCATGAAGGTGCTGACCGGCCCGCAACCGTCGACGCGCGCCGCTTCGATCAACTCCTTGGGGAAATCCTCGAGGAAATTCTTCACCAGGAAGATCGACCAGGCAAAGCTCAGGCCCACGTAGGGTATGAGCACCGAGGCGATGTTGTCGATCAGCCCCATCTGTCGCCACAGCGTGAACAGCGGGATCACCACCACCTGCGCCGGCAGCACGAACGCATTGATGATGATGATGAGCAGCGTGCGGCGCAAAGGAAATCGCAGGAACTGAAAGGCGTACGCAGCCGCAGGGGTCAGGATCATCGTGCCGATCGTGGCGATGCCGGCGAGCTGAGTGGTGACCCAAAAGGCGTTGGCGAGTGGGTACTTGTTCCACACGGTGGTCCAGGCATCCAGCGTCAACTGGATATGGTCGAGCCGCCACCAGCCGAGGATGGTATCGGCCTGGGGTCGGATTGAGGTGATGACGATGCCAAAGATCGGGACCGCCCAGATGAGCGCGATCACGCTGACCAGAATCGGTATCCAGCGAGGGGGCTTGCCGATCATCGTATGCTCCGCGTGCGCTGGATGATCGCCGGGATCGACACGATCAGCACCGCCGCCAGCAGGATGACGGTTGCCGCGGCGCCGTAGCCGAGCTTGAACTGGGTGAAGCTCTCCCGGTACATGAAGAAGCCGATCGTCTCGGTCGAGCGCACCGGCCCGCCGCCGGTCAGCACGTAGATCGTGTCGAAGGCACGCAAACTGCCGAGCAGATTGATGAAGAGCGAGACCCGAACGCCGGGCATCGACAGCGGTGCGATGATGTGGCGCATTATGCCGACTGGGCGGGCGCCATCCACATAGGCCGCCTCAAGAACCGATCTGGGGACCGCCTGGGTGGCAGCGAAGATGAGGATCAGCGGCAGGCCAGTCTGCGACCAGGAATAGGCGACGATCAGGCACCAGATGGCCGTGTTCGAGTCGCCCAGCCATGGATGGGCGAACTGGCCGAGGCCGATCCCGTGCAGAATAGCATTGAGCAGGCCGCCGGCGTCCGGCCGATAGATGCCCAGCCAGATATAGCCGGTCACCGCTTCGGAGACGCCGAAGGCGGCGAAGATCAGCACGCGCGGGAAGAGGGTCTCCTTCGGCGCCATCGAACAGAGGAGTGCGATGATCCACCCCGCGCTGACCGAGAAAGCCGTGGTGCATGTCGTCCACAACAGCGTGGTCACCGCCGCCTGTCGGAAATTGGCATCGTAATAGAGCGTGACGAAATTCCTGAAGCCGTAGAATTTCGGCGGATACAGCCCCTTGATGTCATAGAAGCTCAGCCGGATCGTATCGATAAGCGGATAGACCACGGCAAACGCAAAAAGGATGAGGACCGGAGCCAGCAGCAAATAGGCCGCCGGAATTTCGCGGATGTGCCGACGTCGGGTGACGACCAGCTTTCGCCGGCCGCCACCCAGTACGGTCTCCGCCCGTCCCTCGGTGGGGGCGAGGCTTGTCATGGACCGTCAGTCGAAGGTCTTGGCCTTGGCCTCGATGGCCGCAGTGACCGCGTCGATGTTGGCGTCGCTGGGATCCTGCAGGAACTTCTGCAGCTGGACCCGATACTCGTCGACCAGATCTCCGGGCAGAAGGTCACCGAGGACGAACTGCACCTTCGCCTTGGCCACTGCTGCCGTCGCCGCCGCTTGCACCGGCCCGTAGATCGACGCATCGACCTTGTTGCTCGGTGAAGCCAGGCCGTGCTGGGCAACAATATCGGCAGCTTCCTTGGTCGTCAGCCAAGCGAGAAAGGCGTCGGCCGCCGCTGGGTTCTGGGCGTTGGCAAACTCGGAGAACTCCTTGCTGTCGACGCTGGAAACATCGTCATGACCGAGGCCCATCGCCGGGAACTGGGTAATGCTGTAGTCCGTACCCTGTTTCAGGCCATAGGTTGACTGCGCCCGGTCGTTGACCCACATGCCGATCATCTCGTAGCCGTAGTTGCCGGTCTTGAGCACGCCGTCGGCCGCGTTGTCCCAGTCCATGGCGAGCATCTGGTCGGCGCTGCCGCAGCATCCGGCCTTGAGCAGCTCGGCATACTTCTTGAGCGCGTTCTTCACCGACGCATCGGTCCACGGAATCTTGTGGGCGGCGAGCTTGGCGGCCATGTCGACGCCGTTGACGTGCTCGTAGATCGACTCAAACCATTCAGTATGCGCCCAGAACTTGGCGCCGATCGCGATCGGCGTCACACTGGCCGCCTTGAACTTGGCGAAATCTCCGACGAACTCGTCCCAGGTCTTGGGCTGCGATTCGATCCCCGCCTTCTTCATCGTGGCGGTGAGGTAGAACATCGCGCTACGGTCACCGAACGTATAGGTGATCCCGTAGAGCTTGCCGTCGGTTGAGCCGAGGGCTTTCCACGAATCCGACAGGTTGTCGCCGAGCTTGGCGCTATCCCATAAGGAGCCGAGGTCCTTCAGCATGCCGGCGTCGGCCAGTTCCTTGCGGAAGGCCGGCCAGGTGTTGATGAACAGGTCGGCCTTTTCGCCGCTTTGCAGGGCCGCGCGGATGGCGCCGCGCGCGTCGCCCTGAACCGTCAGGTTGACCTCCTTGAAGTTGACGCCCGGGTTGGCCTTGACGAAGGCGTCTTCCAGCGCCTTGACCATGTCCTGCTCCGAGCCGCTCGCCCAGTCGAGCAGCACGAGATCGCCGGAGACCGCGCCTGCGGCCCAGCTCGGCGCCGCAAAGGCAAACATCGCGGCCACACTGGCGCCCGCAATGAGTGCCCTCCGGCCGAATGCATATGTGGATTTCCTCTGTTCTTTCATGGCTTTCCTCCCCAATGCGGCAGCCTTCAGCGGGTGCCGTTTCATTTAAGTTGATACGTTGTCAACTAGCTTAATTCAGTTTGGAGAGCCGACGCAAGTGCGCGCAGTAGCGCGGCGCTGCATCGGCCGAACCGATCGACACGCGGCAAGCGCTTCGCCCCCAGCGGACGGCCGCGGTGGCGCCGGCGTCGCGCCATATCAGCGATTGGATTTGCCGGGGCCTGATCGGCCCTCTTGGGTCGAAGAAGGGCAACTTCGCTCCGTGCTATGCGCGACCTGAAGCGGGATGCTAAGACGCTGCAATGACACGTGGCATCATCTTGGCCGGTGGCAGCGGCACCAGGCTTTATCCGCTCACGATTGCTGTCTCGAAACAGCTTCTGCCGGTCTTCGACAAGCCGATGATCTATTATCCGCTGAGCGTGCTCATGCTCGCCGGTATCCGCGACATCCTAGTGATCACGACGCCGCACGATGGGCCGCTGTTCCAGCGCCTGCTTGGCGACGGCAGCGCCTTCGGCATCGCCATCTCCTACGCCGTCCAGGCCGCGCCGAACGGCCTCGCCGAAGCTTACATCATCGGCGCTGATTTCGTCGGCAAGGAGCCCTCCGCCCTCATCCTCGGCGACAACATCTTCCACGGCGACGGGCTTTCGAACCTGTGTGGACGGGCGGCGGCGCGACAGCAGGGGGCCACGATCTTCGCCTATCGCGTCAGCGATCCGGAGCGCTATGGCGTCGTCGCCTTCGATGAAAGCGGCACCGCCCAGTCGATCGAGGAGAAGCCGAAGGTGCCGCGCTCGAACTGGGCGGTCACCGGCCTCTATTTCTACGACGGCGAAGTCGTCGACATCGCCCGCTCGCTGAAGCCGTCGGCGCGCGGCGAGCTTGAGATCACCGACGTCAACCGCCGCTATCTGCAAGCCGGCCGGCTGCACGTGGAGAAGATGGGCCGCGGCTACGCCTGGCTCGACACCGGCACGCACGAAAGCCTGGGCGACGCTTCCGCCTTCGTGCGCACCATCGAGCGCCGGCAGGGCATCAAGATCGCTTGTCCGGAAGAGATCGCCTTCGAGCGCGGCTACGTGACGGCGGCCGACGTGCTCGCCCGGGCCGACGTCCTCGGCAAGACCGAATACGCCACCTATCTGCGCGAGCGCGTGGCAGATCAGGATCGCGACTGATGCAGGTTCGGGAACTACGGCTTCCGGGCGTGCTGGAGATCGTGCCGGACAAATTCGGCGACCAGCGCGGCTTCTTCTCCGAGACCTGGAATGCGGAGCGCTTTCGCGAGGCCGGGATCGACATCGCCTGGGTGCAGGACAACCACTCGTCGTCGGCCGCGCCCTTCGTCCTGCGTGGCCTTCACTATCAGATGCCGCCCGTGGCGCAGGACAAACTCATCCGCGTCCCGAGGGGCGCGATCTTCGATGTCGCCGTCGACATCCGCCACGGTTCACCGACCTTCGGCAAATGGATCGGTCTCGAACTGTCGGACGAGAAGTGGAACCAGATCCTGGTGCCCAAGGGCTTCGCCCACGGCTTCCTGACCCTTCGGCCCGGCACGGAGGTCACCTACAAGGTCTCCGCCCCCTATTCGCCCGAGCACGACCGCGCGATCCGCTTCGATGACCCCGATATTGGCATCGCCTGGCCGCTCGGTGGGGCCGAGCCGGTTCTTTCGGCGAAGGATGCGGCCGCGCCCCGTCTTGCGGAGGTCGATACCGGCTCCCGCTTCGGGCAGGATACGGTGTGACCGCGATGGGTGAGGGGACGGCCGCATGAACATCCTGGTGACTGGAGGAGCCGGCTTCATCGGCTCGGCCGTCTGCCGCCACCTGATCGCGGCGACCGGCCATCGGGTGGTCAATCTCGACAAGCTGACCTACGCCGCCAATCTCTCCTCGCTTGCTCCGATCGGCAACAGCCCGCGCTACCACTTCGTCGAGGGCGATATCTGCGATCATGCCCTGGTCTCTTCGCTGCTCCGCGAGCACGCCATCGACGCGATCATGCATCTGGCCGCCGAAAGCCATGTCGACCGTTCGATCGACGGTCCGGCGGCCTTCATCGAGACCAATGTCGTCGGCACCTACACGCTGCTCGATGCCGCGCGGCAGCACTGGGCCGAAGTGCGCGGCAAGGACCCTGAGGGCTTCTGCTTCCACTACATCTCGACCGACGAGGTGTTCGGCGATCTGCCCTTCGACGGGACAAAGTTCACGGAGGACAGCCCCTACCGGCCGTCTTCGCCCTATTCGGCCTCGAAGGCCTCGGCCGACCATCTGGTGCGCGCCTGGCACGCCACCTACGGCCTGCCGGTCGTCGTCTCGAATTGCTCCAACAACTACGGGCCGTATCATTTCCCGGAGAAGCTGATCCCGCTCACGATCCTCAACGCGCTCGAGGAAAAGCCGATTGGCGTCTACGGCAAGGGCGACAACGTGCGCGACTGGCTGCATGTCGAGGACCATGCCGAGGCGCTTGTCGCCGTCCTCGAGCGCGGTCGCGTCGGCCAGTCCTACAATATCGGCGGCAATGCCGAGCGCACCAACCTCGCCGTTGTCGAGACGATCTGCGATCTTCTCGACCAGCGCCGGCCGCTTGGCGAGGGCCGCTCGCGGAAGAGCCTCATCGCCTTCGTCGAGGATCGCCCGGGCCACGACCGGCGCTATGCGATCGATGCGTCGAAGATCGCAGGCGAACTCGGCTGGCGGCCGAAGCACAGCTTCGAGTCCGGTATCGCGGCAACCGTCGACTGGTATCTCGACAACGAGGTCTGGTGGCGCCCCATCCGCGAGGGCCGTTATGCGGGCGAGCGCCTCGGGGCGGCCTGATGGCGCTGAAGCTCGTCGTCACGGGCAGGAACGGGCAAGTCGCCACCGCGCTTGCGCGGCTTGCCGGCGCGGACCGCACGCTGGACGTGGTCACGCTCGGCCGTCCCGAGATGGACCTGTCACGGCCTGAGACGATCGCTCCGGCGATTGCCGCGGCTGGGCCCGATGTCGTGGTCAATGCCGCCGCCTACACCGCTGTTGATCGGGCCGAGGGCGAGAGGGGCCTCGCCTTCGCCGTCAATGCATTGGGCGCCGGGGCGGTGGCCGAGGCGGCGGCCGAGCTCAGCATTCCCGTCATCCAGATCTCGACCGACTACGTCTTCGACGGCGCCAAGGCGGAACCCTATGTCGAGAGCGATGCGACGGCGCCGCTGTCGGTCTACGGCGCATCCAAGCTCGCCGGTGAGACGGCGGTCGCCGCCGCCAATGCGCGGCACGTGATCCTGCGCACCGCTTGGGTCTATTCGGCGGGCGGCGTCAACTTCCTCCGCTCGATGCTCCGGCTGGCCCGCGAACGTCAGCAATTGCGCGTCGTCGACGATCAAACCGGAAGCCCCACCCATGCGGCCGACATTGCCGGCAAGATCGTCACCGTCGCCAGGGCGCTCGCGCGCGGCGAGGGTGCCACCGGCATCTTCCACATGACGGCCGCCGGCGAGACCACGTGGTGCGGCTTTGCCAGGGTGATCCTCGCGGAAAGCGCGCGGCGGGGCGGCCCTTCCGTCCCGGTCGAAGCGATCACGACCGCCGAGTACCCGACGCCCGCGGCGCGGCCGCGGAATTCCCGTCTCGACTGCGCCAAGATCGCCGGCGCCTATGGTATCCGTTTGCCGCATTGGCGGGGGCGCGTGGAACACTGCGTCGCGGCCGTGCTCGCTGATGAAGGATTCGATGGAGCGGTGACCGGCGCATGACGACATTCAGGATTGACGCTGTTGTGGCAGGGGCCGGCGTCGTCGGCCTGGCCATCGGGCGCCGCCTTGCGCTCGCCGGGCTTGAGACGCTCATCCTGGAACAGGAGTCCGCCATCGGCACCCAGACGACGGCCCGCAATTCCGAGGTCATTCATGCCGGCCTCTACTACCCGACGGGCTCGCTGAAGGCGCGCACATGCGTCGCCGGCCGACACATGCTCACCCGGTATTGTGCCGAGCGCGGCGTCAGGACGTCGACCTGCGGCAAGCTGATGGTCGCCGTCGCCGAACCGCAGATGGAAAGGCTGCGTGCCATCTGGGACCAGGCGACAGTCAATGGCGTCACCGGGCTGAAATGGCTCACTGCCGAAGAAGCCCATCGGCTCGAACCGGAGGTTCGCTGCGTCGGCGCCTTCTTCTCATCGGAGACCGGCATCATCGATGGCCATGGTCTTCTTCTTGCCCTGCAAAGCGATTTCGAGGCGGCCGGCGGGGTGGTGGCATTTAGATCACGCATCGCCGGTGCTGAAGTGACGGCTGACGGCATTGTCGTGAGAGCCGACGGCGACGACGCCACCGAAATCGCGACGGGCATTTTCGTCAACGCCGCCGGCCACGGCGCGCCGAAGATCGCTGGTGCCATCGCCGGCTTTCCTGCGGCCAGTGTGCCGCGCCAGTGGTATGCCAAGGGCAACTATTTCTCGCTTGTCGGCCGTCAGCCGTTTTCTCATCTGGTCTATCCGTTGCCCAACGAAGCCGGGCTCGGCACGCACGCCACCATCGACATGGAGGGCCGCTGCCGCTTTGGGCCGGACGTCGAATGGGTTGAGAGCGATCAGGATTTCGTTGTCGATCCGGCGCGCGCCGAAGGATTCTATTCGGCGATCCGCTCGTTCTGGCCGGCGCTGGCGGACGGCGCGCTCATGCCCGACTACGCGGGTGTCCGGCCGAAGCTGCATGGCCCGGGAATGCCGGCGCCCGATTTTCGCGTCGACGGCCCTGAGGTCCACGGGATCGCCGGTCTGGTGAACCTGTTCGGCATCGAGAGCCCCGGGCTGACGGCATCGCTTGCGCTGGCCGATGTGGTTGCCGAGAAGCTCTCTCTGCCGGCGCTTGCGGACGTGGCAACGGCGGCCGGCGAGGCGCTGCACGCAGGCTGATGCAGCGACTTCAGGCGTTCTCGTGATCGGTGCCGGCGTCGCGCCGAGGGGCGAAACGGTGTAGATCGACTGGGGTACTTCAGCCGCGCCCCACGAATCGCACCATCCCGGAGACGTACTCAGCAATGGCCGATCCTGTCATGGACCTCGCCGGCGCCGCCCATGGCGAGACGCGTCCCCCGGCTCCCGCAGATGCGATCGAATTGACCGTTGTCGTGCCGACCTTCAACGAGGCCGGCAACGTTCCGATTCTGGTCGAGCGCCTTGCCAAGGTGCTTGCCGATATCTCGTGGGAGGTGGTGTTCGTCGACGACGATTCACCCGACGGGACGTCCGCGGTTGCCCGCGATTTGGCGCTCCGCGACCGCCGCGTGCGCGTCATCCGCCGGCTCGGCCGCCGCGGCCTGTCGACCGCCTGCGTCGAAGGGGTGATGTCGTCCGCGGCACCCTATTTCGTCGTCATGGACGGCGACCTGCAGCACGACGACAGCATGCTCGCCACCATGCTCGCAACTCTGAAGACGGAGCAGCTCGATATCGTCGTCGGCAGCCGCTACCTCAGCGGCGGCAATACCGAGGGCCTCGACCCGTGGCGCAAGTTCATCAGCCGCGCCGGTACGCGCATGGCGCAGACTCTGCTCAAGGCCCAACTGACCGATCCAATGAGCGGCTTCTTCGTCATGTCGCGCGCCGCCTTCGACGCGGAGGTGCATGCCCTGTCGCAGCGCGGCTTCAAGATCCTCTTGGACATCTTCGCGTCGTCCGCGCGCCCGCTGCGCTACCGTGAATTGCCGTGCCGCTTCAACCCGCGGCAATTCGGCGAAAGCAAGCTCGACACCATGGTTGCGTGGGAATTCGGCCTGCTCCTCATCGACAAGCTCCTCGGCCGTTACGTGCCGGTGCATTTCGCCGTCTTCGCGGCGGTGGGGATCACCGGTGTCGCCGTTCACCTCGCCACGCTCGGGCTCGTCGGGCTTGCCGGCTTTTCGTTCAACGTGGCGCAGACCGCCGCCGTCATCGTGGCGATGACCTGGAACTTCGTCCTCAACAATGTCATCACCTATCGCGACCAGCGCCTGCGCGGTGCTGCTTTCGTCCGCGGCCTGCTGTCGTTCTATGCCATCGGCGCCGTCGGTGCCGTCGGCAATATCGGCGTCATCGGCGCGATGTTCAAAGAGGGCAGCGGCTGGTGGCTGGCGGGGCTCGCGGGCGCCCTGGTCGGCGTCGTGTGGAACTACACCATGTCGAGCCTGTTCACCTGGCAGCGGCGAACGCTCAATTAGGACCCGGTGTCGCCGGGTCTCCCGTCAGACCATCGAGCGGAAGTAATCGATCGTCGCCTGCAATCCCTGATCGAGCATGACCTTCGGCTCCCAGCCGAGCTTGCCCCGGGCCAGCGTGATGTCGGGCTGGCGCTGGCGCGGATCGTCGGTTGGCAGCGGCTGCGTGACCAGGCCACCCGTGCTGCCG
Source organism: uncultured Alphaproteobacteria bacterium (assembly GCA_963830215.1). Classification (GTDB taxonomy): domain Bacteria; phylum Pseudomonadota; class Alphaproteobacteria; order Rhizobiales; family Kaistiaceae; genus CAVSRC01. The sequence continues at coordinate 67,416 of CAWHLM010000022.1, forward strand.
GTCATGGCGATCACCTTCTCGGCCAGTTCGCGGATGGTGAACTCGTTGGGATTGCCGATATTGACCGGGCCGGTGAAGCCCGGCTCGCTCTCCATCAGCCTGACCAGCCCGTCGATGAGGTCGTCGACGTAACAGAAGGAGCGCGTCTGCCTGCCGTCGCCATAGATGGTGATGGGCTGGTTCTTGAGTGCTTGCACGATGAAGTTGGACACGACGCGCCCGTCGGCCGGGTGCATGCGCGGGCCGTAGGTGTTGAAGATGCGGGCGACCTTGATCTCGAGGCCGTTCTGCCGGTGATAGTCGAAGAACAGCGTCTCGGCGCAGCGCTTGCCTTCGTCGTAGCAGGCACGCGGGCCAATGGTGTTGACCTTTCCCCAATAGTCCTCGCGCTGCGGATGCACCTCCGGGTCGCCGTAGACCTCGCTGGTTGAGGCCTGTAGGATCCTGCATCTCAGCCGCTTGGCCAGCCCCAGCATGTTGATCGCGCCGTGCACCGAAGTCTTGGTCGTCTGCACCGGATCGTGCTGGTAGTGGATGGGCGAGGCCGGACAGGCCAGATTGTAGATCTCGTCGGCCTCCACATAGAGCGGGAAGGTCACGTCGTGGCGCACGAACTCGAAAAGGGGATTGCCGACGAGGTGCTCGATATTGCGCTTGGTGCCGGTGAAAAGGTTGTCGACGCACAGCACCTCGTTGCCGTCGGCGAGCAGCCGGTCGATGAGATGCGAGCCGAGGAAACCGGCCCCGCCGGTCACCAGGATGCGCTTGCGGCTTTCGTAGAGGCGGGCCACGGCTATTCCGCCGCCGTGTCGAAGTCGGCCGTCGCAGGGTTCGCAGCCGCGCCGCGGCCTATGCCGAGATAGGTCAGCCCCGTCGCCTCGACGTCCGCCGGCGGGTAGACGTTGCGCAGGTCTACGATGGTCGCTCCGCGCATCAGGCTCTTGATGCGCTCGAGGTCCAGCGCCCGATAGGCGTCCCATTCGGTAAGGATCACCAGGACGTCCGATCCTTCTGCGACATGGTAGGGGCCGTCGCACCACAGAACATCCGGGAGCTGCGCGCCGGCGGTCGCCATGCCCTCCGGGTCGTGGGCGCGCACCTTGGCCCCCGCCGCCTGCAATGCCGGGATGATGGTCAGCGCCGGCGCATCGCGCATGTCGTCCGTGTTGGGCTTGAAGGTGACGCCGAGGAAGCCGACGGTCCTGCCGGCGGCGTTGCCGCCGAGCGCATCCACGATGCGGGTCGCCATGGCGCGCTTGCGGGCGTCGTTGGCATTGACCACCGCCTCGACGATGCTGAGCGGGGCCCCCGCCGCGCGTGCCGTCTCGAGCAACGCCATGGTGTCCTTGGGGAAGCAGGAGCCGCCATAGCCAGGGCCGGCATGCAGGAACTTCGGTCCGATACGGCGATCGAGACCGATGCCCTGCGCCACTTCCTGAACGTCCGCGCCGACCCGCTCGCACAGGTCCGCGATCTCGTTGATGAAGGTGATCTTGGTCGCCAGGAACGCGTTGCTGGCATATTTGACGAGTTCCGCCGTCTCCAGCCCAGTGAACATCATCGGCGTCCGGTTGAGGCTGAGCGGCCGGTAGATCGCCCGCATGACCTCGCGGGCATGCTCGGTCTCGACGCCGACGACTACCCGGTCAGGCCGTTTGAAATCGTCGATTGCCGATCCCTCGCGCAGGAACTCCGGATTTGAGGCGACGTCGACCATGTCGTGGCTCGCCGCCTCGCGGATGCGCTCCCTGACCGCCCGGCTGGTGCCCACCGGCACCGTCGACTTGCACACCACGACGCAGCGGTGCTTGACCGTCCGAGCGATGGTGTCCGCCGCCTCGAAGACGAAGCTGAGGTCGGCAAAGCCGTCGCCGCGTCTGGATGGCGTTCCGACGGCGATGAAGACCGCGTCGGCCCCGTCAACCGCCTGGGCGAGATCGCTTGCAAAGGACAGCCGGTTCGCAGCCTCGTTGCGGGCCACCAGTTCCGCCAGGCCAGGCTCGTAGATCGGCATCACCCCGCGAGCCAGTCGCTCGAGCTTGCTCTCGTCCTTGTCGACGACGATCACCTCATGGCCGAAGTCGGAAAGACAGGCGCCGCTCACAAGTCCGACATATCCGGCGCCGATCATCGTGATTTTCATGAGGCGGGTCCGCGTAAAGGAATAACAAACCATAACTCTTCAATGTGACGATTAGGCCGGCCTCATGGTCTGTTCCAGCGAAATCTGCCGATATGGTTGCCCGGCGCGGCCATTGGGCGCACGGGCGCTGCCGGCCCGCATTCTCCGGGTGACATCGGCGAACCGATGCGATAGTCGGCTGCTGCCGCGGGCGACCGATCGCGGGCCGTGGCGCGGTCAGACCCCCTCCGGGGTCTCAGCAAAGGCCTTCCATGTCCGATCCCGTCCTGGTCACCGGCGCCGCAGGCTTCATCGGCTTCAGCTTTGCGCAGCGCTTGCTCCAGTCCGGCCGGCCGGTCGTCGGCGTCGACAGCCTCAACGCCTATTACGATCCGGCCCTCAAGGAGGCCCGGCTCGACGTCCTCCGGCAGTTCTCGGCCTTCACCTTCCGCCGCCTCGATTTGGCCGACCGCAGGGCGTCCGAGGAGCTGTTCCGCACCGGCGGGTTCGGCCCGGTGGTGCACCTGGCGGCCCAGGCCGGTGTCCGCTATTCGCTCGAAAACCCGCACGCCTATCTCGACGCCAACCTCGCCGGCTTCCTGAACGTGCTGGAAGGCTGCCGGCAGCGGGCCACGCCGCATCTCGTCTTCGCCTCGTCGAGTTCGGTCTACGGCGCCAATGCACGTGTTCCCTTCTCCGAACATGATCCGGCCGATCATCCCATCAGCCTTTACGCGGCCACCAAGCGGGCGAACGAGCTGATGGCCCATTCCTATGCCTGGCTCTACAAGCTCCCGATGACGGGCCTGCGTTTCTTCACCGTCTACGGGCCGTGGGGGCGGCCCGACATGGCGCCGGGAATCTTCGCTCGCGCGATTGCGGCCGGCGAGCCGATCCGGCTCTTCAACGGCGGGCAGATGCGCCGCGATTTCACCTACATCGATGACGTGGTCGCCGCCATGGAGCGACTGATCGAGAAGCCGCCGTCCGCCGATCCGGACTGGAACGGCGCTGCGCCCGACCCAGCGACGAGCTCTGCGCCCTGGCGCATCTACAATATCGGCGGCGACCGTGCGGTTGAGGTCCCCCGTTTCGTCGAGCTTATGGAACAGGCCTTCGGCCGCAAGACGCCCCACGAGAACCTGCCCATGCAGCCCGGCGACGTGCCCGAAACCCGCGCCGACGCGACGGATCTCACCAATGCTCTCGGCTTTCAGCCGACGACGCCGATCGAGGAGGGCGTTGAGCGCTTCGTCGCCTGGTTCCGGGAGTATCAGGGGCTAGGGCGGACATAGGGGCGTCATATCGAGGACCGAGGCAGGGACGGCACCACGCACGGCCGTAGCGCTTGCGAGCGCCTGGATCAAGCGTGTGCTGGAGGGGTTGCGAAGATCGATCGCGGTCACGTTGCAGGGGCGGAGTGCTAGCATCGATCCATGGCCATATTGCTGTTCTTCCTCGCCACCCTCGTCTTCGGCTACTACACATGGCGACATGCCATCGTGCATCCGCGGCGGCAGGGGCCGTACCGCTTCGTCGCGTTCGAGGGCATCACCGCCATCGTCCTGCTCAACTACCGGCCGTGGTTCGTCGACGTTTTGAGCCCGTTGCAGATCGTTTCCTTCACCGCGCTGGCGATCTCGGTCTACCTCGCGCTGGCAAGCTTCATCATGCTCAAGCGCGCGGGCAGACCCGAAGGGCATTTCGAGAACACGACCGAGCTGGTCACCACGAACCTCTACCGCTACATCCGCCATCCGATGTACGGCTCGCTGCTCTTCTTCGCGATCGGCGCATGGCTGAAGCAGCCGCTTTATTGGACGGCGGCCGTCATCTTCGCGATCGTGGTCGTGGCCCTTATCCTCACGGCATGGGCGGAGGAGAAGGACATGACGGAGGCGTTCGGCGAGCGCTACACGGGCTACATGAAGAAGACCGCGCGGTTCATCCCGTTCGTGTTCTAGCCGACCGCTCTAGTCAAACGCTGAGCGGCCCGCCGATCGATCAAGCGGAGCCTCCGTCGGTGCAACCGACCTGACGGTCGGGTGAGGATCCATCGCCGCGCAGGGGCAAGCCTCGTCCGCCATGCAACTGCACGTGCGATCGAGGTCTTCAGCGAGCTGGGCGAAATAGTTGCGCAGCGCGGCATGAACGATCGTCTGGCGCGACCCGCCTGTCTTGGCCGCTGCGATGCCGATCTTCTGCAGATCGGCACTCGTCACCGCCACCCTGATGTGGTGCAGCTTCTCCCCACTTTCGGCGCCGGCTCTCCCTGGGACGCTGCGTTGGCTGAAAGTCGCGAGTTCGGGCGCTGCCGCCATCGTTGCCGCGCGCGGCACCGCCTGACGCAGGGGCAGCGCCACCACGGACGGCCCGGCATCGCCCTTGCGCACTAGCAGGCTTGATGTCATCGGCGCGAACTGAGAGCTCATTGAGTTAGTCCCTGTCATCTTGGTCCAGCGGCGGACGGTCGGTGCTGCGCCGGCCGAACGGGCGCAGGCGGCGTTCGACGATCCCTGGCGGAGGAGTGCCGGCCTGCTGGCGGCGGTCGAAACCCGAACGGCGTTCGGGTCCGGTATAGACATCGCCGGTCTCGAGCGGCACCGATGGCTCGGCTGTCGGGAACGCCCCAACGGGCTCCGGTTGCTCGATGGCATCCGGCCATTCGGCCGGCTCTTCCGGGGTCGACCCATTAGGCGCGGACGCGGTCAGGCCGCTGACGGCGAAGTGGGCCGGCTCGACCAGGGGCTTGAAGGCCGGGTCTCGGTTCAGCCGCGCCAGACGATCCTGCACATAGATCCACAAGTCGCTGATTTCCTTGGCGGAGGCGGATTTCGGCAGGATTTCACCGACCGTGCGCCCGTCAATCATCGAGCTGGCGAAGTTGACCCGCTGATGGACGGTCACCGGCGCCACCGTGCCGTGTTGTGACAGCGCCACCGCGGTCTCTCCGGTGATGCGCGCCCGCGCGGTCGCCGCATTGATGACGAAGACCAGCGGCTTCGAATAGCGTTCAGCCGCGTCCACGGTTGCGCCGACCGCGCGCAGATCGTGCGGGCTCGGCCGTGTCGGCAGGATGACGAGGTCGGCATAGCTGATGACATGCGCGATCGACTGCGTGATCGCGGGCGGCGTGTCGATCACCGCCAGCGTGATGCCGGAATCGCGCAGGTCATGCAGCGCCTCGCCAAGCTCGAGCGTGCCCACCTTGGCGAACAGCGGCTCGGGGGCGGAGCGGGCATTCCACCATTGCGAAAGGCTTCCCTGCGGGTCCGTGTCGATGAGTGCGACCGGCCCAATGCCTGCGCTCTGGGCTTCCACCGCCAGGTGGCCGGACAAGGTCGTCTTTCCCGACCCGCCTTTTTGCGATGCCAATACGAGAACGTACATGGGATGGGCTTCTTCTTGTCGGCAGCCTCGTCGGCGTCTTCGGCAAGTTTGATTGGCACACATGAACCGACCGTCACCCTGCACGGCGCGATTAGACAAGAAAGCGAAGCGAATTCTCGCCAATTGGCACCGCGATCGCGGTGCGAGCCGGGCCTGTGGCCGCGCGGCCACAGGGTCGATTCACCGCGGCAAATGGATAAAATTCGATGCCGCTCGGTGAGGAAATGGTGACAGACGCGCGGGACCCTGTCCCCCGCGATGGCTCGAGGGAGGCGGCATGCAGTTCCCCATGAACCGGACGGATCGGATTGCGCTCACCGCAATTGCCGACGACCTGGCGGAGCTTGAGCGGCGATCGGCCGATCTTGGGCTGGATTTTCTTGCCCTCCTCCTCTGCCACGCGCGCGAGGAAGCCTGCGACCATCTGCACGACGACATCCTGGCGCGGCTCGAGATTCGCAATCCGATCGATTTCGCGTCGATCGCGGTCAACACCGCCTGGCGACAGGGCGAATGATGCGTGGCTTCCCGAACTTGGAGCGACTGCTGCTGGTCGAGACGTTCTTGGTGGCATACATGCCGAGCAGTCTGCGGCCCGCCAGTCGCCCTCGTGGCTGAGCCGCTCGCTGATGGCCTTGGGTGACGCCTCCCGCGGGGCCACCTCGGTGTGCTACCCGCACTTTACCGCGTCTCTAGGGGAAGGATGGTGGAGCCAGACGGAATCGAACCGACGACCTCTTGAATGCCATTCAAGCGCTCTCCCAACTGAGCTATGGCCCCATCCTGGGTAGTGTTCCGGCGCCGCCGCTTGGGCGGTCTGCCGGGCGTCTCCGCGGCGGGCTGGGACCCGCCGCTGCCGGAAGCGCGCGGACATTAGGCCGCGATTGGCTCCCGGATCAAGGCCGCTGTCCAAGCGGCTCAGCGTTCCTCTTCGTCGACGTCGCCGATGATGTCGCCGACGTCCTCTTCCTCGTCCTCTTCCTCGTCGGCGAGGAACGTATCGTCCTCTTCGTCCCCCTCGACGTCCTCCTCTTCGACGCCGGGCACCTTGACGGCGCCGCTATCCGCGACCTCGTCGTCGGCTTCCTCCAGCGACACCAGCTCGGCCGCCACCGCGTCCTCGGTCTCTTCCTCGACCTCCGGCTTGGGCGCCTTGGCGGCGGGTTGCGGGCGCACCCGGCTCACCACCACCTCGAACTCGGTGCCGCAGCGCGGGCACACGATCGGCTGGCGGTTGAGGTCGTAATATCTCGCGCCACAGTTTGGACAGAGCCGTTTGATTCCGAGCTCAGCTTTCGTCACGGTTGATGCCTCGTCCCGAGCGTTAAGCGGCCCCCCCATAATGCGCCCACCCCGTACTGTCAAAAGCATTTCTTGGGGGGCCGCAGGAATGATGACCTGCTTGCCCGGCTATGCTATCGGGACGGCGGGCGGCGAGGGGCTGCTGGCCGGCCGGGGAGGCACGTCCGGCGGCCGGCGGGTCCGGGCCACAAGCGGGCAGCAATCGGAGCAAAAGGTCTGACATGTCGGGCGACAACACGGCGGCGCCGCTGACGGCACGGGCGTCGGGGCCGCTTGCCGGCACCATCCGGCCCCCGGGCGACAAGTCGATTTCCCATCGCGTCATCATGCTGGGGGCACTCGCCGTCGGCGAGACGACGGTCGAGGGGCTGCTCGAAGGCGATGACATCCTCGCCACGGTTTCCGCCATGCGCGCCTTCGGAGCGACGGTCAGCCGCACCGGCGCCGGTGCCTGGCGGGTCGCCGGCCTCGGCGTCGGCGGCCTGCTCGAGCCCGAGGCGGTGATCGACTACGGCAATGCCGGCACCGGCGTCCGTCTGGCGCTGGGCATTGCCGGCAGCCACGCCTTCGCCACCACCTTTTCCGGCGACGCCTCGCTGGTCAAGCGGCCGATGGGCCGCGTGCTCGACCCGCTCCGCCGCATGGGCGTCCAGGCCATCGCCCGCTCCGGCGACCGCCTGCCGGCGACCGTGCATGGCCCCCGGGTGCTGGTGCCGATCGAATACCGGGTTCCGGTCCCCTCGGCGCAGGTCAAGTCGGCCGTGCTGCTGGCGGCACTGAACAGCGGCGGGGTGACCACGGTCATCGAGCCGATCGCCACCCGCGACCACACCGAGCGCCTGCTGGCGGCGTTCGGCGCGGCCATCGAAGTCGAGGAGGGCAGCGACGGCAGCCGCACCATTCGCGTGGAAGGCGGCCGCAACCTCAAGCCGCAGACGATCACCGTGCCCGGCGACCCCAGTTCCGCCGCCTTCCCGCTGGTTGCGGCGCTGATCGTTCCGGGTTCCGACGTCTTGATCGAAAACGTGCTCCTCAACCCGACCCGCACCGGGCTGATCGAGACGCTGAGCGAGATGGGTGCCGACATCGCCATCGCCAAGAAGCGCCGGGTCGGCGGCGAGGAGGTCGGCGACATCCGCGTCAGGGCGAGCCCCCTCAAGGGCGTCACGGTGCCGGCTTCCCGCGCCCCCTTCATGATCGACGAGTATCCGGTGCTGGCCGTCGCCGCCGCCTTTGCCGAAGGGCAGACGCTGATGGAAGGCATCGGCGAGATGCGGGTCAAGGAATCGGACCGCATCGCTTCCGTCGTCGCCGGGCTCCGGGCAAACGGTGTCACCGTGGATGACACGCCCAATTCCATGGCCGTGACCGGCGCGCCGCAGGTGGCTGGCGGCGGCACCGTCACCACCCAGCTCGACCATCGCATCGCCATGAGTTTCATTGTGCTTGGGCTGGCGTCACAGAAACCGGTGACCGTCGACGATGCCCGGCCGATCGCCACCAGCTTTCCCGACTTTCGCGCGCTGATGGCCGGCCTCGGGGCCGAATTCGAGGACGCCGGTGCCTGACCCGACGTCGCAAAAGGCCATCCCCACCTCCCCCCTTGCGGGGGAGGTCGGCCCCCGCAAGGGGGGAGAAGGGTGCCCGTCGAGCTGCCAAGCCTACGCATTAGCGGCCTGCCCATGATCATCGCCATCGACGGTCCGGCGGCCGCCGGCAAGGGAACGCTCGCCCAGCGTCTGGCGGCGCACTACCGCCTGCCTTACCTCGACACCGGCCTGCTCTACCGCCTGACCGGCAAGCTGATGGCCGACCGCGGCCTCGACCCGGACGACGGGCAAGCCGCAGAGCGGACGGCCCGCAGGCTCGACCCGGCGTTGCTCGGCGATCCCAATCTGCGCGGCCACGAAGCCGGCGAGATCGCCTCCCGGCTTGCCGTCCACCCCGGCGTCAGGGCGGCGCTGCTCGATTTCCAGCGTGACTTCGCCGCCAGGCCCGAGGGCGCCGTGCTCGACGGCCGCGATATCGGCACCGCCGTCTGCCCCGACGCTGACGTCAAGATCTTCGTCACGGCCTCTCCCGAGGTCCGTGCCCGCCGGCGCACCGATGAGCTCCTCGCCAAGGGCAGGGCGGTCGACTATCGGACCATCCTGGCCGAGATCGAGGACCGGGACGCCCGCGACTCCGGCCGTGCCGCTGCCCCCTTGAAGGCCGCCGCCGATGCTTACTTGCTCGATACCAGCGACAAGGATATAGAAGCCGCGTTCCGCGCGGCCGTCGGCATTGTCGATCGGGCGCGGGCAGGACGCGACTGACGGGAACGGAGCCCAGGCTTGGGCGCGTTGCCCGGCTTTCGTGTTGCCGCCCCGAGACGGTGGTCAACCCGCCTTTTGCGGGGCGGAACAGGAACTGCCGACTTCATGACCCTCGTGCGCCACGCCGCCATACGGGCGGGTGTCCTAGTCAGACCGGGTCGTGGGGAAGGTCCGATCAACGCCAACCGCCGGCAGGCGCCGCCGGTGAAGCAGGAGTGTCAATGCCAGTAGCTGCCACCCCCATGAAGGAAGATTTTGCCGCCCTCCTCGCCGAGAGTTTCACTGCCAATGACGCAATGGAAGGGGCGGTCATCAAGGGGAAGGTCGTCGCGATCGAGAAGGATCTCGCCGTCATCGACGTCGGCCTCAAGACCGAGGGCCGCGTCCCCCTCAAGGAATTCACGACCCCCGGCCGCGAGCCAAATCTCAAGGTCGGCGATGAGGTCGAGGTCTATCTCGAGCGCGTCGAGAACGCGCTTGGCGAGGCCGTGCTGTCCCGCGAGAAGGCCCGCCGCGAGGAGAGCTGGGTCAAGCTCGAGGAGAGCTTCAACAAGAACGAGAAGGTGACCGGTGTCATCTTCAATCAGGTAAAGGGCGGCTTCACCGTCGATCTCGATGGCGCCGTGGCCTTCCTGCCGCGCAGCCAGGTCGACATCCGCCCGGTGCGCGACGTATCGCCGCTGATGCACACGCCGCAGCCCTTCCAGATCCTCAAGATGGACAAGCGCCGCGGCAACATCGTCGTGTCGCGCCGCACCGTACTGGAAGAGACCCGCGCCGAGCAGCGCTCCGAGCTGGTCCAGAGCCTCGAGGAAGGCCAGGTCATCGACGGCGTGGTCAAGAACATCACCGACTATGGTGCCTTCGTCGATCTCGGCGGCATCGACGGCCTGCTGCACGTCACCGACATTGCCTGGCGGCGCATCAACCACCCGTCCGAGGTGCTGTCGATCGGCCAGACCGTCAAGGTGCAGATCATCCGGGTCAACCACGAGACCCACCGCATCTCGCTCGGCATGAAGCAGCTCGAGGCTGATCCGTGGCAGGGCATCGAGGCCAAGTACCCGGTCAACGTCAAGTTCACGGGTCGGGTTACCAACATCACCGACTACGGCGCTTTCGTCGAACTCGAGCCCGGCATTGAGGGCCTGATCCACGTCTCCGAGATGTCGTGGACCAAGAAGAACGTCCACCCCGGCAAGATCGTGTCGACCAGCCAGGAAGTCGAGGTGATGATCCTCGAGGTCGATCCGGTGAAGCGGCGCATCTCGCTTGGCCTCAAGCAGACGCTTGCCAATCCGTGGGAGACCTTCGCCGAGAAGTACCCGCAGGGCACGATCGTCGAGGGCGAGGTCAAGAACAAGACCGAGTTCGGCCTGTTCATCGGCCTCGACGGCGACGTCGACGGCATGGTCCACCTGTCCGATCTCGACTGGAACAGGCCGGGCGAACAGGCGATCGACGACTACAACCGCGGCGACACGGTCAAGGCCCAGGTTCTCGACGTCGATGTCGAGAAGGAGCGCATCTCGCTCGGCATCAAGCAGGTCGGCGGCGATCCCTTCGCCCAGGCCGCGGCCTCTGGCGAGATCCACAAGGGCGCGGTCGTCACCTGCGAGGTCATCGACGTCAAGGAAGCCGGCATCGACGTCAAGATCGCCGACACCGACCTCACCGCCTTCATCCGTCGTTCCGATCTGTCGCGTGACCGCTCCGAGCAGCGGCCGGAGCGTTTCGCCAAGGGCGAGAAGGTCGATGCGCGGGTGACCAACTTCGACAAGAAGAGCCGCAAGGTCTCGGTGTCGATCAAGGCGCTCGAGATCGCCGAGGAGAAGGAAGCCGTCGCCCAATACGGCTCTTCCGACTCCGGCGCATCGCTGGGCGATATCCTTGGCGCCGCTCTCAAGGCACGCGAAGAAGGCGGCGAGGAAGAAGACGACGCCTGAACAGCGGCGTGACGTCTTTCGCCCTAAGCCTCTTGCGGCCCGCGCTCCCCAAGCGCGGGCCGTTTTCATTTGTCGCCCCCGCCGCCCCTTGCCCGCATGCCGCTAAGGCGCTAACCCACCGGGCTTGGGGAACAGAGAGGCCTGACCCATGTCCATGACCGCCGACCAGATCGTCGACCGTCGCCGCCTGCGCCGAAAACTCACCTTCTGGCGCGTCGTCGGCTTCCTGGCGATCCTGATCATCATCGCCGGTGCCGTCATCGGCTTTGCCGGGCGCGATGCCTTTCCGCTGATCCAGCAGCCGCAGATCGCCCGCATCACCATTTCCGGCTTCATCGCCAACGATCGCAATCGTGACCAGATGCTGGCCAGGCTCGCCAAGACCGACGCTGTCAAGGGGGTCATCGTTTCCATCGATTCGACCGGCGGCGCCACCGCCGGCGGCGAGGCCCTCTACGAGGGTGTCCGCAGGCTGGCGGAGAAGAAGCCGACGGTCGCCACCATCGCCACCTTCGGTGCCTCGGCGGCCTATATGACCGCGATCGCCACCGACCACATCGTGGCGCGGCGGTCTTCGATCACCGGTTCCATCGGCGTGCTCTTCCAGTACCCGGAAGTCAGCGACCTCCTCAAGAACCTCGGCGTCAAGGTCGAGGACATCAAGAGCGCCCCGCTCAAGGCGTCGCCGAACCCGTTCGAGCCGACCACCGACGAGGCGCGCAGGGTCATCCAGGGGGTGGTCGACGACACCTACAACTGGTTCGTCGACATCGTCGCCGAGCGCCGCGGGCTGGCGCGCGCCGACGCGCTGTCGCTTGCCGACGGTCGCATCTACACCGGCCAGCAGGCGCTGGCGGCGAACCTGATCGACGAGATCGGCGGCGAGCAGGCGGCGATCGCCTGGCTCGGCAGCAAGGGCGTCGACACCAAATTGCCGGTGCGCGACTGGAGGCCGTCGAGTGCCGGCGGCGGTCTATTCTCCGTCGCCGATGCCGCGGTAATATGGATGGCGCAAAAGACCGGCATTGCGCCGGCGTTGCTGCAGGGCGGCGTGCTGGATCGAATTCTTCCGCAAAGTCTGAAGCTTGACGGTCTTATGTCGGTTTGGCAGGGTTCAGCCGGCGCCGGCGCGCAGCCTGCCGAGGGGGCAGCCCAATGATAAAGTCAGAACTGGTCCAGAAGCTGTCCGAACAGAATCCGCACCTTTACCAGCGCGACGTTGAGAATATCGTCAACGCCATCCTCAACGAGGTCGCCAATGCGCTGTCGCGCGGCGATCGCGTCGAGCTGCGCGGCTTCGGTGCTTTCTCCGTCAAGAACCGCCCGGCGCGTACGGGGCGCAACCCGCGCACCGGCTCCAAGGTGGCGGTGACCGAGAAGTTCGTGCCCTTCTTCAAGACCGGCAAGGAAATGCGCGAGCGCCTCAATAACTGAGGCGGCTCCCGGTCGGGAAAGGCGCGGGCGCGCGCCCCACGCTGAAGGATTGCGATGCGACGTTTCCTGATCCTGTTCGTGCTCCTGCCCTTGGCGATTGTCGCGGTGGCGCTGTCGGTGGCCAATCGCTCGGACGTCCTTCTGTCGCTCGATCCGCTGGGCGGCGCGACAGCGCGCTGGTCGGTCGAACTGCCGCTCTTCATCCTGCTCTTCGCCACGCTCGGCCTCGGCATCCTCGTCGGTGGCGTCGCCACCTGGATCGGGCAGGCCAAATGGCGGAAAGCGGCGCGCGCCGAGCGGGCCAATGCGGCGCGCCTCCGCCAAGACGTGGAACGCCTGCGCGAACGCGTCACCACTGCGCCGGCACTGGCCCCGCCCTTCTCCGAACGCGACGCGGCATAGAGGACTTGCCGTGCGCTTCATCGGCGCCGCCGAGATCGATTCCGTCCTCGATTATCCGGCGCTGGTCGATGCCCTTTCCGCAGCCTTTCGCGCGGGCGTCGTTGCGCCTGTGCGCCACCATCACGCTATCGAACGGCCGGGCGAGACCGCCACGCTGCTCCTGATGCCGGCTTGGGCTGCCGGCAACGACGGCTTCATCGGCGTCAAGGTGGCCTCCGTCTTTCCGCTTAATGCGGCCCGCGCCAAGCCGAGCGTCATGGGCACCTACCTGCTTCTTGCCGGCGACAGTGGCGAACCGCTCGCCGGCTTCGACGGCATGACGCTGACGCTCTGGCGCACCGCCGCCGCCTCGGCGCTGGCAGCACGCCACCTTGCCCGGCCCGATGCCGCCCGCATGGCGATGATCGGCGCCGGAGCGCTCGCCCCCCGGCTGATCGCCGCCCACGCCGCCATCCGCCCGATCGAGACGGTGACGATCTGGAACCGCACACCGGAAACCGCCGAGCGCCTCGCCGCCGCCCTCGACCGCCCCGGGCTCAGGGTGACGGCCGCGCGCGACCGCAAGGCGGCGGTAGCCACAGCCGACATCGTCTCGGTCGCCACCATGAGCAAGGAGCCGCTGGTCGAGGGCGCCTGGCTGAAGCCCGGCGCCCATGTCGACCTTGTCGGCGCGTACACGCCGCATATGCGGGAGGCTGACGACGATGTCATTCGCCATGTCACGGTTTATGTCGATACGCGGGTCGGCGCACTGAAGGAGGCCGGTGACATCGTTCAGCCGCTCGCCGCCGGGGTTATCAGCGAGGCTGACATTGCCGGCGACCTCTTCGACCTCTGCCGCGACATGGCGCCCGGCCGGCAATCGGAGGAGGAGATCACCCTCTTCAAGTCGGTCGGCAGTGCCATCGAGGATTTGGCCGCAGCGATCCTCGTCTGGCAGCGAGTTGCAAACTAGCTAGGCTCAACGCCTCGATGTCGCGCTCTATTAACTTTGTGTTGGCGCGGGATTGGCGTCCGCCCTCTTTGGCTCAACCGCCCCTACAGCATCGCCACCCGATTGCGGTATGAGGAGATCTTTCGCCAACCCCACGAACGATCCAAAATAGAATCCCACTATTATCCCTCCCCAGTCAGATATTATCTTCGGCGTTTGCGTCGATTGATTAAATATTGTTAAGTAACAAGCAGTCAGGATCACAGAAAGCGCTATAATCCCGGACACAACAGTCCCTGCATAAACGACCGTTCTTAAGGCCCTCATGTTTTCATTCATGACTGTCCTCCAGCGGTACGGCATCGTTCGAGCAAGCTGTTCAGCGGCGCCGTCCGAGCCCCGGCCGGCCGACCGATATCCGGATATGCGACGACCGTCTCACAAATCTCACTGATTTCGTCATTTAGGTCTGTCGTCGACGGGGCGGCTCCGGAAAGCCAGGACAAATATTTATCCAGGCCATTGTCGTTGGAAATGAATAGAATCCAATCCAGTACAAAAGATTGAGCAACGTTCCTGTTAGGACGACTCTTCATAAAGTCGTATATTGTCCGGATGGCGCCGGAAATGTTCTTTGTGTGATATTCATATAGATATACAACTTGGGCGGCAGAATAGTCGCTCGGGTCAATTGCAATAATGTCGGCATACAGTCGCTCCACCTGTTGGTCATAGATCAGCGCTGTGTCTCCCACATTCGCTGAGAGCCGAATCGTCGACAGCGCCGTGACAATTCTCAACAGAATATTCTGACGAATGGAGGGGGCTAGCCGGAGAAAAACAGGGGATTGAAGCGCTGCATCCTGGTTTAAAATGCGATAAGTCGGAAGAACGGTATTCGTTGTTGCGGCGTATTCTATCGAGTGTGCAAGAGATAAATAGGAGTTTCGTGCGATTATATCTAACTCCGGCACGTCGCCGTCCGCGCTATTCAACTCTATATAGGTCAAACAATTTCCAATATCGTCTATTGCTTGAAATAATCCGCCGTGGGCCAATTGTTGTGTTGCGTTATTCAGTTGCAATTGCGCAATATTTGCCTTGTGTACAATCGTTATATCAAATTGATACGTGTAATACTCGTCAGATTCTTTTGGAATGAAAGTCATAGGCTTGCGTGGTTCTAATATAGCGTAGTTGTTATTCAAGATTTGAATTTTAAATAGATTGTTTTCGAACTGATCAAGTGGAAAGCGAGCGTCATACGATCGGGTGGTGCTTTCGAACTGGGGGTTCCGCGTCGCGCGGAGTTGGCCGTCGGCTTGATATATTGAGATCGAGACAGCGGGATTTGTTGGAAGATCAGGGTATTGGGAGTTCGTTACAACGCCCCTGACATCGATGTCGTACGCCGACGCTCCCGTGGAGAGGACGGCGAGCGCGAAGAAACAACAGCGGGAAATTGTATTCATGCAACCATCCCCCAGAGGTTGTTGACACACGGTATACGACAAAACACAGAGAATGACAACGCAGAGTAGTCGCGATGAATGTTGATATGTGTGCATGCCTCCTTCGGACGATCTGCGAATAGAAGTTGGCTCTGCTCCCGTTTCGTGCCAAATCGAGCCCCCATGAGCCCGATCGTGAAGATATGCGGCCTCTCGGAGGAGGCGACGCTGGACGCCGCCTTGGCGGCCGGCGCCGACATGGTCGGCCTCAACTTCTTTCCGAGGAGCCCGCGTTTCGTCACGCCCGAGCGCGCCGCCGAACTGGCGAAGCGCGTCGCCGGCCGGGCCGAGATCGTCGCGGTGACCGTGGACATGGACGATGCGGCGCTCGCGGAGATCGTCGAAACCGTGAGTCCCGATTGGCTGCAGCTCCACGGGTCCGAGACGCCCGAGCGGGTCGCCGAGGTCAGGAAGCGGTTCGGCCGTGAAGTGATCAAGGCGCTGCCCATCGCCACGAAGAGCGATCTGGCTGAGGCCGAACGCCATATGGCCGTCGCCGAGCGGCTGCTGCTCGACGCCAAGCCCCCCAAGGATGCGACACGCCCCGGCGGCCTCGGCACGCCGTTCGACTGGACGCTGCTGTCCGGTTTCGACCCGGACATCCCATGGCTGCTTTCCGGCGGCCTCACGCCGGGCAATGTCGCCGAAGCCGTCGCTGTCACCGGCGCGCCCGGCGTCGACGTTTCCTCGGGCGTGGAGAGCGCCCCCGGCCGCAAGGAGGCCGACCTGATCCGCGCCTTCATCGGCAATGCCCGCGGCGCCAGCGCCACGCCGCTCAGCCACAGGGCCGCCTCATGACCGTCCAGCCCAACACCTATCGTGCCGGACCGGACGAGCGCGGCTTCTTCGGCCTGTTCGGCGGCCGCTTTGTCGCCGAGACACTGATGCCGCTCATCCTCGAGCTAGAGGAAGCCTACAGGGCGGCCAAGGACGATCCCGCCTTCCGCGAGGAGCTGACCCGGCTCAACACCCATTATGCCGGCCGTCCCTCGCCGCTCTATTTCGCCGAGCGGCTGACCGAGCATTTCGGCGGCGCCAAAATCTATCTGAAGCGCGAGGAGCTGAACCACACCGGTTCGCACAAGATCAACAATTGCCTCGGCCAGATCCTGCTTGCCCGCCGCATGGGCAAGACCCGCATCATCGCCGAGACCGGCGCCGGCCAGCACGGCGTCGCTGCGGCCACCGTCTCGGCGCGCTTCGGCCTGCCCTGTGTCGTCTATATGGGCGCCACCGACGTCGCCCGGCAGCGGCCCAACGTCTTCCGCATGCACATGCTGGGTGCCGAGGTCCATCCGGTCACCGCCGGCAACGGCACCCTCAAGGATGCCATGAACGAGGCGCTGCGCGATTGGGTGACCAATGTCGAATCGACCTACTACCTGATCGGCACCGCCGCCGGCCCGCATCCGTATCCCGAGCTGGTGCGCGACTTCCAGTCGGTGATCGGCATCGAGACCCGCGAGCAGATCATGGAACAGGAGGGACGTCTGCCCGACGCCATCGTCGCCTGCATCGGCGGTGGCTCCAACGCCATCGGCATCTTCCACCCCTTCCTCGACGATGCCGACGTGAAGATCTACGGCGTCGAGGCCGCCGGCTATGGGCTCGATGTGCCCGACGGCCACGCGGCTTCCATGAACGGCGGCCGGCCCGGCGTTCTCCACGGCAACCGCACCTATCTACTGCAGGACGACGACGGCCAGATCCTCGAAGGCCACTCGATCTCCGCCGGCCTCGATTATCCCGGCGTCGGGCCGGAACATTCCTGGCTGCGCGACACCGGCCGCGTCTCCTACGTGCCGGCGACCGACAAGGAGGCGCTGGACGCGTTCCAGCTCTTGACCAAGGTCGAGGGCATCATCCCGGCGCTCGAATTTGCCCACGCGCTCGCCTATGTGGCCAAGCTCGCGCCGACCATGGCCAAGGATGAGATCATCGTGGTCAATCTCTCCGGCCGCGGCGACAAGGACGTCGAGACTGTCGCCAAGCATCTCGGCATGGAGATCTGATCCATGACCGAGACCCGCATCGACCGCCGCTTTGCCGCGCTGAAGGAGGAGGACCGCCCGGCGCTGGTGACCTTCGTCATGAGCGGCGATCCCGGCTATGACGCGTCTCTGGCGATCGTCAAGGCGCTGCCCAGCGCCGGCGCCGATGTGATCGAACTCGGCATGCCCTTCTCCGATCCCATGGCTGACGGCCCGGCGATCCAGGCCGCCGGCCTCCGCGCGCTTCATGCCGGCCAGACGCTGACCAAGACGCTGGCGATGGTGCGCGCCTTCCGCGAAGGCGACGGGGACACGCCCATCGTGCTGATGGGCTACTACAACCCGATCTATTCCTACGGCAACGAGCGCTTCCTCACCGACGCGCGCATGGCCGGCGTCGACGGGCTGATCCTGGTCGACCTGCCGCCAGAGGCCGACGACGAGCTCTGCCTGCCGGCAATTGCCCACGGCATCAACTTCATACGCCTGGCGACGCCCACCACCGACGACAAGCGCCTGCCCACCGTCCTCGCCAATTCCTCGGGCTTCGTCTACTACGTCTCCATGCTGGGCATCACCGGCATGACGCTGCCCGACACCACCCGCATCGCCGGGGCGGTGGAAAGGATCAAGCGGCACACCATATTGCCGGTGGCCGTTGGCTTCGGCGTCAAGACCGCCGAGCAGGCACGGGTCATCGGCCGCGCCGCCGACGGCGTGGTTGTCGGCACGGCCATCGTCGAGGCGGTGCGCACCTCGCTTGACCGCGAGGGGCGCGCCACCGACAAGACCGTGGCAGCGGTGTCGGCTCTGGTGTCGGAGCTTGCCTCCGGCGTGCGCGGCGCCCGCGCCGAGGCGGCGGAATAGGCCCCGAAGAAGGGGAATGGTGAGATGAGCTGGATCAACAACGTCGTCCGCCCGAAGATTCGCAACCTCCTCAACAAGCGGGAGGTCTCGCCCAATCTGTGGATCAAGTGTCCGGAGACCGGCGAGATGGTCTTTCACCGCGACCTCGAGGTGAACCAATTCGTCATACCCGGCTCCGGCTATCACATGCGCATGAACGCCAATCAGCGTTTCCAGCATTTCTTCGACAACGGCCAATACGAGGCCCTGCCTCTGCCCGAAGTGCCGGTCGATCCGCTGAAGTTCCGCGACGAGCGCCGCTACACCGAGCGGCTGCGCGACGCCCGCGCCAAGACGACTTTGATCGACGCGGTGATGGTCGGCGCCGGCACGGTTGAGCAGGTGCCTTTGATCGCCGCTGTGCAGGATTTCGATTTCATGGGTGGTTCGCTCGGCATGGCCGCCGGTGAGGCGATCGTCACCGGCATGATGGCAGCGGTCGAGCGCAAGCGTCCGTTCGTCATGTTCGCCGCCTCGGGCGGCGCGCGCATGCAGGAGGGTATCCTGTCGCTGATGCAGCTTCCGCGCACCACCGTCGCCGTCCAGGCGCTGCATGAGGAGAGGCTGCCCTACATCGTCGTGCTCACCAACCCGACCACCGGCGGCGTCACCGCCTCCTACGCCATGCTCGGCGACGTCCACATCGCGGAGCCCGGCGCGCTCATCGGCTTCGCCGGACCGCGCGTCATCGAGCAGACCATCCGCGAGAAGCTGCCCGACGGCTTCCAGCGCTCCGAGTTCCTGCGCGAGCACGGCATGGTCGACATGGTCGTCCACCGCCACAAGCTGCGCGCCACCATCAGCCGCATCTGCCGCTTGCTGGGCTCGGAGGCGCTGCCCGAGACCCTGCCGGCGCCGGTCGAGGCTTTGCCGGCCGGCGAACCTCAGCCCGCGACCGCCTGAAAACGGATCCTTTCCCCAGCATGGACCGCTCCACCGCCATTCTTGAGCGATTCCGCGCGCTCTATCCGCGCGAGATCGACCTGTCGCTGGACCGCATGACGGTCCTGATGGACAAGCTCGGCCGTCCCGACCTCCGCCTGCCGCCGGTCATCCACATTGCCGGCACCAACGGCAAGGGCTCCACGACCGCCTTCTTGCGCGCCATGCTGGAGGCGGCTGGCAAGTCCGTCCACGTCTACACCTCTCCCCATCTCGTGCGCTTTCACGAGCGCATGCGCATCGGCGCGCCCGGCGGCAGCCGTTTCGTCGACGAGGACGAGCTGATCGAGGTGCTGATCGCCGTCGAGCACGCCAATGCCGGCGCGCCGATCCCGCAATTCGAGATCACCACTGCCGCCGCCTTCCAGCTCTTCGCCGATCACCCGGCGGATTACCTGCTGCTCGAGGTGGGCCTCGGCGGCCGCTACGACGCCACCAACATCGTCGCCGATCCGCTGGTGGCGGTGATCACGCAGATCGCGCTGGACCACGAGAAGTTCCTCGGCAACACCGTCGAGGAGATCGCCGGCGAGAAGGCCGGGATCATCAAGCGCGGCCGTCCGGTGGTAGTGGCGCCCGAGCGCGAGTCCATCGTCGACGTGATCGAGACCGAGGCGGCACGCCTTGGCGCGCCGGTCTATCTCGCCAACCGCGACTGGATCGCCCATGCCGAGCACGGCCGCCTGGTCTACCAGGACGAGGGCGGCTTGCTCGATCTGCCGGCGCCGCGGCTCACCGGCCGCCACCAGTTCACCAATGCCGGCGTCGCCATTGCGGCCTTGCGCCACGTGGAGCCTGCGATCCCGACGGAATCCATCGAAGCCGGTCTCGTCAATGTCGAGTGGCCGGCGCGCATGCAGCGGCTGACGACCGGCAAACTCGTCGCCCGCGCCCGCAGCGATGCCGAGATCTGGCTCGACGGTGGCCATAATCCGGCTGCGGGACTCGTGATCGCGGAAGCCGTCGCAGACCTCGAGGACCGCGTGCCGCGGCCGCTGTTCATGATCTGCGGCATGCTCAACACCAAGGACCCGGTGGGCTTCTTCCAGCCCTTCGCTGGCCTTGCCCGCAAGGCCTATACGGTGCCGGTGCCGTCCTCGACCGCCGGGCGCGACCCGGCGGAGCTCGCCGAGGCGGCCAGGAGCGCCGGAGTCGAGGCCACGCCGGTTGCCGATGTCGAGACCGCGCTCGACATGATCTCGGCCGAGACCGGCCTGCCGATTCCGCCGCGCATCCTGATCTGCGGCTCGCTCTATCTCGCCGGCTCCGTGCTCGACTTGAACGGCACGCCGCCGGGCTGAGCGCACGAAAAAAGCCGGGGCCGTTTCCGGCCCCGGCTTGTTCAAAGCGGGACGAACAGGCGCGGCGTCAGATGCCTGCCTTGATCCAGTCCGACAGCCGGCCCTTCGGCACAGCGCCAACCTGCATCGAGGTCGGCTCGCCGTTCTTGAACATGATCAGCGTCGGGATCGAGCGCACGCCGTAACGGATGGTGATGTCGGGGTTCTCGTCGACGTTGAGCTTGGCGATCTTCACCTTGCCTTCCATCTCGGTGGCGATCTCTTCGAGCGCCGGCGAGATCATTCGGCAGGGGCCGCACCATTCGGCCCAGAAGTCGACGACGACGGGCTCGGAGGCGCCCAGAACCTCACTGTCGAAACTGGCATCAGTCACGTGCGCAGGCATGTTGTACCTCGAAGCTTGAAAGGGGTTTTGCTCAAGGTAGGTGGCCAACCCTTAATGTCAAGGTAACCGCTGGAAACCGGCCACCTGCCTGATCGTCGCAGGGGGCGCCAGGCGCTTTTCAGCCCGCCAGGACCGCCGATTCGGCCGAATCAAGCGCGGCCGACGGGATTTCCATGAGCGCCGGCCGGTCGGTCCACAGCAGCGCGGCGGTGACTGCCCGGCCAGGATAAAGCCGGCCAAGGATCGCGCGGTAGAGGGCGAGCTGGGTAACATAGGCGGGCGGCACCTCTTGCAGCGTTTCCGGCGCCGGCCGGTTGGTCTTGTAGTCGACGATCAGGACTTGGCTCGGCGTCACCGCCAGCCGGTCGACCCGCCCCGAAACCGCCGCTTCGCCGCTTGCCCGGACGATACGGCCGACGATGTCCACCTCGGCGCGGCTGCCTGAAGCGAAGACCGGGGCAAAGGCGGGCTCGGCCATCACCGCCATCACTTCGGCGAGCAGCGCTGCGCGTTCGTCTTCCGTCATGTCCCCGGAGGAGGCGGCAAGATAGGCGGCGCCAATCGCTCTCTGCTCACTTTCCGCGATCGCCGGCAGGGATTCGAGCAACCGATGGATGAGGCGTCCGCGCATCAGCGCCTCGTCCGCCGTGGCAACACGCGCCGCGGGCTGCGCCGTCTCGCCGTCTGCGTCGAAGAGGGTCGAGGGCGTCACGTGCGGCAAGGCCGCCGGCGGAGGCGGCGCGGCGCGCTCCAGCCAGTCGGGCCGATGCGGCCCCAGCGGCAGGCCGGGTTGCGGTGGCTTGGTCTTGAGGGCCGGACGCGGGGCAGGGCGCCATTCCAGCTCGTCCTCGCCGTCGGGATCGACGCTGTGCACGCAGTCCGCCTCGAGCGCGGTCGTCACCATGCCGTGCCAGCCGTTGACCGGGTCGGTTCCGCGTTCCTTGAGCGTGCCGCACAGGTAGAGCCGGTCCTTGGCGCGGGTCATCGCCACGTAGAGCAGACGCAGATATTCCTGTTTCGCCGCCTCGCGCAGCGCCTTGACGCGGTGCTCCACGACCGAGGGCATGGCCTTCAGCCGGCGCATCCAGATAAGCGGCGAGACCGAGCCGTCGCGGTCGTCGTCGAGAGCGATCACCTTGGCGTCGTGATTGGGATGAACCGGCATCGAACCGTTGTCGACGACAAAGACAATGTCCGCTTCCAGACCTTTGGCGCCATGCACGGTCATCACGCGCACCTCGTCGCGCAGCGTCTCGGTATCGCGCTTGATCTCGCTGGTGCCGGCCTCCAGCCAGGCGAGAAAGCCCTGCAGCGTCGGCGCCTCCAGCCGTTCATAGGCCAGCGCCTGGGTGAGGAACTCGTCGAGCACGTCCTCGGCCTCGGCGCCCAGCCGTTGCAGGAAGCGCTTGCGGCCGCGCTCGGGCCCGAGGATGCGGGCGAAGAAGCCGTAAGGCTCGCGCGTATCGGCGCTGGCGCGCCAGCACTCGATCCGCTCGCGCGCCGCGGCGAACTCCTCGCGCTCCTGCGCCTTGCGCCCGAGCGCGTCCCAAAGCGAGCCCTCGCGGCCATAAGCGAGGTCGAACAGGGCGTCCTCGGAAAGCCCGATCAACGGGCTCTTGAGCAGCGCCGCCAACGACAGGTCGTCCTCGGTCAGCAGAGCCACGCGGGCAAGCGCCATCAGGTCCATGACGGCGATGTGCTCGGTCAAGTGCAGCCGGTCGGCGCCGGCGATCGGAACGCCACGGCTCTTCAGCGCCCGGTTGATGGCGTCGGTCTGGGCGCCGCGCGTGCGGCAAAGGATGAGGATGCCGCCGGCACGGATCGCCTCGCCGCTGTCGAGCCTCTCGCCGTTGTGTAGCCAGCGCCCGATGGTACGCGCCAGCCGGTTGGCGAGCTTCACCTCGGGGCTCTTCTCGCCGAGATGGTCGAGCGGGGTCGCCCAATCTTCCGGCTCGATCTTTTCGGCCGGAGCGATCATCGGCCACAGCACGACGCGGCCTGGCGCGCCATGGCGCGCGGCGCTGTGCGCCGGCGCCTCGTCCGCATCGGAAAGGGCGCGATAAGCTTCGCGCCGGGCGAAGACGTCGTCGACGGCCGAAAGAACCGACTGCACCGAGCGGAATGAGAGGTGCAGCTCGGGGTCGAACCAGCGCGCTTCAGCCGCTCGGGCGCTTGCCCCAAGCTCGCGCCGCATCAGGGAGAACCAGGCCGGCATCGCGCCTTGGAACGAGAAGATCGACTGCTTCTGGTCGCCCACCGCGAACAGCGTGCGCGTCTTGGCCGCGACGCCCTCGCCGGCGAAGAATTCTTCCACCAGCGCCTTCACCACCAGCCACTGGCGCGGGCTGGTGTCCTGCGCCTCGTCGACCAGGATGTGCTCGATGCCGCGGTCGAGCTTGTACTGCACCCATTGGGCGGCGTCCGAGCGCGCCAAGAGGTTCGTCGTCTTGATGATGAGATCGTCGAAATCGAGGGCGCCGCGCGCCGTCTTCAGCCACTGGTACTCGGCGATGGTGGCGTCGGCCAGCCGCAGCATGGCGGCAGTCGTGACATAGCAGTCGGCTGCGGCGAGGCGGTCGAGCAGCAGGCGCAGGCGCTCGATCTCGGCCGCCAGCGTCTCGGCGATGCCGTCCCAGCGATCCTTGACGGCCTTGGTGACCATGCCGGCGGCGACGCGCAGTTCGCCGCCGGCCGTGGTGCAGAAGTCGCGATAGGCGGCGGCGCGGGCATCATCGTCGAGCGCATCGAGATAGGGCGCCAGCCGCTCGGCCGCCGCGACATCGGTTTTGTTGCCCTCGCGGAGCAGGCCGATCAGGCGGACGAAATCGTCATGGGCAAACGCGCTCTCGTTGACGATCGCGGCAGTGAGCCGCTCCGGCGTGTCGTCCGCGCCAAGGCCCAGCCGCTCACGCAATTGGCGAAGCGCCGCATCGAGCGAGCCGGCGGTGACGATCCATTTGTCGAGGCGCGCACGTTCCCCGACGAATTCCTTGATCGCCACCTCATGTGCCATGTCGCTGCCGGCGGCAAGCACCATGGCGAGCGCCTCGCCAAGCGGGCCTCCGCTTGCCGCACGTCCAAGCACGCTCCGCCGTGCCGCCTCGGCAAGATCGGTGGCCTGGCGCTCGTCGAGCACCTCGAAGTGCCCGGCGACATTGGCTTCGAACGGGAACTGCTGCAGCAGGCGCTCGCAGAAGGCGTGGATGGTCTGGATCTTCAGCCCGCCCGGCGTCTCCAGGGCACGGGCGAAGAGCCGCCGCGCCAGCGCCAGCTCGTCCTTGCCGGGGCGTCGGCCTTCGATCGCCTCGATCTCGCGGGCGAGCGCCTTGTCGGGCAGCACCGCCCAGCCGCCGAGGCGTTCGAAGACCCGGCTCGCCATCTCCGCCGCGGCAGCCTTGGTGAACGTGAGGCAGAGGATGCGGCCGGGCTCAGCGCCGGCGAGCAGCAGCCGCACGACCCGCTGGGCGAGCACATAGGTCTTGCCGGAGCCGGCATTGGCCGACACCCAGGCTGACGCCCGCGGATCCGACGCCTCGGCCTGGGCCTGGCGCGTCGCCGCGTCGATCACGGGCGCGGCGGGCCGAACCATTTCTCGTCCTCCTCGCTCTCCACCAGGCCCCATTCGCGCACCCGCGCCAGATGGTCGTAGGGGCTCTCGTAGCGGGTCTCGAACATCGGCCGCGCGCGCGAGACATAGGCACGGCCCGGGTCGGCGAAGGCGTTGAGCAGCGCCATCAGGCGCTTCATCACCTCCTCGGCGACGCCATCGGCTGTCCAGTCCTTCTCGACCGCCGATTTCAGCGGCTCGTCGCGGCCGACCCTGCCGAGGCCGATCCAGGCGAGCATCGCGATATCGGCGCCGCGGAAGGCTTTGTCGAAACCACCCACTTTGGCCATCGCCGCTTCCAGACCGAGCTGCGGAGCGAAGCCGATCAGCACCTGCCTGGCCGATGGCGGTGCGCCCGTCTTGAAATCGAGAATGTCGAGCGACCCGTCATGGCGGCGGTCGATGCGGTCAGCCCGGCCGCGCAGGCGAAAAGCGGACGCGCCCACCGGGACCTCGATGTGCCCGGAGATTTCCGCATGGCGCTCGGCAATGGTTGGGTCGCGCGCCGCTTCCCATTGCACCATCCAGCGGGCGATGGCCGCGAAGCGGAACGACCAGATGGCGTGGAGGTCCGGAAAGCCCTCTATTTCGGCGAGCACCCGGCGGCCGGCTTCAAGCAGTGCCTCGGTGGCCGTCGCGTCGAGCGGGCCTCTCCATGTCTTGATGAAGTCGCCGAGGGCAGCGTGAATGAGCGTGCCGCGCAGCGCATAATCCGGCGCACGGCCGAGCGGCTCCAGCTCGTCCAGCCGCAGCACATGCTTGGCGTAGATCGCGTAAGGGTCGCGCACCAACGTCTCGATTTCGGTGACGGAGAGGCCTTGCGGGCGCGCCGCCAGCGGCGGCTTGGGCTGCGGCGGCTTGACCGGCTCGGCCGAACGCACCCAGTCGATGGCGCGGGCGAGATCGACAATGGCGGCGCCACGCGCGCACGCCGCCTGCATCGCCGCCTTACCGGCAACCGCTGCCAACCGCTGCAGCCAGCGCGATTCCACCGTGGGCGTGCCACCGCGCTTCTCGGCCCGCGCGATGATCACCCGCGGCGCCATCGCGCCCTGCACGAAGTCGTGCGCGGCCTGGCCGAGCCGACGCTCCGGCGGCGCCAGGCCGACTTCACTGCGCATGGCGCGCGACAGGAACGGGTCGGTGCGCGTGTCGGAGGGCCACACGCCCTCGTCGAGCCCACCGAGCACCATGAGGTCGACCGACTGCAGGCGGGCCTCCAGAGTACCCCAGATCGCGATGCGCGGATCGCGGCCGGCCGGCGGGGAAAGTGCGGAATCGGCCATCAGCGCCCGCAGGAATTCGGGATAGTCGGCGCCGCGGAGAGAAAGCGCGCTGACGCCTTCGCTGACGCCATCGAGCAAGGTGGTCAGCACGCCGCCCGCTGAGGTGGCGAGGCCGTTTTCGCCGCCGTTATCGGTTGCGGCGGCGGCCAGCGCCGTCTTGAGAAGCGCCGTCGCATCGCCGACGGAGACCTTGCCTGCGAGCGACTGTTCGAGCGGCCCGAGACACCCGGCGAGCGCGGCAGTGAGTTGCCCGGCCGCGCGCCAGTCCTCCTCGCGCATGCGCCTGCGGGCAGCCGGCGGATGCTTGCCCTCCTCTCCGAGTTCTGCGCGCGCCTTGGCCAGCGCCGCGCCGAGCTTTGCCACGCCTCCGGTGACACGGTGGCCGCGGAAGAGCGCGATCTCCAGCATGCGCGCCGCGCGTCGGCATTGCGCGCGGCTCATGCCGAAGGCGGCAAGCGGATGCTTGGCAAGCGCCAACAGGAGCACCGGATCGGCGTCCGACAGCGCGGCTTCGACCAGAAGCCGGGCAAAGATGCCTTCGCCCAGGCGGTCGAGCGGCACGCCGGCGGAATCGTCGATGGCGAGGCCCCAGCGGCCGAGCTCGGCCGCGACCCTGCGGGCAATCGTGCGGTCTGGCGTCACCAGCGCGGCGCGAGCACCCGGCGTCTCCACCGCTTCGCGGAGCGCCAGGGCGATCGCCGTCGCCTCCTCCTGCTCGTTGCGCGCCGTAAGCAGCGTGACGCCGTCCATCGCGGCGCCGGCATCGGCAACGGCCGTGTCGCCCCAGCGGTCGGTGGTTTCTGCCGGGCGCATGGCCTCGGCGACGAGGCTGCGGCGGGCAGTGAGCGCATCCAGCGGTGCGGCCAGCGGTTCCACGTCCTCGCGCAAAATGCCGATCTCGCCGATGAGCTGCTTGAGCCCGAACTGCGGATGCCCGAAGGCGCCGGGTGCAGCACTGCCGGCCTCGCTAATGCCCCCCCAGGTCTCCGCGTCGCTGTCCTGGTCGATGCCGGGCAGCACGACCGCGCCCTGGTTGTGGCGCGCGATCGCCTTGAGCAGGGCGGCGGTCGCGGGGATCGAGCCGGTGGACCCGGCCGCCACCACCGGCCCGGAAAGCCGCGCGGCCGAGGCGCGGATCAGCATGTCACGGCGCACCGCCGGATCGACAAGGCCGATCTCGGCCAGATGCGCCGGCCATTGCTCGGCGACGATCTTCAGGAAGTCGAGCGTCACCTGGTAGTAGCGGGCGTGGTCCTCCGGCACGATTTCCCTGAGCCGCTCCCACGGAACGCCCGCCGTCTCCATGTCGTCGAGCAGGCGGGCGAGGTCGCCGGCCAGACGCGCCGCATCGGCGGCCGAGGCTGGGATCAGCAGCGGCTCGTCGGGCGACAGCATCAGGAGTTCGCGGCGCACGGCCCGCGCCCAGGCGAGGATCAGCCGGGCGAGCGTCAGCCGGCGCTGCAGCGGCGTCACCGCGGCGGGGAGCGCGATACGCTCGGCGGCCGATTCGGACGAGGGCGCCAGCAGGTGCTCCTCCTCGTCGACGTCGCCGATCGGCCGGATGGTGGGCAGGATGGCCGCCTCGGCCTTGAGGTGGCGCTGAAGCGTCTCACGGAAGGCGCGCACCGCGCGGCGGGTGGGGAGCAGGATGGTAACACCGGCGAGGGCCAGCGGGTCGTCGCGGTCGAATTCCACCAGCCGGCCGCCAACGAGCGCCTCGGCCAGCGTATCGAGAAAGGGAACGCCGGCGGGGATGGTGAAGACGCGGGGGACCCTTTCCGCCGCCATCGTCACCTACTCGGCGCTGTCGGCGATCGAATGCTCGGCCTCGCCGATGGCCTCGGGGGTGCCGACATGCAGCCACAGCCCGTCCATGCGCATGCCGAAGAGGCGGCCGCTTTCGAGCGCTTGGTCGAACACTTCGTTCAGCGAGAAGGGCTCGGCCGTGCGGCCGACGAACAGACGCGGGTGCAGGATCGCCGTGCCGGCATAGGCGAAGGGCGCCACCTCGCGCTCCGGCCGGCGGATGAGGTGGCCGGCGGCGTCCATGCGAAAGTCGCCGCGGCCGCTATAGCCGACCGCGTGCACTGTCGATGCCAGCATCAGCAGCGCATCCATGCTCTCGTCACGCCAGGCATTGGCCAGCCATTCGAGATTGGGGCGGGCGCCTTCCACCCAGCATGAGTCGGAATTGAGCACGTAGAACGGCTCGTCGCCGAGATGAGGCAGCGCCTTGACGATGCCGCCGCCGGTATCGAGCAGGCGCTCGGTCTCGTCCGAGATAACGATTTCGGGCGCGCTGCGTTTTCCCACATGAACGCGGATGAGCTCGCCGAGGTAGTGGACGTTGACTACCGCCCGCTCGACGCCGATGCGCTCGAGCCGGTCGAGGGCCCGGTCGATCAGCGCCCGGCCGCCGATTTCGATCAACGCCTTGGGCGTGGTCACCGTGACCGGCCGCATGCGTTTGCCCATACCGGCGGCCAGGACCATCGCCCGCTTGGGGCGGATCGGCGCGGTCTTCCAGTGGAAATCGGGGCGCGGGGCGTCGGGCGCGGCGTTCATCGGTGGGCCTGGCTGAGCGGAGGCAGGTGCCTCTCATACCAGACGGCAAGATCGGATAGAACCGGATGCTTGAGGCTGCGCGCGAGGTAATCGTCCATGCGCGGAAGGTGCTGAAGATACTGGGTTTTCCCGAGGTGGTCGGCAAGCCGGGCGAAGACGCCCATGTTCTTCAGCGTACGCGCGGCGCCGAGAATCGCATAAGCCTCGGCGAACGATTCCGTGTCGAACGTCCGTTCTGTCGCCCGCCGGAGGCCGACGTAGCGGTCGCGGAGCGCCGCCTCCAGTTCCGGCGACACGGTCACCCGCGCGTCGAGGCACAACGTCGCCACGTCATAGGCGGCCGGCCCGACGAACATGTCCTGGAAATCGATGTGGCCGACGCGCCGGATGCCGTCGCGCTCCGGCAGCCAGAAGAGGTTGGACGATTGCACGTCGAACAGCACCCAGCTCTGCTCGGCTTCGGCCAGCCGGGCGCTGAGAGCGGTCCAGACGCGCTTAAATGACCCGGTTGCGGAACGGTCCAGCGGAGCGCCCATCGCATGTGGGACGTACCAATCGGCGAACAGTGCGAGATCGGCCATCAGGGCCTCGCCGAGGAGCGGCAGCAGGCGGCGCTCGCCGCCGCCGGGTACCGCCAGCACGGCGCCCCGTGGCGCCGCATGGATGGTGGCAAGCCCCTCGATGGCGACGCCGTAGCGCTGAGGGTCGGGCGCACCCCTGATGAGCACGCCCTCACTGCCGAAATCCTCCATCAGTAGCAGGCCGGCCTCGCGGTCGGCGGCGATGACGTCCGGCACCGAAAGGCCGATTGACTGGAGCGCCGCATCGACGGCGAGGAAGGCGGTCACGTCGTGTGCCCGGAAGGCGGCGCGGCTATCGCGGACGGGCGGCGCCGGAGGCTTCGGCCAATCCATCAGCACGGCGCGTCCGGCACCGGCGTTGACCCGCTCGAAGCGGCGGATCGAGGCGTCGCCCTGAAGGAAGCGGCGGGACGCACCGGTGAAGCCGGCACGCACCAGCAGGGCGCGCACGGCGCGCGTGCGCTCGATCCGGCCGCGCCAGGCACCGCTGCCGAAAAGCTCGGCCCGTCGTCCGCTGCCTTCGATCTCCAAACTGATGTCGAGCCGGTCTTCCGGCAGGCGGCCATCGCCGCGCTCCGGCCATTCGATGAGAACGGCGCCTTCCGTCACCGCGTCGGCAAGGCCGATCTCGTCCAGCTCGTCGGCCGAACCCAGCCGGTAGAGATCGAAATGTGCGACGGTCAGCCGGCCGGCGGCATAGGCCTGCACCAAAGTGAAGGTCGGGCTCGGCACCTCCAGGCCGACGTCGTCGGCAAGTGCGCGGATGAGGGCACGGGCGAAGGTGGTCTTGCCGGCGCCCAGCCCCCCGGAGAGCGCGATGACGTCGCCACAGCCAAGGATCGCCGCCACATCCTCGGCGAATGCCGCCGTCGCCGCTTCATCGGGGAAGAGAAGTGTCGCAAAGGGTGCGGTCATCGGGCGGGGAGACTACCCCAAAGTCACTCCGCCGCGACGGCGGAGACGACGGGCCTCAGCGGCAGGCGCACGGTGACAGTGGAGCCGATGTTCTCCTCCGACTCGATCTCGACCGTGCCGCCGTGCAGCAGCACGTAGCTGCGCACGATCGATAAGCCGAGCCCCACCCCGCCGCGCGCCGAGCCGCGCGGCATGGCGGCGAAGCGGTCGAAGACGTTGCCGATGAAGTCGCGGGGGATGCCGGGGCCCTGGTCGGCGATGGCGAATTCGATCATGTCGTTGGCCCGGCTCGCCGAGATTGTCACCAGGCCGTTGCGGTGCGAGAAGGCGACGGCATTGGCGATGAGGTTGTAGAGGATGCGGCGGACGCGCTTTTCGTCGGCGACGAAATGGCCGGCGTCGGGGGCGACACGGGTTTCGACGACCACATGTGCCTCGTTGACGCGTTCCTGCAGCGCCTCGACCGCCGCGTGAATCATCGCGGCCGTGTCGACCTCTCCGAGGTCGAGCTCCATGATCCCGGCGTCGATGGTGGTGAGGTCGAGGATGTCGTTGACGATGGCCAGCAGCGTCGCCGAGGACGAGCTGATGTAGCCGGTATATTCACGCTGCTTCGGGTTCAATGTACCGCTGCGCTCGTCGGCGAGCAGCTGAGCGAAGCCGATGATGTTGGTGAGCGGCGAGCGCAGCTCGTAGGAGACGTGGTGGATGAAGGCGTTCTTGAGCGTATTGGCCGCTTCCAGCGCCTCGTTGCGTTCGACCAGCGCCCGCTCCACCTTCACCGAGTCGGTAACGTCGACAAAGGTCACCATGGTCTGGCCGTCAGGCAGCGGCACGGCGGCGTAGTCGATGATACGGCCGTCCTCGCGCTCCATCTGCCCGGAGAGCGAGGCGCGGTTCTCGTCGACGCCGGCGACGCTGGCGGTGAAGCGCCGCCACATGGCCTCGTCGTCGTGCGGCCGGCGACAGGCGGCGACGATGTCGGAAACGTGCGGGCTATTGGCGAACAGCGCCGGGTCGAGCGACCAGATTGCGGCAAAGGACGGATTGTAGAGGCGCAGCCGCCCGTCCGAGCCGAACACCGCCACGCCCTCGCTGAGGTGGTCGAGGGTCTCGCCCTGCACGCTCATCAGCGCGTTGTAGCGGCTCTCCAGGTCGAGGCGCTCGGTGACGTTCTCGTAAATCCAGGTCATGCCGCCCTGGGGGTGGGGATTGGCAATGACGCGCAGCGTCTGCCCGTCGGGCAGGTGCCACCATTGCTCCTGCGATTCCGGCGAGCGGTAGGCCGACAGGAGCTCGTCCCGCCAGCGGCGGAAGTCCGCCTGCTCGGGCAGCTTGCGGCTGGCCCGAAGTTGGTCGAGCACCGTCATCTCGTCGGGGGCCGAATCGAGGAAGGCCGCATCGAGACCGAACAGGGCGCGATAGGCCGCGTTGGAGAACTTGAGCCGCCGGTTGGGACCGAAGACAGCGACCGCCGTCTGCAGCTGGTCGAGCGTGCGGGCATTGAACTCGACCTCGCGGCGCAGCGCCGCCTGGGCGCTCTCCACCTCGGTGGTGTCAACGGCGATGGCCGCGCTGCCGCCTTCCGAGGCGATGTCGGCGACATCGAAGATGCGCCGGGCACCGGCGACGATGGCCGGCAGCCGGCGGGTGAAGACAGGATTTTCGACGTGGGCGGAGGCAATCATCTGACGGCCGGTGGTGTCGAGAAGCTCGAGGCCGTGCGCCACCGCCTCGCCGGCATCCTTGGCCTCGACCGCCGCGGCATAGGCGGCGTTGACCCAGACCAGCGCGCCGGCCTCGTCGCGCAGCCAGATGGGCATGGGCGCCACCGACAGCATGGCGCGCATGGTCTCGACCTCGGCGGCCAGCGCATCGTGGCTCACCTTCATCTTGGCGAAGGCCAGGCGGTCGCCGCTAAGATCGCGGAACCGCGCCACGGCCGAGCCACCGACCGTCGTCCCGCGCACCTCGATCAGCCGGCCCGTCCGGCTGGTTACAACCAGGGTGAAGGGCTCGCCGTGCTCGCGCATGCGCGCGAGCCGCTCGTCAAGCTGGCCGGCCGAATCCGGTGCCAGCCACATGCCGAAGGCGAGGAAATCGCCACGCCCGGCCGGAGCACCGGTGACGGCGGGCAGGCTTCCGGCAACTAGCGGCGCCTCGCCCGGCACGGTCCACGCCACCAGACGCTGGTCCTCTTCATCGACCAATGCCTCGGCGCGGTCGAGCGACGCCTTGAGCTTGCCGACCTCGGCGGAGAGCGTCGCGTTCTCGTTCTCGGCACGAAAGCGTGCACGATAGAGCGCAACGACCGAGAACACGGCGAAGAAGACGGTGCCCACCACCGCGACCAGAGTGACCACCTGTGCCGGACTGAAATCGCCGAGCGGAGCACCGGTTGCCGCAAGGGCTGAGTGTGCCGACAGGGGAGCGAGGAGGGCAGCACATGCGGCTGCGCGAATCCCCGTCGCTTTCCTGGCATGCGCGTGCATGCAGAGAACCCCCTTGCGTCGCCGCATCCCGATACTCGAGGGGTTTGGCATTCGACGGGCGCGGCACGGCCCCGGGCCACTCACCGCCGTACTCATGCGAATCACCGCAATCTAGACCTTCGATGCTGGGGCGTGAATCCATGAGCGCGAGAAAACACCATGATTGCGGTCCGCAATCCGCTTTGGACTCCGTCTGTTCTCGCAAATCGATGGAAAGGCAGGCTGAGTCGGCCTCTTCTTGCTCCTACAAGTCTCACCTGCCCGGCCGCAGCCGGACATGAATGCGGTTCGTGCGGTTCTACGCTGGTGGAATATTGAGATTGCCCCGAAGGATGTTCTCGGGGTCATAGGCGGCCTTGACCCGCCGCAGGCGGTCATAGACCGCATCGCTGTAGGCCGCGCGCAGCCGGCCCCCGCTCTCCTCGGCCGTCAGGAAGTTCATATAGACCCCGCCCGACGCGAACGGGGTGACGGCATCGAATGCCTCGCGCGCCCAGCCGATATGCGCCGCGTCCTCCGCCGGGTCCTCCCAGGCTCCCTGTACGACAACCGTGTAGTCCGCCGAGCGAATGCCCACTGAGGTCGCATCGGAAGGAACGCGCGCGGGCGCGCCGTCCATCTGCATCACGAGGATTGCCGAGAAGGGCGAAGCGATGCGGCCGCCATGGTCGATGAGCACCGAATCGAGACCGTCGGACAGCGCCCGCAGCTCGTGTGACTTCCAGTAATAGCGCCGCCCGAAGGGCTGGCCGCCGTCGAGAGACGTCTGGAACGCGACGAACGGCTGGGGCGCGATGGTGTCGGCGACCGGCGGGCCGAAATCCTTGATCGGTCGCATCGCGTCGGCGCCTTTCGCCGGGTCGCCGGTCCAGTGGGCGATGATGCCGGCGATCGGCTTGCCGTGGAGCACCTGCGGAATGAAGGGAGCCGGCGGCGCCTTCCTCAGGACCAGCAGGCAGGTCAATTCGTCGGGCGCCGTCGCGGTGACCTCGCGGAAGAGGCGGATCACGTCGGCGGCGCGGTGGAACGGGTGCACGACCATGCCGCAGAGAGCCTGTGGGCCGTGGCCGTGGGCGCGAAAGGTGAAGGCGGTCACCACGGCGAAATTGCCGCCGCCGCCGCGCAGCGCCCAGAAGAGATCGGGTTCGTTCGCGGCGTTCACCGTGCGCGCCTTGCCGTCGGCGGTGACCACATCGGCGGAAACCAGATTGTCCGCTGCGAAGCCAAATTTGCGCGACGTCCAGCCGAAGCCGGCGCCGAGGGTGAAGCCGGCGACACCGGTGGCCGCGACGATGCCGCTCGGCACCACCAGCCCGTGTTCCTGGGTAACTGCGTCGACGTCCTTCCAGGTGGCGCCGGCCTCGACCCGCACGATTTTCGCGCCTGGGCCCACCGTGACGGCGCGCCGTTTGCTCATGTCGATGGTGACGCCGCCGTCGCTGAGTGCCGCGCCGGCGACATTGTGCCCGCCGCCCCGCACGGAAAGCGGCAGGCGGTGTTGTCTTGCGAACGCGATTGCCTCGGCGACGTCGCCGTCCGCGGCCGGCCGCACCACCAGAGCGGGGCGGCGTTCGATCATCGCGTTCCAGATGCGGCAAGCCTCGTCATAGGCGGGGTCACCGGGCAGGTGAACCGATCCCCTTATCTTCCCGGCCAGTTCCGCCACGATCTTCGCATCCACACTGCCGGCAACTGGATTGGTCGTATCCATCGGCCTCGCTCCCTTGTGCGCCATGACAGTGCCGCGGCCGCATCACCGCCCTACAACACAATGCAGTTGGCCCTTGAGCGGCGCCAGTTCAGGAACTGAATCCAGCCGGTACTGATTCTGAACTGGCCGGAGTTTGCGTCGGCGAATAGTCTGACTGCGGCCAGGACCAGGAAAAGGGAGTTGACCATGACGCAAGGCAGCTACAGGCAGTTCTGTCCGGTCGCCATGGCGGCCGAGGTCATCTGCGGCCGCTGGACCTTGCTGCTTCTGCGCGAGCTGGTCAGCGGGTCCACCCGTTTCAACGACCTGCGCCGCGGCGTGCCGCGCATGTCGCCGGCGCTGCTCTCCAAGCGGCTGAAGGATCTCGAAAAGGCCGACATCATCCGCCGTGTCGCCTCGCGCACCGAACCGGGCGTGTTCGAATATCACCTGACACGGGCAGGCCAGGACCTGAAACCCGTCATCGAGGCGGTCGGCATCTGGGGGCAGCGCTGGATCGAGGCCAACCTGTCCATGCAGAACCTCGATGCCGACCTGCTCATGTGGGACATGCGGCGCAGCCTCAACCTGTCGCCGATGCCGAAACGGCGGTCGGTGGTCCGCTTCCACTTTCGGGAGCACCCGCCGAAACGCCGTCAATACTGGCTGGTGGTCACGCCCGAGACGGACGTCATCGACCTCTGCTCGGTCGATCCCGGTTTCGATGTCGATCTCTTCGTCGAGGCCGACGTGAGGACTATGACCGAGATCTGGATGGGCCTGACCACAGTGCGCGCCGCCATCGAAGAACGGCGAATGATGCTGACCGGAGACGGGGAACTCACCACCAAGATGCAGCTTTGGCTCGGCCTCAGCCCCTTCGCCAGCGAAAGAAAGCTGGCGCGCGCCTGACGCGGCGCGCCAGCCCCGTGCCGCCT